>JBEKSC010000012.1:0-78106 GCA_049517415.1 Bathyarchaeia archaeon
AAGTATCACTCGGGTGCGCCCTCTGGCCGAACATAAAGCGTACATCAACATTGAGAACGTGGTCGCGACAGGTAATCTCCATCAGAATATTGACCTGAACTCTATTGTCCGCGTATTCCCTGGCGTCGAATATCGGCCTGAACAATTTCCTGGTTTAGTTTATCATTTGAAGAAACCGAAGTCCACTACCTTGATCTTCGGCTCGGGTAAAATGGTCTGTACTGGGTCGAAGTCGGAGCGGCAGGCTCACAAGGCCGTCATGAAGGTTGTGGACGAGCTCAACCGTAACGGGATCGTCATTCTGGGTAAGCCTGAGATTCAGGTTCAAAACATAGTAGCCTCGGCAGGTTTAGGCGGCCATATTGATTTGGAAAAGGCAACCTACTCACTGAAACGCACCATGTATGAACCCGAACAGTTCCCTGGCCTTATCTACAGAATGGACGAGCCCAAAGTGGTCATACTAATCTTCGGAAGCGGAAAACTCGTTTGTACGGGCGCCAAGAAAGAGGCGGAGGTTCACAGATCCATCGCAAAACTGCAAGACGCGCTTGAAGAGAAAGAACTCATAACCTACCCGTAACGCCGAATCGGAGGCGAAGTGCGACCTGATTGTGCATCGAGAATTGAACCGTTAGGTTTGTCGTTGAAGTGTGTGTGCGCACCACTAGTACCACATACAATAAAACGATGGTTCAAATTCTATTGCTCGCATATTGGCTCAATTGAAAGCGATTTGGAATGACGACTAACGCACGCGAACATGAGATAGAGATACGAAGACTCGGTGGCAGAGCGGACGCGGAGATATGCGCTCGTATGATGGCGAATTCGGAGCCTTGGATAACTCTACGACGGGATTGTGATGCGTCTCTGAAGGTTCTGACCGACCCTTCAAGAGAAGTCTACTTAGCCATGGTACGTAATGAGATCGTAGGATTCACTATTCTCACCATGCACGGTGCCTTTGTTGGCTATCTTCAGTCAGTCTGCGTTGCTCCTCAATGGCGAGGCAAAGGGTTTGGAAGCAAACTGATGGATTACGTTGAGAAGAGAATCCTAAGCGAAACCCCAAACGTGTTCATCTGTGTGTCATCGTTCAATGGCCGTGTTCAGAGGTTATACGAACGACGCGGCTATGAAGTCGTAGGTGAACTGAAGAACTGGATTGTTCCAGGTCACTCCGAGATTCTACTGAGGAAAACGATAGCCCCATTGACGGAATTCAAAAGGCAATAACCTCGTGTGTGTACGCGCACCAATAGACCCACACACACGACTACGTTTGGAACGAGTGTCCGAAAAGACTCATTAATTTAAACAGATGAGTTCAAGGTGCGAGGTGAAGTGAATGCAGTTTGTCGTTTTTGCCGAGCATCCTCCCGAACTGTGCCCCATGTCTAACGCAAAGACCCGACAGATGATGAAACAGGGCGCCAAGGAAATGCCCGACCTGGCCAAGAAGTTAGGCGTGAAAATTGTCACGATGAATGTCTACGGTCCCGAGCACGTCATACTGGCCGTTATGGAAGCTACAGACATCGAGGCTGTCAGGAATTTCATACTACAAAGCAGGCTCATCCAATGGAACACGACCAAAATCAATGCCACCTGGTCTTTCGAGGACACCCTGGCAAAATTGGATCAATTACCCACAATATTCTAGCATACGCTGTCTCAGATGAGAAAACCCGACGACTCGTTTCCCTTTCTTTTTACCAACCTCGATTTCAGTTAATTGGCTCCCATCTAAAGGCAAGTGCGGAAACCGCACTGACGGTTATTGTGTATGTGCGCGCACTACTAGACCCACCACCACTGTGACCAAAACAGAGAAAATTGGGAGGAGTTGAGTTGGTAGCTTCAATTGTGTTGTGTGCGCACCGAGAGTACCACTCACAGATGTCATCGTGGTCGTTTGCCTATTTCGAGGTGAATAAGTTTGTTCCAGTGTCGTTTGCCACAATTAGGGCACTTGACATAATACCAGGCGTAGCCTGGAATACCTCCGATACCAGCTCTCGCTCCAATAATCCAGCCAATCTTCTCGAATGGAGTGTGACATTGGGCACATCGCAGAGTAAGTTTTGGCGGCAATTTCATCAGGTCCTTGTTTTCGAGTGAGATCAGCATCCAATTATTTTTGTATGTGTGTGGTACTAGTGGTGCGGCCGACCAAATTTGAACCGTAGCCGCTCAGTCAACTTGTGGGTGGCCTTAATGGCGTCTTTGGACCGCGTCTTCGATACCAGATTATGAGCAATGCCTCGAACACGAAGACCGCCAAGCCAGTGACGAAAGATAACGGGAGGACTATGAGGGGAATGAACAACATCAGCCCGAAAAGCCCAATCAGGAAAGTCACGCCGTTGAAGGTCCACAGCCTCGACTCAGGATCCCGTCCCGCTGCGGCTATAGACATTCCGAGACTGCAACAGATCAGATCCGAGGAAACGATGGACAGTATGCTTACCAGAAGGACGAAGTAGGCGTCAGAATACCCTGGCCAGATCTGCGCGCGGAACGACTCGGGAGACTGCAGCATGAGCATCAGCGCTGTAAACGAAAAGCCGGCAAGCAGGCCCGAGACAACGAGGAGCTGTTCGTGCGGAACACTCTTTTCGGTCGTTTCGCTCATGAATTCAAATTCCACCCGTCGAATGTATAAACCTCTCCCGCCGTCGCCATTAGTCGTTAACATGATTTTCGTGTGTGTACTCGTGGTGCCAGCACTGTAATTTGAACCGTCGTTCTAGTTTGTGTGTGTGGGTCTAATGGTGCGGGCAACAGAAACTGAACCAAGAATCAGCCGATTAGATTCACGCATAGAGACGAATTGAGGTATGTTCATTCTCAGCTTGAATCCTACTTGCTTTCGGCTCACTTTCAGGTTAATTCAAGCCGAAACCATTATTGGTTGACGGTTCTAAACGAGGGTGTAAAGCTAGCCCGAGGCTCCGCACTGCGTCTACGGGTCATTTCACGATCCAAGCTTCTTATTGTGCGGGTGCTCTCCGAACGACCCGGTGAATGATGTGTTTGACGATATTGGAGAGATTAGAAGAAGCAGGAAGGAGTATAACCTGAAGATGTTCAGGAGCGGGGTTGGAACATTCGAAGAACTCGAGAACTTGGAAGCAAATGCACTTCGAGAAGGAGCACTTCCAAAGAAGTACAAGGAATTGATCGGACTGGGAATCAGCATCTGCGAAAAGTGCTACCCATGTGTCGAGTATCACGTCACCGCAGCCATGGAACTAGGTGCGACACAACAAGAGATTCTCGAAGCTACTGCCGTGGCTTTGGCAATGGGAGGAGCCGTTTCCGAATGGCCCGCCCGGTTTGTCTTCAAAGTGCTTGATGAACGAGCGCAAGATGTTGCGCAGCACTAGACCGGGGAGCTGTAAGAATTGGTTTTGGTTTTGCACGTGTAAGTTTGGGACGTGTAAAGTGTGTGTGTGGTACTAGTGGTGCGAGCGTCGAAATTTGAACCACGGATTTTCCGTCTGTGCGCGCCAATAAAATTACACCTGCGAAACTGCCTGCAACATACAAGGGCAAGTAACAATAGTCTTGATAGGTGTTCCTTCTCTCAAGGTCAAGTTCAATTCGCCCAGCTAGAGAGTTGTTCCGTCAAGAACTGCTCCTTTGGATGAAGTTGCGTGGACGAAGTCTGCGATCTTCGGGCGTCATGAATGAGGTCTACTAGATCGCGGAGGTGAGAGATGTTATGAAATTCTTGCTACGATTGCATATGCCAACAGAATCCGGAAACAAACTTCTACAGGACCCCAACTTTCCAAAGAAACTGGAAGGTGTCCTGAACCAAATAAAGCCTGAAGCAGTATACTTCACTCCAATTGAAGGCGAACGGGGCATCTACATGATAGTCAACCTACCCAGCGCCGACATGATAGCAACAATAGGCGAACCACTCTGGAATATGTTCAACTGCAAACTAGACCTTCAACCACTCATGGAGCTGAAGGACCTACAACAAGGACTGCAAAAGAAGTAGATTCACAGTGGGCTCTGCCCCACCCTCTCCCTTTTCCTTCATCATGATTACGAAGACGCCTGCGATTTGAACTGCCGCTTCGGGCTTTTTGTGTGTGTGGTAGGGATGGTGCGAGCAGTGGAATTTGAACCTCGAAAAGAAATGGGGGAGAGACTCTGGTGCCATGTTACTGAAACTTATTTCTTGTAGACATTGAGGAGTTGTCTTATTACGAATACTAAGGCGAGACCGAAGATTAGCCACGGGACGTGAAACATGTACTCGGTAAATGCTAGAAGCATCCAGTTTGGCGGCATTGCGCCTGTGTTATGGAGTCCATCGTGTATCCAGTTCAGGAGTGTGAACCAAAGTGCGATGAAGGAGAGCACTAGGAGCGAACCACGAATCTCCCTGGGCCATTTGGAGTAATTCATTCCAAGGTAGATCAAGATTACTATGCCAACTCCGAAGGCTAGGGCGTCCCATATGCTGAGAAATATGAAGGCTGGAAGCCATGACATCGGCGGCATAGCTGCGGGTGGGAAGATCCTTGGCTGGGTGAATAGAATCACTAAGGCCAATACAGCAGCGACAACTACGAAGCCAATCTTAGTCGTTCTTGCTGTCACTTTTTCACCTCCTACTTACTTCACGTTGGGTACTTACTGTCCCTGCATTCCCTTGGAGCTCGGACTAGCAGTCGAGAACACGGCGATGAATCGCAGCAAGCTCAAGTGAACTGCGGCGAAGTAGGTAGTTATCGCTTGCCATTCCGTAAGGCATGGTTGGGTGTTTGCGTGTGTGCACACCAGCTATCCCACCTACCACCCCCAAAAACGACTTAACTTGCGGAACAGTGACGCCGTGTCGGAGCGAGGTCAGAAAATTGGTTGCTAATTCTAGCCTGGAAGTACAGCTTAACGTTTTGATCCCACGAGGTAGATTGCAACGAGGACCAGAGCGCCACCGAGCATTAGCGATGGGGTTACTTGTTCACCTAAGAAAATTATCCCCATGATTGGAGCCAGAACAGGGACAACGAGTTGGACAAGCCCTCCGAGAGATGCAGGTATTTTATTTACTGTGGCGTTCCACAGAACATAGCTGAGCGCCGTACTGATCATACCCATGTACAGCGCTAGCCCAAGGTTCTGAATGGAAATGTTGGTAGAAATCGGCTGACCTAGAAGTGCAAGCGCTACCGAACTAATAATGGCGAATGTTCCCAAAATCAAGAAACTATTGTACGTGTAACTGAACGTTACCGTGAAATTCCTACCATACGCGGAATACAATCCCCACGATACGCCGGTCCCGGCCATCAGAAGAATGCCAAGTAGAGTAACGGAGCTTATCTTGCCGAAAGTTATGACCAGGACCCCGGCTATGCCCAGGAGCTGTCCCAAGACTAAACGCGGTGTCAACTGTTCTTTGTCTACTAGCACAGAATAGGTCGCCATTGCTAGGACTACGAAGGTATAGAAGATGAAAGTTCCCGCAGCTACGGATATGAAAACGTATCCGTAAGATATCGAAAACGCGTACGCCCCCAAGAAGAATGCGCCAGGCAGGTAGGAGGCGTTCGGCTTATCATGATGGAAGGTCTTCGGCCGCACAGATGCAAGGATCGAGAGGGTGGCTAGTCCGCTGACGAACCTGATTACGGTAAGGAGAAAGGGTGAGACTCGGCCTAGCAAGACCAGGTATCTTGTTATTACGCTGTTAGAAGCGAAGAATGTCATTATCACTAGTAGAGTAATCCAAACCTGAAGGTCTTTCTTCATTTCCTCGAGTCGCCGTCTTCGACCAGAATCTTTTCACGAATATAACCGAATCCTGGATGACCCTCTTTGGTTCAATTTCTGCCGTTCGCACCAGCTCTCCGTGTACACTTTGCAGTTCGGAAGAGAGTCACGAATCTCTGTTCGTATGCTTTCGTTGCGTTGCCACGTCGCGTGCACACGCGCGTCTCTTCCAATCATGTTAAACTCAAGATCTGCTCCGGCTGAACTGGTTATTTTTGATACGTTTCGCTTTGGTTGACAGGGCTTTTATGCTTGATGAACGTCCCGTTTCGGTATTCTTCAAACGCTACTCTTAGCTCATCTTGAGTATTCATTACTATAGGGCCGTACCATGCTACCGGCTCGTGAATTGGTTTTCCCGATATTAGTAGGAATCTCACTGCTTCATCGACGCTTGTAAAAGCCAATTGATCGCCTTCGTCGAAGATGATTACGTTTTCTGGTCCAATCAGGCAATCTCGTTTGAAATCGAAATAGTTGATGCCTTCGATTTCATATGCGTATGGATCTCGTTCTTGGTCGAAGTAAGCTCTTCCTTCGATCACATATGCGAAGACTACATGGCCAGTTTTCACTGTATGCGTGAATTTCGAGTTATTGGGAATTGTAACATCTAGGTACTCTGGGTCAGTAACGATATCGCGGACCGGTCCTTTGATACCATTCACTTCACCCGAGATGATTCGCACTTCGGCGCCACCATCCACAATAACCGTTGTGATTTGATTACTCGCGATCTCTCGATAGCGCGGATCCATCATCTTGTGAGAAGCGGGTAGGTTGGCCCAAAGCTGAAAACCTGACATTGATCCGTCTTTTTCTCCCTGAGGCATTTCTTGGTGAATTATCCCACTCCCCGCAGTCATCCACTGCACGTCGCCTGAACGAATCACTCCTTTGTTGCCCATGCTGTCTCCATGTTCAACCTCACCACGCAGAACGTAGGTTATGGTTTCAATGCCGCGATGCGGGTGCCAAGGAAAACCCTCGATATAGTCGGCAGGATTGTTGGAATGGAAATCATCCAGCAAAAGAAACGGATCCAACTCCGGAGCTTGATAGAAAGTGAAAGCTCTCTTTAACCGCACGCCAGCCCCTTCAACGGTGGCTCTACTCTTCAGTATTCTCTTGATCTTCTTAACGCCACTCATTTCGTCCATCGATCCTAGCTATCCTTGAATAAGTCGATAAGAGTTCTGGTTCATTTGGTGACACAGTTCTTTCCCTCTGTGTGTGCTCACCATTAGACCCAGCTTCCGTTCTATCCGTTCATCGAACTCTCGCATGCGTGGGTCGTGTTGTCTTCCGGATTGGACGCATTGACCTAGAATCCAACGAGCACGCTTCGAACTCTTCCTGCCGATATTTCCTCTCTACTCCCCCAAGATCACTGATTTGGGAATAGAGTTTACACTTGCTCCAGGCGGGGGTGAGGGTGAGAGAAAAAAAGGTGTAGAGAAGGTTGAGAATATTTTGGGTGTTCTACTTGTAGGTTTTCAGGTTGGCGTTGTCTTCGTTGAAGACCATTTCAAACATGCCCAAGACTGCTTTCTTGGTTGACGCGTCGTCCATGCCTTGTGCATAGAAGTCTCCTTCCACCACGACTTTGGTCTTGTTTCCCATCGGGGTGTATGTGTGTGTATTTCTGGAGCCTTTCATTGGTCCGGAGAGGACTTCGGTGGAGTGTCCTTTGGGTGGGTTCATGGTCATCTTCCAAGTTTCCGTGTGCGAGGATCCGTCCGGGTGCTTCACTTCGAGTTCGACCGTCATGCCTTTGTCCGATTGTTCGAGGACTTTGGTGAATTTCACTGCGCTATGTACATGGCCGGTATCGTCGTTGATATACTTCCAAACCTTCTCTAAGGGTGCGTCGAAGACGCCTTCGTCTGTTACGTGTACCATTTTAGGTCGAAAGGGGATTGCTATCTCGCACATTTAAGGGCTATGCAATTCTCTTTTATGGCAGCTCGAAGTCTGCAATCTGCAAATTTCCGTGTTCTTCCCCTAATCTGCTAGGAGCAGCTGGATGAGTAATTTCCTCAATTAGTCCGCACGCCTACTCCTAACGCACCCAGCCGATCGATGCATGCGAATTTCAGTTTGCCATTGGGAGGATTCTTTTCATGGTGCTGCGAAACGGTGGGAATGCCCTCTTGCTCTGACTGAGCTTCAATTTGATTAGTAGCTCGCACGTTTTGAGTCCGACAATGGCTGGGTCGATAACCGGCACGGCCAATTTGTCGGATAACTCGCTCGTGACACCAACCATGTTACCACACCCAAGAATTAGAACATCCGCGCCATCCTCTTTGATCGCTTTGCGTCCTTCCTCAAGAAGTCTCTCGATCATTTTATCGCGGTTCGCCCGCAGCTGCACGGCTGGAATATCAATCGACCGGATTGATGCACATCGGGACCTCATCTCGTAGAGTTGCATCATATGCTCAGTCATTGGTATAGTACTTTCCAAAGCGCTCAAATACGAAAACCTTCGTCCGAGCATGCAAGCGAGATGAAGGGCCGGCTCCATTAGGCCCACGACCGGAATTCTTAATCTCTCCTTGGCACCGTAAACGCCAGGATCATCCGCGCAAAACATGACGACTCCGTCGTACTTCTCTTCGTCTAGGCGGTCTATCTTCTCTGCAATGTGACTCAGCATCAAATCTGTAGCGAAATGAGTTTCCACCGACTCGACTCCTTGATCCATACAGACGACTTCTAATTCAGTATCATGATCCTTTACGGGTTCATACGCGTCTTGCACCATCTTTACAAGATCTACATCGGTCACAGGAACTGGTACAATAACGAGAATCTTCATTGCGGGACACACAGTCGCTTTGCCGCAATATATTTGGCGGAGTTACTTGTGATTTGCGGTATCTTGTCTCACCGTTTGGTGTGCCCCCATAATTCTATGGGCACAGGAATTTGAACCATCGCCGTTCGTCGTAGGCAAAATGCGCGTGGGTCTAATAGTGCGGACATGGATATCTAGTCTAGGATTTAGCGTTCGACTTTGAAACCGATCCTCACGACCGCTTGGAATTGACTCACTTTGCCTTCCTTGATGGATCCTCTGAACTGGGTTGCTTCGAACCATTGCATTTGCTTGACGGTCTTCCCTGCTTCTTCAACGGCGTTTCTAACTGCGTTCGCAAAGCTCTCATTTGATTCACCAATGACCTCGATAATCTTCCAAACCAAATCGCTCACCCCCATAAACCAAACAGTTGCATGATCGTCCAGACCTGCTATTTGTGTGTGTCACACAGCTATGGTCTGAGCAAATGAGTGCAGCGGGTTCATCAAAGAGTGCAGGGGGCTGGATTTGAACCCACGACTTGTAATGCCCGATATTTCTTTGCCACACAATCCGAGATAATTAGTTTGGAGCCTGGTCAAGGGCCGTGGTAATAGTCACGAAGGCATTCGACCCGCAAACGGCCGGGTTCCATCGCCCAGCCAACGGTCATGGCCATGAGTTGGAAATCGGGTCAGAGCTTTTTCACAACTTCGTCTGCGAATAGCTCTAATGCCTGAAGCTCTCTGTCGGGTTCGAGGTTCACAATTAAGTATTCTACCCCCACATCCCTGAAAGCTTCGACCTGCCGCCGCACCTCTTCAGGTGTCCCATAAATCGCGTACTCTAGACGCACGTACTCCTGGCGCCTAACCTCCGACATGTTCTTGACCGCTTCCGCCAATTTCTCCTTATCCTTCTCAATCACTATGCGGCCAACCTTCGATTTGACAATTGAATCGTAATCTCTACCAACCGAACGACAATGTCCTCTCAAAACCCCAAACTTCTTTTTCACCGTCTCCACAGAGCCGAAAATATTGCAAGCGTCAGCGTACTTTGCCACGATCTTGAGCGTCCGCCGCTCTCCGCCCCCACCAATCATGATCGGGGGATGAGGTTTCTGAATCGGTTTCGGGTTGCAGTATGCGTCGCGTACTTGGTAAAATTTCCCGCTGAACGTTGCGCTTTCCTCCGTCCACATTTTCCTGATTATTTGCACTGCCTCTTCGAGGCGTTGCATCCTTTCCTTTACAGGTGGAAATGGGATTCCGTAAGCTGTGGCCTCATCTACATTCCAAGCAGCGCCGATCCCCATGATTAGCCTACCCTTGCTTAGGACATCGAGAGTCGCGCCCATCTTAGCGAGAACCGAAGGATGCCTGTACACGATTCCAGTAACGAGGGTACCAAGCTTGATTTTCTCCGTCAATCCCGCAACAACGGCCTGAGTTGTCCAACTTTCAAGTATCGGCTCTTGAAGTTGGCCGGCACTTCGGATTTGGTGGAAGTGATCCATAACCCAGAACGAGTCGAAACCAAGTTTCTCAGCCCTCTGCGCAAGCGTTCTTAGCTTTTCGACGACTTCGGCGCCTTGCCCGTCGAATGTGAAGTTGGGATGTTGCAGGCCGAACTTCAATTTGAGAATCTCCCTTCAACACTGTATCCATTACTCGAACGATTACTTATCAACTTACCATGCATTTACCAAGACAAAACGACAGCGAGAACGACTCATTGTTGGTGCCTGTTCTTTGATCATCGGCTAATAGCGTGTTCATATTTCACAGAAGACAAAGTAACCTCCAATACTGGGTTCTGTTGCGGAGTAGGGTCTTAGCCTAAGGGTGTTGCGCGAGCGGGGCATGGTAGCGATTTTTGGACGAATACTTGGGAAGCTCTTAGAATATCGGCTAGTTCCTTAACTCATACCTCACTGCTTCTGTATGAAATATCTGGGTTGCACGCACTCTGCGTAGCGCTGAATTTCTTCCGGTTTGCTCAAGAAGAACTCATCAATTGCTTTCTTGCCTCCAGGATAGGCCGGTTCATCGTATTCGTCGAACACGATGAAACCCCCTCGCAAAACCTGCTGGTACAGGAACTTCAAGCAAGTCTTGTACGACTGGTAAAGGTCGCAATCTAAGTGCACGAGGCTGAAGTTCTCGTCTTTAAGGGAGGGCAGGGTGTCTTGGAAGAAGCCTCTTACTAGAGTGATGCGATCCGCGAACCCGAGACGTGCTATTTTTTTGATGAGGCGTTCGTAAGAAACGTCTTTGAAATGCCCTTTCTGGACGGCTGGATGGAATGATCCATCTGGCAGGGCATCTTGTTCGGTGGGTTTAGGGAATCCTTCGAACGAGTCCAAGCCGTACAGGTGCACGTTGATGCTTCGCAAGCTTAGCAGATGAGCCATGCCCAACAGCGTCTGACCAGAGTATGTGCCACATTCGATTATGGCTCCATCGAATCTCCCTGTGGAACGAACGATTCTGTCTAATGTGTAGAAACCCTTCCTGTGCTCAACCGTAGCAATGCCAAGAGCATACGTGATGATGGACGGGCACCGGGCCGGGCTCAAACGGTAAACAAAGGCGAGAATTGGCTCAACTAGTATAAGTAGAGCGCCCACAATTCGGATCAACAGTTTCATCGGGAAACGCCGTCGCATCATAACCGTCAATCTTTCCGGTAGCTTACAATCATTCCTCAGACAAGAAGAGTCTGGTGTTTTTCCATTAGAGTCAAGAATAAGTGGGTATGGGGGCAGTTTTGCCCTTGGTATAGAGAAGAAGATTTGATTAGCGTGTTGAATTTTCTTCGTGAACTTCTCTGACCGTACTAATGCCCCGCTGATGCAACACCGCTAGCCATGCCCGCTACGGTGCAATAGAACCCAATACTGTCTTAACTGTGGTCATGAACTTCCAAAAGGAAGCGCGTTCTGCCTGGAATGCGGGCACGGCCCAAAATTAAACCCAGGTTAAAGAAACAGCAACAGACCTCCCTCCGATCGAAGAATACAAAGCAGTGAAGATAATCGGACTAGGTGACGTCGTTAAACTGGCGGCGCAGCAGAATGTGCGCACCGCTAGGCCCGACGACGAAACCTGAGCCGCTGTACGGAGAGCGTTCGAGTTCGGCCAGTTAGCGTGAGCGAGGGGATGCCAGGAACGAGAATTACGGATTACGTGAATGTTGTCGAACTTCATGATGTCTCTGTGACCTTCGACGAAACTAGAGTCATACGGCATGTAGACTGGATCATTCGAAAAGGTCAGCATTGGGCGCTGATCGGCCCAAATGGTTCAGGCAAGACCACGCTCTTGCGGGTGATTAACGGATATCTCTGGCCCACCACCGGGTCCGCAGCTGTTCTCGGGAAAAAGTTTGGCGCTTGTGATTTGAGAGAGCTCAGGAAGTCAATCGGATTTGCAAGCTCCTTTATGTCTGACAAAACTCCGCCAGAACTACCCGTACTCCAGGTTGTTCTCAGCGGGCGATTTGCCAGCATTGGATTATACGACCGGCCCTCCACAAAAGAAGTCAAGAGAGCACGATCACTCCTCGGAAAAGTGGGCTGTCTGCAACTAGCGGCTAAACGCTACCATACATTGTCTCAAGGGGAGAAGCAACGCATCGTAATCGCTCGAGCTCTGATGAGTTCCCCCAAAATCCTGATCCTGGACGAGAGCTGTGCTGGATTAGATTTGGACGCCCGCGAGGATCTTCTGAGACTAGTGGATTCTCTCGGGCGATCGGCTACGTCGCCGACCATGATCTTCGCTACACATAGGGTTGAAGAGATAAGCCCAGTATTCACGCATGTGCTGTTGATCAAAAAGGGTCGAATTGTAGCTTCGGGATCAAAGAAGGCGGTACTAAACACCGAGAACCTTAGAAAAGGGTTCAGACGCGATTTGATCGTTGTGAGAAGAAAAGGACGGTATAACACCATACTCTCCTAACCGTCATCGATGGGAAGAGTACAATTAGAGAACGCAAGCCAAAATACTCACGCGAGCGTCTTCATCGCCGAGTCTAGTTTTAGTGTGTGTACCCTCTTATGCGGCCATTCAAAATCGTTGCCGTTTCCCTAATTTCGTGTGTGACTTTATGAAAGAATAACATGGTCGAGACGGCTTCTAATCGGTTCCCCAATCATAGTCAATATTTGAGCGGACGCCAAGTATGCCTGCGGCCCAGGCGAGGCAAGTGACCTGCCTCAGATATTTCACGTCAGGCAGGTTTCTCTTTGGAAGAACAGGTTCGCTTATGCGGCACTTGCCGAATTGGCATCCGGCGCATAATTTTCTGTGATCGGTCGACAGCGCCGAAGCAAGTGTTCGGATGTCCCACTTGATATATCGCTTTGACGTATTCAGTATTGAGTCTCTTTTGAAAGTGGTATGCCAATACTTCCGATAGAAGTTAACTGAACCTTTGCCATACCACTTGCGCTGTGCGAATAGCTCCTGCAAACTGTTGGGGTGAAGATGATAGACCACTGCTCTTGGTTCGAGGAGAATTACAACACCTTTCATCCTACGCAACTTGATAAACAACTCAATGTCTTCACAACTGAGGAGATCTTCACTGAATCGATTTCTCAAAAATAGTTCTCTGTCGAGGCTCAGGTTAGTTCCCGCCGCGCCATTCAATTTAATCATTCCATTCGGCTTCACGTTGTCTATCCAATAGTTTGTCAGGAAATGACTTTGGATAACACGAGAGAACTTTGTTCTCCGTGCACTTCTTATTGCGCCCTGAACGCCATCTAGATGTAAGTTGTGTTGGTACGCTTCGACGTGGTACGAGTTGAGGTTCCTGTTTGCGTAACAGTCTGAGTCTATGAAAAGAATTGTGTTGCCTTCTGCTCGTTGGGCACCAAGGTTTCGTGAAGCTCCTCCGAAGTGCGACTTTCCATTAACTATTAGAGTGACATCCGAAAATTCCCTGACGATTTTTCTCGTGTCGTCGCTTGAATCACCGTCAACGACGAGGATCTCATGCAGTGGAGTCGTTTGATTGACCAAGGAAGAAAGACATCGCCGAATAGTTCCAGCAGAATTGAATGTGGGAATGACTGCGCTGATTTTGACCGGAGCCAAGGTGCAGCAACAATTATTATCAGCCCACTAGTTCGCTAATAAGGCTAATACGTTGTCGAAGCAAGATTCGTTCCCGTCAAGAGACGAGTCGATTATAGAGCGCGACTCTGATACTCTGCTATTGTTCGATACTCGGACAGGCACCCTATACGAGACGAATGAGGTCGCTAGACAGGTATGGCGAATGTGCGATGGACGCCACTCTCTCAACGCAATCTCGAGGGCGCTCCGTAGTGCCTACCAGCGTAGCGATGGCATTAGACACGTAGACACCGACATTGATCAGTTTGTCTCAAGGTTAAGCAAACTACGTCTCGTTCAACTCAACTACCGGAACCGAGCTGCCGAAAGCCGCTCCCGCAAGAAGCTGCCAGACAAGAGTGCGAGTTGCTATCGTACTCCTAAGGTGAGGAAAGTTTGGAGCGACAGAACCGCACCCTCAGGATTTCTAGTAGAAATCTAAGGCACAGATGATAACTCACGAGAATCATTCTCCAAATCTATGGCCTACATGTACTTCTCTACTCCCATAGCGACGTCCTAAGTCAAGAGCTACTAAGAGATTTTGAGCCATATCTATGTGACACCCGGAAACGCATTGACGCTCGAGTTAACTTTCTTCCCAGCCACTCAAACAGGCTTAAAATCCCCATCGGCGCAGCCAGAGATGTCTACGCCCGAGACATGGAAATCTTCACGAAATCAAACATTCGATACTTGAGGTTCGGAAAGAGTAGCGCCGCAAGAATCAATCTTAGGACTGGGAGTGTTGACGTCTTTCTGGAGAGACGCCTCGAGAGAACTCCTATCCCAAGGTCCTTCGCGAAATGGTCCGTAATAGTTGGCCTCGAGGGCAAGAATCGATTTCCTCTCCACTCGTCAGCAGTTCAAGACAGAAAACGCATACGTATATTCGTGGGACGCTCCGGAACCGGCAAAACCACTCTACTGCTGCTTCACCTCGCGCGCGGAGACATTGTACTGACTGACGATGTACTCTTCCTTGGCAGAGGGGAAGCTTACCCGTTCTTGTTTCGAGGAAACGTACGCAAGGAAACTCTAAGCAATCTCCGCCGCTGTGGCGACTCGGTCAGCTCGCGTCTGAAGGCCGGATTGATAGACTTTGCGTCGATTTTTCCTTCTAGACTCGACCGAGTTCAGCTAAATGACGTGGCCGTGTATTACCTTAACGTCTGGCATTCGCGCACTAGCAGAATTCAACGTGTTAATCCTGGGCGAATGGTGGGTTTGCTCACCGACACTTACATTTCAGAAATGAACCAATCCTACTGGTTCGGTTGGCGCACTCGCGAAAGAATCTCAAAGGTCATGCAGGTCTATTCGAACTTTCTCGAAAACGCAGATTGCTATGAACTTCTAGCCGGAAGTGATTTGTCTCAATTATACAACCTTATACAACGTAGTTGAGACCAGGGCTCTTACAACAAACCATGGGAACACTCATGGACAGTGCTGCCTTCGACGCGAACAAGCAATTAGTGGAGGTACTAGCTAGAGGACTTGGGGTGGATCAAACCGCCACACCCTCCATTAGGAAGCAGAGTGCCACTCCTGCTTTGATGCTTGAAGCCGCAATCGCCAATGACGTTTTCTATCCGATCTACAATTGGTTGAAGCGCGAGTCCCTTAGAGACAAGACGTTGAAAGGAAGGTATGAGCGTCTATTCTACCAATACGTCACTGGTCAGTCTATCCAACAAGCAGAAGCAGCGAATCTCCTAAGGACCTTCAAAGAAAAAGGACTGGAAGTCATGCCTCTAAAGGGACTTTTTCTTTCCACTCAATACTACAAAGACCCGTTAATGCGCTACTCCCGCGACTGGGATTTCTTGTTCAAATCCAAAACCGATCGATTCTTCGCCGAAAAAGCACTAGTCAAAGCAGGATATCATGTCAGCTTCGCTCTGCCACTCCAAACGACATTCAGCAAGCGCATTTCGCGGTTCTCCGCTCATTGCGAGACGCATAGCGTCCCGATCTCTTTGACACTTTCGTTCGGGTATCCACTGTGGTACGACTTATGGTCCAGGTCACGATCGGCTCAGTTAATGGGCTCTCCCGCTCATTTGATGCAGCCTGAAGACGCGTTCATGGTACTGTGCGCTCACGCTCTTACGAAAGGACTACTTTCAATGCGAGATCTCATGGACTTCATTGTGATCCTAAGAGAATTCGACTCGTCCAGTTGGAATCATTTGAAGCGGCTTTCAGAGGCCCCAATTTGGCGGTACATAATTGCGGTTCCCTTGGTCATATATTCCACAATCGGCGAGATCCTCCTGTCAAGGGAACTTGTGCCAAAGGAAATGGTTCGTTTCTTTGCTACTGACACAAGCATCCGAATAGAAGATTCAAGGAAACTCGTCGGTTTTCTCCTTAGAGAGCATGGAATGCCCATTGACCTGCGGTATGTAATGAGGTATTTCGGCTATTCCGGGACACCATTATTCGAAGTTTACTTACTATGGAACGAAGGGCGCGAACTCACATTCTTCGGAATAATCAAAACAATATTCCTCGAAGGCTGTCAGAGTCTAGCCCTCGCAAGATCTGAATTGAACCAAGGATACGCGAAGAACTGTGTTCAATCCTATCTTTCAACATACATATTGCGATACTTCAGAAGATACAGAGCTGGAGCCGCGTAAGCTCTACGCCATATTGTTTGAAGTAACCTCTTCTGCAGACACTCCTGCGGGAACACAGTGCTCGCAATGCCAATTTGAATTAGTTATGCAAATCAAACCCAAAGACATATGTCAAACGCCAAGTGGGAAATACGCAGTGTCCCTGAATGAAAATTGAAAATGTGCCTTTTCATACTATTATGTGGTCCACGATATCGCCTACAGAACACCCCGGCGAACAAGGTAAGGCTCTCTGGAGGACCGTAACTGTTGGGAATATCCGTGTTCGCATGGTGGAATACTCGCCTGGGTACGTAGCAAATCACTGGTGTTCTCGCGGACATGTACTATTAGTGCTTCAAGGCGAGTTGATCACTGAGCTAAAAGACGGACGCAAGTTTGTTCTACAACAGGGCTCAAGTTACCAGGTCTCGGATGATGACGCGAATCCCCATAGGTCACGGACGGAGAAAGGGGCACAGCTGTTTATTGTTGATTGAACCTCAGCGACGAAACCCATATGACAATTGAGTCTGAGCCTGGCGTTCCAAGAAGAATATTATCTACAACAAAAGGGTCAAGTCGTGGGCGAGGGATCGAGCCTGGAACCTGCTGAAGGAGTGATCATCGACACTGTCGAGGATGTGATGGGCCAAACATCAGACACTCGCTACGATCTCCTGTTCACAAATAGCCAGGTAATTGCAGCCATCGTTCTTCACCCATCAGATCTCACACCAGCGTATACCAAAAGAGCCGGATTGCAAGAACTAGCAATGGGGGCTGCAATACGAATGCGGCAAGTTCGAGCGTTGTCGAGAAAAATAGAGAACGAGAGAAGACAGGGATTCAAGAACAAGACGCCGGACGCAATTCTTAGAACTCATAGGGCTAGTTTCAAAATATCTTACAAGGATATTTTTTCTGCGAAAGTTGTCGAAGGTCTATTTGGCGTTAGGCTTGAGTTCGACGCGTACGCGATGAATGGAATCCGCAGAAAGTTCAAGTTCAAATTGCATACAGCGGATCAGGAGAATGTGAGAAGGCTGCTAAACCTTACTCTGCCGGGCAAAGTTGTTTAGCTCACTCAATTATTTTGCGATTTCGTGTGATAATGACGTTCACGGTCGCGTGTCTCTTAGCGCTTATTGCCATTGTGCGGATAGAGGCGTTCGAGACTCTCAGCCACTATCGCAGAGCCAAGTGTTAGGATATCACTTAGTGATTGGAAATCGGTTGCACTAATAAGAAAGAATAATCGCAACTATTTCCGGTGCCTACAACGTCGACGGAGGAGACCGATTGGATCTGGAGGATTACCTGAAGAAAAATGGCGTTTGGCATAGATTCCTAGCCAAGCCTGAGACCATTCACACAGCGGATGCGTCTCGCGAAACAGGAATCCAATTGAACAGGATCACAAAGAATCTCGTCTGCAAGACTTACGACGGAAACTACGCATTGTTAATTGTTCCAGGGAATCGAAAAGTCAACTTGAGGAAGGCGGCGCAGGCATTGAATACGCGCAACGTCCGCCTGCTAGGCTTCGACGAGGCTGAAGCGGTTAGTGGTTATGCACCTGGAGGAACCCCCTCCATCCACCATAAAACCCGAATGAAAGTCGTTCTTGACAGTGCCTTGCTAGATCAAGAAACAGTTTTTTGCGGAGGAGGGTCGAGGGACAGGCTCCTTGAACTGAATACCGAGGACGTGATAAGACTGGACGATGCAATCGTCGCCGACATATCGTAGTGAATCCTCTGCCTCGTTCTCATAGCGTAGGAATATTTCCCTTCAATCAGTTCGCTCACGTCCGTGACCTCAGAGGAATCGGGACAGATGTTCTACGCGTAATGAGTCTCGTGTTGTTTAAGAGGCCGCTCGATCGATTTTCATTGAAAGAAGGTAATATTTGATGCGTAAAGAGTTACTTGCAATGCTAGTCATTTCGGGGATTCTCGTTCCATTAGCTTACCAACCTGTCAGTAGCCAGCTAATTTCGATAACACGGACAACCACCGAGTCCTACACAATTACATCCATTACAACTGGATCCTCTACGACATATTCTACAACAACTAATACAGGAATGCTCCGCTACCAGCATTGGCCATACGACTACGATTACCGAACAGGCACATTCACTCTTGAGCAGTATGAAGCGATAAGCACCAAGCGTTTCCCCTCATTTGAAGGGCCGGGACACATCTGCCTCTATTACGATTACTTTGTGTTTAACGCAGTCGCGTCACAAGAAATCAGAGGTCATCTTGCGACTGCAAGCCCGATTAACTTCTATGTCTTAGATTTGAACCAGCTGATTGCGTTTAACAATTACTTTTGTGGAAATAATTTCGGGCCTTCGATCGTGACGGCATTCGCCTCCTCGTACGATTTTGATTGGACACCGCTTAGCACAGGAGTCTACGTATTCCTTTTTGCCACACAAAGCCTCTACGGTGCATACTACCCCATTTCCTTCATCGCGTACACTTACAATACAATAATTCAGACCACAACTCTCTCATACGCGACGACATCATTCCAGACGCTTCAGAAGGTTGAGACGGTAGTTTCAAGCCTGATTACTACGGCGACAACCCAGAATGCATCCCTAACATTCCTGCCCGTAGTTCTTTCGATCATCGGTCTCGTTATCGTGTTCATTCTAATAGTAGCCGTGAAGAAACGGCACAGCAAGCCTTGAGCGTTACTCAAAGGGAAGACCTGAAGACTTGAGGACTTCTTGTAGTTTCAGACGGAAAACTCACAGGAACAATCACAGCGGAAAGTTTCCTGAACATCGTCTCCCATTTTCCGGACAAGAGTACACGAGAGATCTTGAGGTCTGTCGCTGGCCTGGCATAGGAGAGCTTCAGCAGGCCGATTTTCCACTTAATCCAAGGGTAATCCAAGGGTCACATGTGTAAGTCTTCTAATAGGGCTAATCCCGCCCCCTACCCTTTTCGATGAACACACTACACTCCACTGAAGACCAAACAAACAGACCTTGTCTTTCGAGCTCCTCGTTTTGATTCGAGAAGAAGAGGAGTATGGTCTAATTCACAGCATCATTAGGAGCACGCAAAGTCTCGCTGAGCAATGCAGCCTAAAGCTGTATATATGAACACATATTCATATATATGGGCAAAAATGTCCACTGTACGGATTGTTAGGGAAGGCGAAACATGCGACGTACGATGCCTAAACCCTACCAAAGTCAAGAAAATAGCCAAACTGTTTCCTAAGAATGAAACGTTGACAGAACTCTCAGACCTGTTTCAGTTACTGAGCGATCCGAATCGAATCAAGATATTATACGCTCTCTCTAGAGATGAAGTGTGTGTCTGTGACCTCTCAGCTCTCTTGGGCATGAGTGATTCTGCTGTTTCGCACCAACTTCGATTACTTCGAGCACTGAGACTTGTAAAGTCGAGGAGGGACGGTCGAGTAATTTACTATTCATTGGCGGATGACCATGTGACAAGATTACTTGCGATGTGCTTAGAGCATGAAAGCGAATGAGCGAGGTACGGAACGAGGCGTAGCTGTCGAATCTGATGATCTACTAAAACGAGGACTACTTGTCGAATACGCCAGTTTAGCATGGATGACTGCCGAAGCAGTTGGAGCCATTATCGCTGGCACGTTTGCAGGCAGTTTGGCACTTCTTGCATTTGGTGGCGATAGTCTAATTGAGTTAGCTTCATCAATCGCCGTTGTGGGTCATCTCAGGGAAGAGAATAGTGGGCGGGGAAGTGATGATCGGACTGAGAAGGCTGAACAAGCTACTGTATTACTGCTCTTCCTGCTGATTCCTGTAATCGGGTTAGGTACAACCTATGCGTATTTGAGCGGTGTTAAACCGGAGTTGTCGATTCTTGGTATTCTAGTAGCTGCGGGCGCGATTGTAATAATGCCAGTTCTCTGGTTTGAGAAGCGTCGAATTGGTAAGAAGGCAAATTGCTTGCCCATGGCAGTAGATGCTACAGAATCAGCTACTTGTTTTTCAATGTCAGTCGCGTTACTCGTCGGTCTTGTAGCCAACTTCTTGTGGAAACTGTGGTGGGTTGACTATGTGGCGACCGTGGTCATCCTATTTTTCCTATCGAGAGAGGCATGGGAATCATTTAGACACTTCAGAGCTGAGCGGCAGAGGAGTATGTTCTGATCAATCGTACTCTTCAAGAGTTGAAGGAAGTCGTGGCCAGAACACGGTAGAACGGCACACAACTAATTCGAACGCGAGTAGAAGATGAGAATTTAGATGACTGATTCTGGCATTGAGCGAAAGGAAATCCTACGGCTTGTCCTGATGGGGTTTGCTGTTCTCTTCAGTTGGCTTGGGCTGTGGAGACTTTTACTGCCGATTGATTTGGTAGCCTTAGCATCTACGCTGATTGGAGGCTATCCGATCTACAAAGAAACGTTCGAGTCCTTGAGGCATAAGAAAATCAATATGGAAGTGTCGATGACCCTAGCGATCTTCGCATCATTATTGATCGGGCAGTTCACCGCGGCAACTGTTATCGCGTTCTTCGTGATCTTGGCGGAATTATTTGAGGCGATGGCGGTCGATAAAGGTAGGGCGACTATGCTCAAGCTGGAAGAAGCCACACCCAAGACGGCTTTGGTTAAAAGAAATGGAACGGAGATCTCGGTTGATGTTCGAACTCTATCGGCCGGTGAAATCGTAATCGTGAGGGATGGTGACCGGATTCCCGTAGACGGCATCATTCTTGGAGGATCCGCGTTAGTAAATCAAGCAAGCATTACAGGGGAGACCGTTTCAGTAGACAAGAGTGTGGGGAGCAGAGTATACGCAGGAAGTGTAGACGAATCCGGGCTGCTTGAGGTTGAAACTGAAAGAATCGGCAACGAGACTGTCTTCGGCAAGATAATCGGACTAGTCCAACAAGCAGAGACTCATAAAGCCCCAATTGAGAAGACTTCCGATAAACTCGCAACGAGGCTGGTTGAATTTGCTATCCTCTTTTCGTTGGTCACTTTCATAGTCACTAGAAATCTAATCTCCACAATCTCAGTTATCGTGGTTGCGGGTGCCTGCGGCGTCGCTGCGGGAACACCTCTGGCGATGCTCGCTACGATAGGAAACGCAGCTAAGCGTGGCGTCATCGTAAAAGGTGGAAGTTACATTGAGGAAATGAACCGCGTGGACACCGTAGTAATCGATAAGACTGGTACATTGACTTTCGGAGTTCCTGAAGTCACTGATGTGACCACCGTTGATGAGTGTGGGCAACGGGTGACCCTTCTACTCGCAGCAACAGCCGAAAAACATTCCACTCATCCCATCGCCAATGCAATAGTCGAGAAAGCCTCCGAACTAGGAATCAGACCCAACGAGCATTCCATCTTCAACTATACCCCGGGAAAAGGAGTTGAAGTTGAAAGCGAGGGACACAAAATCATCGTCGGAAATATTACTTTACTGAGTGAGAAGGGTGTCCCAGTCCCTACTCGCGCTTCAGAGTTAGCGTCTGCGAGAGCGGCTGAAGGGAAGACAGTCGTTTTCGTGGCGCATGGAGAGAAGGTCTGTGGACTGATAGCAGTTCAGGATAAAATTAGGGACGAGAGTAGAACAGCCATGACCGACCTTAAACGAATGGGAGTTAAGGCGATCATGTTAACAGGAGACAACAAGGTCGCAGCCCAGATAGTTGCTAACGAAGTAGGGATAAACGAAGTTTACGCGGAATTACTTCCTCAAGACAAGGTTGCCATCATAAAACGATTGGTAGCCGAAGGGCATCGGGTAGCAATGGTGGGAGACGGAATTAATGACGCCCCAGCCCTAGCTTACGCGAACGTCGGAATAGGAATGGGAGCAGGAACCGACGTGACCATCGAAGAAGCTGACGTCGTACTGATGACTAATGATCTACAGAAAATTTCATACCTAGTTAAAGCGAGCAAACGGACGTATGGAACTATAATGCAAAACTTCTACGGCACATTAACGATCGACGGAATAGGCATGGGTTTGGCATTTCTAGGTATTTTAAATCCACTCTTGGCAGCCGGAATACACGTGTTTTCGGAACTCATTTTTCTCTTGAACTCTGCGAAACTGATACGGTGATGGAAATTTGTTGATTCCGGCAACCAATTTTGAACCGCTATTATGTACCCTACGCAGACGAACAGCATCTTATCAGGGCTCTTCGTATGAATAGCACCTCAAGGCTGCTCTGGCTTAAGCGACCTTCCGTATCTGTTCGCAACGATTTCTGCAATTATGCTCAATGCTATTTCGGCAGGAGTCTTAGCGCCTATGTGGAGCCCTATTGGCGCCTTCACCTTAGCGAGAAGTTCCTGTGAGATGCCCTGCTCTCTCAGATTAGCGAATGTTCTGGCAATCTTCTCTCTGCTACCAATCATGCCAATATACCCGGGAAGGCTGGCTTTGGAGAGGCATTCCTTCAGAACCACTTCGTCGTGCGCATGACCGTGGGTGATTATGACAACGCAGTCTCCTTCAGAAAAGTCCACGGATTTGATCACATTAGCAAACTCGCCAACTTTTACTTCATCCGCTTGCGGAAAACGCTCCTTGCTAGCAAAATCCTGTCGATCGTCTACGACGGCGACAGCGAATTCAAGAGTCTTGGCAAACTGGACGAGAGGAACAGCGATGTGACCACCCCCGAAGACGTACATCGTAGAAGGGCCCTGAATAGGTTCCATGAAGACCGTCACCTTTCCACCGCAAAGCACTCCGATGCTGTCTGCGCTCTCATCATCAAGCGCGAGCTCGAGCAGTCTAGTCTTCCTGTCAGATATGCAGCGTAGCGCTTCCTCGCGAACTTTTGCCTCGAGAAGACCTCCGCCGACTGTTCCCGAGATTTCGCCATTAGGATAGACTAACATGCGGAAGCCTGTTTTTCCGGGCGAGCCTTTCTCGCCCCCAACAACTGTTGCAAGGGCGGCGGCTTTTCGTTCTCGTTTAACCGCCATGATCTTTTCAAAGATATCGGGCATATACCCCTCCTCGCTTCACATGGATAAGAATCATCGGGGTCTCCTACTCCGATCGCGCTGGGAACTCTTACTAGCATCTGTTACAAAGGGCATTCGTATGAAGGGCGGATAGGCGTACTCGTTCAATGACAATCAAGGCGACAGCCGACTTTGCCGACTTACCAATTGAGGAGACGTACTCGGTACTGAGTGCGTCAACAAACGGTTTGAGCGAAGATGAGGCAAAGAGACGCATTAACGAATCTGGCTACAACGAATTATCGGAGAAGCGGAAGAACCCCTTCGTCGATTTCTTGGCGCGGTATTGGGGGCCAATGCCTTGGCTTTTGGAATTAACGATGGTTCTCTCATACGTCATAGGCCACTACCTAGAAGTGGAAATAGTCTTTGTGCTTCTTACCCTGAATGCTGTCATAGGTTTTCACCATTCTCGCAGTTCCCTGAAAGCACTTGATCTCCTGAAGAGACGGCTAGCGATTAAAGCGAAGGTCCTGCGGAACGGAGAATGGGTAGTCAAGGATGCTCGGGAAATAGTTCCGGGAGACATCATACAAGTTGGTTTGGGCGACCTAGTACCGGCTGATGCCAAGATTGTTGCTGGAGAAGTGTCCGTTGATCAGTCAGCGTTGACCGGTGAATCACTTCCCGTGACTGCACATCAATCCGGAATTTTCTATTCGAGTTCTATCATAAAACGAGGCGAAGCGAAAGCTCTCGTACTCAACACGGGAGCCAATACCTACTTCGGAAAAACTGCTGAATTAGTGAAAATCGCCAAACCGAAATCGCACCAAGAACAGATCATGTCGGCCATCGTCAAATATGCAATGTACATGGGCATTGCGGCCTTAGCGTTCGTGGTATTAGACGCGGCTTTAACACAAGTCGTAGATGTTCTAACCGTCGTAACGTTCGCTCTAATCTTTCTCATGGGTTCCGTCCCAGTCGCACTGCCGGCGGTCTTCGCCATCGTTTTGGCTGTAGGCGCAATGCAACTTGCCAAAGAAGGCGCTCTAGTAACTAGGCTGAATTCTATTGAGGACGCAGCATCAATGGAAGTGCTCTGCCTAGACAAGACCGGCACAATCACACAGAACAAACTCTCTGTCACCGACCCTATCCCCTTCCAAGGGTTCGAAAAGAACGACGTCGCAATAATGGCGAGACTAGCTTCGAAAGAAGAGATAAGAGACGTAATTGACCTCGCCGTGATCGACTACGCAAAGAAACTCCCTGCCTCCGAACAGTACGCACAAGAGTCGTTCACTCCCTTCGACCCCGCCACAAAACGATCCGAGGCAATCGTCGAACACGACGGAAAACGATTCAGAGTCATCAAAGGGGCACCACAGGTAATTCTGTCTCTATGCAAAGTAGACGGTGAAACTGGGAAGAATGTCAACGCTAGTGTGGAAGAATTATCTCAGAAAGGTTATCGAACACTCGCGGTAGCCAAATCAGAGGATGATGACCTAGATAACCTCAGGCTCGTAGGGCTCCTCCCACTGGCCGATCCTCCCAGGCCCGACTCGAAGGAAACGATCGGGGAACTAAAACGCTTAGGCGTAAAGACGAAAATGCTGACAGGAGATAACGCGGCAATAGCCAGAGAGATTGCAGGCCAAGTGGGGATTGGCAATCGAATCTATCCGATGTCAAATCTCGAGAAGCTATCAGAAGCGGATCAAGCAAACATTCTGGATGAATATGATGGGTTGGCAGAGATTTACCCAGAAGACAAGTACAAAGTGGTGAAGCTTCTGCAGTCGAGAGGCCATATGGTAGGAATGACCGGCGATGGTGTGAACGATTCACCAGCTCTCAAACAAGCGGAAGTGGGCATAGCAGTGAACAACTCCACCGACGTTGCAAAAGCGTCTGCCAGCATAGTCCTAACGGAACCTGGGCTGAAGGTTATCCTTAACGCGATCGGTACGAGCAGACAAATCTACCAGCGCATGCTAACATGGGTCGTCAACAAGGTCACGAAAGTAATACAATTCATAGGCATACTAGTCTTGGGCTTCTTGTGGTTGCATCACATCGTCCTCTCGGTGCTAGGTATGGTTCTGTTGGTGTTTGCGAATGACTTCGTGACAATGTCACTTGCCACTGATAACGTGAAGACCACGAAGAGCCCGAACATATGGAACGTGAAGAAGATCACGTTAGCCTCAATCCTTATCGGCGTACTCTTGGTTGTCGAGGGTGTCATCGTCATCTTCATCGGCACGAATTACTATCACATGGAACTAGGAACACTTCAAACCTTCGTGCTGCTTACACTAGTCTTTACCAGCCAGTTCAGAGTCCTTATTGTGAGGGAGAGAGGACACTTCTGGGCCTCTCGACCCGGAAGGGAACTTACCATCTCTAGCTTGGCTACGGTGATTGGATTCGCCTTGTTGGGAATCTACGGCGTTGTCCTACCATCCGTCACGACAATTCAAGTTCTCGTTGTCTTGGGACTCTCTGCAATCTTCACACTTGGCGTAGACTTCCCCAAGTACGTCGCGTTCAGAAAATTAGGCCTATGAGCACGCGAGACGAGATGGTGGGAAGTACTAAGATAATGCTACCAAGCAGCAATACCATAATCCTCGACTTTTTTCCAAGAGACTGTAGCCTAAATCAGGTTGCTAGATCTCCTCGCCTACTCTATCCCTAAGGTTGCGATACCAACCTGCCAGCTCGTATTCATTCGTTCTATAGTCGTCTCGGTATGGTTTAATGTCCAAGATTGGAGTTCGATCGAACAAGTCTAGGCCGGAAACGAAAAGTTCCCTTCCATCGATGCGCAGCAATTTCACTAAGCTCAGACCAATTGGGTTTGGTCTAGTAGGGGAATCGATCGCGAAAACTCCTACCACGGGGAGTTCCTCTAACTTGAACCCCTTGCTCAGTAATCGTCTTGGCCTAACCTTGAGAACACCGACCTGGTCAGGTCTCAATCTGTGGAGGAAGCTCAACACGAAAATATGTGAAAATCCAGTCAAGCCGTCTAATGCGTCTTGGAATTCGGGAAAAATCTCTATTCGCGACTCGCAGTCCAGTTCACGCCTCCGGCCCTTTATTTCATCATCAGAGGCTTGAACCCTGACTTCGCCAATCGGATGGAACGAGAACTCGCTCATACTCTTTGAAACGCTTGATCGATTTATGTAATTAACGGTTGAACGAAAGGACGGAAACGAAACATTGAACGTGTGGTAGGGAGAAACA
Organism: Bathyarchaeia archaeon; assembly: GCA_049517415.1. Lineage (GTDB taxonomy): Archaea > Thermoproteota > Bathyarchaeia > 40CM-2-53-6 > 40CM-2-53-6 > FEN-987. The sequence continues at coordinate 26,592 of JBEKSC010000012.1, forward strand.
AGTGAAGTCCAAGAACTCACTGAGTTTACTTGCGGTCCATCTAGCTTGATAGCTATGAAGTTCTTCCAACCCGGACTCTCTTACCAAAGGGCTTGAGCGTGCGCGCACCGGTACGGGTTATGCTTCAAGAAAGACGAACTTGGCGGCGGGGTGCTCGTGAAGGGCCGGCTACTCGAAGGAAAAAGAAAAGCTGCTGCCGCTGCCGGCTTGTCTTCATTTACTTGGAATCTTCTGAGTGATCACGACGCGGTGAGTATCGGCCAGTTTACCGCTAAACTGTGGTAGCCATTTCTTACCCCACTTCCCTAGTCCCTCTAGCGCCGGTTCAAGCTCGAGGCCAGAAGCTGTCAGGGAGTACTGAACACTAAAGGGCGCTGTACTGATCACTTCCCTGCGGACGATTCCGTTCTGCTCTAGGAACTTCAAAGTCGCTGACAATGTTTTCGAGTTTATTCCAGACGCTCGCAGAAGCTCGTTGAAACCTTTCGGGCCCGTAAACAAATGTCTAACCACCAAGAGCCGCGATTCAGTAACGATAGCCTTTATCGCGCCAACCGCGGGGCAGCGGTCAGCGTCAGGTTCTATTGTTCTCAGTTTCAAGCGAGCTGGCATTTTTGTTGTAACCTAGTTACCTTAGGGTTAGCATGGGTTAATATCCTTACCTTCATACAGTAGATTGCTAAAGTCAAGTGAGGCATGTTAATGGAAGTTGAAGTGGCGAAGATCACAGAAATACCGCCGGGCAGCATGAAGCGAGTGAGAGCGTTTGATCAGGATGTTCTGCTTTCGAACGTTGATGGAAAGATCTATGCTACGTCGAATAGATGCGGTCATTCGAACGCAAGCCTAGCCAGAGGAGCGCTTCAAGGAAAGGTAGTCACCTGTCCGCTCCACGGGGCGAAATTCGATGTCACAACCGGAAAGAACCTCTCGGGTCCCCAGCTGAGCATGCCGCCGGAAGTCGTGCAAAAGCTGCCTCAGGAAATGCTTGAGATGATGAAGAATGCCACAGACATAATTTCCGAAATCCAGGTAGAACCCTTGAAAACGTACAAGGTAGGTATTAGGGGGACCTCCGTATTTCTGGAAGGAACCACTTAGTTTCTTGTGATTCTAGAGTAATCATAGAATCATAACCTGGTAATTGTGAGATGGCAAGTCAGAGTCTAGCGGCGGCTGGGCAGAAGTGCATCCCGTAGGTCGGGCTGGGTTAGCGCCGCAGAATTTTGTCATGATTTACGGTCCGCGTGACAACCACGAAGTGGACGTAGTGTTCAGCTTAGTGCAGGCAGCATATCTTTATGCTGGGGGCAATCTTCCTAAGACGTAATCCCATTTCCGGAGAACGGTTGAACGGTTTGTCCGCTGAAAAAAAGATCGTCGTATCCAAGGACGGACCCTATCTTGTATCAAAGAACATCCCCCTCAGTATGCAGATAATCACGCCGAATGAGGAAGGTTTTTCGTGGGAGTGGAAACAGGGTAAAACCTTCGATACAAAATCGGACTACAAGCTCTGTCGTTGCGGGCGCTCAAAGACTAAACCCTTCTGTGATGATACTCACAAGAAGGTCAAATTCAACGGAAAAGAGACCGCGAGCCGGACGCCGGTTGCAAGGCAATCAGAAACATTTGACGGGCCTACGATGACTCTTAGCGACGTTGAACAACTCTGTGCCTTCGCGCGATTCTGCGATGCTGGAGGTAAGATTTGGGGTCTGATCCAACAGACGGACAACCCGGCGGCTCGCGAGCTGGCCATAAGAGAAGCCAACCACTGCCCGTCAGGCCGACTGGTCTTACACGACAAGAAGACCGGGAAGGAGATTGAACATAAGCTTCCACCTTCCATCGGTGTGGTTGAAGATCCGGCGCTTGGCTGCAGTGGCCCGTTATGGGTTCGCGGAGGGGTGAGGATCGAATCTGAGAACGGAATTCCCTATGAAGTCCGGAATCGCGTTACGCTTTGCCGATGTGGGGCCTCGGACAACATGCCGTTTTGCAACGGCAGCCACGCAAGCATCAAATTCAAAGACGGACTTGTCGAATTCAGGAATCAAAGCCAGTGAACGGCCGTAGATGAACACGAATCCGACCGTGAAGCAGCTATTTAGAGGTACGAATGTTGGCGCGAGTTCTTAGTATGTATAGCGAAGCGAGAATGAAAATCGCCTCTAAGGCCTTGATTAGAAACGCGAACGGGGCGAGGGGTTGCGGCGGAACTCCAAAAGGAAGCCACATCTGAGTCGATACGAAGTATATGATGATGGAGACGGAGAAACCGAAAATCCCCAGCGCAAGTAAACTCCTATTGATTGATTTCAGGATAATGCCGATCCAAGCTAACTGGAATAAACCTAGAGCGATGAAGAAAGTTACAACTGGAACTACACCATCTCCAAATTCCTGATGCATGAACGCAGGCGCGAACATCATCCCTAGCGTAGGCGAGACCAAATGGTCTAAAGCGGGCAGGATTGCGGCAAAGGCGCCAATCCTCCGCACCTTCTTCGAATCCACTCGAGATGAACCTCTGCTAGAGGCGTCCTTACTCTTGAGTTTCTAGGAGTTCGGCGAGGCGGCCCAGGGTTTCAGTTGCCCCTTCCTTCATGCCCGTCTTGAGCATCCCGTCGCGATCTTCCTTCGATTGGAATAGGGCTGTGATGGTGAGCTTCGTCTTTTCACCCTCATTTCGGAATAAGGGCCGGATCCGTGTAAGCCTTGAATACGAGCTCACGCGGCGCTTCGAAGACACGAGTAATTACGATTTCCTGGTCCGACGGCGTCGTAAATGTTGCGCCGGCTCCAGCTTTACTGTTCCGCAAACCCGTATCTCGTTGTCTTATTCGAAGCCTACTATGCTTGTTCCGTAAGGGTTGTAGATTAGAATAAGCCATCGTCCATCTGGCTGTTTCCGGAGTACATCCGAAGAGGCTCCTGCCCTGTCCATTTTCTTACCGTCGGGAGAAGTAGCTGTCAACGTCCACCTAGAACAATGAAGGGCAATGTCGCCAGCGTCCACTATCTGTTGGGCTTGTCGGCGAAGTGTGGGCTTCAATGAAACAAATCCCTTGTATGCTTCACGGATTGCAACCTTACCACGGGCGACTTGACCAGGTTGCCCAGCAAGAGGCTGAACCACTAGAACGGCGTCAGGCTCGAAAAAACTCAACATTGCTTCGAGATCTCCTCGATTGATGGCCGCGGTCAGATCATTGATAGTCTCCAAGGCACTTGGTTGAGTCATGGTCTTCTCATTCACCTTGACCAAATGGTACTAGAACCCATTCTTTAGCTAAACAAGTCCTTAAGATTTGATAGCGGGGCCGAAGGGATTTGAACCCAATACCTGGTCCCAGTCATCTAGAAGGTTAGCCAGCAAAGAGAACTACTTTGTGAGCGTCTTCGTTTCGGATGGAGACGGTGATACTAACTGCAATCCTAAGCGTAAGTTCGCGTGTCGTATCTTGAGCGATCCGCGAACCACCCTCGAAGGCCTTGAACGGCGGATGGGTACCCCTGGACCGCATAGAGGAGGAGTGAGATAGTATTAGCTCTCTCCTGCGTGGACAACGATGGCCACAGGCGTGAGAGCAGGCTGAGGGATTGTTGACCCAAGTCTGCTTGGACATTGTACGTGGAAGGCGCAGGCGAAGGCGCGTACGAGGGCGTATACGACGGCGTGTAAGAAGGCGCGTATGAAGGCGTGTACGATGGCGTGTAAGAAGAGGGCATCCTTAAGCCACAACTGTGACAAAACAGAGCCCGGTCACTAACAGTCGTGTTGCAATTTGAACAGCTAACCATACTCTATACGACGGGTGTGCAGGTTTTTCATGTTTTCTGTTCCCTCAAGACGGATAGGAGGGCAAAGGATGGCCGTAGCAATGGCCGGGAGCCTATGGGTTACATGTAGTCGCTTCTCCTGACCACGCCCAGTACGGGTTCATGGTTCAGGAATCTTTTCACGTTCTCAACTGCGTGCATCGTGCCCTTCTCGAAAGAATGGCTGACAAGCCCTGAGTTGTGTGGTGAACCTAGAACGTTGGGCAACTCCAGGAAGGGGTAGTTCGTGGAAAATTTCCCGTGGTGTAGGGGTTCAATCCACCAGGCGTCAATCGCGGCTGTAAATTGGGGGTTCTCCTTCAGCTTCCGGTATAGTGCGCCCTCGTCGATAATGTCCGCGCGGGCCACGTTCACGACGACAGCATCATTCTTCATCCATCCCAATTGCTCCTCCCCGATTAGCTTTCGAGTTGATTTCGTTAATGGAATGGTGATGATGACGATGTCGGCAAGGAGCAGCACATGTTCGAGGTCTTTGAGCGTTCCGATAAAGTCGACTGGTTCATCGGTTCGTCCGGTCGTGTTGAGCGCATAGATCTTGACATCAAAACAACGCAGGAGGCGTGCAACCGTCTTTCCTATGCCGCCGAAACCCAGGATCGCACATGTGGAGCCTCGTAGCATTCGGTTCACGTTGGTTTGGTCAAATGTGCCGTTCCTGAGTTTCACTTGCCGGTCGAAGAGGTTCTTAGTAATGGCTAGGATCATGGCGACTACATGCTCCGCCATAGGTTCTGCATAGGCTCCGGCATTGCTAGCAATCATTAGGCCCGGCGGGAGGTCTTTGAAGGGTAGCTGGTCGACGCCCGCGGTGAGCAATTGCAACATCTTCACGTGGTCGAGCAACTTGAATTCCTCAGGCCGCAACTCCTCCTTCACATTCCAAGAGATTAGCAGGTCGGTGTCGGCGAGTTCTTTTGCACGATTCCCCGGCGAAACGTCCGAGAGAAAAACTATCCCAGAAGCTTTGCCCAGAGCTTTGGTGAGCGTCTCCCTCTGCTCTCCCTGAACGCGAAAAGTGACCAAGACGCTAGTCATGCCGCGCTTTCATCCATGCCAGCGTTTCACGTATTTCGTCCGCGCAACTTCTTGAAAAGATACCAAGGTTCCTAGGTGGCGTCTAACCTAGATAGGTTCTGCAATAACGGCAGAAACGATCGTTGAGGTCCACTTGGCGCCAGCAAGAAGGGCATAGTCTGAAACCCGTAGTTTGTCGTCTTTGCTGAAAAACAGCTGGAGTAAGGAAGCCCGAGGGAACGTAAGGATAGTAGTATGTGAGGTACGGGCCGGAACCAGTTGCCATCCCACAAACCCGGCATATGGCTGCTGAATCCTCCAAGCGAGAGAGACAATATTTGCAATAAATCATCGCAGAGACCTGACAGAATTAGTATTGCCGTCTCCTAGATTAGAATCACTATTCTATTGTGAGCTTCAGGTGAAGTGAACTTGACGTATAGATGGCTCAGGGAGCTTGGCCTCGGCTACTCGAAGTACTTCCTAAGCTTGCTGCAAGTCTCCTCAGGCGCCTCGTAAACCTCCTGTCCGCCCAGCAGATACTGGAACGCCCACACGTCGCTCACAAACTTGGGCTTGTATCCATACCGGGAGACAACGCGAAGGCCAACGTCGAAGTAGTCAAGGTTTTCACTAAACGGCCCTGAATAAATCGCGGCGTTGTAGCTCCTGATACCGACATCGTAATAGTACTTGAGAACTTTGACGAGGCCCTCAGAGAGGCCGCGAAAGTCTTCATCCGAAAGTGAACTTAGGCTTGAAGCATGAGATACAACTGCCTGGGCCTCATTCAAACCGAACGGCGCATACGGGGTTAGCCAATGAACCCTCCCTGTCGCCCCTAGATATCTGCTCCCGATACGCCTCTCCTCCTCAACTAACTCAGCCCAATATGGGGTACCATGTTTCTGGAAGTACGCGCGGCTCGCGTCTGTGAGCTCCTCTGTTCCTTGCAGTGGCAGGTCGCTCGCGAGGGCCTGCACGTGTGGGTGGGCGACGGTTGAACCCGCGGGTGGGTAAAAGTTCACGACGATCGCATTATACTTCACCGCGGGTTGCCAGGTGTGAAGTCGCCGGAAATACTCTGCGCATGCCTTGAATGCGTCAGCGAACATGGCCGGTTGGATTTGATTTAAGGGGACACGGTGCGAGCGTGTTGGGACAACGACCGCGTTATGGTCCTCATGGGCGAAGAGGCTTGGAAAGCACACCGCTTCACCCACGCGAATACGGCCTTCACGTGAGATTTCCGGAATGAATTTTGGCGCCTTAGTCTCCAACGAACTGGGACAGAAGGGACATCCCTCAAGAGTTGAATTCGCTAGATCCTCAACAGCGGCCTCATCCGACTCGATGAACCGTTTAACATAATCCATCCGGCCTTTGAGCACAATTACTCTTCGGCCAGTTAGCGGATCCCGCCTGTGCTCGATTACTTGACTCACAGGTTCAAAGTTCTGGAGAGGGCTGAGGAGGCGTGCTTCTCTCGTGACCGACTCGAAATGAATCGGCATGGCAAATCTTGCTAAGCTGGAGGTTGGATGGTAAATTCGGGGTTCGCTGGGTTGCAATTCTGGGTGCCAAGAATTCCCCTTTAATCCGCCCACCGCCAACCCCGGAATGAGCCCAATTGGAGTTCGTTGAAGTTCTAACTCACAGGCGTTCAGTGCGCGCGTACAAACCTCAGCCAGTTGAGGAGAACAAACTGAAACAACTATTCGAGGCAGCGAACATGGCACCCTCGGCGGGGAACCTGCAAGCGTACAATGTCCAAGTGGTTCGCGACCAAGCGAAGAAGGATGCTCTTGCGAAAGCGGCGCATGGCCAAGGTTTCATCGCCCAAGCACCCGTTTGCTTGGTGTTTAGCGCGGATCCTAAACGTTCAGCCACAAAATACGGGAAGAGAGGTACGGAACTTTACAGCGTGCAGGACGCAACAATCGCTGGAGCCTTCGCCATGCTTGCCGCCGTGAACCTCGGCTTAGCAACAGTCTGGGTGGGAGACTTTGACGAGAAGAAAGTGCAGCAAGTCCTAGGGCTAAAGTCGGCACACCCCGTAGCAATGTTCTCATTAGGTTACGCGGCAGAACAACCCGAAGCCTCGCCCAGAAGGGCCATTGAAGAAATCTTTCAAGGAGACTTCCCACAGACCGACTAGCTCACATTCGCACGAAACTCCATCAGCAACAGGCAGGCCTCGACATCTTGTCTCCCGCGGAGCAATTGGCACCACTGGAGCATCATCTCCGCACAGAATTAATACGGAGACGTTGTAGTGCGCCTCGAGTGTGAAAGCGAATGGCGTCCACGGACAAGTTGATGAAAGTTAGGTCACAGCAACTCATTCACCTCACGACGAGGGGACGAAAGACGGGGGAGCCGCACACTGTAGAGTTATGGTTCGCAGCCAGTAATGGCATTGTCTTCCTTAGCCACGAGGGAAAGGAGACTGACTGGATGAAGAACATCAAGCAGAACGGCGAGGTCTCTTTCGAGATTGGTGGAGCAAATTTCACGGGAAAAGGCCACTACATCACCGAAGACCCGGATGAAGCATGGCGGTGCAAAGTTGCTCTTTACGAAAAATACTACGGGAAGGCAGCGAAAGAAATCATCGACGATTGGTTCTCACTCTCCACGCTCATCGCAATTGAAATCGCGTAGAATTGAGGACGATTAGGTCACAATCCTTGATATTGCAATTGTAGCCGCAGTCGTTCTGTCGCGGCGGCTATGAAACGTTCATTCAGAGGGCTTAAAGATTCAGCAGCGTAACTATCTGGGCTGCTATTGTGGCTCCTTCAAGCTCTAATTCCCGCAGTTTAAGTTTGCTCAGCTTCTCGGATGAGACGCGGAGAACCGACCGCATCAGATCTCGATCGGTAACAATACCAACTAGTTTGCTTCCTTCAATGATGGGAAGTTGACGAATTCTTTTTTCGAGCATCACGTTCACGGCGTCCTGAACGGCCATATCAGGAGTCCCCGTGATGAGCGGTTTTGACATGACTTGCTTTACTGGTTCAAGGAGGACTTGAGCTCCTTTCGAGACTTGCTCGACTACGTCACCCTCGGTAATGATTCCGATAGCGGTTTCCCCATCAAGAACAACCACGCTACCGATATTGTTGTTGTCCATTACCGCGACTGCCGCGGTGAGCTTCTCGTCGGGCTTCACTGTTCGGACAGGCCTACTCATTATTTGGCCAATCTTATCTTCAGCCATCAATCATCAATCCAAAGTAAAGCGTCCATCTAACTCAAGCAGACGCAACTATTAAGATTCACAGCCCTGCTCACGATTCTGCTAAGCGCAATTGTCGGTCACAAACTAACTTCCGTGTTCGAGCGCGATTTTTCGAAGGTCCTCTTTGAACTCAGTCGCCCTTTTCGCCAGGGCCTTCTGAACAGCGCCTTCTTCGATCGGAAATATTCGTCCGCATTTCTCGCAGGAAACCTTCCCAACGCCTATGAGGTAGGATCTCTTGAACCCCAGCCATTGCAACCTTGCCCAGGAAAACTCCATCGTGAGGGAACTTTTAGTGCAATGGTGAGTGTTCGGGTTAGATATGGTACATGCACCCCGATCGAGTCCTGGTGTCTTGGCCTTTTGAGGGTTCCGAGCCGCCTAACATGTGGGCGCTGAGCATTAACGACAATGAGAAGATTAGCGATCCTTGTCAACATTGATCAACGGTTAGGACTCTAATTCGCTAGTTCAAACCTACAGAATTGCATCCGGAAAAGTCAGCAAGAAAGCTGCTTAGCCTCGAGCCAGCAAGAAGTACAGTTAGCCAAACCATCTGAGTCGGGATGTAGTTCTCTTACAACTTTTGCTTGAATTCTTGGCCGTGATGGTGCTAGTGGGCTTTCTTCTCTTGCTAGGGATGTTTCATCCATACCGGTTATATATTCCATCAGGAAAACGGCTGACTACACGCGGCAGTCGAGTACTACGACGGCGCCTACGGAATAAGCATCTTGAGATCGATGCTCAATGAAGAACGAGCTAGCCATATTCTTTGTAATATTGGCGGCGAGTTTTGTTGTCACCCCAGTTGCCGGTCACCAAACGTGTCTTGGGAAGCAGACGGAGAGAAGAGGAATCTGCAATGTGCTAGGGCATCCGAATGCCGCTGGCGTCAACTCCGTACTAGTCGGTGGTCAAAATGGCACATGGTTTGAGCCGGGGCAGTCGCCCAGGCTTTATGTGGTCAATCTTCAAAACAATTCCGCCGTCCACTTATCTCCTGTTCGAAGTCAGGGCACTGTTTGGGGTGGTGGCTTCAACGGGTCACAGTTCTTGATTTCAGGGTGGGGTACCGACGACGATTCTTATGGGCCGTATGTTTTCCTATATGATGGAGCGAAGGTTCTAGCTGAACGTTCGCTCGACTATTACGGCGAAGCATCAGAATGGAGCGGGGGAGACGTCTTCGCTGCAAGCTACAATGGAAAGGAATGGTTGCTCTCAGGTTTAGGCTCAGGCCCACTGTCACCCAATGCTACTTACTCGGAAAATCATATGAGCTTAGGAACTTTCAACGGTACTGTTTTCACAGACTTATCCACTCTCGTTCCGCATCAGCACGATGCCATTCTGTACGCAAATGCTTGGAATGGCCTCTATTGGTTGATCGGAGGGGGCTACGTTGATAATGGTACAATATTCACTTTCGACGGAAGTAGAATTGTTGACCTCACCACGCAAGCCGAACTCGCTATCCCTAGCTTTGCCGCAGTTCAGTCCATCGGATGGAATGGTGAATACTGGTTGATCGGTGGATTTGGCTTCCTCACTCAGTTTGATGGTCGCAACTTTGTGGACCTTACTCAACAACTCAAAGCCGCAGTGAGAACGGAAAATTACCTTTCAGTGAACGCTATTGCATGGAACGGCCAGTCATGGATGATCGGTGGAGGAACACCCGTGGCTCAAGTAACTCCAAGCCAAGCTTGGATTGCAACCTACAGCTCGGCCGGATTCGTTAATCTCTCGTCTGCACTCCCATCATACATCTCCAACGGTACACAAACCTCGAGCATCCTGACAATCACCGCCGCGAACGGATTTTGGACAATTGGTGGTTATTCAGGCGATAAGGGCACACTATTCGTATACAGCAACGCATACTTCACAGATTACTCCAGCCTCGTGAGCGATATGACCTACGTTAACTGGGCGTCGAACCTACAAGACCTCGCATTCTAGCCCCAGCTCGGAGTACGCCCACAATTTGTGCGGAAGGTTTGCCTCCACCCTAGAGCGCACTGCTAGTCCTCTTAGTAAGATGGTATGGTCTGTTAGATGTAATCAAGCACAGATCGACGAGTTGGTTTTCATGGCGATGTTGCTGCACTAAATTGTCTGGGAGTTAAGACGCATACTTCACATCCCTGAATCGACATTCTTCCTTGCGATACTCTGTTAGGGCAGTTTGGCTCCGCAGTTTTGGCAGAAGGTTGCGCTTGCGGCGGCTACGCTGTTGCACTTGGGGCATTTCTTTCCTGGAGCGACGGTAGGTTGGGTTTCGGAACTGATGCTTGTACCGCAGTTGGGACAGAACTTCGACGTTGAGGGTATGTGTGCTTGGCAATTGGGGCAAACGACTAGTGCAATGGCGGGAGCTGTTCCGCCTGACGTTTGGAATAGCGGCGGCATGAGGACCATGCCGGCCCCGAAGGCTGCACCCCCGCCCGTAGATTTACCTAAAGACGCCGCAGCGTCCTTCACAGTTTCCATTCTAATGACCTCGTCGGGTGACACACGGCCTGTTTTCAACCAGAACAACCTGTCCCGGAATTCGGGCGTAGTGTCGATTCCTTCAAACTTGAGGTCGATCATCTGAACCCCTATTCGTTTGAAGTAGTCAACAAGGTTGGCTTTGACCTCATTCGACGTAACATCAAGTTTAGTGAATACGGTTTGCAAATCGTACTTGGAGAGGACGTCAATCATTTTTTCGTTGACGAATCCGCGCAGGAAATTGTTGACATCCGCTGTAGCATACGCATTCTGTCCACCCACAACCTCGTTCACGAAAAGGGATGCGTCTTCTATCCTGAACCAGAAGGAACCGAAAGTCATGAGCGGGGCTAGTTCGGTTGTTTGGGCTCTGTTGCCGAATTTTCCTGCGAACTGCTTGTTGGAGACGAAGATAACGTTCGCTTTGAAGGGGGTCTGTTGGAATCCAGCGATCCTGGACAAAAGTTTCGTGATGAGAGGCAGGTTGAGTGTTGTTAGCGTGTGCCTTCCTGGGCCGAGGGTGTCGTAGCTTTTGCCGTCGCGGAAGAAGACTGCGTACTCGTACTCGTGAACGACCAGTTGCGCCCCCCACATAATGTTCTCGTCTGGGTAACGGTAGACAACATCGTCAGGACCCGCGTTCACCCATTCTAGAACTTGAGGCATTAGACGGTCACCCCTTCGATTGTCTGCTTACGCTTATCAAATGTGGCTTCAAGCTGTAGGATTGAAGTGTCCAGACCACTTTCCACGTTCCGAGTATCTTCGAATTTTCCCTGGCTAAGCTGCATTTTGAAGTTTGAAATTGAATCAGCCAATTTTCTCACAGACTCCATCATTTGCGTGTCGTAGGCCACCATTTGATCTAGCTGAGGGGCTTCGACACGTACGGAGTCGAAGAACCCGCTGTACCCGTATGAGGCGCGGTTTACCTTCTCCGCAACTCGGTCCAACTTTGCGATGAGCTGGTTTGTGGGTTCCATTAACTCCGGCGTCCCAGCGTTACTGAGCAACTGGAAGCAGCCCATGAGGTCGTCTCGGGCGCCTTTGAGGGCACGGTAGACGTAGTCCCTTACGATTCTGTCCGCCTCTCTTCTTTCCTCCCTAACCTTGTATCCGCGGAAGCCAGGGACCTGCAGCATTATACGTTCTAGTAGCCTGTCGCTTTCCTGTACTCGTTCAAGGGGTGTTTTTGCGGTCATGGAAATTCTCCTCAATTCACGTCTGGCTTGGCTTTTAAGGATTCATCGTTTTTAATCGAGTTAGAGCATTTTGAAGTCTGTGCTCGGCAAGTCTCCCTTGATTACTTCCGACGAGGAACCGTCAAGCAGGACTTGGTATCGGGAATTCTTGTAGACGTAGGTTACGAACCATATTGGAGCGTGTAGGTAGAAGCTGCTTGTGACGTTGAATTCGGTCTTGATGTCCTCTATGCGGTCGATTTTTTGCTTCGCAAGATACTCATGGAGCTGTTCGATTTCGTCCCGTGCTTGCGTACTAGCTTCCTCAGAGTCCATCTCACTGTTCAGGATCTTTGCGCCCCCTTCTATTCTGGCGGCATCGAATGGGATCTTCCCGGCTAGGGATAGATGGTAGGAACGAATTGGAAAGCTGCTTTGCTTTCTGGCCAGGACCAACCAGTCGTAATGGTTAGAGATGTCGCCTTCTTGCTGCGCGGGCGGTGCGATTCGTTCTATTATACCTTTATAGTGTGTTTGGGCCTCGGCGCTGACGACCCAAATTGGGAGGTATGTCAGATCCTGTTCTGCGAGGGCGGATTTCTTGTGTAGATCCTTTGAGGCGATGAAGCTATTGGCCATCCAGCTTTGAACCAGTTTGAAAACCTGGCGCTTGAATCGAGTTGAGTATAAGAGAGTGCTCGAACTCGAAGGCCTTGCCAGTCTCAATGAAGCTTGTGAACCCGCAATACTTGCAGGTTACAATAATCTCTCCAGGCTGGACCTGTAGAGGCGCAGCACAGTGCGGGCAGGCTACTTCCTTTGTGATCGCAACCAAGCCTAATCCTTCTGTGATTTGTGGAAGCTAATGTTTAATGGTCTCTATTTCTCCTCGCAGGCGGAAACTCGAGGCCTGACAGACATTGGCGAACTTAGGACAACTCAAAGGGACCATGTATTCGACCGTAATCATTACGCTCTTCATATTTGTCGTCTTTATCGCCGTAGTCTCAGTCTTCATTAGCGCTGCGGTGGACGTGGATATCTCACCTGTCGGAATACTTTCGGGAGCTCTTGTTCTGGCTTTGATTTTCATGTTAATCCAATTCGCTATTAGCCCGTATATTGTTCGATTGACGACTCGGTTGCGATATTTGGGGCCTGGTGAGAATGTTTGGTTGGAGCAGACTGTGGGTAAGCTGGCTCAGGAGGCGGGCGTGAAGCAGCCGCGCTTGGCAATTGTTCCCGACCAGACGCCCAACGCTTTCGTCTTCGGCAACTCATCCTCGAATATGACTCTAGCCGTGAACCAAGGCCTGCTATCTCAGCTTAGCGAGGATGAAATTCGAGGAGTACTTGCGCATGAGTTGGGCCACGTCCGGCATAGAGATTCGATCGTGATGACGTTCATGTCTGCGATTCCGTTGATCGCGTACGTGGTCGTTCGGGCGGCGTTTGGCTTCCAAGTATACGGCGGAGGCGGCCGTAGGGGTCAACGTGAAAATGGGGCTGTATACATTCTCGTAGCTGGGGCGGTCGCGTTAGTGGTCTATTTTATCTCACAACTCTTAGTACTTCGCCTCAGCAGGCTTAGGGAGAGTTTCGCCGACGTCTTCTCGGCGTACCTGACGGAGTCGCCTAGGAGCCTGGAGAGTGCACTGACGAGGATAACTTACGGCCTGTCGCTGGCTCCACAGGATGCCCATGGCGCGAGAGCCCTATACATCTCCGACCCTGTGCTGGCGAAGCAGGAGATTTCTGGAATTCTGCAACAAAAGAGTAAGTACGATTTAGATCACGACGGCGTGCTTGATGAGCATGAACTTGAATTAGCGATGGAGGCAGAGGCAAAGTCCCATTGGCGTTCCATCAACGAAGCCTTCGCCACCCACCCGCCAACATTCAAAAGAATACTCCTGCTGAGACAGATCGAGCAAGAAATCCAAAGCAGAGGTACAGGGACCCCGAACATATACTCACGAATCTAGACCTCACGTCTAGGAACTTGTCGCGGTACCACCGGTCGCCAAGGGCATCCGCTAAGTCCGGCTCATTGGACAATAACATCTGCCAATACTCATCTTCGATAGAAGCCGAGAGTTTCCGAAGCAGTTTGAGCCATCGGAGCCTACCTCACCATCATCTAGTGCCAGGTTCCTACGTTCTAGGGTTATTCCAGAACCATTGCATCTGAGGCGGTTCAACATTGTCCTGCCACATTAACGCGATTAATTCTCCCATATGATACATTTGCTCGGAGAAGGATTGGATGAGGCATTCTTCAACCGTGAGGTCGAAGGTTGCTCCAGACGAGAGCGTGAAGTTCACCTTCCGCTTCAAAGCTTTCTCATCCAAACCCGCGAGCCAAGGCCGAGTTCTCCCTTCAACCTCTTCCAAATGCACGAGCACCATCCCCATGCTCGTATATTCAGCCCACTTCCTCCGCACGTACTCTCCACTCCGCCCCGGGATAACCCAATTAACGATCCAATCCTCATTGTCAACCATATGGAGCAGAATATTCTTCATGCTGTAGAAGCTCGCCTCCCTATTCCTCTCAACCTCTGCCCACGGTAACTCCGCAAGCTTGTCCGCAAACCTTCGCCGGACACGGGACGCATATGCGTAGAGCTCAGAAATCTCAAACATTACCGATCCGCTAATGACATGGGGACGTCATGATTTATCTCTGTCCCAAGGATTTTCGGGTTCAGCTTAAAGCAAGGAAAGGCACCCGCAGCAATCTAACCTCAACAATATCTATGCCCACGTTTTGAGAAGAAACTATGTTGATGAACGCGGGGGCGATTCTTGGGCTGAAACTGGTTACTGTGCCGATTTTCATTTTTGCGGTTAGTATCGTGGCTCGCCGATGGGGCGCGTCCGTTGGTGGGTTGATAATTGGCCTTCCGTTGACCTCCGGCCCAGTCCTGTTCTTCTTGACGTTGGAGCAGGGAAGTAACTTTGCGTCGGGAGCAGCTCAGGGAACGTTGATGGCGTTGATCTCACTGGCAAGCTCCTGCCTGGCGTACAGCTTACTTTCCTTTAGGTTCAGTTGGCGAATTAGTTTCGTTGGATGCTGCACGGCCTATCTGATTGCGTCGTCGATCTTGTATTTTGTATCAGCTCCACTCGTTTTGTCCTTGGTTGGTGTTCTAGCATTTCTGGGAGTCATCTGGAGGGTTATGCCCCCAGGCTCAGTTGGAGGGAGTTCTCGTAAGCCTCCAGCATGGGAGATCCCAACTCGAATGGTTTCAGCGACCGCTATGGTCCTTCTCATCACCGAGAGTGCTACATTCCTAGGGCCTCACTTCAGCGGACTCCTCACGCCGTTCCCCGTTTACGCAACCATATTGGCTGTGTTCATTCACAAATTCGACGGCCCAGGGGCCAGTGCGCAGTTTCTCCGCGGCGTGACCGTCGGGTGTTCCACATCCGCCGTTTTCTTTTTCCTAATTGCATCGTTCATAGTAACAATGGGCATATTCCAAACATTTGCTTTAGGGGTAGTTGTAGCGTTGACTCTGCAAGGCCTGCTGCTCTACTCGTTGCGAAGGGGTAGGGCATCATAACAATCAATAGGCTAACTCTGGGCAACCAATACTGGCGCCATTGCGAACGTAACGAGCTTACCTTAGGCCTAGTTGCAGTTAATATACTTACTTATCTCTACTAGCTTACTAAAGTAAAGCGTGGTTAGATAATCGATGTCCAAAGTAGAAATAAAACCTGCGGAAAATGGCCCAAACGTCATTTTCATAGATGGCAAGCCGTTCACTGCTATGTGCAGGTGCGGAACTTCGAACAACAAACCGTACTGTGATGGGACGCATGTGAAGGTAGGGTTCCACGCGGGCCCTACAGAACTCAAGGTCTTGAATTAAACTGAAGGTGGGAGCCGTTGCAACCCGAAAAACCGATTAGGATACTCGGTATCGCTGGAAGCCTCAGAAAGAACTCATTCAACAAGCAATTACTGCAAGCCGCAACCAAACTCCTTCCAAAGGCTGCCCAACTAGAACTCTTCGGCATAGATGACATCCCTCTCTACAATCAGGATGTAGAAGTTTCTGGTATTCCTGAAGCAGTCAAGCGATTCAAGGAGAGAATTGAGAGCGCTGACGCAATCCTAATCGCCACTCCGGAATACAATCATTCCTACCCCGGCATCCTGAAGAACGCAATTGATTGGGGGTCTAGGCCTTACGGCCAGAACTCATTCAACGGCAAACCGGTAGCGGTCATAAGCGCTTCACCCGGGACATTTGGCGGCGTGGGTGCACAGGACCAACTCAAACAAGTCCTCCTGGCACTGAACATGCACCTGGTAAGTCAGCCAGCCGTCATTGTGACATCAGCCCACGACAAGATAGATTCGGACGGCAACTTAACAGACCCCATTACAACACAATTCTTCACACAACTACTTGCAAACCTAGTTGAATTTACAAGAAAATTCTACCAACCCGTTAAGCCCCTTCTGGCGCCAACTATTTCCAAACGTTGAAGCGGCTTAGAATGTCGAACGATAAACTGGGGATGGGGTCGTGGGCCACGAATGAAACTACCGTTGAGTTGGTGAAGCAAGCCCACGAGAATGCAATAGGTAGCATGATGAGATCTGGGTTTGAGGTTCGTAACATCCTCGAGGTTGTTGTGAATCCTCAGCTCCCTTTCATGGGATATACGACCCCGAAGGGCCGGGGCTTCAGGATCGTGGTTTCTGGGATGGCTGTGAAATCAGGAATGCTAGAAGGGCTTCTCGTGCACGAATTGTCACATGTTTACAGAATGCAGAATAATCATCCTTCCCATAACCAACACATCATAGAAGAAGCACTCAATGGGCTTGTCGGACGAGTCATCTTAGAGGATTATCAGCAGAAGACAATCCACGAACTTGTTAACAACATACAAGACCTGTATGCAGACGACATTGCTATGAAAATCTTCAGGGAAGGCCACCTCCTTCCGGAAGAACAGTTGAGCAACTTCCTGCAAGGATGGGTGAAAGATGAACCCATGAAATCAAATGACCCAAGAAAGGGCAGGTGGATCAACGCGGCAATTCTAGTTAATAATGCACGAGCAATTGCCCAAATGAAGAGGCACAAGATAGCCGACTTGGGCGGGAAGGCCCTAGCTTCGAACGAGCGACTTCTTGCTCAATTGCCCAAGAAAGTCTCCAGCCAGTTTCAATATTTCACGAATTTAATGGTGAACTTGAAGGAAAGCATCACTGAAGAAGAATACCGGAGGCTTCTAACGGATTACTTGAGAAAATTCTTGGAAATAACTGAAGAAAACTGAAACCACCGACTAGCCTTCTTACGAGCAATGTATGTTGGTAATCTTATCCACCCTTAGAGTACGCGACGCCACTCGACGGCTCCTTGGCCAGAAGAATAACTGAGATTAAGACAAAGGTATACAGCGCCGCAACCATCCACGATGTGCCGTAGCCGAAGGATATGACAAGCAGGGAAAAGACAACGGGTGACCAGAATCCGGCAAACATCTGAATGGTATTGACCCAACTCACGGCAAGCGTCTCGTACTCAGCCGATGCCGCCCGAACTTTCCGTGCAGCCAGATAACTTATCGTAAAGGCGCCGCTGCTCGACCCCGCCATCACGGTTGCGCCAATTGCAGAGTAAACGGTTCCTATCGAGGCTATTGCGACGCCGATAGACAAAACCAGTCCAAGAATGAACAGAAGGAGGCGGGTTCTCTTCGTCTTATCATATAAGATGCCGAAAAGTGGTGATGCGAAAACTGCGGCTAGCGGGCTAAGGGATCCAATTATTCCGGCAGGGGTGGGCCCAAGCTTCAGATATTGCTCGAGGTAGTAGATCATGAATGTGTTTACGAGAATTTGGCCGCTACCGATCCCGAATAGTTCAAGCGAGAGCAAGAATAGCCATCGGTTTGAGAGAACTCGCCGTAGGTCCGGCAATTTAATGGTGAACTCCTTCCGAAACTCGTCCTTTGGTAGATAAGCCAAAAGAAGTAGACCGCCGAGAATTCCCAACCCACCACTTGCGGCTAGGGCCGGTCGCCAACCAGTTAACTCGGCGAGAACTGACCACCCAAAGAGGCCTATAGCTGACCCAACATAGTAGGCGCCGTTGAAGACTCCCACTCCCAGCCCCTGCGATTCCCGTCGAAATGCTTTCGCGATTAACGTAACCCCGGGCGCAAAGAATAGACCCAATCCCACTCCCACTAGGAATCTTAGCAAAACCAATTGGTAGAATTGATAGGTGAAAGCCGTAAGAACTGCTGCGGCAGAGGACAGTAGCATTCCGTAGATGGCAGTTTTCCTCGGCCCGAACTTTGCCGCCGCGATTCCTGCTGGGATTTGAAACAATCCAACGCCGATGTAGAAACTTGCAGTCAATACGCCGAGCCCCGAAATATTTAGGCCGAAGTCAGTAGCTATGAATGCAAACACGGCCGCAATATTGTACCAATTAATCGCGTAGGTTACTCTAGAGAGAATGAGAGAAGCAACAACGTCGCGGTTAAGTACTCGCCTCAAAGCGACTGCTTCTCCCTCAATTGACCTAGCGCTGCAGGGAGAATTCTACCACTAATGAACTATGCTGGCTGCGCTTCACATGCGAAAACAACTGACCAAACGATAGTTACAGGCTTCTTACGTAACTTGATTCCCGCTCAACTAATAGTTCTTCCTTGAGAAGTTGAGAAAAAAGAAAGAAGAAATTCTTGACGACAGCCTCCGGCTCAGTAGTCTAGTTCGTATTCCTGCCATTCCAGCGTGGGGTAGTATCCGTACCAAGGGTTGTAGGCGTAGACGTAGCTGGGCATCCAAACTCTTTGCTTCCTCAATTATATCGACACCTCCTTTTCTCGTTCTTCACGTCATTTGTGAATGCGGTTTCCAACCGCTTAACTCCTAGTGCCACGCCTCTACTTTCGTAACGGTTCTTCCACCTGGTAGAAATCCCTGTGGCCTAGAGCGTCCGCCAGGGAGACGCATGCACGAAACCAGCATGCCGCGACGAGCTGTTTATCTTCCACAAGCATAGAATAGAAAAGCGTGATACAAGACAACAGGAATTGAATCGGGGTCGGGGATAATGCCCAACGTTAAGCAAACGTGAAATCCCCACAAAAAACGAGCAACCCTCATCCTTTCAGAGATTATAACGAAACTCATGATTGCTAGTTTACACAGGTATGGAATCCAACTTTCGCACCGAGGGACGTGATGAGTCTACTATGAATTGGCGATGCGCGTCTTGCGGATGGGAAGCAAAAACAAATCGTCAGAAATGCCCTAACTGTGGGGTCATGGCTTGGAAACCCGCCCCGAAGAAGGATTTGAAGGAACTCTCAGGCCCACTGAAACGAATTGCTCCTAGAGGGCTCCTTCTAGCTAACCCGGGAAAACAAGCGAAGGAGGAGTCTAATGGTATCGCATGCGGAATATGTCACGCAGTCATCTATAGACCTGACAAAGGGTTTGATGCCGAGGCATTAGAAGAGGCACGTAAAACGCATTATTCCACCTCTCCTGCCTGTAAGGGGGCCTAAGTGAAGGAAGCTTACGTGCCTCACCCAGCAAGACCAACCATAGGTCAATACTGGCGGGGGTTGGCGAGGTCATCGTGGGGTTGTTGATCATCGCCGCGCCGCTTCAGGAATACTCGATGTATGTGAACTCAATCCCGACTTTTTTCAGCCTAGACTTGTCCCTACTCGAAGATCTCGGCTACCTAGTCGTCGCCTTAACGTTGCTCGGTCTTTTCTTCGTTGCTCTGGGCCTTCGCCAAATATTAAACGAATTACGGTCAAGCAACCGTTCCACCCCAGTGACATTCCTAGTCATCTCTAAAGTCCTCAGCGAGGTAGGGTACTGGCGAATTATGGCCGCGGCAACCCTGCTCTATGGTCTCTTATTCGCGGTTGTTACTGGGATTGTTGTGTACCGGCCTATGGAAGACTTTGCACAAGAATATTTCACTCAAATCCCGTCCGCAGTCCTTGCAGTGTGCTGTGGAAGTGCAGGCCTAGTCCCAGTCCTAACGGTATTTGTAACGAATCATCTGGGCCTGCTGATTATTCCCGCTAACATACTGATCCTAACGGCTGTCTCTGTACTGGTGGGGCTCAACGCCACGCTGACAGTGTGTGAATATCACAACAGGCCTCGCGATGCGTCTGGCCGATGGTTGTTAGGGTTAGGAGCCATCACCGGACTGTTCACCGCTTGTCCCACATGCGCCGGCCTCTTCTTCTCCACCATCGTCGTAGCCTTGGGATCATCCGCTCTCGTCATCCTGCCGAGCACACAATTCTACTTTGTAGTGGGCACAGTTCTCTTACTTATAGCGGGAGTGTACTTCGCCAGAGTTCTAGGGCAAGCCGTGCTTGGCCAGTCCTTTAGCGAGTCCAAGACGCGTTGATGAGGGGCTGGCCGGTTAAGAAAAAGCTTAAAACAATTTACGATACATCAAATCATGGTCGTACAACCTCATGCCCTCAAAGAAACCGAGTAGCGGAAGAATCTACATACTCATCGCCGCGGTTATTGCGGTTTTCATATTTGCGGAGTGGATTAGTGTTTTCTTCTACGGCCATCTGCCAGCAGGCTACCCATAAGGCAACGTTACGGAATACGCAGTCGATGGCTTCAGGCAGAGGTCGTCCGATTTACGCCTGAGAGACTACATGCAATTTCAAGTATGCACCTTGGTTGATCAACCCGTCAGTAAGGGTCACTAAAAGCGTGTAGTCACCGATTTGCAAGCTTCTGTCAGCAGTCACATTCACCAAAACCGTCTCCCGGCCATTCAACGACTGAATTTCTGTCACGTTCGCAGTCATTAGAATTCTCTGCGGCCGCCCAGTGACGTTTTCCGTATCAGCGAAAAGAATCATTATAGGAGAGCGCGACTCGCCGCTGACTGTAAAGGTCAAATTAACGTTGCCGCCAGGCTTCAGCTTGATGTTCGAGCTGCTTGCCTGGGATATTGTGTAGCTTGGAATGTAAGAGGCGTCAACATATCCGACATAATTAGCAGTTAACTCCGTGAACCAGGCTTTCCCTCCGCCTAAGGAAAAAGTCAACGCGTTATCAATTCCCATTATTTTGCTCGCGGGTGGGTTCGAGAGGCTGTACTCTGTTAGTAGCGAATGCTTCGTATCGATCACAGCCATATGATTTGCATAATGTTCGTTGAACCAAACCTGTGAACCGTTCGTTGCCACAAAATATGGTAGCGTCGTGTCCTCATAGCTAATTGGCGAAGTGGGATAGAACACCCAATCATCTGCCCTAAAGCTGTAGAAGGCAACGGCAGAGCTTGCATGCTGAGCCACCCAAATCCCGTCTGAACCTACCATCAGACTCGATGGGGCTCGTAAGTTGAACGCCCCATCGATCGTCTGCGGAGAAAAGTGTTTTGGGTTGAAGGATAGGAGCGTTCCCAACCCGCTGCTCACGTTGCCGCCGTCAAGATAGTATCCCGAAGTGTCATTCTCAAACCCGACCTGGGTTGGCGTCCCTCCGAAATTCTGTGGTAGAGCAAACTCCTCCAGCTTGCATTGCGCGTCGAGTCTACCAATCTTTGAGGCGAAGAGTTCAGTGAACCATAATGCTCCGTCGGGGCCAAGAGTAATTGTATAGGGAAACGCAGCCCACTCGCTTAATCTGATGGCGTACACCGCCCCACTGAAAGGATCCAACCCGACAATCTGACTACCCAAGGCGTCACTTGCCCATATTCTACCATTCCATTGAACCACACCCCAAATGCTAGTGGTCGATGGCGAGTACGTGAATGGCCAAGCATATTCCAGCATCGTACCATTCGAATACAAATGAGCAATCCCAGGCACGTTCAGCTCCCCAAACCACACAGACCCGTCCGAGAGTGCAGTTATACCGTTCGGAAATTTGTCGCCCGGTAAACGAAACTTCGTAACACCATCAAAGTATTCATTCTGTAAATCAAATTTAGATATCTTTGCTTGGCCGAGCATTTTGCCACAGGAAGAGGAGGGCACGAAGGATAGGTAAAGCAACGATCCGGAGAGGATCACCGCAAATCCAAAAGCAAGTAACAAAGCCCTCCTGCGCATTTCTCTCACTCGCTTCTTCCACTTAGAAGAGATTCAGTTAGAAAAACCTGAGTCTGCGTCCATTCTCTCAGTCAATAAGGAAATATAGTGTCAGTGACGAAGGCTTCGAGAGGCCGAGTTCTGCTGAACAAACTCCTCTTAGTCGGCATATTAACAGCCGTAGTGGTAGGTTCCGTGGTAAGCATTTACTGGCCTTCATTGAGCACTCCAGCGAATCAGGCGCCAGTAACTCAAAGAGCGGCAGATTGCGTGAAGCCTCCGGGTTACTTTCTCATCGTTGCCAACCTGGACGGTTTCAATGACAGCGTCGCCCACCTACAGAAGTCACCCAACGAACCGTGGCCGGTCATCAGGGTCCATGAGGGCGACAGAGTGAACATTATGGTTTGTAATAGTGATGATTACTCGCCCCACGGGTTCGCCATCGAACGTTACCTAGACGCTGGCGTGGCCTTGATGCCGCATGAAACTTTCCGCGTCTCCTTCACAGCAGATCAGGCGGGTAATTTCACATTTTATTGCAACATATTCTGCCCGGTTCACCCTTACATGTTGAGTGGGCTGCTTATTGTTGCTGAATAGGAATGTTTGGATTCAATTTTGTAACGTGATTATGTCCAAGGTTGGAAGGGATCGCGTGGTCCGCCGTATCCTGGCGCTTACGTGACGCTGGAAATCACAGCATGATAAGCAAAACGACATTACACTAGATGAGCCGCAACGACGAGCAGGAGAACCACGAACAAATAGACTATTGACATCTTGAACACGCGCCACGCGCTCATTGGCGTTGGATGTTTTATCATTCTAATATTCGCGGCCAGAAACCTAGCGTTGTACGCGATTAGGATACCCCCCAGGAGAATGAATGCCCAAATATTGCCCTGATAAGCGGTCAAGACGAAGAGTCCGATGGTGAACGGGAAGAGAGCTATGTTTGAAACTGCTGCGTAGACGGCACTTTTCTGCACGCCATCAACGACAGGGAGCATTGGGACTTGAACCTTCGCGTACTCTTTCGCTTTAGCTATCGCCAACCCCCAGAAGTGACCCGGTGTCCAAAGGAAAATCAGAAACGCGACGAGAAGCGCCACCATGCTGATTGATCCCGTAACAGCAGCCCATCCTGCGAGTGCGGAGAAGGAGCCGGCGGCTCCGCCTATGACGATGTTCCACTTCGTCCTAGGTTTCAGCCATAGCGTGTAAACAAAAACGTACCAGATTACGCCCAACCCGATGAATGAGGCGGTCAGGGCGTTCAAGAAGAATACGGCCAATGCTACACCACTAACCGAAAGCACTAGGCCGAATGAAAAAGCGGCGTTGGCGGATACTCGCCCTGAAGGGAGAGGCCTGTGCCGAGTCCGGTTCATTTGAAAATCAATGCGTCTTTCAATAAAGCAGTTCAGCGCCCCTGCGCCGGCGGCTGATAGAAACCCAGCCACGCCAAGCAAAAGCAGTGAGGTAGCGGTAACAACGTGGAGCCCTACTGCCAGAAGCATTGTTGCTAAACCGACGAACACATTCAACGATGCTATAGCAGGCTTTGTCATGCTGAAGTAATCAGAAAGGTTGTGGAAGAAGAGCCTCCCTTGACCTGTTGATCGCATATGATCACGTCCGCCCATTCATCCTTTAGGCTTATCGCAACCACCATTAAGCATTACTTAAAATCCTTCTTCAGCCCTAGATCCCTTGATAGTGCACTACCTTGCGAGAATCAAGCATGATTGGCAGCCTCTTCGTGGCGTCCGGCATTCTTGGAATTGCCATACTTGCTTTGGACAAGGTGCTGAGGGCCGGCGCTCCGCCGCACTATTACGCACATTGTTTTCGTGATCATTGACTTCTTGGTCGGAGCGTTAGCGTTCCCTATGCCCAAGGGCATGCTAGTGCGTTTGGCCGTTCTCTGGAGCGTGGTGCGTATCCTGATTCAACTTGGCGATGTGTACTTAGGCCCCATGTACCAATTCACGTACGCCCAGTTCGCGGATTACTTGTTCAACCCGCTGAGTTCTCTGCCAGCAAGCCTAGGCAACCCTGCTGGGATTCCACCTGTTCCAATAGACCTGACACTCGTCATTAACATCACAGTGCTCTTAATTTCCGTGAGAGCTTGGTCAAAAGGATGAAGAACGCCCGTTAGCCTGAAACTGCATAACTCCTAAATTCTCAACTCCAAAATGACTCTGGCCGAAGCCATTGCCCGACCTAACTCCGGCCCTCCTCATAGTCGAACTCGTTTTACTGCTCGCAACACTAGCGCTCATAATCCTTGCAAGAAGAGAATCAAGGGGCCGGGAGAACCTACTTCAACAAATGACCCACACTGCAAGAATGGTCTCAAGGCAGGAATACTTTAACTCAGTTCACTTCGTAATGCAAAACGCGAAGAACTCTATCAAGGGCTCGATCACTGGATCCGCGCCAACAACCTCGGAGCAGAACGACCAGATCCAAGCAATCATAGATCACATCCGCATGGCGAGAAAACGGAACGTCGCGATTCAATACCTCCTACCAAGGACGCCTGACAGAGTCGTTGTGGCAAATAGGTACCGGGAAGTTGGGGCAGAGATAAGATTTCATCCGGGCATACTCGTAAGTGATTTGAGGTATACCGTGATAGACAACAATTACACAGTGTTAGGATTACCGAGCAGCGCTGGCGAGAATCAACCCACCCGGGAAGGCTACGTAATCCCCTCCGAGGGACTAGCACAAGTATTCCTACGCCAATTCCAGAGCAAATGGGATGAAGCCACTGCGTACGACCAGTATCTCAAAGAAGTGCTTTCAGAAATAAGAACCCACAACCCGGCAGTTTCCACTGAGCTACTGTCCTCGCAATTGCAAATCCAAGAATCTGAAGTCAAACGGATACTGTCATTAGATGAACCAGCCTCCCAATCAACAGGAAAACAGGCTTTAGTGAAATGAGTCAACATTAAGTATGCCATACGTCATGTCGTGCCTGGCGGGTTCCAAGTAGGTTGGTCAACTATTCTCAACTGCTCATCCTTGGCGCCTTTGCTGGCCTAACCATCTTTCTTGGGCTGCCAATTGCAGTGCTTCAGGGATTGAGCTCAAAGGCGAAGGGATTCTTCAACGCCTTTGCAATTGGAATTCTGATCTTTTTGATAATTGATGTTTTCAGCCACGCGTGGCAATCAGCCTTAGACACGACCTTCAGTGCCTTCGTTGGAAAATCACCCATGATTGACGGGGCGACCGACCTTCTCGCAATGTTCGGAGGACTTGCCCTCGGTCTATTGGGATTGACTTGGTATGGATGCCGCTACATGAGCGACACCCCGCAGCCAATCCCAGCTGGAAGCAGGGTTAGGAGTTCGAGTAGCGGTAACCAGAAGCGCGAGTTGCAATTGTTGCAGCAAGTGAGCAGCTACAGGCTTTCAATGATGATAGCCATTGGCATTGGGGCACACAATTTGAGCGAAGGACTCGCAATAGGCCAGTCGTATGCGTCAGGATCTTTAGGGCTAGCTTTGATGCTGATCATTGGATTCGCAGCCCACAATGCGACTGAAGGATTTGGAATAGCCGCCCCCCTAACTGGGCTTTCGAAGAGACCGAGTAACAGGTTCATTCTGTTGGCCGGGTTGATTGGGGGTGGGCCCACTTTCATTGGTACGTTGCTGGGCAGCCTCTGGGCTTCGCCTTTGGCCTACATCTTCTTCCTCAGCCTAGCTGGGGGCGCGTTGATCTATGTCACCATGTTGATGTACAATTCGGGAAGAAGGCAAGTCACGTACGACATTCTAATGCTCGGCATCTTTGTCGGGTTAACGGCGGGATTCATATCAGACCTAGTAGTCAGCCTAGGTGGAGCTTAGCCGAGGCCCCTGCGAACAGTGCGTTTTCTTCGGACAGCATTGATGTTATTTAGCGGAACTATCCTTCTAACTAACGAGCTGGCACGCTTCAGCAGGAAGTCGAGCACCCTATTCAGGAGGCCATTCTAGTGGGATACATTTCACGTGTTGCTGGAATACTTCTATGGATTCTTGGACTCTTTATTACGAGTACAGTGATTTACCTCGTGTACTCGGCCGCGGTACCCTACGTTACCCCATCGGCCGTTTGGCTCTTAGCCGTACTGCTGATCCTCGCTGGGATTGCCATATTGGCGTACTGGGCTTCCGTTCTTTCACATGGCGTTTCAGGTCGGTAACTTTACGTAGCCAGAGTGACGGGTCGAACACACCTCTGGCCACTAAGGATGCCAATAAGTGAAACGATACTTAGAATGGCGGGGCGGGAGAGAAGAAGATGGGGCAAGACGAAGATCGAGTAGCCATAATTGCTGACAAGTATCTTGCACTCGGATTCAGGATGGCGGGAGTCATCGCGTTTCCGGTTCGAGATGCCGGAGAGGCGGCCGTTGCCCTTGATAGAATTCTTGGAGAGGACAAGTATGATGTCATAATCATTACTGAGAATCTATCCAGCGCGCTAAAAAAGCAAAGGGAAGCACTCCTAGCAAGAGAGAGGCAACGACCGGTGATAGCCGTAATACCCGATTTTAGCGGACCAACGGGAGACAGGCTCCGTGAACTTCGGGCACTAGTAACACAGTCGGTTGGAGCAGAACTAAAGTTCGAGAGTTGAATCGGAGACTTGTCGACCGACATTAAAGAACTTCAAGACCTAATCGCTAGAGAGAAAAATGCTGAGGAAGAAGTCAGAAAAGCCAAAGAAGAAGCACAGGCCACTCTGAAACAGGCCCGCGAGAAAGCAGAAGTGGCCTTAGGAGCAATTGATTCCGATCCCGCTTGGGAAAAACTGAAGCAAGCAAGAAACGATGAGATTGCACGCAAGAAGGCGGAGATACAAGAAGAGTACAAGCGAAAGAGCTCTTCCCTAGAGAAGGTCGCACAGCAGAACCTCGAGAAAGCCATTGCACGCCTATTTGAGGAGACATTGAGAGGAAAACTTTGAGCCTACAAGCACTGCAGTCCGAGATCGAGAGAAAAGCTCAGGAAGAAGCTTCCAGCATTCTTGAAGCCGCCCGAGCGGAAGCTGAGAAAATAGTTGCTGAAGCTAACGCAAAAGCTGCGAACCTTAGAGATGAAAGAACGAGGGCGTTACGTGGGAAAATAGACGCCCAAGAGAAGGCGGAGCTAGCCGTCGCCAGAATGGACCGAAAGGGAGACCTTCTCCGAGTCAAATCCGGATGGACGAAACGAGTGTTCGAAGAGGTTGAGAAAAGAGTCACGAAAATGGCGGAGAATGGTGGACGGGAATACAATGAACTTCTTGCCAACCTCACTCTTGAAGGAATCAGCAAGATGAACGGAAGCAAATTCATTGTCGAAACGAGCTTGCGAGACAAGGAAGCGATTAGCAACCTTCTAGGTACTATCACGGAAAGAGCTAGCAAGGTCAAGAATGACAAGGTCACTCTTCACCTCGAGACGCTGCCGACAAGAACCTTAGGCGGCGTATTGGTTTCCACAGAAGACGGGGTTCAATACTTCAACAATACTTTGGAAGCGCGACTAGCCGCCGCCTCGCGGAAGCTGGAGGGAACGATTGGCCAAATCCTTTTTGGACCTGGTGACGCGAATGAGTAAGTCAAGCAGGCTGGGCCAGATAAGGTGGATCAGTGGTGCCGTCATCATTGCAACCGGAATCTCTGACATTGAGATGGGCGAGATAGTTGAAGTGGGAAACGAACACTTAGCTGGAGAGGTCATAGGAGTTGGCGCCGGAGAATTCACGATTCAAGTCTACGAAGTGACGACCGGACTTCGCCCCGGAGAAATGGTGAATGCAACAGGTAAGCGACTTGTGGCAGAGCTTGGCCCAGGACTTCTTGACAGTATCCTCGATGGGATAGGAAGACCGCTGGAAACCATCAGGAAGCTGATGGGGCCCTTCATTGGCAGAGGCGTTCGGGTAAACACACTATCTAGGGAAAAGAAGTGGCACTTCAAACCCGAAGTGAAAACGGGGGACAAGATCGAGGGAGGAACTGTTCTTGGCCTTGTTCAGGAGACGCCTGCGGTCGTTCATAGAATAATGCTTCCTCCGGGCAGTAAGGGCAAGGTGCTCTCGATAAATGAGGGCGACTACACGGTGGACGAACCGATTGGGCGACTTGAAACTCCCGATGGAGTCCAGATAGACCTTAGGTTAATGCAAGAGTGGCCCATTCGAATTCCGAGACCATTCAGGCCTGGCGAAAGAATCCCTCTGGAGGAACCGCTAGTGACGGGGCAGAGAGTGATAGACACGTTCTTCCCTCTTCCCAAAGGTGGAACGGCCAGCATCCCGGGAGGGTTTGGAACAGGAAAGACCGTGATGTTGCATTCCCTTGCAAAATGGAGTGATTCCAAAGTCATCGTGTACATCGGATGCGGGGAGAGAGGAAATGAGATCTGCGAAGTACTCACAGACTTTCCAGAACTGACCGATCCGAGGACCGGTAGGCCCCTCATGGAGAGAACGATACTCATCGCGAACACGAGTAACATGCCAGTTGCTGCTAGAGAGGCCAGCATATACCTAGGAGTAACCATGGCCGAGTACTACCGTGACCAAGGGTACGACGTCGCAATAATGGCCGACTCGACTTCTAGATGGGCTGAAGCTCTACGTGAGATTTCGGGCCGATTGGAGGAGATGCCTGCCGAAGGCGGATACCCCGCATACCTCCCGGATAGAATAGCTGAGTTTTACGAGAGGGCGGGGAAGGTAGTAGCGCTGGGAGAACCAGCAAGAACGGGCTCAGTATCGATCATTGGAGCCGTTTCACCTCCTGGTGGAGATTTCAATGAACCAGTCACTATTCACACATTGAGATTCACTGGAGTATTCTGGGCTCTAGACCGCGATCTTGCTTACAGCAGACACTTTCCAGCCATACATTGGTTGAAGAGCTACAGCCTATACGTGGACAGGCTTTCGGGTGCTTGGGCCGAGAGCTTCAGTAACTACTCAGAGAAAATCGCGGCTTACTGGAAAGGAAAACTCAGTGGCAACTTCGAAGAATTGCGGACTAAAGCCCTCAGAATTCTAAGCGAATCCTCAGAGATCGAATCCATAGCAAGGATAATGGGCGAACGCGCCCTCCCCGACGACCAAAGACTAATGCTCCTCTCAGCCGAGCTGATAAAAGAAGCTTTTCTCAGGCAGTTCGCCTACCATGAGGTCGACGCCTTCTGCGATATGGAGAAACAACTAGCTTTGCTCCAGATGCTCATAGACTTCTATGAAAGGTCCAGCATTCTCGTGCGGAACGGAGTTCCCGCCGAGAAAATAAAGGAACTACCCTACATTAAGAGAATGGAGAGAGCCAAAGAAGAAAAGAGCGGCGTGGAAGGAGTCGCCAAGCTCACAGCAGAAGTCCAAGACGCACTTGTCAAGATCGGGCGGGAGTATGACCTCGAAGCCTAGGAGCTTGTGGGAACGATGCTAGGAAAAACGTATGGATTAATCCACAAGGGGCTGAGCGAAATCAAAGGCTCCCTCGTAATGGTTGACAATGTGGAGAACGTCGGTTATGATGAGTTGGTCAAGGTTCGTGCCCCCGACGGAATCGATAGAATGGGCAGAGTCCTGGAGGTTGGAAGGGGCAAAGCCGTTATCCAAGTCTTCGGCGGAGTGATGGGACTCGAATCCAACTCAATCCTGAGTTTTTCGGGCTCGGCTTTCAAGATACCTCTGTCCAACGAACTTCTGGGAAGAGTATTCAACGGAGTATTCGAACCAGTGGACCGCCTACCTACAATCGTCTCTGACGAATCCCGGGACATTAATGGAGCTCCAATTAATCCCAAAGCTCGAGTGTACCCGAACAACTTCATCCAAACCGGAATCTCGGCCATCGATGGGATGCTCTCCCTAGTGAGAGGCCAGAAACTCCCAATCTTCTCGGAGAGCGGCTTACCACACAACAAACTGATCGCGCAAATCTCTCGACAAGCAACCGTCCTCGGGGAAAAAGAAGAGTTTGCGCTCGTGTTCGCAGCAATGGGCCTGCGCCATGACGAAGCAGAATATTTCATAGATGAATTCAGAACCTCTGGGGCGCTGGAACGATCCGTGGTCGTTCTAAACCTAGCAGATGACCCAGCAATCGAAAGGCTATTCACTCCCCGAATAGCGTTGACTGTTGCGGAGTACATGGCTTATGACCTTGGTATGCACGTTCTGGTAATCCTAAGCGATATGACGAACTACGCGGAGGTCCTTCGGGAATTGAGCGCTGCGAGGGAAGAGGTCCCGAGTCGAAAAGGGTACCCGGGATACCTTTACAGTGATTTAGCATCCATATACGAGAGAGCAGGAGTTATCGAAGGCTCACGCGGCTCCTTGACCCAGATGCCCATATTGACAATGCCCGGGGGAGACCTTCAACATCCGATCCCTGACTTGACCGGATACATAACGGAAGGCCAAATTTTCCTGGACCGAGAACTATTCATGAGGGGAATTTATCCACCGATCAACGTCCTACCATGCCTAAGTAGACTGATGCGGAAGGGCATAGGGAAAGGTAAGACGAGAGAGGATCACGGGGATGTGGCCGACCAACTGTACGGGGCCTACGCAAGGGGAAGACAGGCTCGCGACCTTGCGAGAATAGTTGGCAACGTCGGTTTGAGTGAAGAAGAGCGACTTTATCTTAAATTCGCTGACGATTTCGAGTCACGGCTGGTAAGACAAGGCGAATTCGAGAATAGGACGATAGAACAAACCCTTGGCATAGCTTGGTCACTCCTAGGGATACTACCAGAAAATGCCCTGACCAGAATTCATGAAGAATACATTCAGAAGTATCACCCCAAACACGTAGCAAACGAAGAACAGGCGCCTAAGTCATAATGAGCCTTGGAAGAGTCGCCGTTACAAGAGGAGTTCTACTCAGACTACGCGAGCAACTAGACTTCACAAAACGCGGCAAAGAACTTCTCGAGATGAAACGAGACAACTTAGCGGCGGAGACCAATAGACTCCTAGCCAAAATCAAGGTTCGACATGAGTTTGAACAACGACTCATGGAAGCTTATGGTTCATTGAGAACAGCCTACATGACGCTCGGTTACTCGCAGCTTCAATCGCAAGCCTTCACCGTCAAACCTCTAGAGGCCAAAGTAAGACTACGCAGCGTTATGGGCGTCTTGGTGCCTGAGATTGTGCAGGGACAGAAGCCAGAAATTAATTCAATCACAGACCCTTCAGCCTACGCCGCCGCAGAGCAACTGACAAGCTCAATGGGGCAATTGCTAAGCATAGCCGAAGCCGAAGCAAGGATAGAAAGCATCGCCCAAGAACTCATGTTAACGAACCGCAAAGTAAACGCCCTAGAAAGAGTCATCTTACCGAACATAGTTGAAACCCTACGATACATTGAGGGCAGACTTGAAGAGGAAACACTCGAAGAATTCTTCAGAGCCAAGCGCGTAAAAGCGTTAATCAGAGGAACAAAATAGATGAGACGAGGAGCGAGCGTTTACCTCGTCACCCGAACACATGGGTTGCGAACCCACCTCATAACCCCGCGTGACATGCAAATTCTAGCCAAGGCAAAAACCCTGAGAGACGTCTCCGACAACTTGCTCAAGACAGAGTACGCGGTTGAGATTGGTCAACTGCCCACGCAAGAACAGGACGCAACAACATTAGAAAACATCATTCTCAAAAAACTCGTGGAGAGGTTCTTTTTCGTACGTCGTTCCGCCCAAGGGAAGATGCAGGATCTGCTCACCAGATACTCCGCTAGATTCGAAGTAGAGAACATAAAGAGAATAATCAGGGCGAAACACGGCGGCCAAAACGCGGAAGAACAAGCCCTCATTCCTCTGCAAAGAGAGTATACCCTCGTGAACTTTCCTGCGCTCCTCAAAGCGAAAGACGTGGACGAAGTGGCATCCCTTCTCAGGGATACCCAGTATCGCCCAATTCTCGAGAAGCTTCAAGCATACGACGAGAGCGGAACAACCATGATCCTTGAAGCAGCTCTCGATAAGATCTACTTCAGCAAAGTCTGGGGGCTGGCAGGAAAAATGCAGGGAGCCCGGGATCTAATTGGAGAAGAAATAGACCTGAGAAACTTGCTCACTGTGTTTTCCTTAAAGACGAGAGAAGCTTCTGCAAAGCTCATAGAAGAATCCACAATCCCGGTATCCTATGCCCTTCCGAAGGCAACGCTGCGAGCCTTGCTCCAAAGCCAACTACAGGAGGCCCCGAACCTGCTGACTACGGGCTATTCTAAACTCGCCTCAGAAGCCGCAAACTTGCTCAAGAAGGGTTCATCATTGCTCCTCGAACGAGTTTTCTTCAAGCAGCTCTACGGCGACGCTTCAACAGTTTTGACAACGGACCCGCTTCAGGTTGGATACATAATCGCGTACCTTCTGCTGTGTGAGTGTGAGGCGAAGAACCTGATTTCAATCGTAACAGGCAAACAATTGAACTTGGGTGAGGAAGTTATCTTGAACGATTTGTTCGGAGTTCAGGACTAAACGCTACTAACTTAACTAGTGTCTACCTAGAATTAGGATAGCAACGACTAACCCGTAGATAGCAATCCCTTCACCTAAGCCAGCAAAAACAAGAACCCAAGTTGTGAGCTCAGGCCTTTCGACCATAGCTGCCAGCCCGGCTGAAGTAGACCCATAAATAGCTAAGCCTGCACCAATCCCGCAGAGACCAACTGCCAAGCCAGCGCCTAGTATGTCGTAACTCCCCGTCGTTTGTGGTGTGGTTGTTTGCTGAGCAAATGTGGTTGCGACAGAAAATGTGAACAAGAACAGGGCCACGAGAAACGGAGACAGTAGTAACAGATTTCTCTTCCAGTGCGAACTTCTTTGAGGGTTCAACAAGACCGTGGCCATTGGCGTTGGGACTCATTATTTAACGGTTCCGAGGATTTTCGGGAGCGAGAACGGACGATATGGGACTCCGTTCCCAGAATAAAACTTGGTGAAGAATTCGTAGTATGTCAACCTCATGCATTGTATGAAAACCCCAAGCGCCTCGATCGTCATTCCTAGGAAATTCATTACAAGAAAGCCGGGTATGACACCGATTGTCGTTGCCATTATGACCGCTGATATGCCGAGAGCTGCATGAGCTATCGCGAACGCGGCCAACCGCACGTAAGAAATCGAATTGGTCAAGTATGAGAGGAACGTCTCGATGAACTCCGAGGCGCCCTTCATTATACCTTCACCGAATTTGAACTCGTGTTTCATAACGCCCTCGATTGTTGGGGAGAGGAAGACAATTAGGAGGCAGGTGAGTGCAAGAGTCGTAAGCCATAGGTTTTCAGCGAAAACTGCTAATGACATGCTCGTTGCGTACTTTACAGCTAGCGCCACGCCACTTACGTAGTAAACGAGCTTAACCCCTCCGAAGGCGGCTTCGGTCATTGCCCTTGCCCTAACCAGGTTCACAATTTTGAGAACCAGTCCTAAGGATAATTGTACGACCCCGAACAAAAGTGCCACTATGATCATGGTGGCCTGGCCCTGGATTGGATTTACGAAGATGGGGTGGAAAGCCTCGGATAAGAAGAATTCACCGTAAAGTGACCCGAAGAACATAGCGGATATGCCACATGTCGCTAGGATACCTCCCAACTTCCTCATTGCTCCGGCAGGAATTCCCAAGAAGCTCCGTTGAAGTCGGCTGAAGACCAAGCCCAATACCAGAAGCAGGGCACCTTGCCCGATGTCCCCGAACATCATTCCGTACATGATCGTAAACAGAACGGTGACTATCAGAGTGGGGTCAATTTCATTGTATGCAGGAGTTCCCCTTAATTTCGTAAACAGTTCAAAAGACCCTGCGATCCCCCTATTGCTAATTCGAACAGGGGGCTTGTCGCCAGGTGCTGGGTCACTGAATCTAAGAACGGCGGCGCCATTCGATGACGCTTCAACTGTCTCACTAAGGGGGGCTTCCTGTTCCGCGGGAACCCAGCCATGAACCAAGCTTAGCGTCTCGGTTCGCCCGAAAGCCGACCTGGCGCCCTCTATGGCCAGGGCCCTACGGACCACTGGTTCGAACCCCGCCGCCTTGCTCTGAAACTCTTCACAAATATTTCTCACATTTTTCTCAACATCACCAATCTCCCGCTGGAGCTTGACGATAGATGCTCGATTCTGATCTAGGGCCTCTACAGGATCGGGTGATACTCCTTTGGGGATGGTTAATTCCGCAAAGTTGAGTCGTGTTAGAGTCTCTTCCATGTACTGCTTGTCACGGTTGAGGCCTAGAAGAAAAACAAAATCTTCCTCGCGTTTGTCAGGCCATTTCGCAAATTTCACTTCGGTTCCTTCGACATATTTCTCGAGTTTCTCTGAAAATGCTCTATTTATGAAACCGGCTTTAACGAAGATGTTTTCGAAGCCCCCGAGTGCGTCTGCCCTGAGGTCGTGTTTCTTGAGAATCAGGAGGGTCTCGTCTAGGGTTTTGAGTTCTTTTAGGTTGGAGCGCAGCGCCTCTAATTTTCCGACCGAGGTGTCTAGCTTCGTTTCTGTCTCGAGAACTCGTGATTCAATCTGCTCTAAGCTAGCGTTTGGAGAGTCGGTTGCTTTCTGTATGGGTTTAGCGGCGCTTTTCTTCAGGAAGCGCAAGACGTTTTTCTTCGTAACTTTCTCAGGCGGGAGGGTTGTTATGATGGAACCGATCCTCTGTTGAAGTTTCACATACTTCTCACATTTCTCAACGGTGTCAACTCTCTTGAAGCCGTTGATCGTATAATCCGTGATTAACTGGACTGTCCCGAGTCCGCCGAGGGTTTCGATTACCTGGTCCTCATACCTCGTAGGCAGGGCCAAGTAGAATCGTTTCATCGGTGTGCTCTTTAGCAAACCGAACGAGCCTCTTCTGGAAACCCCGCGCAAACGGGGCTTCCCCCAGCATTATAATGCTTGTCCAAGAAAACCGAATGGAAATACTACTCCCACCAGAACGACCAAGCTACCTAGCCCTTTCCACGAATCCGGTGGGAAGCTCCTGGAACGCTTACGCTGAGAGTCTGCGGCTTAAATTAGCAATCTATGAACGATCAACCCTATGCTGAGGAGGTCAACGGCAACTACGATTAGTTTCAAGGACTTCTCAGGGCTGGCGATAAGTTCCGGCGCTTTCAGATCCTGTTTGGTTCTGTCTGCGAACTGCAATTCGAGAGTAGGGCTCTTTCGCCTGAAATCCTTGCACCACCGTGAGAGGATAATTTCTATCGCGGCTGTTGCGGCCATCGCTAAGGCAACTAGGACGGCGGAGAGCGTTATGGTTAGAGCGTTCACGTAGAAGCTAATTAAAACAGGCAGAGCCGCCCATGAGAAGGCGAATGAGGCTGTGCTGTGGAATCGTCCCTTCGCAATGTCCGAGTTATAGGCAATCAAGAAAAGAGTTTCCATGGAAATGAAAACCAAGAGTATCAGAGGGGCAATCAGGGAGCGGGACGCGTCGTATAGTATGAGCATGCCGTATGACCCAATCGAGACCGCGGCTACCAATGGCACAAGGAATAAGACTTCCAATTCGTGGCGAGTCAAGTTTTCACCCCAATGCCTCGCATGAAGTTCATTCAAGGCGTGAGCCGAAAGCCCCAGCCCCAAGAAGTAGGCTAACAGCGTGAGTATTAGTCGGGACGGGTGTACCGAGGGCGAAACGGCAGCGCCGATCAAAACGTAAGCGAGAACCATCGACGTGTATGGCAAATGCATTATGGTATACAGTTCGCGAAGCTTACCGCCGCTCCTAGCGTACCACGCTCCCTCATACAATGCGCCTCTTCGCTCCACAGTTGCTACTAGTTGGTTAAGCGGATAAATAGACAATCGCTCAAAGAAAAGATCCAAATGACATTTTCCTTGCTAAATGCCAACGACCATCCAGAACTTCAAGAAGGACCGCGCTAAGTATGGGTCTGATGACGCGGTTCCATGTCATCTAGCGCTCGGAGACATTGGCTTGACCCTCCTAATTACCGACAGCCTCAAACTGCGAATGATTATGCCTGCGAGAAGAATCACAAGTCCGATGCCTATTTCTTGAGGGACGAGAGCCAAGGCTAAACCAAGACAGCCGAACAGACCCGCCCCCGCGAGCAAACGCGGAAATGTTCGCTGCTGACTTCGCAGCCTTAGCGCGGATAGGTTGGTCACACTGTAATACAGCAATGTCCCGAAGCTAGACACCGCGACTGCAACCTCGAACGGAGCGAAGGCAGCAACCAGCATCGCAATAACACCCACGAATACAACGCTCCGCCAAGGATTTTGCCCCCGGCCGAGATGAGCTAGGCTTCGTGGCAAATCAGCTTCACGTCCCATGGCAAAAGCCACACGCGAGACGCCAAGCAGATCTGAGAGACCTTCATTGAACGTGGTCAATAGCGCGCCCGCAATCACTATAGCAACTCCAACCCCGCTGCCAACTGCGGTCAAAGTTGCTTCCAGAGGCGACAACGACCGCGATAACCGCGCCGCACCTAACACACCTAGAGCCGTAGTAGCAACCAAAAGATACAGAATCATAGCGCTTCCCAACGCCAGCACCGTCGCGCGAGGTATAGTGCGCTTAGGGTTACGCACCTCCTCCACTAGAGTGGCAATGCGACTGTAACCTGTATATGCAAAGAAGAGCAGCCCGGTCGCCTGCAGAATGCCTACCACTCCGTTTGGCGCAAAGGGCGTGAAGTTAACCGCTTGTGCCCCAGGGAGACCGATCACGAATACCGCCAGCAAGGAGAGAACTGACATGATTACTACCACATCTGTTACGTGCACGGACCGCCGAATCCCAACCGCATTCAGCATGGTCATAACCAATGCTGCCACGACCGCGGCAGTCCGCGCTGGAATTGCAACCCATACGGCGTGAAAGTAATATCCGAAGGCCAGCGCGATCACGCCGGGGCCAACAGTGTTAGCTGTTAGGAACATCCAGCCCGCACAAAATCCCCACCAAGGACCTAGCATTCGACGCCCGAACTCATAGGTACCACCAGAACGTGGGAAAATAGCTGCCAGCTGGGCTGAGGAAAGTGCGTTACAGAACGCAACGAACGCTGCGATGATCAGAGAAATGAGTAGAGCAGGTCCAGCGATTGCTGCAGCAGGTGCGATCACTGCGAAGATACCTGCACCTAGAATCGCGGCAAGGCCCGTAGAGACTGCATCGAACATTCCCAGTTGTGGTCGTAACGTGATGTCCCGTGGTTGGGCCGTCATGTTCGTCACTCATCCCAGAAAACGGGTGACGCTTAATCTTTTCTCGGCACCTTTGAATGAGGCGCGTAGTTTGAACGGTCATGGTGTGGTAGTGGGGTGGCACAGAATAGCCATGTGGGTTTAGTGCGGAGGGATTGGTTCGTACACGCGAAATTGGAATCCTATCCGATAACCGTTGATCTACGTTTATCCCATTATCCAGTGTGGCTTGTATGGTTCATCAGTCGCTTTACGTCATCATTACTGAGCTTAAGCTCGATTTCATTCACGGCGTCCTCAACGTGTTCTACTTTTGTTGCTCCTATGATTGGGGCCGTTTTTCGAATGGGTGAATGATGACCCATCTTGGAATCTGGTGCAGATAAAGAGTGGCAAGCTTTCTTGCGTCCTTGAGTCTTTCTAGAGACGTTGCCAGATATGGAACTTGGCCTCAATCCTGGCTGGGTCCGTTCAAGTAATTTTGAAAAGGACATTGTTCAACGCGTTGTTTTTGAGCGCGTCAGAACGATTATGAATTGCTGAGGTTAGCTAGGGATTAGGCTTATGCCGGAAAAATCGTATTCTCATCTTGAGAAGCCATTCAGGTTCATCGTCGACGCACATGAAGACATAGCATATAATGCTGTGCTAGGACGTGATTTCAGGCTTTCAGCTCTCGAGAAACGGAAGTTCGAAATCCCGCCAGACAGCGACAAGGGAATCGCGACCGTTGGTTTGCCCGAACTCCTCCAAGCAGATGTACGCATAGTTTTCGCAACTCTGTGGGCCGCGCCCTGCAACATGCCCGACCCTAAGGCCAAACCATGCTACGAAACCCCACAGCAGGCCTATGATTTGGCAAGAAAGCAACTCGAATACTACAACGACCTCGCCAAAGACCCACGTATCGCACTGATTCGCTCAAGAACCGACATTGACCGCGTACTGAAGCCAGACAGTTCACTTCTCGGCGTGGTTTTACTCATGGAAGGAGCTGACCCAATCATAACCCCCCAACAGGCCCGAGAATGGTTTGAAGCTGGTGTGCGAATCGTCGGCCCAGCTTGGCACGCAACCCGTTACGCGGGCGGTACACAAATGCCGGGACCGCTTACCGGACTCGGCCGCGAATTAATGAAAGAGATGGAAAAAACAGGCCTAATCCTGGACATATCGCATATTGCTGAGGCTAGTTTCTTTGAGGCGTTGGAACTATTCCATGGACCCGTGATAGCCAGCCACTCCAATTGCCGCACCATCGTCCCAACTGACAGGCAGCTGAGCGACGAAATGATCTCCGCCCTCATAGCACGCGAAAGCGTCATTGGGACAGTGCTGTACAACAAATTTTTGCAACCAGACTGGAAGCAAACGGACGGAAAATCCAAAGTCACATTGGCAGACGTCGTGAAACACATTAGCCATGTGTGCGACCTGGCCGGTGACAGACTCCACGTTGGTATCGGTTCTGATTTTGACGGTGGCTTTGGAGCTGAAAGCATCCCCGCCGAATTAGACACAGCGGCAGACCTCCAGAAGATTAGTGAAGCACTCGGCGACGTCGGCTTTTCCCAAACCGACATCGACAACACCCTTGGCGGTAACTGGGTCAGACTGCTTAGACGCGCGCTCCCATGACGAACATGCTGCTTGAGGCTCTACGGCGTTGTGCTTTGAAGACGGGCTGACCTGATAGGCAAGTTCCTTAGAAGCGCAGACGCGCCTGCATAATCGTCCTGCGGCAAGAATCGCCTAATCAAAACGATTGTTGCGAATATTGCAAGGCCACCGGCAACCATGGGAGCCGGGTAGCCGAAGGTGAGATACAGCCCCGCGGCTACTATCGGGCCTGCGATACGGACGAGGTAGACCGATGTTGCCAGAGCCCCAAGCATTTCTCCCCTTCTCCCTTCGGGGAACATGGCCGCCGACAGGTGGAATTGTGCCGGCACCCAAGTTGAGATCGCGAAACCCCACACGATCCCGTATAGAGGAACTAGAGGCTCAACCGGGTAGAATGCCCATCCCAATACCATAAACGCTCCCAGGATTTCCGATATCATAAGCAGCCTTCTCGCACCGATGCGGTGCGTCAACCACCCACCCGGAACGGTGCCGAATACAACTCCGATGGGCTGCGTAAGGGCGACAACCCCGAATTCAAACTGGGTGAAACCCCGAGTTGAGAGAAGCGCATACAAGATTCCAGTTCCGAGCGACCAAGCCGTTGCGTCCATCATGAAGATGCTGAAGAACCCTCGGAACTGGGTGATACCCTCCCACGTAGCCTTAAGACTGACCGGAGCCCTGTGAATCACAGTCGCTACCCCTTTGTCTCGAACCTTGGCGAAGAGCAAACCGAAGCCAACGGTCTCCAGCCCGGCCGCGAGCACCAGGAGAAGCGGGGGACTTAGAGAACCCCCGTACTGTCCCGCAAGGAATCCGGTAACTGAACCGGGTATGAAACTTGCAACTAGCATTGTGCTATAGACTCTCGAACGGTCAGCCGTCTCGATGTAGTCGGCCATCATCGCGTCAATTACCGGGAGCGACAGCAGACTGAGGCCCCAGAGGAGATAGGCGAGGTATACGAGCGCTGAGGAACCGTAGAAGAATGCACTCGCAGATGTCAGCCAGCACGCGATAAGGAAACCGCTTCCTGCAAGAATCAGCCTCCTGCGTCCCCGGCGGTCCGAGAACCTCCCTCCCACCACTTGCATTAAACCGGATATCGCTCCGTTTCTTCCCGCGCCACTCTCTAAGACGCCGATTGTAGCGACAGAGATTCCGAGAGCAACCATCCACGGCTGCCAAAAGATCCTGATGTACCCAAGATACATGCCCTGGAGCACGTTGTAAACGATCAGCGTACGGACAGCCGGCTCGGAAGAGAAAACCCTCGCGCCAAGCGGAACCATCCGGCGAGAGACGGACATCCGGATTCTCGAGAGCATGTTAAAGAAGCCCCGCAAATCGATAATACATGTTACAATCCCAAACGTTCTTTCTTTTTTTCTTAACAGTTCCTATCAGCAATGCGGTCCCTGAAACGACAGAGTGGCTTGGAAAATCGGTTCTTGCTTGTCTTCTTCAAAGCATAATCAAAGAATCTTCTATTTGTACCATCGTGAGAAGTCCATCGCAACTATTCTTCCAATATCAACAATCTTCATTGTCGCGCGCTTCCTTCACTTCTGAGTCTCAAACCCATGGATGATGATAAAAGAATATTACCTTGATCCATCACTTCTCGAAACATGCCGTTTTGCAATAAATGCGGAAAATATTCAGCACAAATCCCTTGCCCGTATTGTGGCTTCAATCCTATCGCACAAAGTCAAGCACAAACAATGAAGACTTGTGTAAGTTGCGGCGCACTAAACCTTAGAGAGGCGCAATGGTGTGTTAAATGCAACAGATCGTTGTCTTGACCAAACACCTTTCAGGAGCGATCGAATTGACGCTGCAGCAATCGGATAGTACTGGTTTGAGGACGCCAGCTTAGACGAAATTCCAGTCGGCAAGATGAAACATCTCGAAGTGATAGTCGGCTTCAGCTGTCGGTTTTGGAAAGTCTGGACGTAGAAGAACTTCTTTCAACCTGTATCTTGAGTAGGCAGCGTGAAATATTGAAGATGGGATGTAACAGTTTGCAAGGCGATGCGAAGTGAGCGACCTGATTCTAAACAAAGCGAAAACGGCCCTAGTAGTCATCGACCTCCAAAAAGGAATCACGACGATGTCGACTGAGCCATACGACACGAAGACTGTAATTTCTAACGCTGTGAAACTGGCTAACGCTTTCAGAGAGAACAAGATGCCTGTCTTCCTTGTGCATGTCTCCTTTTCAAAGGAGACAGCCCTCCAACCAATCGCTGACCTTGCAATGTCTTCAAGAGGGAAGATGCCTGTGGATTGGGCGGACATAGTGCCAGAGCTGGGGCCTGCGCCTTCTGACGTGATAATAACCAAGAGGCAGTGGGGGGCGTTCTACGGAACCGACCTTGATCTTAGGCTCAGACGCGGAGGAATTGAAGCAATTGTGCTTGCAGGCATTGCAACGACTTACGGTGTGGAAAGCACCGCAAGGTTCGCGTATGAATATGGCTACCATCAAGTCTTCGCTGAAGACGCCATGTCAGACCGTTCCACGGAAGCTCATAAGAGTTCGATCGAGTTCGTCCTGAAAAGGATTGGAAGAGTCAGGAAAACTGCAGAAATTCTGCAAGCGCTGAAATGATGGCGCACCAGGCAAGCCCTCAGAGTTCTTGAGGCTTTGGAAACATAAAGCGCTTAGAAAGAGGGGTTTGACCTAGGTTAACTAGGTCGAGTCTACTCGCCTGTTTCGTATTCGATTGCCTCATGATCGATGACTTTCAGCGTAATGTCGGAGCCCAAGTCTTCCAATGCTTCGTCGTATTCGTCATCAGTCCAGTTCACGGTAAATGTTTCTGTTGCCCATTCGTTTCCGTCTTTGTATTCAAGTGTCAGCTGAGACTGTCCCTTGTCGATTGCGATGAGTCTACCGAAAATTAGTCGTGCTGAAGTCCAATCTTTCTGTTCTTGTTCCACTACCATCCCTCCTCTTCCTCTTCTTGTTGCTGTTGTTGTTGCAGCTACGAGGTGTAAGACACTCGTAGCTAACGTCTGTTGTCTGGCTATTGTATTTAAAATCAGACGTTTGGCGATAGCTCATGGCCCTCTCCTCGGAAATCGTGGAAATCAAAACGAGACAACCATCAATCCAGATTAGATTCAGCCATGGATGTTTTGCTCCACAATCCTTACTTTTGGTTTGTACTTCGAGCTTCCTCTAAGCACTGAAGGTGGAATCGCAGCGACGTTGACGATTGCGAGCCAGAAATACGCGCTGCTGAGTCCTCTTATGAAAAGGATTTTGTCCGAGGCCGTTATCGCAAGCGGGTTTATCGCAGATACTATCTGCGTTATCATTTGATAGGGAACCACCAGGGTCATTATAAGCACAGCAGCATTGAGGCTGATCACATAACCAACTTGAAAGAAGGTTGCTCTAAATGCGGATGCGATCCCCCTTCGTTTCTCAGGTACGGAACCCATTATCGAACTTATGTTTGGAGAAACGAACAACCCCATGCCTACTCCAACGAGTATCATGTAAACAATCACGAATAATATTGGGGTTGCAATCGTGACGGTCGAGAAAAGATACAGACCAACGCTCGCAAGGGTAAGTCCGGAAGTCGTGAATGGAAGGTGTCCGAACTTATCGGAGAATCTTCCACTCAACGGCCCGAAGATAAGAAACGCTATGTCAAACGGTATTATTCCCACTCCAGCCTCCAGAGGACTCATATCCAGAATTAGCTGCAGGTAAAGGCTGAGCAGCAAAAGAAATGCCCCCCACGCTATTGCGTTCAGCAATTGAGCGATCACCCCTCCAGTAAATTCCCTTATCCTCAACAAACTCAAGTCGAGCAGCGGATACTTCTCCCTGCTTTCATACACAACGAAAATTGCAAGAGTCACCGCGCTGACGACCAACAGTCCGTAAACCACAAGTTCTTCAGACAATCCATACGCATCATAAGTCAGCGCAAGCACAAAACTCGTAATCGAAATCGAAAAAGATACGAACCCGAACCAATCCACCGGAGTCTTCTTCTCTACTTTGGCTATTTCCTTCAGTCTATGATGCGCCCAGAACGTCCCGAAGATTCCTATAGGGATGTTCACGTAGAAAAGCGCCCTCCAATCGAAGAAGGATAGAATCAATCCACTTAACGTCAACCCAGCCATTGCGCCGAACCTAAAAGCAATCTGATTAACTCCAAGAGAAAGCCCAAGCTCCTTCCTTGGAGTCGCATCAACAATCATCGCCACGCTGTTTATGAACAGCATCGCAACCCCAAGCCCCTGCAATCCTCTCCACAGAATGAACTGATTCGGATCCTGAGAAACACTAGTTAGAGCCGAACCGATCGTGAAGATCGCGAACCCGGCGGTGTAAATTCTTACTCTTCCCACTATGTCCGTGAGTCTTCCGATGAGAAGCAGCACAATGGTGCCGATGAGGACGTAGGATTGCGTGAACCAGACGGCTTGCTCGATATCTGCATGCAATGCCGCAGCGACCTGCGGAAGGCCAATGATAACTATTCGCGAGTCGATACCGTCCATCAATACTCCGACGGTAGTTACCGTAAGGACGACCCACTTGTATTTCATGAGTGTCCAACCGTATTTCGTACACTAAATTTAGAAATCAATTTTGACTACGCGCATCAGAATGCTCGGTCAAGCTCTGTGTTATGGTAGAACAAGCCGGCTAAGTTTGCGCCAAGCTTGAAGTTGCTCAGATCGATTTTGCGGCGTCCTTCACCATGTCACAGGCTTTAGGCGACACGAGTGGCTTTCCGTGGCCGCTTAACATTGTCTCGAAGCTCAGCTGTGAAATTTTTTGAATCGACTGTCTCGCTTGACTCATGTCAGGCGTAAACGGTCTTGGGGGCCCTTCTATTTTCCCACCGTGATATCGGAGTGTATCGCCAACGAACACGACCTTCCGGTTCTTGTCGTAGAGAGCTATGCTGCCAGGTGTGTGCCCTGGAGTGTGCACCACCAGGAGGCTTTCTCCGACGATGTCATTTTCCTTCAACCTCAAGTCTGGTTCAACTGGCGCCATTCTGAAGAAAGGTGAGAGCAGCGAGAAGAAGAATCCCATGAAACCCCGAGGAGAAGGATGGAGGGCTTTCCCGGAAACAAAGTCAGCATCCGCCTCGTGAACGGCCAGCTTTGCTCCAGTGGATGCCTTGAGGCTGGCGGCCCCTCTGGAATGATCCATGTGGCAATGCGTCAAAACGATGGTTCTAACATCTGAGAGCCGCCGACCGAGCTTAGATATGATGTATTCAGCTATCTTCTTACCGTCCTTCGCCATTCCTGTGTCAACGAGAATCAGAGAACCATCCTTGTCAAACACCAAATAGCTGTTCGCATTCACACCATCTACTTGGTGCACGCCGTCAAGAATTTCCGTCAACCTCAACACTAATTGGCGGTGACGCTTTACTCGGCTAAAAGCTATCTTCACGGGAATCTTCCGTAGGCACGCTTCTGCTGTGAGTATAGACTCTCGTTACTAGAACCGACTACCATCAGACGATGAAGAACTTTCGAAGCTATGTGGGAATGTATTGAACTGACGATGTTGACGCATATGGCAGCTAGCATGCTGAGGATTCCGCAGAGGTGGATTTTCCAAA
Organism: Bathyarchaeia archaeon; assembly: GCA_049517415.1. Lineage (GTDB taxonomy): Archaea > Thermoproteota > Bathyarchaeia > 40CM-2-53-6 > 40CM-2-53-6 > FEN-987. The sequence continues at coordinate 70,927 of JBEKSC010000012.1, forward strand.
ACTAAGACTCGTCCCGTGAGCTTATTGCTCCTCGCGGTAATGCGAGACTCATGCCTTACCAATTCAAGTTCGACCTGACACGGCTATCCCAATCGTTCTTCACAGGAATTGCGGTGGCTGCCCAAAAGAGAAAGCTGCACAGAAGAATTGGCGAGGTAACTCTGCGTCTTCTTGAACGATTCAGAGTTCAGGAGATCACAGGGTTGGATTTTACTCAAGCTCTGACGCTCCTCGAGGACTTGATAGATATCCAGACTAAGAATTTCAACAACCGGGAAAGATTCGTAAAAACTTCCAGGCGAGTGCTACTGCTTCCTCACTGCTCAAGGAAGTATATGGACAATCGATGTAAAGCCGTCTTCGATTCTACCATTCCATCATACAGCTGCTCTCACTGTTCACCAGACTGCCTGGTAAACCAAGCGACGGTCGCTGGGGAGGAGAAAGGGTACGATGTTTATGTTCTGCCAGGTGGATCGTGTATCCATCAGATTCTGCAAGAAGGCAGTTATGAAGCGCTTGTGGGAGTCGCCTGCGGCGAGGAGATCAAGTTAGCTGAAGGGCTGTTAGAGAAGACGGGGCTGCCAGGTCAAAATGTGCCTCTAATCAGGAATGGTTGCGCCAATACAACATTCAACCTACAGGCCCTGAAGAAAGTCCTGTAAGTCTACGAAAGATAGGAAAGGAGTTGCCCTCATAGTAATATGCGTGGTTCAAATCCAGATTCCGCGGCGTTGGGCGAGTTTACTGGACTGGTTTTGGATGCAACGAATTCAGCATAGTTCGCGACCGAGTGAGGATGGTTCGAGGCATAAAGTAACCCGATAGTCCACACACAGCGTCTCTAAGTCAGAGGTGGTGAAGGGGGTTCTGACCGCAACTTACCAGCACACATAAGCCGTGGCTTATCGAGGTTGATGTATGGGAAGCGATAAAGCATTGATGTTTGTATTACTGATGGCGTTGTTTAGCCATGATGTCTAAGTTCGAAAAGGAAGGACAACGATTTGTGTGCGATAAATGTGGTTTCGAAACGAACAGTTCAGAAATCTTCCCTTTACACAAGAAGAATTGTCCTAGAGTTTAGTTTGCTCTGCCCGCACCAGTAAGCTCTCACACATCCGCTGAACGAGCAACGATTGTTGCGGGAAGAATCCAATCAGAACCCCCTACTTTTTGTGTTCCTTGAAATTTGGGTACTGAGTCGTCAGAGGACATACACTCGAAGGAACTGGTAACGGTAAATTACCGTGTGCGGGGCCCACTCGCGACAAGGTTGAAGTTCCGCGGACGAAAATTTGAATCCGGCGAAGGATACTTAAGTAGAGGGCGGCCCCTGTCATGGGCATAGACAGAGGGTTCAAATTCTTGGTCTTATCCAATGTCTAACAGAGATCGAAAGTGGTGAGCATAACATGACGGAACAGGAAAAAATCGAACCGACCCTACCTACTCGGCAGAGCGGACGCGCCCCCAATACCATCTTCATTGGGCAGAAGCCCATTATGGCGTATGTTACGGCTATCATTATGCAATTAGGCAGCGGCAGCAGTGAGCTTTCAATTAAAGCGAGAGGGCGGGCGATATCAGCAGCTGTTGACGTCGTCGAAGTGTGCAGGAGAAGATTCTTCGAAGGCAAGCTTCAGGTGAAAGACATCATCATAGGAACCGAGCAACTGGGCGAGGAAGGACAAGTACGAAACGTCTCAACAATCGAGATCAAAGTGGCAAAACAGACCTAGCGGCGACAATAGAACTACACAATGAAGGTAAGATCTCCAACTCCGGCTGGCTTTGACTGTTCGCAGAGTTCTCTATGAAAAGAATGGCTCATTGACAGATTTTCACCGAAGTAAGGAAGGGTTAAATCCGTATCAAACTGCACGAGCGCAATTCGGTCGTTACTCATCATGCAGTTCTGCCCAAAATGTCATCTGGCAATGATTCCAAGAAAGAAGGAAAAAGCGGTTGTGCTTGTATGCCCAAGGTGTGGGGAAGAGACTAGACGTTCGGATCCGATGGTAAAGAAACTTGGAACTGCAAGGGAATCTGTCGTGGTAATCAGTAAGGAAGAGGAGAAGAGCATACAGACTCTACCCACAACGTCAGTCATCTGCCAAAAATGTGGACATGGTGAGGCTTTCTATTGGATGGTGCAGACGCGAGGAGGCGATGAAGGCTCGACCCAGTTCTTCAGATGTACGAAATGCGGAGGAACATGGCGAGAGTATTAATGAATGGACAACTTGAAACGTGCCTTCGAGCCTGCAGTCTCGTTGGTGCGGGGGAGGGGATTCTGACCCCAATTTACTGGTACATATAAACCAGGTCGTGGGGCCAATGGGATATGGCCCCACCGTACGGTGGGTTCATTGTGCAGGACCCCGGTTTTAGACACGGGTGTTCAGAGCTTTGTACTTCATCAATCATCTCTCGGAATTTCTTGACAGCCGCGGCGGCCACAACTTCGAAATTACTGACTCCGCTCAAAGTTGCCAGCCGTCCTCCCGGACCGTTTCCAAAGATACCAGGAATAGTGTACGACCTCTAGAACTGTTGACCCAGTGAAGAGAAAAGCCAATTCCTTAAGAGGAATACTCAATGAGCTTGAGCCATCTGGCCAAGTCGATTTCCGACTCACCCACCTTGAGACTGAACAAAGAGAGGTTGAAGTAGGTCTTCAAGAAACATCTTCGTCGTTGCAGCCACATTCTGGAAGGTATCGCCTACCATTGCTTCCGGAAACCTCTTCAGAGTTTTCAACGTTTCATCAAGAATCGGTTGTGGCAGATACGATAGCTGCCCTCTCAGTGTATCTGCTACGGATTGCTCACTAAGCTTTGGCTGTAATGCGATGAGACATGCTGTATCTTTCAGTCTTCCAGCCAGACATAGTGACATGCTAGCGGGGTTGCCCTTAGAGAGCTGCCAAGCATCCAGATCCTCACTCGAGGTTCTTAACACGTGATTCGAGTAGGCAACTTGATCATCAACGTATCCTTTCTCTGCAAGCAGTCTTGTAACCTCGAAGTCCTTTACCGCAATCGAGATCAGGTAAAGCAAGTTGAATGAATATTCCTTCGAGAACCCTAATCTCTCCGCAGCTTCTATTAACGGTGCACTGATCGGGAACTCATAATATTCCATGGAGCCATGCAGGACCGAGTGACCCACTTCATGCCTCAAGGTGCCCATCTGAACAAGCCGCGGCAACCCTCTCATCCTACTCATGCACACGCCTATCCTGGAGGTCCCCCTCCAAGCATCATGCATTGCAATGAAGCTCTCACCAAGGTCCTCAGAAACCACATGCAGGGCGCTACGTTCGCGTGAGTAGAACCCATGCATACTTGACGGATTCGAGAACAGAAGAAGGTCCAGGATCTCGACTCCATGAGGCTCCAACCTTTCGTAGCACTCCTGAATTATGCCTAGGATGTCTCTCTCGCTTTCTTCAGGAATTTCTCCAAGCTTTTGGAGGACGATCTTCATCACTCGGAGAGCTCACCCAACCGTATGAAAGCAATCAATAGGGTCTGTCTTCGCGATGCCGCTGTCTTCTCCCGTGATGTAACAATTGCTATCTAGCTCCACGTGTAGGGTCACAGGCCGTGGAAACCTAAGATGGCTGACGCACCTTCCTCGGGTCGAGTCGAGTGGTTCAACTGATCCATTAACTCCAAGAGAGGGAGATTAAGCATGAGGCCTCGAATCGACCGGACCGAGTTTGGCTCGATCACCATCGAGGGGGAGGTAGTAGAGTACGATGTGGTCGTCCGGCTGAATGGCAAGGTGAAGAAAAGGAAGAAAAAACTGTCCAAGGCGGTCTATGGCACCTCGCACACCATTTCGCTGGACGAAGCCAAGCACGTCTATCAAAAGGGCGCAGAAGAGCTCATCATCGGTGCCGGGCAACATGGTAACGTAGTGCTCTCAGACGAGGCGGCGACCTATTTCGAGCGAAAAAGGTGCCAGGTGAAGTTGCTGCCCACTCCTGAGGCGATCCAGATCTGGAACAAGACCGACGGCGCTGTGATCGGGCTGTTCCATGTCACCTGTTGATTGAAGCAAAGGGTCCATCTCTGGGGAACCGCAAGTAGTTGGTGGGCGCGTAAGAATGGAGAGAGTTGTTCCTGGGTGTCCAGGCTGCGGTGGAAAAATGATTTTCTATTCTAGTGACGCTTATTCGGAACATTACATCTGTCCGGATTGCGACCGGTTTCTGGGGATTCCAAGACCGATTGACTTCTTCCGTAAGTGAGTCCTGCCATCATTAGACTTGGCAGACCTAATCGTGGCAGATCTAGACCATGGAACCAAAATCCATTCTACACGAAGATCCGTCGAACGGTGCCCGCGAATAGTCAATCGACTCAATCTTCCTAGATTGCCACGTTTCCATGTCATTGACATGGCAATACGTTAAGTAGCTCGCTCCGTAACGGTGGCGTGTGAACACCTCATGGCGAACAAACCAGGCCCACAAAGTAACTGCGGAGAATGCGGCAAAGACTTAGTCGATAGGCCCGTCCATAACTGGGGCACATGTGAAGCATGCGGAGTCATGTTTTGTAAGAACTGCCTTCAAGTATTCCACAACTTGAATTGTGAGAGTATACGAATAACGCCACACTAACCGTGCCGGTACATCGCCGTCGGAGGACTCACATGCACGTCAAACTTATCCTAGGAAGACTTAGCTTTGATGTGATCACACCGCCGTCATTCAACGTTCTTAATGGTAAGCAAATGACGGCCGCAGTTTAAGGTGCAGTTGCTTCTCGCTGGCCCCAAAATGAACGTTGAGAGCAGCGGTCAATGAATTGCTCTGTGCCTCTATGGACGAAAGAGGTTAGAAAGAAAAAGAAAGCGAAGCAGTCGCGACGTAGCATGAAAGCGCCATGACGCTGGTAAGTCATAAACTGTTAATGGAAATGCTGACAATTCAGAGGCTGCGAACGCTTTCCATCATGACCTTCGTTGCAGCATAGTTCTATCCACCTACAGGTTCTGAAGACGTCTCTTCTGCTGGTGGCTTAGCGGCAAAGGCCTTCCCCAACTCCTTGATACGTCTCCCCCCGGCCCCGTCAGCATCCGCTATCGTACACCCCGAAACCTTTCGGTTTTCGCCTCGCTAGAATGTCTTATCTCTAATTCAGCCCCCACTTTAGTCCATGCCCATCGAAGACCTTGTTGGCAATACGGAGCTTCTAAAGCGAGTCTTAGAACACTACAAATACCGACTGGACAACTTCACGAATGATGAAGAAATCAAGCCGCTCCTGAGCGGCCCCCTCCGACGATACCTTACATTTGGCCAGCTGAAGTCATTAATTTCCCAAGCCCTGAACGAATTGACTAAGCATAGAAATACTGCAAACCTGAAGTTACCGCTGTACAGCGACCTTCTGATGTCTGCAGCTCGACAATACCTAAAAGACCTAGAACGAATCAAAGAGAAAGCCTGCCAAGAGCTGCCGGACACTAAACTAACAGAATTGGAATTGGACATAGAAGCCGTGAAGGAGTGTCTCCGTTGATCATTGTTTGCCAACCATCTCGATTTTACCAATGCTCGTGACTGACGCTTGCTTGCCAGACATCGAAGTGGAGAGGGACATGGAGAAGCAGTGTTCAGGTGACAGCTAGCGGCCCTGACATTCGCACCATGGTGCTGATGATGCTTGAACAGGTCGTTCGGAGGAGTATCTTTCCGTCAGAGCGAATCAAAAAGAAGCCGCATAGTTCGCGGTATCTTCCCGCGATAAGAGCGAGCCGGGAGCCGTCTTCTCCTAAGATTGGACTAGTTGCGGAGGAACCCCCGTTGGCGGCTTTGGCTTTCGGAAAAGACCAAGACCTGCCATGGCCATTGCTTCTCAATTTTTGGCATGCAGGAGAGTACTCCACTCGAACGGGTGTTGTTTCTGAAAGTGTTCTTGCATTGGAATCAGGAGTTGAAGTGGGTACTCCTTCTCCCACCTTTCTAGGCCATATATTTTGAATGTGCCGCAAACCTTGCAAAGCCATATTCCGTCTTGGCGGTCAGCCATATCTGACAGTCGCACGTTTAACCACGCGGCCACTGACACTCGCCTCCCAGTCCAAGACAGCATAAGTACACTCGCTCGCTCAAAAGAGTTGTCAGGGCTTAGTCTTCTACGCTTTCCTCGTGTTCACACATCCCGTCGTCTGGGTAGATATGCAGTAGAACGGTTTTGTCTCATGGATCGCGCACGAGTAGAGGCCCGTTTCCTCTCTTTTCAGAAAGGGGCAACTCTTCGTAACTGGGGACAATCATTCAGAATGCAAGCGTCAGTTCAAGTCGTTAAGTCCTTGTTTGCATCCCCATTCTGCCTTTTTTGGATCGTCCACGATCTTATACCAGAAGGTGTAATTTCCATGCTTACCGAGGTCATTGTGGTCGTGTTCGACTTCGACAAGCCATGCGTTCCCGATTTTCTTGCTTAGCGAATTCGGATGTGGCGTGAGGGCCTGAGGACACTGATGGCCCATTTTTAGAAGCGCATAGAAAACTGCATCATCTTTCTCCAAAAGAGACCACACTCATAACTATCTCTAAGCGCTTATTATTTTGCATGGGTCTCAGCAAGGTCCATCAATCGCGCCGGACTCGATGCCAGCCTCATAGGACGATGATCGTGAGCAACCAGTCCAGTTGGCTAGTGTCATGAAAAGCGATCTTGATGGTGACAACCACTCGATGGTAGGGGAAGATTTCAAGTTAATTGAGGAGAACACGATACTTCTGTCTATTGATTGCTTTCATACGGTTGGGTGAGTTCTCCGAAGCGTTGAGGAACAGGGTTAAGCAGAATGTTGTGATTGAGCCGTTAAGTCCGAGCGTTTGCCCCTACTGTACTTCTACTATGCTAGTTCGACATGGCTTAAGACACAACAAGTATGGCGATCTCCAACGGTTCACATGCCGAAGTTGCGGCAAACGGTTCTCTCAGAACTTAGGCTTCGAAGGGATGAAAGTGAACCCGCAATCAATTACTTCCGCCATGCAACTTTACCATGACAATCGGAAGGATTCTTAAGCTACAACGCTCACCTGAATCCAGACTTAAGTTGCCGATCTCTAGGAACGAATTTGAGAAACTAAAAGCAATTGGCCCAACTTTAGAAGAAGAAGTCCTCGACTTCCTCAGCAAGAATC
>JBEKSC010000013.1:0-69141 GCA_049517415.1 Bathyarchaeia archaeon
CTTGGCAGCTTCAACCCCTAGTTGCCTCGAATGGCCCATCGACCCACTTGGGTCAATGATTATCTTGATTCCATGCCGCCTTGCGATGTCGTGCGTGGAATCCTTTGATTGACCATCTACGATCAAGATTTCTCTTGGTTCTTGATTTATTGCGGAGCTGAGACATTTCTCGAGGGTTCGCTGCGAATTCTTTGTCAGTATGACGACGGACACGTCGGAGGTGTTACCTTTGGTCATGCAATTTCACCGCAGCTTTCCTATTTCCGAGTTACTTCACCAGTCACCTAAGGTCGCTTTATTCGTGACACAGACCAGCCCATTTCACCCAATCCAAAGTTCTTCGTGAGCCCTCGACGAACATCGAGCGTGGTTTCCATTGGAGGGCGGTCCTAGCCATTTTAGCGGAGAGCACTGTATGACAGGTTGCGATCTCATAGAGAGATTTGTCCATTGTTTGATATTTGACGAGTGCCGCGCTTGGATCACCTAGGGAAATTTGTTTGGCTGACGTTAGATCGGTCACTAACTCTGCTCTCTTCTGGCCCTTCACTAGTTTCGAGCCCAGCACTAGGATCACTGGGACTCTTGCCAGTAGAACCGCAAATTCGCGTGATCTGAGGACGCTTAGACACGCGGTCAACGAATCAGAACAAAGCAGAAGCATTTTCTTCAGTCGCAGGACGCCTAAACTTCCGTTAGGAAGAGTCTTAGCCGGTGTGTTGCACATATTGGACAATTGCATGACATAATCGCGCCATGAAATGATTTCTTGGTCATTGTTAATTATCAGCGCTTTGCCATTGGCTTTGTCGGACTCGATTGCGCATAATATTGCGTCAACGACATCATCGACATATACGAGATTTGCGACTGCAGCACCGTTAACTAGAGTTGCGCTTTCATGCATTAGGCGATGAACGATGTTGATTACCCACTCAACAGAGTAGGGACCATAAATGAGCGTGGGTCTTAGGATAACTACTGGGACTTGGTGAGCATGGTCCATGACAAGTTTCTCTGAGGCCATCTTGCCTTTGACGTATGCGGTGCTGGATCTCTTGGACTTGAATCCGCAGGACTCATCGATCAAGTCGCTATCGTGCTTAAACCCGTGGACCGCGGCGCTACTTAGATGGATTAATTTCCGGACAGCGTTTTTCTGCGCTGCTTCTAGCAGGTTCTCTATACCGCGGCTGTATAGAGCCATCTGCGTCCTTGAATCACCAGATGTGTCCTTAGCACAGTTGATTACGATATCACAACCTGCAACGGCCTTCATGACTTGGTCTCTGTCCAGCAGGTCACAGTCGAATAGTTCAACCGGGAGCCTGGCGAGTCTGACCGCTCGCTGGGGTCTATGAACTGTTGCTCTAACACTGAGATTCAGACTCAGACTTAGTTTCTCGACCAATCTCGTGCCAAGAAAACCTGAGGCACCAACGACAAGAATTTTCTTATCAGGTAAGTTTACTCGTCTTACGTCTAGTGGGGTGGAATTCTCCCACGGGTAAGTCAAGTTCCGTCGATTGGCATAGCATTCTTCAACGAACTGAAGACTGTGAAGGGAGTCTTCACCTGCAAGGCGTTTGTCGTTGGTCTTGTTTATGAAAGACCTTATCTGATCTGTAAAATAGGACGCATATGATCGCGTCCCGGTTTTTCCAATCCTTTGGCACAACTCACCTATGCGCAGATAGACGCCTGTCAGATCTGACTGACGAACTTCCAAGGAACATTGATCGCCTATGACAACCAGCTTGTTGGCCAAATTCCTAGTGTAACTTAGTTTTGCCGAGCATGGAATTTCATTTTGATTCCAACTGATTAGAGATTCTATCTCACAGTTTGACTCTATCCCAGCAAGGCCGTCATCTCTGTATGAGAGCAGTCTCAGATCACTACCAAACAACCATATTAGAAGATCAATCGAGTGAATTCCGACGTCAATTAGTACGCCACCCCCTGAGAATTCTTTGCGGAGGAAGTTCGAGGATTTGAAAGGCCAAGTAATGGGATGCCCTTCTTCATACTCGATTTCCTTAATCTTTCCAAGGACCCCGCGTTCCAAGATCGTGCGCGCTATCCCGTAGCTGTCGAATTGACGTCTGACCAGATTCACAGCCAGACGAGCACCAGAGCGTTTGCTCGCGGCAATCATTTCAATTGCGTGCGGGCTGTTGTCGGCAATCGGCTTTTCGCATAGAACATCGCGACCTGCCTTTAAGAAATCGATTGAGACCTTGGAGTGCAAGTAATTGGGAACCGCCACTATTGCTGCTTCGACCTTCGCTACTATGTCTCCGTAGTCTCTTGCAGCATTTCCGTGTCCGTATTGTTTGCATGCTTCGTCTGCGGCAGCAAGGTTCGGATCCACAAACCATTCGACCGTGCAGTCGGGAATCTGGCCAAGTGCCGGAATGATATACTGTTGACTCACTGCTCCGCAACCAACAAGAGCGACTTTGACCACCAGAGTTGTCATCCTTCCGCGCGTGGATACTGATTATCGGTTTCCATGATTAGCCGGGTCAGGTTCCGCCCGGAGTCAACCGCTCCCATGGCAATCCGCAGACATTTCAGGTGTGAACCTTATGAACGTAATTGGACACGTCGATCACGTATAATTGCCTGGTGCCCTCATGAATCGAGTCGAAGCATATCTGCGTACCCGGTCTATCCCATCGAGGGTGGAGATCGCAACGAATCTCCTTAGTGAACGTGGGCGATGAGTAGAATCGTCCGAGGATGATTTGCGGACCATTCTCCCAACGGAATAGTTTCAGTGTACGATGGTTTGTCCTGTCTGGGTATGTATCTGTAACAATCCATTCTCTGTCGGGAGAGAAACTACAATGTCCATCTTCCGTAAGAACCCCGTCGGCAATTGATCTCCACTGATCTTTGGCAACGAGATAGAAGTTTGAGTGATCGCCCCTCTTAGCCCACATGAGAATTTCGCTAGGGCTACGCCAATCATAATGTGATACATTCCCAAACCCAGTAAGACACTGCAGGTCCGATCCGTCGGTTTTCGCAGTGAACATAATTGCTCCCCCTCTCTCTAGTTTCTTGAGTTTCCATATCCTCATCCATTTCGGAAAGAGTGGACCCGACCACTGAATGAGAAATGCAAATCGACTATCATCGGTGTTGTAAGCTACGTGATTAAAACAAACTGGATATTTCTTCATCTCTTCTATTCTTCCTCCAAGAGTAGCGAAGACATCTGCTAAAGAGACCACAGGCCACTGCTCATCGCTTTCCAAATCAATCGAGTAGATGCTCTCTTCCAGAGGATGAAGTTTTCCGGCGTATACATCATCTACGCCTGCATAACCGTAATCTCTCCTCACCCCCCATTGCAGACGACTAAAGTTTAGACTTAAGGCACGCTTGCCGCTTTTGCTGATTGCCGCAATGGGGCGCGTCAACGTTCGATGTTCCCTCGTGTGCACGTTCAGAATAACTGACATGAAGCAATTCGCTTGACGATCGTTAAAGATGATTTCCGACTTTGGTGCTGTAGGCAACCAATGCATCATTGATGCTTGTTGAAAGTTCCATGCACGTGTGTCCGCCAATGGGATGAACCTTCCGCTTGAACATTCGACAACACCCACAGTCGCCTTGTCTTCTGGACTGGGCATATGATCCTGAAATGGAACTTCCAAACAGAGCAGATATGTTCCGTCTGCATTCCATGGCTGAATTGCATAATACCCGAAGAAGTGGTTCATTGGGCCAGATGTAACTGCTCGAACAATGGGATCATTACGCGTCGACATGATGCTATTCCAAACAAACTGCTCTAATAAAATGAGGATTCATGTAACCGTCTATATATATTGAGTAGTCTACCCGCCATCGTTTCCCGGTTGAAACCCTTTGTCATACTGCAATACTCCTCGGGGTTCAGTGCATGATCTAGGCCGTTCTTCATGGCATCCTCATTCATCTTGGACGTGATAGCGGCGTTTACCTGTACGACATCAATTGGGATAGCAGCAGAATCGATTGCTTGCAGTGTGTGGTCCCACGTGACAGAGGCCGTGCCCAGTGACTCCTTCCAAACATTCTTGGCTTGATATTTATTGGGACCTCGCTTATCCTTGCTCCTTGCCTCCACGCTTCGAGAACTAGGCTTCCACAGAGGCAGAACCCCCAAAGTGAAATCTGATGCGCCAAGTCTTTTCTAAACGCCCTGAAACCTGTCCCAACGTCCTCGCATCTCACACGAAGGCGGGTAATGTGAGATATGACACATTCTGATAGAGGGGGGCATTGATCCCTCTTGCCCAAAACAAGGTCGGCAAGATCTCTAATGACAGGCTCAACGATAACTGGAATTTCAGACGGGTTGTGCTGGCCATCGGCATCCAGCGTGACAATGATGTCTCCACACGCCGACCTAAGACCTAGTTCAGTACTCCGTACAATTCCCATTTGCAAATTGTTATGAATCACGCGAGCTCCGGCAGCCATTGAAACGGCGGAGGTCGAATCTGTGCTTCCGTCATCAATTACAATGACCTCTGTGCAATACTGCTTACAACATCGAACTACATCGCCGACGGTCCGTGCTTCGTTGTTCGCTGGAATTACAGCAGATATCCTCACCGTCTCACCATCGAGAGCTCCTGCTTGTCAAGACACTTTGCCGTAATTGTGTTTCTCCGCCTTCCCGCAGTCAAGTCGATACAAAGAGAGTGTGGAGGCGAGGTATTCCTGTGTTTGGCGGCTGGATCACGAGCCTCACCAAGTCTCTTGTAGACCTCTACCAAACCTTTGCGTGCTTGAAATGAAAGCGATTTGGCTTTCTTGAGAACTTTCGACCGCGATCTCTCTCGCTTTTGTCAAGTTGCTGTATACTGTGCTTTGGCCCATTCTGGAGCTTCCCCTCCGCCACTTGTCTGATCAATTACCCTGGTACATGACGAGCATGATGTAGGTTCCAACGAGGGAAATAGCATGGATGCTTGAGCATGAAATTCTGTTGATTGCTCTTAACCAGAAGGAGTTTCGTCGCTCAGCACTTTGGCCTTCAATCCTTTAATGTAAATCGAAAGACCTTGTTCGAACGAGGTTTGTGGCGCCCAACCAAGCACAGATTTTGCCTTCTCGATATTGGTCCTGACGCCAGCAAAATCACCAGGCCTTGGAGGTTCGTGCTTGATTGGAAAGGCACCTAATTTCTTTGTGAGCATTTCAACGATGCTTGATATGGTGACGAATTCCGTGCCTGCGATGTTAATGATTTGTTTGCTCGCAGCCTGATTTATGGCCAAGTAATGTGCCTCTGCTAGATCAGTTACGAAGACCCAGCAGCGGCCTTGCTTTCCGTCACCAAAGATGGTGATCGGCTCTTTGTTCATGGCCCTTCTGACAAATGCAGCTATCGCCATGTTCCCTCGCATTCTTGGACCGTACGGTATGTCATACCGCAATATTGTGTAGGGCAAGGAATGCGTCTGCCCCCAGGAGCAGACAAGGTGTTCTTGACCAATCTTTGTCTTAGTGTAGAGATCGCCAGGTATTGGCAATGGTGTGTCCTCAGTTACGGCCTCACTTGCCTTACCATACACCCAGACGCTTGAAGCCAGAATGAACCGTTCCACTTCACGGCCAGAGCAGGCTTGAAGCAGTTTCAGCGTACCGAGTTCGTTCACGCTAAGACAAAGCTGAGGATCTGTTGAGGCCACGTTGACATCTGCCACCGCTGCAAGGTGAAAGACTGTTTCGACGTCCTGCAACGCTTCGTAAACATCATCATTCGAGAGGAGGTCTCCTTGGAACCAGTCCACATCAGGTCGGAGTGGTCGCGTTTTATCCAGTACCCTCACAGTAAGCCCCTTGGCAACCAAGGTGTCCGTCACATGACTACCGATAAAGCCTGACCCACCCGTGACTAGGACAACCAAGGTTCAGTCAACCCATTAGCTTACTCAACTGTTCTTGGGTCACATCAATTACCGTATTAACTTCTTGGCTCGTCATCTGACTGAAAATTGGTGGATTCACCATTCGTTGACATAGGTCGTCAGCGGTCTCAAAACGAGCTCCGTGTTGTAGATAGCTCTTGAAGGCGGGTTGCATATGCAAAGGAGGCCAGTAGACTTCTCCACCGTAGATCACTCCTCGTTTTCTGCAATTTGCCTTGAACTCGTCTCTGTTGATGTTCTTAGGAAGAAGGTACGTGTATTTGTAGTAGTTGTTCAATTGATTTGGAGGGGTCACCACACGTTCAATTCCTAGCTTCTCAAGGGTCATGTCGTACGCCTTTGCAATCGCATTCCGCTTTTGAATGAAGTCGGAAAGGTGGCGAAGTTGCACTAGGCCGGTGGCGGCGCAGATTTCCGGCATTCGCCAATTGTATCCTAAACGAACGATTCGATTGCTACTGAAACTTTCCTTGCCCTGATCTCTCATAATTCGAGAGAACTCGGCGACTTCTTCATTGTTCGTGGTTATCATGCCACCTTCCCCAGATGTGATTATTTTAGTTGGATAGAAGCTGAAAGCTCCGGCCGACCCCAAAGTACCTGCTTTTTTGTTTCCAATCATAGAACCATGGGCGTGTGCCGCGTCTTCTACCAGGAACAAGCCTTTCTTGTCACACAGTTCTCGTATGCCTTCAATATCAGGACAGATTAGGCCTCCTATATGCACGGCGATAACCCCTTTTGTATTGGGAGTTAGAGCCCGTCTTACAATATCTGAGTCAATCGTTAGGCCGTCACGACTGACATCCGTTATGATTGGCGTTCCACCGGCAAACACTACGGCCGCGGCGGTGGCACCGAAAGTATTCGTAGGAAGTATGACTTCACCGGCGCTCTTCAAACCCAATGCGCGAAGAGCGATCTCAAGTGCACTGGTTCCTGAGTTCACAGCCACTGCGTGTGGTGCGTTGACGAATTTCGCGAACTCGCTTTCAAATTTCTTCGTATACGCGCCGAGTGTAAGCATACCTGAGGCAAGTATCTGCTCCAGATCCCCCTTGAGTTCATCTATGTCAGTTTGTGGGAAGAATGGCTTCGCTGGGGGTATGAGATTCTGAGCTTGGGGTCTTGCTGATTCTTGAACCAATGAGCCAACCCTTGCTATACATCGGCCGTGCGCTAGAAAAGCTGATCGTTATCGTGTATACTAGAAGGCGCGCTGGGTTTTTCCAGCGCCGCGTTCAAGAGTTTGCGAGGTATCTTCATCCGGTGCTCTGCTAGCAAGCAAGTCATAAACGGCCTTCTCTAGCACTTGGGAATTAACCCTCCAATCCGCTCTGTTCTTCGCAACTTGAAGGTTCCCCTTTCCCATATGCGATCTCAGCTCTTCGTCGCGAAGAACCGTGATGAGATATTTGGCAAGAGTCACGCTATCTCCAGGATTCACCAGGAAGCCATTCTCTCCGTGAACAACCCATTCCTCATTCGCTGGTATTCTGGTCACCACGACCGGCAACCCACATGCCATTGCCTCCATAAGGGAGGCAGACGAACCATCTGAAAACGAAGTGGAGACATACACATCGGCTGCGTTGAGAATTTCAGGAAGCAGGTGATTTGCGACGTTTCCCATGAATTCAACTTGATTCCCAATCCCGAGACGCCGTACGAGAGACTTGTGGTATTCGAGCAGGGGACCATCTCCAATCACAAGCAGCTTCACATCGTTCATTCTAGCAAGAACAAGCGGCATCGCTCGGATTAGGTACTCAACACCGTAGATGGGGAGCTGTCTCCTGGTACTTACTACTATCTTCTCGTGCAACCGGCCGAAGTGTGCCCTTACTCGTTTTGTTTTCTTGTGTCTGAAATGGTGGAGGTCTATCCCCCACGGGAAGCAGTATATCTTCGACGATCTGCAGCCCATACTCAGAATCGCTCTTCTTTGGATCTCACTGTCCACTATCACGCCATCTGCCACCCGAAGCGTGAAGCGAGCGAGCACTCGCAGAATCAGCGACCTTTTTGCCTCGACAAGAATATCACTACCCCACGCCACGGCCAAGAAGGGATGATAGCCTGCAAGGGCACAATAGAGACCGCTATCCCGGGTGATCCAGTTTCCGATCACAATATTCGGACGGAGAGTGCGCACTAGAAAAGCAACACCCATGGCGCGTTCCAAGATTTCGAGAAGAAATCTTACAGGTAGCGGAACATATCTCGGAAGAGGCAAATCACGAAGGTGGACCAGAGTTGTACCTTCCGGAGCGATTTTCTCCCCCGACTGCTTGTCAGAACGACTGAATACAGCCACAATGACATCGTGCTTCCTTGACATTATCTCCAAGAAACGATATTCGAAAGGACTAAAGCACGGCGGACCCGATGCAATTAGCTCACTACCTTGTCTTGATCTACAATGATAGAAATACAGAATCTTGTCTCTTGATCTTGTTGCCGAAGAATGGCTTGCAATGTCTTTCTTAGACATGACTGAGTACGTCCTAGTGGATCAGGCCCTATGCGGACACCCTTCTCGTAAGAATCACAGCTGGGAGAAGGATTTATAGACTTTCAAGACGCGCGCAATCCTCGATTGAGTCTTTATCGATTAGTGAGAGCGCAGTTTTCCAAACGGCGTTCTGCCTATCCATGACCGAGTAGTATAGGTATATTGTGTCATTTCTAACGATAGGGCACGGTGTATCGAACCGAGCTGGCTTTTTGCATTCAGAATTTCTTTTCCCTCGGACGGGCCATCAACAAGCACTGACTGAATCCACGCATTTTCTAAATATGCGCCTCTGTTGGCAGCAATCCGTATGTATGGATGAAAAGGAAAACCGACCGAGGCTGTTCCCATAGCAGGGACTAGGAAGTGGGTATCATTGAGAAGCGCTGCTGCAGCGTCATGATAGAAGCACGATATTCCAAGCGTGGCGGTCATCGAAGCACCATCTAGGTCAAGATGTCCGGACAGTGTGCTGTCAATGCATCTGAAATGCACTTGGCAATTACTCTATGACCAAATGGTGTGTAGTGCCAGTCTGCCGGAAAACAGCACTTCTTCTGGTCACTGCGTGACAAGTGTTTGAAGTATGGCAGTAGATCTAGCACAAAGCAGGATTCGGCCGGATTCTGAAGTGCACTAAATCGCTCCATGTATGTCGGAGAGAGATTACCGATGAAGTGATAAGGGTTCGGGAGAGGAAAGATAAAGACGATCTTCCCGCGAACTTGATCAATAAATCTCTCAATTATCGCACGCAGCAATTGCCAACCTGCACTCTTCTCGTCGTCGTAGCCATTAAACGGTCGTCCGAGAGCAAAAGAAATTCTCTGGACAGTATTTGAGCGTCGCATCCATTCCGGCATGATCAGAGAAGTCCGGAGAGCTAGCAGTCGCAAGAACCCTCCTCGTTTGAAGGCCTCTTGTTCTGAAATCGGTTCATTGGGAACTGGTTGATTGTGTATGACGAGTCTACCGGTCTCAAGCGTAAAGTATGGCTTCGGTCTGTACCAAATCGTGTTGGTGCCCGGTTCCCTGGTTGGCAGCACATCAAGTTGGACTCGCTGAATATCTCCGACATAGACAGCCAAAATGTAAACATCAGCCTCAAAGGGCTTGGCCAATGTCTCATAGACCAGCAGTTGCTGATCCGTCCCGCTTCCCGGGAGGCCGAAGTTAAGCACATCCAAATTAGGGTAGGATTTCTCTAGGAGATCACAGAAGCGAGCAGAATTCTCGACGCCATCGCCGGCGATGTATGAGTCACCTAATAGTACAATCCGGTGCCTCCCATTTTCCCGCGCAGTTGAGTATTCTCGATCTGAGCGCATGCCAAGCGAATTGGTCTGTAACAGGTAGGGCCCGCCTTCGTGTGGAACCATCCCCTTAAGATTCTGAATGAACCACCAACCGATTACTGGGTGATAGGCGACGCGTTGTCTATGCCTACGTCTCATTATATTCATGGTGCTATTCACGAAATCTAGCTTGATGTGTCTCTCGCATTATCGTTTCGTGTCGGTTCGATTTTTCTCTGAATACGGGAAAGCAAGGGTTTTGATATCCGCGCCCGTGACCAACATCATTGCTCCCTGGAATTAGACTCAGTTTCCCTCATCGATTGGATTCCTCTGCACGGATCTCCACACAATTTGTTTTCTATAGGATAAGAGTAGCCCTACTAGGAGATAGCATTGATGCACGACAAGGCTCCATAGTAGATTCAGCTTACCAATTTTCAATTTACTTCCGGCATACAGCGTAAGTAAGATTAGTGCTGCCCCGACAACCCAGTATACCGACACACCTACCAGCGTTACCAAAATCGCTACAAATCCCACCAAGGACAATACTGGAGTAACGGTCATCATGAGCATACGAAGGGGAAAGATGAGATTGCCGAAGGCGCCGCATTTCTCACTAAAGAGCAAATCCTGATTCGAGCGAGCGGATTGGATCATTCTTGCGGCCCTTCGAGTTTTCTGTCGAACCTGTTCGCGAAGGTTCTCAGCAATGTGTTCATAGAAGAAAATGGTGGGTACGCATATGAACCGAAAACCTTGGCGAATGATCGATAGCGAAATATTTCCATCACTTGAACCATATGGAGGCATCGTCGGAAACATTGACTTTCTTGCAAGCAGGAATGTGGTATACCCTGGAAATGTAGAGTGAAGAGCACTTTCAGCGACAAACATTGCGTTATCCCAAAAATCTCTGTATGATTTCTCAATCTGGACTGCGGTCGTCTTCCCCAGTGACATCGGCATCATTCTTGCCGTGACGCCTCCGACGTCTCTAAACGCGGTTAGAATCTTGACCGCCTTCAGAAGTGCATCGTGATCAACCATCGCATCAGAATCAGTTGTCGCAATTAGATCTCCCGTCGATTCCCGCAATCCCGCATTATAGCATCCATTGACTCCGGTTCTCTCGTTATTACTAACAACCTTTCCGGGAAGACGTAGTTCCTTGAGCATACGTTCCGCGATCGCACGAGTATGATCGGTCGAAGAATCATCAATCAATATTACTTCGAATTTTGATAAAGGATATTCCATCATCGCAACATCTCGTAGCTTGGATTCGATTACTTCCTCTTCATTGTAGGCGGGGATGAGTATCGAAATCTTTGGTAGCGCATTACTGTCGAGAATTCGACTCATGACCTGAGCTAATTGCCGAAGATATTCGGACTTCTTGGGGGTTCTTACTACCATGAAAAAATAAGCCCCATAGATAGTCACGACTATTACGAAGCATATTCCTGCGACAAATTCAGCTAATAGTATTGGAGTCAAGTCTATGTGCTCAGTTCATAGTTGCGCTAAGGTCGTTCCAGTAAGACTCTGGCGTGCCTACGTCTATCCGCGTTTCGTGAGATCAAGCTCCACGGCATAGATTTTGCCTCCGTCGCTGAGTTATCTAGGGCGTTTTCAAGTGATGTTGTTGCGGTCAGGCCGTCTTTTCGAAGTTGATCGACCCTTGCTGTCGAGATGTCGTAGAATTTGAGTTCATGCTCGAGCTGTAGCAGGCCTCTTCCAACGCATGTTCCTACTACACCGGCGCCTAGTATGCTGACCTTAGTCACTGTAAGCGCCTCTTTCCGACAACGTGCTGGTGTGAGGTTGATTCTTGAACCATGCCTCGGAGTTTCGCAAATGTGTCCCGAGCATGCTCCTCAGATGATACCCCTACAGCTACACCAAAGAGTTTTGTCAGGCCAGAGATGTAGCTGACGGCTTCATCCAACTTCGAGTAGCCTCCTGCCATGATGCTCATTGCTATAACGTCGCCTCCATCTAGAGCCGAGAGGCAGTCTTCGCACGATTGCCGTGATTGACTCATCTGGTATCCGATACTATTGAAAGGCGTCATGATGGTCATGTCTTTCAACGCTAGTCCTGCTTGTCGGAAGACCTCCACAAATCGGACAAGGTTGTACGTGACAAATCCCGGGCTAGCATGATAGCTTTCCCGTATGTGTTGTGCAAACGCGCCCAACATACGTACGTTACGGAGCCCTAAGCAGAGATCAGTAACCACCTCATGTAACAGGACGCTTCGGATGTTACTGTTTTCTGGCTTGACGTTGAGGTAGGGTTGCAATTCCAAGTCAAGGTATGATTTCATCAACCCGATTGGGTCCAATCTCAATGCAGAAAAACCGGTCTCGAGTACACTCCTTGCCCTATCCAAGACAGGTAGCTTGCTCAAAGTCTCGTTGACGAGGCCTCTCATGCCTTTCTCATTAGCGAGCCGGACGTAACCCTGTGCATACGGCAACACAGGGTACAATTCAAATTCATCCTTCAAAATGTCTGATTGCTTCAGCTCAGCTAAGATCTGTAGGTTAATGGAGTGCGTCGAGAACGTGTATCCTGAAGCCCCAGCTTCGGCCGCAGCCTCAATTATATTCACAATCGAAGCTACATCCAGCTTTTCCGCTCTTTCTCTCGCCCTATCCTGGGAGAGGTGACTGACGCCTATGAAACTGTTGTCTCCAACAAGAAGAGTCTTCAGAATGTTGTCCCCTTACGTTGCGTTTGCAAGAATTCTGTCAATGAGGGCGTTGACCTTAGCGGCCTGAACGAAATTCGAATCAGGGGAGACTTGAGTGCGAACAGCTTCGAGAAAAGCGACGTCTTCCAAAGCATATTCTGGATCGGTGAGAAGAAATGGTGTTGAAACTTGGAAAGACTGCCGATTATAAGTGCGGCTTCCGCCGCGACTGTTTTGCTGGCCCGATGAAACCTTGACAAAATCGTCAGTAACTGTCATTATGCCATCTTTCCCGTAGATCTGAAGCAGTAGTTCTGGGAGTCGGTAGCTACTCAGGCTCCAGCAGATATCCATGTGCCCTTGCAATCCCGAAGCGTAGGAGAAGAGTGCGTGAACGTAGTCGTCGACGGAGCTAGAGTAGATTTTTTTCTTCACTGCCAGTACAGAGGCGGGTTCCCCGAAGAACCATATTAGAGTGTCCAACAAGTGTGGGGCGGAATCGAGCAGGACTCCACCCGAACGCTTCTTCGACCTCCATCCACTTCCTTCGCGAAGTACGTCCGAGGACAGGAAGTATGACCTGAAAAAGATGGGCTCTCCGACGGCGTTCTCCGTTAACAAGCTGCTTGCCTTCTGAAAAATCGGAGAGAACCGCCGTTGAAATCCGACCATATTTACCCCGGAGGAATGGCTTGCGGCTTCGCACGCTGCCTTTGCTTCATTGTAGGAAGACGCGAGCGGTTTTTCGACAAACATATTCAAGTTTGATTTCACCCGAAAGGATTCATTGATTATGGGAACGTGGGCGTCAATAGGCGTTGTCACGAAGAGGGTGTCTGGGTCCTCTTCCAAAATCATTTTGTCGACATCCCTGTAGACCGATATTTCTTTCGGAAGCAGCGCTTTGGCGGCGGTGGAGAGAAAGAAGTCAGCCTCACAGACAGACGTGACCCTGGCGTCTGGGAGTGAATTGACAATGCCTGCATGGAGCAGCCCCATTTTCCCCAGGCCAATAACACTGATCTTCATTCGATTATCCCCTTACGGAGGGCAACGCCGGAACAAGTCGCTGTTGTTTCAATTATGGATTACCTGAAGGCTTCAATCCGGAGAACAGCTCGCCTAGTATCGTCTTCGCGATACTTAGACTATCACGAAAACCACGCAGCTTAGAGTTCCCGTGGCGCCTCTTTAGTTCGATGCTGGGGGTTTCTACAACTTTCAGGCCAAGCTTCCTTGCCTTGATGCAGATTTCTGTTTCGATCTGAAATTTCTTCGATTCCAATAGTGGCACCAGTTTCCGCACCGCATCCCGCCTAAAGGCCATGAATCCGTAGCATAGGTCCGTGTATTCTCCAGACCAAGCGTGGTTCACTACGGAGATGAAGACCTTGTTGCCGATCTTGCGGATGAAGCTGAGGTCGGTTGATCCGCCTCCCTTTAGAAAACGAGATCCCTTCGCTATGTCTGCCCCATTTGCGATGGCCCCAATAAGTGCAGGAATCTCTTCGGGTCGATTAGAGCCATCTGCGTCCATAATTACAACTATGTCGCTGGCATGGTCGCCCTCGAATGCCTGGCGTAGGGCATCTCCCTTTCCAGTCCCTTTTTGGAGTATGATACTGGCACCTAGCGCGGTGGCGGCATCGACGGTTGCATCCACGCTGCCTCCATCAACCACCGTGATCTCAGCCATATTCGGGACGATTGCCGCTAAATTCTTCAGCAGGGCTGCGATGTTCTCCGCTTCGTTTAGTGCAGGTATTAGTAGAGATACACGAGCCATGTGCCGTTGTTCGAGCAGTGTTATGAGCTTCAAGCTGGCTAGAAGCGTAAATGTCTGCTGTCTGGTGAAGGTAGCCGAATCTAACCTCAGATCTGGGATCGTATCCCTTGGTGACTCCCATTCATCCCGGATATTTTCGTAGTCCGCAATGAATTGTAAGCCTGTGGGGGTCACTTCATACGCCGCTCGCAATCCATCGGTTGACACGATTTTTCTGATAAGCCCCATTTTCAGAAGATGGGAGAGGAGTGCGCTATTGACTTCTGCTTCCTTTACCTCGGCGCTTTGAATGGGCATTTCCGCAGAACTTTCCACAATCATGGCTGTGAGTTAACCCCCAAATAGAAAACGTAGGCGGCGTCATGCAACCATTCTCTCACTTGAGGAGCCCAATCGAAAACCCCGCCCCGATTGTTATAATTCAGCAGGAGTCTGGCTCTTTCTTTGCCGGCGGCTGTGATGCGGCTCCGAATGCTTCCATGCAGATGTCGCATTATCTCTAGAACCTGCGTAACTAATCCCCTGTTTACGATACATCCCCGTACCTTTGCGATCCAGAGAGCGCATCGGTACAGCGCCTTCTCCGCAGAACCAATCAGGAACCAGCGGCCGCTTCTGAGGCTTTTGCGCCATAATGTGGATAGAATACCGAAGCCAATTGAAGAAGTGCCTTCAGAGAGCGTTTCGCTCGGTGATCTCCGCGGTCGGGTCATGAAACTTGAGGCTGTTGAGTTAGGAACAGACCTCATTTTTCAATCAGCAGGAGTGTCACCGCTGCAATCTGCTTATGTGGTTTTGCGAACTTCCCTCTGTAATCCTGAACTAGAACAAATGCCATCGATTTCTAGCTTCAAACAGCAATCCGTCTATAAAGGGAATCAGACAACTACGACCGATTGAAATATGCTCGGAGCACTGTACCGGCCTGCATTGACCCACCAACTGCGGCCCACATCCGGTTCAATGGAATTTACAAGTGGTCAGGGACGAGGGACCTTTGGTGCTCCAGGGGACGCTGGAGTTGGCGGATCAATCCAGCGGAACGTAAGTATCCAATAATGCATTCGAATCACATCATAATGGATTGTCTGGGTTTGCAGGAGCTAAAATGCGAGGCATGCGGTAATCGCCCAGCAATGAGTAACGACATCCTCTGCCGAGAATGCTCTGAAAAGTATGCGGCCCTCCTGCAGTCAGCTAGGAGTAAGACAGGTGAAATTTTCCGCACCATGGCCGGCTCAACGGAACAGGAAATTGTCACCCTGTCCGACTGGAACGCTGGCCAGGGCACTCAGACTTTACTTAGACATCCCATCTCAGAGAATCTGCCCGAACTCATTCATGAACAGATCCCTCTCCAGCCCAAGCATTTCGCCCAACTGGTCGGTTACCTCCTTCTAGGGTTCGGGTTCGTTGCTCTCACGGCTTCAATCTTGGTTGCATCAACTATCTTGACCTTTATCGGTCTCGGCCTGGTCTTCTGGGGAGTGCTCACATTCTTCGTTCAGCCGCAGAAATATGTGAGGTCCGATTTGATGAATGCGACGGCAATGTCGACGCTGAGTACTATTGACAGAATAATGATCGGGTTAGGTTACCGCGAGCAGGGCGTCTATATTCCCGTAGGTAAGGAGAAGACGGTCGTTTTCGTTCCGTCTGAGCCTTTCTCAAGAATACCTGAGGGCGCCGCCATTGAAGGGAAGACCTTTCTCAGTAACCCTCAAGGCATGCTAGTCGCTCCACCCGGTCTTGCACTTGCAAGTTTGATTGAAAAGAAGCTTGACTTCACACTAAGGAATGCAGGAGTTGAAGCACTAGTGCGTGCCCTCCCGAAGGCGTTGGTGGAGGATCTTGAGATTTCTCGAGATGTTGAAATCCAAGTGGCAGGCGACAAAATCAAAATCAAACTCATTGATTCCATTTATGATGACTTTTGCAAGGAAATGCGCGAAACAAGTAGACGCTGTGGGTTCGGGTGCCCCATGTGTAGTGCTCTAGCGTGTGTTATAGCCACTGCGTCTGGCAAACCAGTCATGGTTGAGGAAGAGGAGTCTTCGCACAAGGGAGAAACCTTATCGTCCTTCCAGTTGATTAACGAGCAGAGGTTGTAAGCTTCCACCAGAATGAGTCTGCGCAATGAGGCTACTCTCTCTTTCAACAATAATCATCCTCGCCCTTGCCATTCTACTGATTAGAATCGCTCCGGTGAGCGCTACAGTGCTAGTCTATGATCATGGGTTCGCGAAGGGAATCGAGTACGCTCCACGAAACGGTAACGTGATCCCGATCAACAAGACGTCAGTCTTCACTCAAGACGACCTTAGAGTCTACGCTTACGTGACCGTTGCCTTGTACAATGCCAGCTTTACGTGGCAATGGTTTGACCCTTCGGGGCAGTTGTATCTTAACCGCACGAATTTTGTGCAATGTCAGGCATCCCCGTGCACATTTGTTTTCTATTCATTTTTCGTGGCGGGTAGGCCTGCCGCGGCTAGGGCGGGCACTTGGAGGCTGGACCTACTGGCGGACGGTTACCGACTCTACTCTGATTACTTTTCAATACTCCCAGTCCTCACGCAAGATAACTACTGGAATTTCGGAATAACGCAGTCCGCGCCGCCAATTGTTCACGGAAACTTGACGGTGACAATCCACCCTAACAATCAGACCTGGCAGTATTATTCGATCTTTCTTCCTGGTGCTGTGAACATAACTGCCACCGACCTCGCGACGAACAGTCCATTGCAAGTAACGACCTTCGTCAACAGCAGTCGGATCATCGTTGACTTCGGGAAAGCGCAGTCCAACGGTTACATGTTTGTGATTAACTTCTACATGCTCTACGCGCTCGATGATCTTGGTGGATACGGTTCAGGGAATTTCGCTTTCACATGGCAGGAGTACTCATGGCAGAGGAGCAATGATTACCACACTATTCCAGAGAAGTTCACCATATCCCTGCCTCCGAATTCAACATTCGTAGATATCGTCGGCTCGAATGTTCTATCACTCAGTCCGCAAGTAAGTGGCGGCGGCGCACCTGTGGTATCCTTTGACTCCCCAGCTTCAACGACACACCGCTTTGGTTGGACAGTGTTCTATCACGATTACACCTATCGGAATTCCCACCCTAGTCCAACATCAAGTAGCAACGGCGGGTTAGCTTTGATCTCAAATCTGCCGATACCTATTCTTCCCTTGACTCTGGGCAGCGCGGGTCTGTGGACAGCGGTCATGTCAGTTTTCCTGCTAACCGCCTCCGAACTCCTATCACCCATCTATTCCAAAACGGGCGTGTTGATTAATCGTAAACGGCTTCGAATTGCAGCGCTTGTTCTCGTAAGCATTTTCATCATAACCACTGCCTATCAGATATTCGCGTCGCAGGCTCTCGTTTCCAAATAGAGCTCGTGGTTAGGCGGGTCTTAGATTCGCCTTGGGAAAAATAGTAACCCGAAGGCCGCGGCGCCGAGGAGGGCTAGGGAAAGGAGGACTTCTAGGAGGGGGGATTGTTGTGTAGGTTGAGTTGTGCTAACGGCTACTTTGGTCTCCTTGAGTGATTCAGGCGATACAGCTGGCGCAGACTGGGTAGGACCAGGGCTTGAGCTGCTGCTCGGTATCTGGTCTGAAGGTGAGCTTACCGGTGCCTTACCTGAAGAAGCATAAGTCCCAATTTGCGTGTCAGCACTTGGAAATATCCTGCCATTTTCGTCAGCGAGACTACCTGCCTGCACGAAAATTGTAATGCTTCCAGTTAGGGTTGCGGGTGGCGTGAACGTGTACGCATACGTTCCAGGGGCAGTCTGCTTCAATGATGCTGTCACAGTTGTGCATGACGCGGCGCATAACTCCAAGGTTACTGTACCGGAGTTTAGAACGGCTGGTTTGCCATCCGGGTAGTGCACAGTCAAGATACTAGAGTAGAGGCTAGGGGAGGCTAAAGCGGGAGAGCCCGTGGTGGTTCCAATCAATGGTGCAGCTATCGGATAATCTCCGCTGCCGAAGACCGAGGCTACGGGTAAGGCGAAAAGAACGAGTAGCGTTATGGCGGTTAGCTTCAGAGCCTTCATTCGCGTCGAGGAAGATGCGTTTCTTTCAGTATATATGGCATATGGTTGGCCGATACAGAGCAGGAGCCTACTGTGCTCCCACTGGTCCGAAAAGGCTGTGGGGGTCCAGGAGCAATGGGTAGAGGCTGCGGAAGGCGGCGTTAACCAAGAGAAGGATCAGAATCGCCGCAAGAAAGGTTCGCGCGGTCTGATACCTCGGAAACCTGAATTCAACCACTATGACCGCAACAACAACGCCCGTTAAGATTGCCAACCGAACGAGAGGGTCTTCGAAGAGGAACAGGCCCGCACTGACAGCAACCAACGCCAAAGAGGCGAGGTACGATTTCAGAGGCCATTTCTCTCCTAAGCTTGGGGTTTGCCACCGCTTCGAAATGTCCAGGCATTTCTCCAAGCCTAAAGCAAGGAGGATTGGAAGCGGTGAAACGTACAGCATTCGCCAGAGCCCCGTTTCGCTCAACCCGGGGTTGATGGGGTTGTATCCGGATGGGGCAACGAGGATTGACCCAATAAACCAAGTAACGATCCAGGCCACCACATAGTTTCTTGCCCCTCCCTGCCTTCCAGAAAGGCTGTAGACGCCGATTAGGCTGAGGAGAAGGAGGAGGGGCGGAATGAAAGGAGTCCAATTCACAAATAGCTCCTGCATCGCACCCCCGAAGGACAGCAGGCTACCTGGCTGGATAACTGGCGAAGCGTACAAGCCGACCGTGTTCAGCCAATCATACCTTAGATTGGGAAAGGCTTCGTAACCTAGTGCGCCCACTGGTAGGGCAATAATGATTGCTGCGAGCGCGCTTCGTATTGACCGGTCCTTCCATGAAGTGCGCCAAGAAACGGGGACGGTTATCAGCAGGGTTGCGGCGAAGACTCCCCAGGTCCATGGATGGATTACGAGGATAGTGAGAGAGATCAACCCTCCTGCAACGAATGTTATCAGGTTCCAGCTCCCGCTCTGAAAGTAGAGTGCGAGAAAGAGCATCCACAGCAAGTACGCAATCCAGTTGGCTTGAATTCCCGCGTAGATCCCAAGCGTCGTTGGCAACCAAAGCAGCGTGCATATTGCTGAAAGGATTGCAAGTTCATGATTCCACCCTCCCTTAAGGATCGCTAGGAAGACTGTTGAGGCTGTTGCGATGGCGAGAATTAGTGGAGCAAATTTCACGATTGAGAAGGCACTCATGCGCGTTGCAAGCTCTATGAGGTAAAGGAACCCAACGTACAATCCGTGTGTGTACGACGTAGCGAACGCTTGGTATAGTGTGAGGCTGGCTAGGGCGTTCAGCGGGTTCAGGTATCTCCAGTACGAATCGACGCCAACAATCCATGCCTGCCC
This sequence comes from Bathyarchaeia archaeon, assembly GCA_049517415.1. GTDB lineage: Archaea > Thermoproteota > Bathyarchaeia > 40CM-2-53-6 > 40CM-2-53-6 > FEN-987. Next base: position 19,646 of record JBEKSC010000013.1, read on the forward strand.
CGCCAGGTACGGGTAGAAGAATATGATTATGGCTAGAATCGCGAACAGGTCCAGCGATGCAGCCAGCACTCTAACGTTAGGCTTGGTCTTAGCGGTTGGTTCATATCGAATAACTAATGGTTTGCGACGAAAACGTACTGTTAGGGGTACCCAGGAGAAGAGAAGCAGAAGCATCAGGCCGATGGCTAATGGAAAAAGCGAAAAGGTCAGGTTCAGTTCAAGCTCCTGAGATAGCAACCCCAACTGTCCGTGCGGGTTGAGCGCGGCACCGACCCAATAGTACAGGGACGACGACTCAATGAGAAGAAAAATGCTCAACGCAGGAGCCAAGACGTTACCTACTGCAAGTCCGCGCAGGTCAGACTTTGAAACGCTCAAAATGACACCGAAGGCAACGGTCGCGTAGAGTATCACAGCCGCATACTCTACGCCAAGAACCGTGAGTGATAAGGCAGCTATCCAGATTGTGAGAATCCCGATTAATCCCGACTTGGACAATTTTGATTTATTGAGTACAAGTATAGTCGGAACCGATACGCTCGATGCTAAGAAGAGGTAGAGGTCGTAGGTGGCTGATGTTAGAATCGTTTGCGTTACGTGCGGGTAGTATAGGTAGAATGGAACTTGAACCGAATTCAAAAGTACGAGTAGCCCTATTCCCAAGCTCACTCCGCTGATGCAACGCGATAGCTTCGCCGCGAACTCCATGTTCAGTGTTCGTAGGTTTTGTTCGCTTTGAAGCTATCGTTATCGGCGTGTAAGGGGGCATCAGCTCGCGACGCGTCAGGTGGAAGCGGCCGGGGGCTAATCCAAGGCGCCTGCAGAGGGGCGTCCCCTATTTTCTTCTCTCTCTTGGGGTTGACTGCCAGAGAAAGAAACTCAAAGCGGAAACTAGGAACGCCACTATGCCCGTAACGTCCACTCTCAAGTTGAAGGGGAAGATCCCTATGTGTGACATGGGCAAGGCCACCCAATCTGGGTGTATCATCTGTACCATGATCACGTAAGACCAGGTAAGTAAACCAAAGAGGAAAGTTGTGAGGAAAAGCGCGCGGCGAGTATCACGCCTAAGTTTCATGTTTGAGTCCCACCCGACCTGGTCAGAGTTGTTTCCCGCGTGCACTGCCCATGTGCGCGGCATAATATAATTGTAAACCCTACCGTTAGCGGTTAGGAAATTCAATCGTCGGTTCGGGCTTGTCGCGGCACGCAACGTTTTATGTTTAGAGAAGTCATTGAGGGCGAGCACACACTGAACTTCAGTGTTCGGTATTCCTTCTGGTCATCAAGGCTCCTTTATTTCGATTCCCAATTCGTCATAAATTGCGTCTGATTTTTCGAGTATGTCGACGTCGAAGGTTACGAAGGCGTCTATATCGTGCCCCCACTTACGGAGCCCGTCGGCGTACGCTAGGTGGACTAGGTCAAGCGTTTTGAGTTTGAGTGCGTGTGCGAGGCGGATACAATTGTGGTATTCAATGGGGACTGATAGAACGACCCCTGCCACCTTGATTCTTGATTGAGCTGGGACAGATGCAAGGAAGAAACCGGAATCTCGGATCATAAATTCCACAAGTGTTCTCACACGCCTTCTTGGGGGTTCTTGAAGCAATTCCGGTGGAGCCTCCATGTTGGAATCTATCCTGGAGATGACTGCGGCCAATTCGATTAGCGATACTGGGGAAGCTATCTTTCGGTCTATACTCTCCAGAAATGCTGTTGCCCTGCTGCTTAGTTTGTCAGTAGGGATGTATTTTGCGAGGATGACGTTCGTGTCGACATACGCCATCATCATTTCCTGCCCTCGGCGACGATTTCGAGAATGCTCCTCGTGGTTTTGAATGAGAGTGGGGTCTTTCCGGTTTTTCTCAGAGCAAGCAATTTGTTTACTAACCGTGTAACGTCTTCGTCTTGTCCCAATTTTTCCTTGAGGCCTTCAGCTAGTATCGCTCTGATAGCCTCGTTACGGCTTCGGTATGCTCCACGCTTTAGAAGTATGTTCAACTTGCGGACTTCATCATCGTCGAGCCTCACGGGTACTACAGTCAATTGCGTTCCGTATACAATTTGTATACGCCCAGTAAAAAGGATGCGATAAATATGGAGTTAGGACGCCATGCCGTGTTTTCCGGAATCTATTCCGATGAGGTATCCGCCTCTGTACCTCTGTTGCGTATGTATTGGGAGAGTAGGCTGTGGAGGAGTGCTTGCTGGGTCACCACCTCCTCGCCGAAAGGGTCAAGTCAACGCGCCTTCCGTTTCGCTTCCGGACATTTTCAACCACTTTGCCCGCCCCTAATTCGTACGGCATGGTACCGCAGACGCGGATCAAAACGCTTCAGTCTGAGAAATCTAAGGCCTGTCGAGTCCTTGTTTCCAGCGACCATGTGGAAGGTGGTGGATCCACCCATTGAGGGGTGGTGCCAAACGGTGCCAAACGAGGGCAACCCTCGGCTCATTTTACGCCTCGATCCCCCCATACGAAGCGATCTGCAGACCCGGGCCATGTCAAAGAGTGCAAGAGTGCGGGCACCGGCTCCACTGAAATCAACCGGGTATCCTGGCTCGGGTTATTCTTGCTAATTCCTTCTTCGCCGGATTAGGAGAGGAGCGAGGCAAAAGGCTGCTGTGAGGATTCCATAGTAGCCGTTGAATTCGGGTACTGGGGTTGTGGTTTGTCCGTAGCCGAGGAAGGTTCTGGCGTCCACCATCTTGTTTTGAACGTTGCTTGGAAGCGTAACAAAGGCTGGCGCGCTTCCCGATGCGAGCACGTGCACCGCGTACAAGTCGAGGGTTGAGAGCATTGGTGGGTCTAGGCGGGCTGCGGTTGCCATCGGGTCCATTATGTCGTGGCTGTCAAGTATGCTTCCCAAACCTAGAATTCGTCCCAGTTCGTGTGTAGCTAACCAGAACGCGTACTGGCGTGCGGTCAGGTTATTCGTCTGGGCCGCGGTAAAGACGGAGGGGTCGAGGTAGGTTTGGGTTGACCTAATGGAGGTGCGCGAGTTTGGCTCATAGTTGTAATTTGTCCATCCAACAGCTATCCCCGCGTACGCACTGGGCATTTGATAATTGACCTGCGCTGTGGCGGACCCGTCGTTGGCTTCAACAAACGTGTAAAGCGGGCCTGTTGAATTTTGCCAGAGCTGAGCCATATTCCACGCAACCGTCGCGTTCAACACAACATCGTGCGCCCATGCCGGGGACGGAGGGATTGAGATCTTGATTACGAGGGACGAAAACCTTCCGTTAATGGGAATCGATGGCTGGGCCGATACGTGCACTGGAACCAGAGTCATGACGAGTAGGGCGAAGGCAATAATGCAAGCCCAGTACCTTATTCGATGCAAGAACTATCTAGAAAAGAGAGGCCCATTCTTCTAGACATTAGGCTTCCGGACTCGGGTTCCCGATCGTGCGTGTTCCGCAGTTCGGGCACATGAAGTACCGAGCATGCCCATGCTGGTAATCGCTACCGACCTTCTTGCAGCTCGAGCATCTGAACCAGTAGAACTTAGTCGGCCTGGGAATGCCGCGAGTGAACGCAAATTGGCGGAAACCCAACCGAACTAAAAACCGTTTCACCGCAGTAGGCGCTTCACTCTCAGTGCGCTGGCCTTCCATGATACCGCTTCGTCTCTCGATGGTGTACCATTGCCGCTCAGAGCATCTATTACACTCAACCTCATTCTCGCCGATCACGCGGAGGCTTCTGCCGCCGCAGGCACTGCAGGCAACTCGCTCCGCCAACCTCCCACGCCCGCCGGGAATTAGTAATTCAGGTTGGCTTGTGGTCACTGAGCGGAGCAAGCTGACCACTTCGACTGGGGAAATTGTGCCAGCCTTCCGCCTAATCTGCAGCTCGGGGAAATGTTTGCTCTCCACGAACTCCCAGCGAACCAAGAAATCAACAACCCGCTTCAACGTCCCTTCGTCCAGTCCGGAAGCCTCCTCCAAGGCCTTAGCGGACTCCCACCTTCCTTCGGGAAGAACCGACCAAACGCTTTCCAGAATCATCGTCTCTTCGCCAGGTTAGGTCAGTTGGGAATTTTCGAGTTAAGCAAAACGGAGTCCGTATGCGTATTCCGGTTACGTACTTGCAACGATAGGGTGCTGCATATCGAGGCCTAAGCTCGCTGTAACCGGACTCTGAACCCAAACGTCACATAGACAACCAGGCATGTGATTTCTAGAACCGCATCTTAACGTCAATGAGCCCTCGCGATTAGTCAAGCTCCGTAAGCAACTGATCGTGAATAACGGACGCGGCCGATTTCAGTCCGTGACATTGTGAGCGTGTTTTCCTCTGCCCCTGCCGCCACCTTCAGTTCGCTTAACGATATCCATTCATTCTCGGACAGCGCTGACCTGCTTCGATCATCACTTTCTTCGCCGCCAACTTGGACAATCATTTTCGAGCAAACTGGGGAAGAAATTTCTAGAACTTTCGACTCAAGCAAAACGGAGTCCGTATGCGTATTCGGGTTACGTAGTTGAATGGATAACGATGAGGCCGCAAATCGAGGCCTAAGCTCCCTGTAACCGGACTATGAACCCAAACGTCACATAGACAACTAACTAATTTCTAGAACCGCGTCTTAACGTCAATGAGCCCTCGCGATTAGTCAAGCTCCGTAAGCAACTGATCGTGAATAACGGACGCGGCTGATTTCAGTCCGTGGCATTGTGAGGTGGCTAGAAGGGTATCTCGTTTCCAGGCTATTATTGGTCATTGACCAGATTTCGTTTGCGCATTCACTAGGTCTTGGTGTGGGGCGTGCTCACCGTCGCGACCTCATTGTTGCAACTGGAAGTCTATCTGTCAATCTTCTGAATCAGGCCGTTACATGCGAACAGGCTTAAATGGGGCTTGGGGTTTTGAAGTCGCGGTGCCGGGGTTCCCGAGCCTGGTACGGGGCAGATCCACCTGAGCCTAAGCCTGGAATCAACGGAACCGCAAGCCTGTGGTCCTTACGGGCCTCGAGGGTTCAAATCCCTCTCCCGGCGCCATTCCGAACCCTCTAGTTCACTTTGTGACACGAGGTACTGATCGATGCGTCTAGACCCATCGAGCCGATCCTAGTATCCTCATTTGAGAAGCCTTTCGGACATCTCCGGCGCCTTGGCGACGTTGAAGTTCACTATCCCTCCTCTGTAGGATCGCTCGTGAGGAGAAGGATGATTTTTGCATTGCAATTATCAACACACGAGCGTTAAATAACGCGGCAGCTCCCATGGGCTTGTAAACCAACGAGTGCAAGTAATTTTGAAGAGTTGGATGAGGGGAGCCAACAAAGTTCTCAAAGTCTGTGCTTCCGTTAAGAGGGGCGAAAGAACCCTCATTCTTACCGACCCAGGCATTGACCCTATGGTCCCGATATCGCTAGTACAAGCAGCTACCGAGGTTGGGTCAGAAGCAATAGTTGCCACATTGGTTAGACACTCAGCGAATGATGAACCGCCTCGCAGAGTGGTCAACCTGATGCTCAATTCGGATGTGATACTTTCTACAACCTCTGTTACAATGTTCTACACGAACGCAAAGCGAAAAGCGTGTGAAAGAGGTGCGAGATTCTTATCGATGACTGGAACCACCCTAGATGTATTGAGCTCTGGCGCAATAGAAGCAGACTTCCTTAAGCAGAAACCGCTAGTTGAAAGATTGGCCAAGAGATTGACCGCCGCGAAAAACATTTCTATTCGAACCGCTGCGGGCACTAATGTTGTTGCAAGTGTGAAAGGACGCAGAGCCATCCCTAACACGGGCATATGCAGGAAACCCGGAGATTCAAGCGGTGTACCTGACATTGAGGTGTACGTTGCACCGGTGGAGGAAACTGTGGAAGGAACGGCAGTTATTGACGGTACTATTTCTGGAATAGGTCTCTTGCGGTCGCCCGTGAAGCTGAAGATTCATGGGGGGAAGGTAAGGAGTATCGTTGGAGGCCCAGAAGCAAGGATGTTAAGAAAAATAGTTCGAAGCCAGAATGATGAGAAGGTCTACCAAATTGCTGAGATTGGCATTGGGCTTAACCCGAAGGCGATACTCTGCGGCGCAATAATTGAAGATGAATCGGCTCTTGGAACAGCTCACTTGGCTCTAGGAGACAATTCTAAGTTCGGTGGCAGGAACCCCGCGTCTACGCATATCGATAACGTGTTCAAACGGCCCCTGATAGAGTTGGATGGCGAAAGGCTTCAACTACCAGCCCGGATAGTTTGAAGGTAGAGCTCTTCTTGAGCGAATTCGCGACAGAATTTAGAAACGTGTCCTTCACATACACGGACAGCAAAGAGCCCGCTCTAAAAGACATAAACCTTAGAATCAAAGAGGGTGAGCTAGTGCTTATCACTGGCCCCAGCGGCGCTGGCAAGACTACTCTCTGCTGTTGCATTAACGGTTTGGTCCCTTACTTCTATACAGGAGAGCTGACCGGAAACGTTATCGTAAATGGCCTAGACACGAAAAATCAGACTATAGGCACTCTTTCCACAAAAGTGGGACTACTATTCCAAGACCCGGCCAGTCAGTTGGTATCACCAACAGTGGTGGACGAACTAGCATTTGGACCTGAGAACCTAGGTATTGCCAAAGAAGAGATCGGGAAACGAATAGAATACTCACTAGACGCCATGCGACTACGTCCGTACGTTGACAGAAACCCCGCCACGCTCTCCGGAGGTGAACAGCAAGCCTGTGCATTAGGCGCATTAGCCGCTATGCGTCCAGAAATATACGTGCTCGATGAACCTACCTCAAACCTTGACCCAATCGGCAGCAGTACGGTTCTCTCAGCGATTACAGAACTTGCTAGAGCAGAAAAGAAGACGATGATCATTGTCGAACACAAGATCGAAGAACTCACAGATATGGTTGATACGATGCTGGTCATGGATCAAGGACGCATAATCATGAGTGGAGAACCCAGACAGGTTCTCAAAGAGACAGAACTTCTCGAGCAGGTGGGACTGAAGGCTCCCCCAGCGGCGGTCGTGTGCAATAAGTTAGCGGCCAAATTCGGAGTAGAGTTGGGCGTACCATTGACGGTGGACGAGGGTTATGAGAAGATTAACAATTTCCTAAACGGGAAAATAGTGCGACCGTTCTCCTCGTTTCGAGAGAAGCAATCAATTAGCAATCCGAAAACGGAAACCCCAATTGTCGAAGCTGATGGGCTCTGGCACACCTACCCCGGGAACGTTGAAGCACTCAAGGATGTAGACCTCCGTGTAGGACGGGGTGATTTCCTGGCCATCGTCGGCCAGAACGGTTCAGGCAAGACTACTCTGGTGAAGCACTTTAATGGCCTTCTAAGGCCCACGAGAGGAACTGTTCTCATAGATGGCGAGGACACTAAGCATCAGACCACTGCTCAACTGTCACGGAAGGTTGGCATGGTCTTTCAGAACCCTGACCGGCAGTTGCTTAAGTTCAAGGTCATCGAAGAGGTCAAGTTTGGCCCAAAGAATCTCGGGTTCTCTGAAGATGAATGCAACGCGCGTGCAACCGCGGTGCTCCAAGCTGTGGGACTCGAGCACGTTACGGAAAGGGATCCTCATGAGCTAGGGAAGGGTGAGAAGCAGAGGGTGGTCCTTGCTTGTGCGCTAGCAATGAAACCTGAGGTCCTTGTGATAGATGAACCGACGACAGGTCAGGATTACAAGAGGTCGAGGGAGATTATGGATCTCGCAGTGAGGCTAAACAAAGAAGGCTCAACGATTATTGTAATAACCCACGATATGAGCCTAGTGGCAGAATACGCCAAGAGGACGATCCTCATGCACCAAGGACAAATACTGTATGACGGCCCTCCGCGAGAAGCATTCACGAAAACCGAACTTTTGAAACGCAGCTTTCTGAGTCCGCCACAAGCGACCATACTGGGAATGCGACTGCGCAACTATGTCCCGTACACAGTCCTGACTACGGATGAACTGGTGGATGCTCTGACAAGGACGGTGACATGAATTGTCACTCGATTATGTACCTGGAACATCGTTCTTTCATCGGCTGGATCCTAGGACGAAATTTCTCTTCTTCATACTCGCCTTCATAATCTCTGAAGCGTTCGACGACCCGTTCCTGTTGGCTCTTGAGTTCGTGGTGATCTTCCTCATAGGTTGGCTGGCTGGGATTCCTAACTCGAAGATCGGGGGGCTCTTCAAGAATATGATTCCAGTCTTCATCATGCTCTACGTGTTGAATGTTATCTGGTGGAGTCCTCCTCGGGCCAACGTGCTCTTCTACTTGCTTCCAGCTCAGAAGTGGCTCCCGTTCTCGTATGAAGCGATGGTCTACTCTGCCGGAGTCATCCTGAGATTCGCAAACGTCCTGATTGCGCTATGGGTAATAATGCTGACAACACCGATTAGCCGCTTCGTTTTGGGTTTCGTCAAATGGCATCTGCCACCAAGCATCGCGATGGGTATTGGGATAGGACTCGCGTCTGTTCCCATGCTGTCGCAAGAGATAGGGATGGTTATGGATGCCATGAAGGCAAGGGCATGGGAAGTAGAATATAGAAACCCTGTCAAGAGGATACGAGCATACATTCCTTTGTTCGTGCCCATACTGTACCAAACGATTACACGAGCAGAGAACATTGCGGTTGCAATCGAGTCCCGCGCATTCGGACATGACATCTCAAGACGCACATACTATAGAGAAGAAAGAATGCGCGATTCAGACTACCTGGTGTTGGTTCTCGGTATAGCCGTCACGGTATTCTCCCTAGTCATTGGTTCGTACGGACTCGGATACGGAGCGTACGACTTCGTCTACAGGATGATACTTGGATTCGTCAAGTGAAGTGCAGTAAGGTCACGTACATAGAGTAAGTAGTCAACCATTAAATCAAAATCAAACGACGTGACATCGGTGAAAACGAGTGACCGCAAAACCAGACCAGACCAACCAACCAAAGAAATCATTTTGGTATCTCTCTTCAATACAGATCGGGCTTGCTGCAGCATTCGGCGCCGCTGCTTTGGCAATCGTGCTTGGCGGATTGATGTTTCCCCTAGGTCCTGGCGGACTTGTCGTCGATCCTAGAATGCCATTTGCGTTCGTGGGTGCAGCACTTACAGGACCAATCGGTGCAATCATTGTCGGATTCCTCGCGGGAGTGGGGCGTATCCCTGTCTTCAACATTCCATTCCACGTGATAGGAGAAGTAGTATTCTTCGGCATCGGATACAAATACGTCTACAAGTGGACTAAAGGCGACCTCAAGAAAATAATCCTTGGATTCAACCTTCTTACATTACCCTACTACTTCCTCTGGGAAACAATCTATTGGCCAGTTGTAGTAGCAAACTTCATGACAAAGAACCCGAGCATGGTTATCCCGTTGTATTTCTCATATCTGCCGGGCATGATGGTAGAGATGGTCGCAGCAATGGTCATCCAGTCAGTCATACTCACCGTGCTTCCCGCGAAATACAGACGCCCACAATGGTAAACCAACGCCGTAACATCCTCCTTTTCCTCCTTTCTTAGTCCTGTAACGCATACGTAACGTTATGCCGAGGCCCTCCCGACTAGGACCAAATTACTCGCAAAACGTTTGACGTCCGTTAATGTTCCTATCCATGATCTTGCTTGCGCCTCTCATCGAGCTTTGTGACATTGAACATCGATTTGTGTTGGGAGGTAGATGGCGATTTAATCGTACTATGTCTTCTTCCATAGATGATTCCGACTATGACAAGAAGGCGGGTATTCTTTCTAACCTGAACACATCTTCGTAGCTCTCTCTTTCCCGAATTACATGCCCTACTCCTTCGTTCACCAACACCACTAATGGTCGCGGATAGCTGTTGTAATTGCTTGACATAGTGAATCCGTATGCCCCGACATCCATAACCGCAAGAATGTCATCCTCTTCGAGGAATGGTAGCGTTCTATTCTTTCCAAGAACATCGCCCGACTCGCAACATGGTCCGCCAATGAAGTAATTCTCCTGTCCATTAGGTGAGTTCATCTTGTTGGCGACAGCGATACGGTGAAAGGCATCGTATAATGCAGGTCGAATTAGATGGTTCATACCAGAGTCCACTAAAGCCCAATTCGCAACAGGTGTTCTCTTCACAACTCCAACCTTCGTGAGAAGAATTCCTGCACTTGCCACCAGAGATCTTCCAAGCTCCAAGATGAGTGTGAGCTCTGACGCGCGGTTGGATTCTTGACGTAACCTAGTTGCAATCGTGTCTGCGAACTCATCAAAAAACGGGATTGTCTCATTTCCGGTGTAGGAAATCCCTATTCCGCCTCCCAAGTTCATGACTCTAATCTCGATCCCGAACTTGTCCAATAGTTCATCAGAAAGATCGAGCAATACTCTGCAGGCTTCGTCAAACGGCCGAACATCGAGTATTTCCGAACCCAAGTGAACATGCAATCCGTCAATCTCAATCATATCTTGATTTGATGCAAATTCGAATACACTAGGCATTGAGTCTATTGAGACACCAAACTTGTGTTGGCTCATCGCCGTGGAGAGATGAGGATGCGTTTCAACAGGAATGTTAGGGTTCACACGCATACCGATTCTGGCTTTTATCCCCAAGCCTTTCGCAATGACCTGCACCTTCTTTATCTCACTGGGCGAATCGACGTTTATCATCACTCTCGACTTGATTGCAGTCTCCAGTTCTGCAATCGATTTGTTTGGGCCATCGAAGACTATTCGATCCGGGGGGACACCGACTTTGAGTGCTGCATACAATTCTCCTCCAGAAGCTACTTCCGCGCCTGCTCCCAGGTCAGTGAGCATTTTGCAGATTGCTAGATGTGAATTCGCCTTGTACGCATAACAGATTGTAGTCCGCTTGTGACGTGTAGTCATAGCCTCGTGGATTGCAATCCAGTTTCTCTTGACAGTTCCCGCGTCCATAACGTACAGAGGAGTACCGAACTTGCGTGTTAACTCAATCGTGTCGACCCCGCCCCAGTGCAAATGATTCTCCATCGAATGGGCCTCGGTATTAGATTGCGTCGCTATCATCCCAATGGGATTCCACTCTTACAAATTGTTCTCTATATGTCGGATTAGTTCTCTTTTGTATGGAAGTATTGCTGCGGTTCCTCCGGTGTGAAGAAAGAGAGCCCTTCGGCTCCACTATGTAGGATGGCGGTGTGTCCTCCAGACATTAGAAATATCAGCGAACAAAGGTCATAGAGTAGAAACGCTCTCGCATCGTCTGCTATGATTCGGGCTGGCGTGGTCGCCTCCACCATTTTTGTCATGCCCAAGTTCAAGAGTATGATGCGTGAAATGTAGATACATTGAAATTTATGGAGCAGGAAAACGAGAGTAATGAAATCGCTCAGAAACGAGCCGATTTGCGAGAAACTCACCGCACAGGTGTGGGGGGGGGTTCCTCCCGCCCCACCAAGTGTTGTTGAAGCAGAAGGGTCAGATTCACCCTGTCTATCCAAATACGAAAGGCTCCTGGTGGGCCCATTGTGTAACAAGTTTGCATTTGTCATATGCATCAGCGCATACCTCTTTCATGCTGTTTTATCATGGTTTTTCATATGCTAGAACATCCACGTGCAGTGATTCACGGCGCTTAACATTCAATGCAGCTCCCTCTCCCGGCGCCATTCCGAACCCTCTAGTTCACTTTGTGGCACGGGGTACTGGTCAGTGCGTCTAGACCCATCTAGTGTGCAATTCCTTCATCTTGCCGAGATGCGGGTCGTTAGAGAAGCAGCTTGCCTTCAGTTGCAGTGCCGTTGTCGCGATAACGGCATCAGCAATCGATCGCGTGTCAAACAGGACGCGCTTTCTACCGCTCATTTTCCGCTCTCATTTTGTCCAACCGTGAGAAGATGTCATGTTGTGATGCCTTCCCAGTCCCAACCATGTCGATTGTCGAGACCATTTTCTTTAACAACAACCCTTCACCGGTATCCTCAATTTCCAAGGTCGTACCCTCTTCAATCCCGTATTTCTTCCTGAACTCAGCTGGGATCATAGTTTGACCTCTTCCGGTTACACTCACGGTCACCATACGAACATCAAAACTCCTACTTCTTAGAATCCTATTAAGCGTCGTCTTCGGATCGAAGGTAGATATTTTCTGTATTCGATTACCTCTCAATTTGTATGTCATACGTTCTCTCCATAGCAATCCCATCGTTAGCGACCGGTGAACGCGCAGATGCGCTCTCACATGAAAGCAGAAATTGCACGGGCGCAGTACGGATGTGCGATGTCGATTGGTTACTCCACGGCAAGGTATTTCAAGAAGCGATTCTCGGCATCGAGATTTGCCACCAGACCTCTTCATAAAATACAGTCATCAGACGGCCGATTGGATCGCTCACTACCTAGAAAACATGAACGACTATCCCGTACTGTCCCGCACAAAACCCGGCGAAATCAAATCACGCATACCAAAATCCCCACCTGAAAAACCAGAACCCTTCGAGAATGTGCTAAGTGATTTTCAAAAGGTCATCTTGCCCGGAATTACTCATTGGAACCATCCCCGATTTTTCGCGTATTTCTCAATCACAGGGTCCTACCCTGGAATCATCGGCGAATTGTTGTCAAGCGCTTTGAACGTGAACGCGATGCTCTGGAAGGCCTCTCCCTCTGCCACTGAACTCGAGGAAGTGGTGTTGGGTTGGCTGCGGCAGATGGTTGGCCTTCCGAAGCAGTTTGAGGGTGTGATAAACGATACAGCTTCCGTTGGCAGCATGTGCGCGATGGCTGCGGCGCGAGAGGCCATAGACCTGCGAGTCCGCGAGAAGGGGCTGGCCGGTAGAAGGGAGCTTCCTCAACTACGCGCCTACAGCTCTGAGGAAGCCCATTCATCCATCGAGAAAGCCGCCATTGTCCTAGGCTTCGGGCAGGAGGGTATTCGGAAGATTTCGACCGACGAAGCATTTCGGATGGATGTTCATGCTTTAGAGGAGGCTGTCAAATCGGACCTCGATGCGGGCATAAAGCCGGTCTGTGTTATTGCAACGATTGGAACCACTTCAACTACGAGCGTCGACCCAGTGATGGAGATTGCCGAGGTTTGCAAGAAATATGGGATCTGGCTTCACGTTGACGCCGCTTATGGAGGCTCCGCAGCCATCTTACCCGAGATGCGTCCTCAATTTGCCGGCTGGGAGAATGCTGATTCCATAATCATTAATCCCCATAAGTGGCTGTTCACGCCGATCGATTGCAGCGTCCTCTATTGCAAGCGCCCCGACGTCCTCAAACAGGCTTTCAGTCTGACCCCTGAATACCTTCGCACGACAGGAACTGGCGAAGAGAAGAATATGATGGATTATGGCATAAGCTTAGGCCGGCGGTTCCGCGCACTCAAACTATGGATGGTCATTCGTTCCCTGGGATGCGAGGGCATTGCGAACGCCATAAAAGACCACATTGCCTACGCCCGAAGACTCGCGGAGCTAATTGAGCGCCACCCAGACTTTCAGATGTTGGCCCCGGTTCCTTTCAGCACCCTAGTATTCCGATTCTCCCCCAAGAACCTGCCAAGTAAGCCTCCCTCAGACTCGGAACTTAACGACCTCAACGAAAAACTGTTGGAAGCAGTGAACGAAACAGGCAGAGTATTTCTCTCGCACACGAAACTCAGGGGAAAATTCGGAATCCGATTGGCGATAGGTAATCTGAAGACCAGCTGGGAAGATGTTTCAGAGGCTTGGGATGTGGTTCAGCAGAAGGCTGCAGAACTCTCACAGCCATGAGTTGGCTAGCTAGGGTTATTCTGGACTCGATTTCCGGCAAGGTTTAATACAATTCAGCCTTTCGCTACTTCCCATTCGGTGTAAGAAGCAGATGTCGAGAGAGTTCAGGCAAATCCTCCGCGTTGCAGGCACTAACGTAGACGGGACGAAGAAGTTGGCTTACGGCCTCTTGCACATCAAGGGTGTAGGGCCAAGCTATGCCATTGCAATAGTTCGCGCTGCGGAGCTCCGGCCAGAGTCGAGGTTTGGCGATCTTTCTGAGGGTGAGGTCCAGAAACTGGAGGACGTGATGAAGGACCCTGCGAAGTACGGGCTGCCTTCACGGCTTTTCAATAGAAGAAAAAGTCTTGACAGCGGCCGCGACGTGCATTTGATCGGCGCGGACCTGGCGTTGAGCATTAAGACTGATGTCGATTTCATGACGGATATTCGGAGTTGGAAGGGCATTAGGCACTCCTTGGGCCTGAAGGTTCGCGGACAACATACGAGGACGACGGGCCGGAAGGGTAGGGCGGTCGGTGTGGCAAAGAAAGTTGTTATGGAAGCTGCTAGGGCAGCTATGGCCGCTGAGAGGAAGGGCGAGGAAACGAAGGAAGAAAAGAAGTAAGGCTGATAACAAATGGGCGATCCGAAAAGACAACGAAAAACCTACGAAACTCCCAGGCATCCATGGCGAAGGGAACAGCTCGAGCTCGAACTTCGCCTAATGGGAGAATATGGCCTCCGCAACAAACGAGAACTCTGGCGTTACAAAACAATGCTTTCTCAGGTCAGGGGCATCGCGAGGTCACTGCTGGGTTCTACCGTTGAAGAACGCGAACGAGTAGAGCACGAGTACCTTTCAAAGCTTAGCCGAATCGGAGTTCTAGCCGAATCCGCTAACATCGATGAGGTTCTGGACCTGGAGATTCGAGACCTGCTGGAACGCAGATTGCAAACCATGGTCTTCAGAAGAGGATTGGCGAAAACACCCTTCCAAGCACGCCAACTTGTCTCGCACGGGCACATATCGGTGGCGGGAAAAATCGTGTCAGTGCCCGGCTACATGGTGAAGCGCGACGAGGAAGAGAAATTGAAGTTCTTCTCTCATAGCCCACTGTCGAAGGCCGACCATCCCATGAGGAAGCTTATCACAGCCACGGCCGCGGGCCAAGCTGTGAACGAACCATCCCCAAACCCTCTCTAGGAACGTCTTCTCAAAACTAACAGAAACATCAGCCCTACGAGTGTGAGGACGCCGGCCAATACGATGAGGGCGACGGAATAAGGTCCGCTTCCGAGGATTATTGGAATCGGCCCAATCAAAATGATTGCCCCTCCGCTAAACTGGCCAGGGTTTGAGGCTGAACCGAAAGTTATCAGAAGCACGCCGATGAAAATAACGGCGAAAGCTATGAAAAATAGCCACGTCGCCAATGGGAAACGGGAAGTAGTCGAACTTGCCAGCGGTGAGGGAGGCCTCAGTTTGGCTTGGCATTCAGAACAAAGGAAATGGATTGGGTCGATGCAGTTGCTACAGCCAACACGCCCGCAACCTTGGCAGATATGAGTTGCCGGCCGCATTTCACAGATTGGGCAGAGGAGAGGTGACATGCGGTTCACCGGGCAAGGAATATTGAGGCAATGAGGACGACGGCTATGAGAATTATGGATAGTATCACGAGAGTCTTCACCGATTCGCGATCGGTTCCGAAGATTATTGGGATGGGGCCTATGAGCAGGATGCCCGCTCCGCGGGTTTTTGTCCCTTCGTTGGCCGACCTAGTGGCGAGGAGGATGACTGCAATTAACGCGAGGACAAATCCGATGAACACAAGACCGAATCCAATCGTGGCGATGGAGATCTCGTTCAACGATTTACAGTCCTAACATCTATCGATGTTCCTCGTGAACTTTAACTGTTCGAGAACATTTGCTATTTTCGACGTTCGAAAAGTCGTAATAGTTTATAAGCCCCGCAGAGGCTACCTCCGAAAGTCTTTCACAAGAAGTGAAAATATCGTGGACTTCGGACCCGGACGACAAGATTCATGTCGTGCAGCGGAATCTGGCCCACGACACGTACCGTTCCTCCTGAGGGGTCCGTAGGTTTTGGACGTAAAGATTCTGGAAGAGAAGGACAACACACTCCGTTTCCTGTTGAAAGGAACTGGACACGCTTACGCTAACGCGCTTCGCCGCACCATGATGGCGGAAGTTCCGGTGATGGCTATTGAAGACGTTATCGTAATCGAAAACACATCCGTTCTCTACGACGAAGTGATAGCCCATAGGCTTGGGCTCATACCGATTAAAACGGACTTGGACGCTTACGTATTGCCCGAGGAATGTGACTGCAAGAGCGAGTTGGGCTGC
This sequence comes from Bathyarchaeia archaeon, assembly GCA_049517415.1. GTDB lineage: Archaea > Thermoproteota > Bathyarchaeia > 40CM-2-53-6 > 40CM-2-53-6 > FEN-987. The sequence continues at coordinate 35,721 of JBEKSC010000013.1, forward strand.
AGTAAATGCAGGGCGTCTTTCACACTCGAAGCAGAAGCAGTTGACGAAGCAGTCATGGTATACTCATCGGCTTTGAAAGGAGAAAGTGACACAGCGCCTGTGAGTGGCAATATCCCAATAGTCAAACTGGGCCCGATGCAGAAGTTGAAACTAGAAGTTTATGCCAGGTTAGGGAGGGGGTTGGAGCACGCCAAATGGCAACCTGTTTCAGCGTGCGCCTACAAGTACGTGCCGAAGGTGACGCTGAACGCCGACAACCTAGCCAACCCCGATGAAGTTATCCGAGTTTGCCCAACCGATGTCTACGTCCCTGACCCCGAAAACAAAATTGCCGTTCGCAATGAACTTGCTTGCACGCTGTGCATGGACTGCGTCGAGAAAGCTGTCCCAATAGATTCCAAGAAGACATTTCCAGTTAAGATTGAAGGCGATGACAGATCATTCCTGTTTTATGTAGAGTCAACCGGAGCCTTACCGCCGAAAAGAATCACGGAAGAGGCAACGAAGGTTCTAGATAAAAAGGCAAATACTCTCGCCGACTTGGCGAAGAAGGGCTTCGAATAGGAGAATTCCCCTATGCGCCCTGCAATCACAAACACCGAACTACTCGATACAATCAAATTCCTTAAAGTCCAAGCTAGGCAAAACAAAGCCAAGATCTGGGCGGTAACAGCGGAATGCCTCTCTGGCCCTAGACGAAACAGGGCGGTTCTAGACCTGAACCATATATCCCGGGCATCGAAACGTAACGCACTCGTACTTGTCCCAGGAAAAGTCCTGTCAGCTGGCGACATTAAGCACCCCGTGACTGTTGGGGCCTTCCAGTTCTCCCAGGCAGCGAGAGCGAAGATTGAACTAGCTGGAGGAAAATGCGTTGCAATCAAAGATTTCGTCAGCAAGAACCCAAAGGGATCAAACGTTCTAATTCTGAGATGAGTGCCATGTCGAAAGAACCTGTGCTTCTGGATGCGAATAATCAGATCCTAGGGCGATTGGCCAGCTACGTGGCTAAACACGCCTTAAGCGGCAACGAGATCATCGTCCTCAACGCTGAAAAGGCCGTAATCTCTGGGAGGAGAAAGAACATTGTGGAAGAAGCAAAGAGGCGACTCAAAACGCGAACACTTGCAAACCAGACAACTGCCCCAATGCACCAACGGCGGCCAGACCTATACTTTAGGCGGGTAGTCCGTGGTATGCTCCCTTGGAAGAAGGCTAAAGGAAAGGCCGCGTTCCACAGGGTCATCGTGTTCATAGGCGTTCCGGAAGAGTATTCGAACAAGACCACTGTGAAAGTGGCCGGCGCAGATGCTTCAAAGCTCGGTACACCTTACATAACCCTGGCGGACCTCGCGACGGAGACTTGGGGGGAAATTTGAATGAGTGAGACACTAGAAGCGTTGCAAAAACCAGAGAAGGCTGAGAAACCCGAGAAAGCCGAGAAAGCGGAGAAGAAGAGGCTGATACTCGTCACGGGAAAAAGGAAAACCGCTATCGCAAGAGCCGTAATCAAGACCGGTTCTGGAAATGTAATTGTGAACGGCCTCCCACTTGCAACGTTCACTCCTGAGATTGCTAGGATGAAAATAACCGAGCCCTTGGCGCTGTCGGGGGAGAGGGCGAAAGGAGTAGACATCAATGTGAAGGTTAGCGGCGGAGGATTCATGGGTCAAGCTGAAGCAGCCCGTATGGCTGTGGCAAAGGGTTTGGTCCAATGGTCGCGCAGCTCCGAACTCAAGAAGACCATGACTAACTACGATCGAACTATGCTCGCGGGCGACCCGAGAAGAAAGGAACCTAAAAAGTTCGGTGGGCCAGGAGCCAGACGCCGGGAGCAGAAATCATACAGGTAGAATGAAATTTGATCATACCAGTAAGATGCTTCACGTGCGGAAAACTCGTCGCGGACCGCTGGGAAGAGTTCGCACGGCGAGTTAAGGCCGGAGAGACGCCGAAGACGGTCTTGGACGAAATGGGAATGACAAGGTATTGCTGCCGTCGCATGTTCATATCGCAAGTGGACGTTCTAGACGATTTATTGCGTTACTCAGAGGTCACCGCTAAGAAACGTGCACAATTCGATTAAGCATTGGGCGTGCCAACATGTCAGAGGTTGAAGAAAAAGAGGGAATGCCGAAGTCGGAGGATCTACTCCTCCCGCTCGAAGAGCTACTTGCCGCAGGGCTACACATAGGCACGAGGATTAAGACCGGAGACATGGAACCTTACATTTACCGTGTCAGGCCCGATGGCCTATTCATACTAAACATAGGGAAGACTGATGAGAAAATTCGTTTAGCAGCTCGATTTATCGCACGCTTTGAGGAGAGTCGCGTACTGATCGTTTCCTCTAGACTCTATGGGAAAACTCCCGTTGAGAAGTTCTGTGGAATGGCGAAGACCGTTCCAATCATTGGCCGCTTCATGCCAGGCCTTATCTCAAACCCGCTACAACCAAACCATGCAGACCCACAGGTTATAATGGTAACCGACCCGAGAGCGGACTGGCAGTCTATCAAAGAAGCGACCAGTGCCGGAGTTCCCGTCATAGCTCTTTGCGACACAGACAATGTTTTCAGCGGAGTCGACCTTGCAATCCCTGTAAACAACAAGGGGCGACGTGCGTTGGCAATGGTCTACTACCTATTGGCACGCCAGGTACTGCGCGAGAGAGGAGAACTCGCCCAGGATGGTGCAATCACCGGCACGGTGGATGATTTCGAGACAAAGTTGGCAGCTATCGCCCCGAGAGCGGGCGGTGAGCTTTGAAAATCCGGAAGCCCTATGTGGCGAACGCGTTCTACGCAGGAACAAAAACTGAACTAACGGAGCAGATAACGGGCTGCTTCATCCACCCTTTTGGGCCGGGACAAGTTCCAAAAGTCGTCGAGCACGGCGCTAGGAAAATACTTGGAATAGTGTCCCCGCATGCAGGGTACATGTACTCGGGACCAGTAGCTGCGAATGGCTTTAGCCAACTTGCCGTCGACGGAGTGCCGGAAGTTTTTGTAATCCTCGGCCCGAACCACAACGGCTACGGGAGCGGTGTCTCAATCCTAACTGACGGTGCCTGGGAAACGCCCGTCGGCCTCACTTCGATTGATAGTCCCTTAGCGAAACAAATCCAGAAAGCTAGCGGCATTTTAGACGTCGACGAAAGCTGCCATTCTGCTGAACATTCTATTGAGGTTCAGCTACCTTTCATCCAATTCCTCTACAAGGATGTCCCGAAGTTCATCCCGATCTCGATGATGATGCAAGACCTTCAGACGAGCCGGGACATAGCCAAGAGCATAGTTGATGCGTGCAAGGGCAAAAATTTCGCTATAATTGCATCAAGTGACATGACACATTACGAAACGCAAGAGAGCGCAAGCAGGAAAGACAAAACGGCAATCGAAGCCATCACAAATCTCGATGACGCCAAGTTAAATGAACTTGGAGAAGAGAACAGAGTATCCCTGTGTGGTTACGGCCCAATTACTACGCTCATTGCGGCCGCCAAAATGCTGGGAGGAATTAAGGCGGAGCTCCTAACATACAAGACCAGTGGGGACATAACTGGTGACAAAAGTGCCGTTGTCGGGTATTCGTCAATAGTCTTCCGTCGCCAATAGGTGCAATACGCAACGTCTTAGGTAGTCATCAATCAAAGTTCTGCGGGTGAATCCGCCGGAAAGAAGAGCGCTGTCCCGGTGAGCGTGCTGTCTTTTCCCAGTGTACGATGCTAGTGCGAAGAGTTCCGCTGGGAAAATTTATAGTTGAGACAAGCCAGAAACAGCATTTGGCCTAGTGAAAATTAGGATGAAGTGTTAATCTGTTGGCTAAGGCAACAGCGGTTGCTCATACTATTCAGGGTTTGTTGAAATATCATGGCCTGAAGAATAAGAAACTGAGACTCCCATTCCATGATAGCATCTCCGTTTGCGTCAAAGAACTAACAACAACAGCCACTGTTGATTTCAGCCCCCAATACACTGAGGACATGATTCAGATTAACGGAAGCATCGCGAAAGGCACTGAAGCGCAGCGGGTGATAGTAGTCATTGATGCTCTGCGTAAACTCAAAAAGACCAAGGACCACGTCAAAATAGTTAGCAAGAATAATCTCGAAAATGCAAAAGGCGTCGGTTTTTCGGCAGCAGCTTTCGCATCGATTGCGTTTGCAGCAAGCAATGCTCTCAACTTGAAGATTGACCGGTCACACTTGAGTGAGATAGCGCGTCTAGGGGCAGGATCTGCGAGCAGAAGCCTCGTCGGTGGTTTTTCCATCTGGTACGCGAACAAAAGGGGAAGGTCGTTCGCCCAGCAGCTGGATGACGGAACGCGTGTCAAACTAGCGATGGGAATTGTGCCTTGGTTTCACCGATAAAGACAGATGTGGCGCACGAGGAATCGGCAACGTCACCATTCTTCACTTCAAGAGTGAAAACGGTCAAAGCCGCCATCCCCAAAATGATTCATGCAATCAAGAGAGGCGACTTAGGTGAAGTGTGCAAACTTGCAGAAACGGACTCACTTAGCCTGCACGCAGTCACCATGACAGGCCGGAAAGGGCTTGTCCTCGAATCCCCTGAGACGATCAACGTAATCCGAAGGGTCAGGACATTGCGGGAAGAGAAAGGTATCCCGGTCTGGTACTCGATGGACACCGGCCCTTCAGTCTTCCTCAACACTCAACCCGAATACTTAGACAAAGTATGCGACGACATCGCAAGCAACGTTAACGTCCCGATCATAAGAAGCGGCGTCGGCGGCCCGGCGTACGCAGTTGACCAACATCTTTTCTAATTGGGACAGTCGGCGTCGACTGGCCAATGACGATTATTGACTGACATTTTCGCACGATTTTTCTATTGGCCCTGCAGAAAGTAATCAAGGGCTCTGAACAATGGGACAGGGTGTCGGGTTTGGGAAGGTCATTCTCTTCAATGAGCACTTCGTGGTATACGGCCTCCCTGCTATAGCGTCAGCAATCGGGTCAAAGACCATCGCCCATGTTGAAAGGCAAAGTGGCTCAGGAATAAAACTCCAGGACGACAGGCCGGAAACACCAGGTTACAAGGCAGAGAAGTTCGCTCAACAGAAGGAATCCCTAGACAGGATGCTCATGTTAATGCAAATTGACACAAACCGCAACCACTTCAAGATCACACTGGCCGGTGACCTAATTGCTGCTAGTGGAGTTGGAGCCAGCGCCGCCTCATGCGCCGCAATTGCACGCGCATTTTCAGACGAGTTGGGTCTGCTCTTTACTGACGAGCGCATAAACGAAATTGCCTATGAGGGCGAAAAGGGGTATCACGGTACACCATCCGGAATCGACAACACCGCGGCAACATACGGCGGTCTGATCTGGTACAAGAGAGAAGCTAACTCGCAACACATGGAACGCATGAAACTCAAGAGGCCTGTGGAAATCGTGATGGGCAACACGGGCATAACCGCTGATACGAAAAGCGTAGTCGCAGGCGTGAAGGAACGAAGAGAACAGGAGCCTGAAAAGTATGCCCGGATATTTGATGAAGCTGCGCAGTTGGTTAAAGACGCACAGAAGCAACTCGAAGTCTTCGACCTCAAGCGCGTCGGCGCCATTATGAACAAGAATCACGAGCTGCTGCAGCAGATAGGCGTATCATGCAAGGAGCTAGACGTACTAGTGGACTTGGCTCGAGATAATGGCGCATTCGGAGCCAAGATGACAGGAACTGGACGGGGAGGCTACATGTTGGCCTTGACACCAGGGTTGGACCTTCAAGAGCGCGTCGCAGCTGAAATTGAGAAGAAGGGTTTTCAAGCCCTGCGCACCACCATCGGTATCTAGAGACTAGATACCTTTTCGCGGTGAATCCGGTGGAGTTAGCGAGTTTTGTCAAGACCCTTGACGATAGGGGTCTTCTGATTAGGATAAGTAAGCCAGTTGATCCGAAGTACGAAATCTCGACCCTAATGAAGATGCTAGATGGGCGCGTCCTCCTTTTCGACCACCCCAAGGGGTTCAGCATGCCGATCGTAGCAAACGTCTGCTCTACGCGTGACTTGGTCGCAATAGGGCTGGGAACAAAGAGAGAGCAACTTATGGCGAAACTAACCGACGCGATCGACCACCCCAAGAAAGCGAAAATAGTCGAAGCGGAAGGCTACCAGAACATCGGAAACGACCTCCATCGCCTGCCAGTATTGACACATTACCCGAAGGATGGGGGCCCATACATCTCTTCAGGCATAGTCGCATGCGAAGACAAAGAATACGGCGTCAACTTCTCCTACCATCGCGCCGAGGTTCTTGGAAACGACTTGTTGGTCCTACGGATTCTTGAGAGGCACTTCGATTCCTACATCAAGCGAGGATTGAAGGAATTTGCGTTCTGTATATCCTCACCTGTGCAGGACATGGTGAGCGCAGCAATATCGGTAGACATCGGGATTAGCGAAGCGGACATCGCCAACGCACTGGAAGAGACACCGCTGGTAAAACTTGATGGACATTTGACTCCGCCTTCAGACATCGTAATCATTGCCGAGTTGACAGGTGAGCTTCACGATGAAGGCCCGTTCCTTGACTTAACCGAAACCTTCGACATCATCCGCAAACAAAGAGTTGCGAGAGTCAAGAAGATCTACGTCAAGAGAGGCGCTATGTATCACGCCTTGCTTCCAGGCGGGCTTGAGCACAGAGTGCTAATGGGGATGCCGAGGGAGCCGACAATCTACAGAGAAGTCGCAAAGGTGTGCGACGTCAAAGATGTTCTGGTAACCTCCGGAGGCTGCTCTTGGCTACATGGCATCGTGAGCATACACAAGAGGAATCCAGATGACCCATCAAAGGCCATAGAGGCTGCCTTCAAAGGTCACAAATCGATGAAACATGTCTTCATCGTGAACGACGACATCAACATCCACGACCCGAATGAAATCGAATGGGCGATGGCGACGCGTTTTCAAGCGGACAAGAACATGATCATGAGAAGAGAAAAGGGATCGTCTCTCGACCCATCCTCCGACATGGAGACGCAGATGACGTGCAAAGTCGGATTTGACTTGACGATACCTGAAGGTAGCAAGAAGGAGTTCAGACGGCCCGATCTTCCAATGAAACTGAACCTGAACGATTACCTAGAACATGAAGCACTTCACGAAGACTGAAGAGCTGATGCTATACAGCAAGCCGGTGGCTAGGTCGTGCCAAGCGATTTCGTTCCGCGTGGGGTTCAAACCTCACTTTTGAAGGACTGAACTTCCAAATACCCAAACTTCAAAGGTAATGATTCGCTTTCGATAGAGGGATTGCATTTGTCTAGGCGCTCTGAGTTCTCCGGCTTTTACAAGCTGCCAGTTGCGGATAGGGTGCGACTACTGAAGGAGTTCGCTGGCTTGACCGAAGAGGAAGCCGCACTGCTGGAGAAGCCTGGCGCGCTCGGTCTTGACGTTGCAAACCGCATGGTCGAAAACCTAGTGGGCGTTATGCCGGTCCCACTGGGAGTGGCAATGAATTTTCTAATAAACGGCAAGGACATGGTTGTACCGATGGCTATTGAAGAGCCATCAGTTATCGCGGCGGCGAGCAATGCTGCCAAAATGAGCAGGTTGAAGGGTGGTTTCAATGCAACTTCGACGGATCCTGTTATGATAGGGCAGATACAAATTGTGGGCGTTCAGGATGCGCATGGTGCTCGGTTTGAAATACTCGCGCACAAAGCGGGGATTTTGAAACACGCCAATGAACAGGATCCGGTCCTCGTGTCACTAGGTGGCGGCGCCCGCGATTTAGAGGTGCGCATTATCGACACCTTTCTGGGGAAGATGGTGATCGCCGAGCTACTCGTCGACTGTCGAGACGCGATGGGTGCGAATGCTGTAAACACCATGGTTGAAGCAGTAGCTCCCATGGTCGAGCAGATTTCAGGTGGGCGAGTTTACTTGCGCATAATTTCGAATTTGGCCGTGAAACGCCTTGCCCGTGCCAAAGCAACCTTCACCAAAGAAGCGTTGGGCGGAGAGGATGTTGTTGATGGCATCGTACAGGCGTACGCGTTCGCTGCCGCAGATCCATACCGATGCGCGACCCATAACAAAGGAATAATGAATGGTGTGTCCGCCGTCGTACTCGCCACGGGCAACGACACGAGAGCGATTGAAGCAGGCGCCCATTCATACGCCGCTCGTTTAGGCCACTACACCTCACTATCGACTTGGGAGAAGGACGCCAACGGCGATCTAGTTGGGACTCTCGAAATGCCCATGGCCGTTGGAATAGTCGGAGGGCAACGGCCTCCAACCCCGTCGCAAAACTAGGAGTCAAGATCCTCGGCATTAGAACAGCGAGAGAGTTAGCCGAAGTTATCGTCTCAGTCGGACTAGCGCAGAACCTAGCTGCGCTTAGGGCCCTAGCGGCTGAAGGCATTCAACGTGGCCACATGAGTTTGCACGCCCGCAACATCGCAATTAACGCAGGGGCAACAGGGGACCTTATCGATAAGGTCAGCGAACAAATGGTCGCTGAAAGAAAGATTCGGGTTGATCGGGCTAAGGAATTGCTGGAAAAATACTCTAAGAACTAGTTGTTGACGGTTCTATTTCAACGAGCGCTTCCATTCGTCGTATCTTTGGTATTGCGTCCTTCTCCATCCACTCGGAGATCGTATCGTACACTTTTCTGTAATACTTCTTTGTTGCGTGTTTGACGATTCCAAGCCGTTCCATTCTTCTTACGTATCGCCATTTCATACTCCGTGAAATCTTGTCGCCCATAAGTCGGTCGATGTCAACTTTCTTGAAAACTCTGGGAAGGTGAGCGAATGTTCCAACGATTTCCTTCGGAAAGGCCGTCAGAGATTCCTTGGAAAGCTTTCGTTTGCCGCGCGAATCATTTCCGCGCATTCTGCTCTCGCTGATTCTCAAGACAAAGCCTTCTGAATGGACGGATACGACTGATATTATAAATATTTTATGAGTCACCCTGTCCCGCACGGATACACGTATATTGCGTCATATCGCACCAATTAGGAAGGCTAGCATGCCGAAGGTCATCCAGACGAGCACGTAGTTCTTGCTCCTCTTCGCATTCCTGGGGCTTGAGTTTGTTAGCAGGGAATAAGCGGTTAGTAGAAAACCGATGTCACATATGGCAACCAAAGGGATGTAATAGTTCGAAACGAGTGCCAGGAGAAGGGGTGCTGCGCTTAGCGCAACTGCGGCGATAAACAGGCCCGCGCCATATTTCGCAGCTTGGGCAGGTCCCCTTGTCGCAGCCACTGACTTAACTCCCTTAGCAGTATCGCCGGGGACGTCAACTATTCCTTTGATAATTTCCCGTCCCATGCTGGAGAGAAAGGCAAGGAGGGAGAATATTCCAAGTGACCAAGTGGGGCTTGCCACGACGAAACCCCCGTAAACGAAAGGAATCGCTACATTTGTGCTAACAAACGCGTTTCCCAAGAGTCCGGTCTTCTTGATACCAGAATTATACGAGATCATGATGATTACGCTTACGAAAGCGATTATGAGCGCCGCAATTCCGGAATTGGCGGCGAACCAAAAACCGAATGCACCTAGGATGAATGAGAAAGAGAATGCTTCAGCTGGCTTGATCACTCCTGCCGGTATGGGCCGCTTCGGTTCGTTAATTGCGTCTATCTCCCGGTCAAAGTAGTCGTTCAAAACCATTGAGGCTGCTAAGAGAAGAAAGCCAGTCATGAAGCCGTAGAATGCTGACCTCACGGGGACGGTTGTTGAAGATATCAACTCGCCAACAATAACTGCGAAACCAATCATTACACAGTTAGGAAGTCGCATCATAGAAACTAGGCTGACAATTTTGCGGCCAGGCGGAACATACGACTGCAATAAACCCAGCTCTTAGGCCTTGAAATTCAACCTTCAATCGCAACCGGCCTTAATAGAATTTCAGGCCGAATCGAAATCCTAGAGCCTTCTGAAATAAAGATCCGAGATGCGTGTGAGGTTGATTCTGCGGCAGTAACGAGGCTGTTATAGTGACGGCTGATACTCACGCATTAGATGGCCGCAGCGCTGGCATCTTATGAGCCTTAGCAACCTTCCCTGTTCGTCAAAATCCTGCCTATCTCATTCACTTGGCTGTGCTGACATACGTTCCGTCGACCGTGCTCCATTTCTGAGCGGCCAGTCGCGGTTTGCACAATTTTCTTAACAAGAACAATTCAGTCTCGCATCCCTCTGAAAGATGTACATGATCGCCAGCGAACATGTACATGTTTGTTTCGGCGTCTCAAACCACGTTCCAAGCCAAATCTTGCGTCAGGAACAATAGCTCGCACCCAAGAGCACTTAACGCTTGGTGGAGTCTGTGGCAATCGTTACACGCCGTCGATAATTCCACTTAGTGGAACTAGGTTTATCACCTATGGGTGACAAGAGACCTGAGGAGTTCAAATTGGGTGTCTTGGTTTCCGGAGCCGTGAAGGTTGAGGAAGGCGTCGAACGTCTAAAGCGGAATGCGCTCGCTATAACTGAAGAGACAAGGAAGAAGGCAAACGCCAGGTTGAGGCCCACATGGACCAACGTTAGGAAGTCTCTAAATGGTTACCGCGCCAAACCAATCATAAAGCGAATCGAACCACTGCCAAACAAACTTGAACATGATGGCAAAGCGCTCTTAGATAAGGCGGAATTCCGGACGAGAGTAGCGCTGACTGAAATTATTGAGAGAACAATAGTGGAGCTCGAGAAAGCTAAGCGTAAACTCGATCAGAACGACCGAAGGCTTGTGTGTGCAGCGTAACGAACTTTAGGCTAAGTTACCTAGTGGGCGAGGTGGAGATATGCTTCCCTCTAGCCGTTAACTAGCGCCAGAACCTGTTGCGCGAGGAAATCAATCTGTGGAGTTATGCTGTCTTCCGGTGGGATCGTAACAGTCCAGTCTACCTCTATCTCTCCTGTGTCGGGCGCGTAGTGGAAAATGGACGAGGCCTGGAGCATTCCAGCTTTCTCCAGAAAGGCCTTCGAGGCTAGCAGCAACTGCAGCTGCTTGCTGCCAATTGCGGACACATCGACCGTTGCACTCGGTTTGAGGTTGGGCGCAGTCAAGAAGCCAAGCGCACTTCCCAGCAGGACACCCAATCCCCTCTTTAGGAAACCTCTACGGTTGGACAAGGATACATAACCAGAAAGAATCCTTGCTTCTGGCGGTTATATTGCTTGCGCACCCCGACACGGCGTTCATATGCAAAAGTATCGGGCCGATGGGCCACCAACGCCAAACCCGACGCTTTTAATAGTATCCCGCCAGTTTCTCACCTCAATTCACAACCTTCGTTACCACAAGTCGGTTGGTACCTCATCCTTTGGGCGACATCAGGATTGGTAATGTAGAAACTCACTTGCAAAACGTGATTAGGAAGGACGGCGCCGCCCACCTTACCTTGTTTGACCCGGAAAAACTCACACCATTGGCCGCAAGGAACCTAGCTCTGGAGGCCAAGAAGGCTGGTACTGCTGCCGCAATGGTTGGCGGTTCAACTGCCACGTCGGTCTATGAGCTTGACGCGATTGTAAAGGCGATTAAGTCTGCAGGGCTCTACGTGATTTTGTTTCCGAACGATGTTGCGGGCCTGAGTCAGAACGCTGACGCTGTTTTCTTCATGTCCTTGCTGAACTCTATCAACCCATATTACCTATCGGGGGCGCAAGCACTTGGCGCGCCTTTAGTGAAGCGCTACGGCCTTGAACCTATACCCCTCGCGTACCTTATCGTTGGTGAGCACGGGGGCGCCGCCGGGTTTGTCGGAAACGCCAACCCGATTCCTTACGATAAACCGGAGCTCGCGGCAATCTACGCACTTGCAGCCGAATACCTCGGGATGCGCTTTGTCTACTTGGAAGCGGGATCAGGGGCGAGAAAGGCGGTTTCGCCTGAAATGGTGCGGGCGGTTGACCGAACGTGCCATGTGAACATAATCGCCGGCGGCGGCATCAAAACTTCGTCTCAAGCTAAGGAATTAGTCGACGCGGGAGCGCGCCTTATTGTCACTGGTACGATAGCCGAAAAAGCCTCTCTAGTAACATTGCGAGCTATAATTCGAGCCATACGCTGAACTCTAGCTGAGGAAGCCTCTTGGCTCGTTCCTTCTCCAAACGCATCCGCGGCACAACACCTTACTATAATTTTATCAGGCGTGTGGCCTTTCCATCAACCCGAACCATCGTAATCGCCTCGATAGTTTTCACGACCATCGGAATCGGCATATCCTTCTCAATAGTCGAGCGTGCGGTGACAGCCTTTCTATTTGGCGCGGCGTGGGGACTTCTTGCTTTCACTCTGCCATCTTTTGCTTCTGATATCGTCCTGTATTTCACGATAATGAAAGTGGACCCATTGTTCTATCTAAGGAGGTGCCTCGCACTCTCGATGTTCACCACAACTACCTGGGTGCTAATTTTTTTGTTCTCTGCTTTCGTAGCAGCCTTGGATGGAAGGTTCATCTTCCCCGATTTCGCAATCATACTGGGGCTGTTCGCCGTTATCCCGCCGCGTGCCGTCGCGATATTTTCAATGTCCAGGTGTAGCTTCGCCAAGAGAACCCTCTTCACGCTTTTGGAACCGAGTCTAACGGTCCTCTCAGTGGTCGCAGTGTTCGGTCTGCCGTTTGCTCGGATGACGACTGGTCTGGTACTGTCTTCGATTGTGGGGCTAACATTCGCTTTCGCACTGGTCGCCGTCGTTGAGGTTTATGGACGGCGGGCCATAGGGTTCTCGCCCATCCGCATGTTTAGGGCTTTTCTGACAGACTGGCTCGAGAGTGAAAACCGTGAACTTGAGTCTTACCTGAATGAGCTGGGCGTTGAGGCAGAAATTGATGCGACCGCTTTTGCGTTTCGCAAGAAAGGCTCCGATAATGTCAAGGGTGTTATGTTTGTCTCTAACTTTCACCCTGGGCCTTTCCTGAACGTCGGTAGTAGCGTTCTACCATACCTCATGGACTCCGTGATTAGCAGAAGGTTCAATGCGGTGACCCTCGTCCCACACGGGGTTTCAGGACACGAATTAAACTTGGTTTCCCAAGAACAGAACGCCAAACTAATTCGGTGGGTACTTGAAGGTCTGGAGCATGCGCATTACGATGGCAGCGCCAGCAGAGTAACGAGAATTAGTAACGAAATTGCCACAGCAACTTCCCAATCATTCGACGGATGCGCCCTCGTAACGATGACCACTTCCCCTTACGATATGGACGATGTTCCGTCCGAGGTCTCCCACAGGTTGTCAGGCCTCACTCATGGAAAGTTCCGGCATCTAGCGTTAATTGACGCCCATAACTCCCTAACCGGTCCCGCGATCATGACTTCGCAAAAGATTGGGGCCCTAGAAGAAGCGGCGTTATCAAGCCTACAAGTTACCGCGGAAGAGCCGGCGAGCCCATTCAGGGTAGGTGTGGCTCGCAAGATGCCCGCGGGGTTTACGTTAAAGGATGGATTTGGCCCTAGCGGGATTAGTGTAATGGGAATCGAAGTCTCCGGACAACGGTTCGCCTACGTAAACGTAGATGGAAACAACATGATCACAGGCCTTAGGGAGGAGATCATAAGCGCCATCAAAGCCGTTGGATTTGATGATGGAGAAGTCATGACCTCTGATACACATATGGTGAATGGAATCGTTTCTGCCCGCCTGGGATACCACACAGTAGGCGAAATGGTTCCAAGGGCTGATCTGCTCGTCCAGGTCACCGAAACTTGCCGCGAAGCGTTAGCCAACTTAGAAACCTGTGAGGTTGGGGCAGTTTCCGGCCAAATCCTTGTAACCACGCTTGGATCAAAGTCGCTCCGTCGCGTCATGGGCCTTGTTTACAGGATATCAAAATTAACCGCGCTCACTCTCTTCCCGATTGTTGTCGCAATAACCATCCTGTCATTACTCTTCTTGGTGTAGACTATGATCCCGACCATTTCCCGCGATTCGCATTACATGCAACTACCGAGGGAGGTTTTGATTGGGAAGGACGTCGCGCCTTCAGTTGGTGAAATACTCATCCGTCTTGGTTTTCACGGGCCAGCGTTGATCGTCACAGGCCACAAGGTCGTATCCATTGCCGGTGGAACAATTCAAGAATCGCTACAGAACGCCGGCTTCAAGTCTTCAACCATGCTTGTAGATAACGCAACGACCGAAGAGGTCGCACGAGTAGAAAATGAAATTCAAAGGATCAAGCCGGACATAGTCGTTGGGCTTGGTGGTGGGAAGGATATTGATACCGCAAAAATGAGCAGTATGAAGACTTCGACGAGGTTCGTGAGCGTCCCAACCGCAGCATCCCATGACGGGATAGCAAGCCCGCTAGTTTCCATGAAAGGGTTGGGCAGGCCATACTCATACGTCGCACATGCGCCTATTGCGATCGTCGCTGACATTTCGATAATTTCTAAGTCTCCATATCCCCTCATTAGAAGCGGATGTGGCGACGTCGTCGCGAAGTATACTGCGGTTCGAGATTGGAAGCTTGCCCACAGAATCAAGAATGAGTATTACGGAGATTATGCGGCTGAGCTTGCGCTCATGAGCGCGCGCCTAGTAATGAAGAACGCAAGCAGCATACGAGCTATGTCAAACTCAGGAGTCCACACCCTCGTTGAGGGATTGATTAGCTGTGGAGTTGCCATGAGTATTGCTGGGACCAGCCGGCCTTGCAGCGGTGCAGAGCATCTTTTCAGCCATGCATTAGCGATGATTGCTCCCAAACCGGCGCTTCACGGCGAGCAATGCGGGGTCGGGACGATAATGTGCGCTTACCTGCATGGCGCAAACTGGCAACTGATCAAGGACGTCCTTCACACAATAGGTGGCCCTACAACCGCTAAGGAACTTGGAATCGAACCCGAATATATCATAAAGGCGTTAACCATGGCCCATACCATCAGGCCTGAACGCTACACGATCCTAGGGGAAAGCGGCCTTACTAAGGAGGCTGCAGAAAGAGTCGCAAAGCTCACAGGCGTGATTGAGTGATCGGCATTTGGTTGGTTTCTGATCTTGGCTAAAGCAACTGCGTTTGCGCACGCGATTCAGGGCCTTGTGAAGTATCATGGGCTAAAGGACAGCAAACGAAGAATCCCATACCATGACAGCATATCGGTCTGCGTTGAGGAGCTAACAACAAAGGCAACTATCGAATTTGGTAGCGACCACAAGCAGGATGTCATTGAGATAAACGGTGACCCCGCCAACGAAAGGGAAGCCGCCCGAGTAATGGCCGTGGTCTCACCGCTGAGAGCCCTTGCGAAAACTAAGGAGCACTTCAAACTCTCAAGCAAGAATAACCTTGCTAAAGGGAAAGGGCTTGGCTTCTCAGCGTCGGCTTTCGCATCCATCGCTCAAGCTTCAAGCTCAGCTTTGAACTTGAAGATGCAACCGGAACGCCTCAGCGAAATCGCCCGACTCGGGGCAGGGTCTGCAAGCCGAAGCCTCGTTGGCGGCTTCTCGATCTGGTACGCCAACAAGTACGGGCGCTCATATGCGGAACAGCTGCCGACGAGTAAGAATCTGAATCTGGCCATGGCGATTGTTCCCATTCCCTCACAAGTCAAAACTGACATGGCCCATCTAGAGTCAGTTACATCGCCTTTCTTCTCTGCTAGGTTGAAGGAGGTGGGTAATGTCCTGCCGAGAATGCAGAGGGCCATCAAATCCGGAGAGGTCGACGAGATCGGTCGGCTCGCAGAAGCGGACTCCCTGAGTCTACACGCCGTAACTATGACAGGGAAGAGCGGGCTCGTCCTCATGGCTCAGGAAACAATTGGCATTATACAGGGAATAGTGGCCCTGAGAGAAAGCCAACACATTCCAGTTTGGTATTCACTTGACACAGGCCCCTCGGTCTTCATCAACACCACCGCCGAATCACTCGATACCGTTTGTGCGAAAATCCGTGAGTACACTAATTTTCCAGTCCTCAAGAGCAAAGTCGGAGGACCAGCTAGCACAATCGAAGACCATCTCTTCTAGAAGCGGAACCGCTCCCTAGTGAGTGCTCTTGAAATGTCAAACGAGTTAACCGAGAAGATGAGGAAGGCTGCGATACTCAATGCGATTAAGCATAATGGCAAAGCCGACCCCGGCGCAGTTCTCGGGAACTTGCTCGGCGAAAATCCCGAGCTAAGAGCGAAGGCAAGAGACCTAACATCACAAGTGCGGGGGGTTGTTGAGGAAATCAATTCTACGCCATTTGAGAAACTTACAGCGATAGCAACTGAACAGTGGCCGGAGGAGCTGGTTAGGGAACGGCCTGTGGAGGAAAGGAAGCTGCCGCCGCTCCCAAACGCCGACAAGTATCCGCTCATCGTGACGCGTATTGCGCCTAACCCCGACTTCGTCCTTCATATAGGCAACGCGCGGGCCGTTATCCTTAGCCACGATTACGCCCGGATGTATAAGGGGAAATTCATTGTTAGGTTCGAAGATACTGACCCACGCCTCAAGAAAGCCCAACTGAGATACTACGACATAATACGCGAAGATTTGAGGTGGCTACGCTGCAACTGGGACGAAGAGTATATTCAGAGCGACCGAATTCCGCTCTACTATGAGGTAGCTCAAGCTCTAATCGCGAAAGGGGCCGCGTACGTTTGTGAATGCAAACCAGAACGATTTCGAGAATTCATAAACAGCAATTCCGCCTGCCCCGACCGAGAGTTGAATGTGGACACACAGACGAACCGTTGGAGGAAGATGCTCGATGGCGGGTACAAGGAGGGAGAAGCCGTTGTGCGTGTTAAGACGGACCTATCTCACCCGAACCCGGCGATTAGGGACTGGCCGGCCTTTCGAATCATCGATACAGAAAAGAACCCGCACCCCCGCGTGGGGTCAAGATTCAATGTGTGGCCACTCTACAACCTGGCCTCTGGTGTTGACGACCACAAACTGGGCATAACGCACGTGATTCGAGGAAAGGAACACCTCACAAACATGGCCCGCCAAATCTACATGTACAAACACTTGGGCTGGAAGTATCCGGACGCTGTTCATTACGGGCGGCTCAAGGTTGAAGGAATGGAACTCAGCAAATCCAAACTTATGAAAGGTGTTGAATCAGGCGAATACAAAGGTGTCGATGACCCAAGGCTCGGAACATTAGCGGCACTAAGAAGGCGGGGTTTCAGCCCAGAAGCGATAAGGCAACTCATATGGGACGTGGGCCCTAAACCCGTGGACGTGACGATAAGCTGGGACAACATCAACTCTCTAGACCGAAAAATCATCGACCCAACCTCTCACCGATACTACTTCGTATCAGACCCCATAAGGACGAGCATCAGTGGCGTTGAGAAAGTCTTCGAGGTGCACGCCGCGCTTCACCCGCAACATCCAGAAATGGGAACCCGCACCCTGAAACTACATCCTCAAAACGGAGTAGCCTCCCTCTTCCTCGCAGGGAGCGACAGGTCAATTCTCGAGTCAGGCAAAATAGTTCGATTGATGGGGCTGTTCAACATCAAACCCCTCAATTATTCGGATGGCGAATTCAAAGCCAAGTTCCTTGGCGAAACCGCAGAAGGCGTTGAGGACGCTCCCATCTTACAATGGGTTCCCGCGGAGCAAACCCTTCCAGCTAACGTCGTAATGCCTGATGCGTCCACCAAGAGCGGTTTCGTTGAGAACGGATTCGGCTCTGAAGCTGTCGGCTCCGTCATCCAATTCGTCAGGTTTGGTTTCTGCAGAGTGGACAACGTCGCCCCCGACCTCGTCACCGTGTACTTTGCCCATCAGTAGTTGTTTAGGCCTCACGAATCTAATTAGCGATGAATCGGCATGCCACGGATCCTCACAGGACCATGGTTTCCTGGGAATGATATGTTTCCAATTTCTTGATGATTGAAGGTAAAAAACAAACAGAGGACCAACAACCCGGAGAACTAACGGGCAAATTTCCAATTTTATTTTTCTCCATTTTATATAATAGTTTCAGTGAATTCCCGGCGAATCCTATGGAAACGGAGACCGTTCATATCGCGGAACCGTTCAACTCGGCCCGACGAATCGCCAAGCAACTTGACGCGCAAAACATCAAAATCTTGTCGGGCATGTGGAAGTTTGGTCCTCGGAACCTGCTGGAGGTTTCGCGGCAGACCCGTGTCCCATTTACTTCCGTGTATAATCGGATTAGGAAACTTGAAGTTGAATCAGGAAGAGTTGCTTACCTTGTCCCGCCGCTTTCCCGAATTGGTATGACAAGAGCCGTCGTGCTAGTGGCAGCAACGGGCGGCTGCGAGGAACAGGTTAGTGAAGCCCTAAAGATACCGAACTTCTGGCGGTCAATTAACTCATGCGAAGGATCCTATACTCATCACTCTGCCCACGCAGTCCCCGTCAAACATTTCCAAGAATTCAGAGCATGCATGGCGCAGCTACGCAAGACGGGTTTGGCTACGGACGTTAAGATCATTCGCACCGGAGACCAGTATCCTAACTTCCCAGATTTCAGTTGTTACAACGCCGAAACAAATGAGTGGACACTTCCGTGGGGAAAATGGCTTGACGCACTCGAAAAGGCTACCCCAAGCGGAGTGCCAGAGGACCCGGTGAGTTATCCGATACTCGTTGACAAGAAAGACCTAATGCTCATAAAGGAACTTGAGAAGAACGCGCGTACAAGTTTCGCGGACTTGGCACCGATTCTTGGAATATCATTACAAGGTGTCAAGTATCGATATGACAAGAGGTTAGTGCCCAGGGGAATTGTGCGACAGTTCGCGTTCGATATATACCCATACCCGGTTGAGGTTTCAGCGTACCATGAGATGATGCTTGAGTTTGTTGACGACGTGGCTATGAGGCGATTCTATTCTGCGCACGACCGCTTTTTCTTCATATTAGCGAGTTCCAAGGTGCTCGGCCGTAGTACGTTGCTGGTAAGAACCTGCATACTAGAATCGCAGCTGCGGAACATGCTCAAATTCTTCTCCGAAATGGCGAAGAATAGGATGCTTGAATCCTATTCAGCAATTCGAATGAGCCTCATGGGAAGACAGGCGCAGACAGTTTCTTACGAGCTCTTCGATGACGAGGCCGGTTGGATGTTCAATTCAAAAGAATGCATTTCTAGGTTGCAACAATTCGGAGACAAAGACACACGAACACCGCGAAGAATCAATGCCATACCACTATTGTAAACATGCGCACCGAATCACCTTGAGAGTGGGTCTTGGTTGAGAGGTACGTCCGCTCTTTCTTTGAAGCTACCACGATTGAGACTAGGACTGCGGTTCTCGGAACTGAGTTGTCTCTTCGTCTCCACATCCAATTTTCGAACGAGTTTTATGACTTCGCGTGAAATGATTGGCGTCAATGGAAACTTTCCGTAATGTGGGCAGTATGAATCGAGATCTGTTTCTCCCGTATCTCCATAGAAAATGGCCGGGTACAGCCGACAGCCTTCAGGCCGATGATCGTAGATGGTGCATCGCTGACCGTTATGAAAGACGCATCTCCCCGACAGATTCTTGAGCTGGCGGTTCCCGTCCTTCTTGACGATGAAGAAATCCTCAGAGAAACCAAGGCCCCTTATCCGGACGATATCTGAACTGCTCAGTTCCATGTCCGTATTCAAACAGCATTTGATGCACCCGTACTCGAGACACGTGTTTCTTATCTTCCTCATTACTGGACTCCTGCCAAGAGTTGTAAGGGCTTAGTCTTCTGTGCTTTCTTCGTGTTCACACATGTCGTTCTCTGGGTAGATCCTGCAGTAGAACGGTTTTGTTTCATGGATTGCGCATGAGTAGAGGCCTGTTTTCTCTCTTTTCAGGAAGGGGCAACTTTTCGTAACGAAAACTCCGTGACGGTTGTGAGGGTCAGTGGAATTAATGGCTATGTGCTTCAGGATGTCTTCTCGTCCTTGTCTCTTCCAACGCCCTATGTCTTTGTGGGTCGCCTCAAAAGATCCCCAATGAATGACACAGCAGTCCCCCGATCGCCTGCACTTGTGTCCCTGCAACGGTTGTTCAACCGGATTCATCAATATGCAGAGGACAAACTAGAATGATTCGGTATCCCCAGGCAGGATTCGGGATGTGAAGTGCGCTTGGCCAGGTCACGCCCACGCGAAGTAGTCTCTGCCGCAGGATTCTGTGTTTCTGGGAACTAAGGCTGCTTGAAGACATCTTCAGGCTTCTTTGGCAGTTTGATCTCTCCAAATCTTAGTTCGGTATTTTTGACTGCATCGTCTAAGAGGTCACGTAGTTCTTTCATTGTTCGAAATGGAAGAATCACTTCAACCTTGTATTCTCCATCTGCCTTTGGGGTGGCTGAAGGGTCTTCCTGCATTATGATATTCGGTCCTCCGAAGATCAAGCGATAGTCGTAGTCACCGGCCAGGCCGAAAATGTTGGTCGCGTGTATGCGTTTGAAATCTTCAGCATACTTCCATTCTATACGGAGTACGCCTTCCTTTGCGCTCATTGAGAATCGAGATACGCTGGTCATTTCTGGATAAAGAACTTGCTGGATAAGAAGCCGGAGAATGTACAATTTCACGGTCTTGTTGGCTTGCCTAACCCATTAGCTGTTCCCGAACCCCGCCTCTTTTTAATCCGAATCATGCAACCGCAGGCGGATGGTTCCGCAAACCATCTGGTTAATAGTCTGGCGCGGACTACGCGTACCCGGATTGGATGACGGAGCCCGAGCTCCTGGAAGTATGAGGAATGATTCAGTCGTCTCAAATCATCGACTTGACTCATGACTTGTTTGTTGATATGCCCTCGTATCCCACCCTACCGTCTTTCAAGATGGATTATCTGAAGCTCGCAGCCCGGGATGGCTCAACTGTAACCATGATCACCAGGATGCACATGCACACTGGAACTCACATAGACTTCCCGTGTCACGTAATTCCTGAAGCAAACTCTCTGAAAGATTATGGTTTGCAGGATCTTTCGGGCCAGGGCGTTGTCATAGATCTTAGTTACAAGAAGGAAGGCGAAGAGATAACCGAGAAAGATCTCCTGAAGCATGATAGTCACATCAGGAAAGGAGAGATGTTATTCATGTTCACCGGGTGGTCACGAAAAAGGGCAGTCACTCCTAGCTATCTCTTCAAGTGGCCTCATCTCAGCAAACGTGCAGCCCAGTTCTTGGTCAAAAAACGACCCAAGGTAGTAGGGATAGATGGACTTAGCATTGGGGGCTGGGGTGGAAAAATGATAGTGGGTCCAATCGCAAAGACACCCTCGCGTAAAATTCACACGATGCTACTGGGAGCGGGGATTCTAATCCTGGAGGAAGTTGCGAATCTAGACAAAGTTCTGATCCATGAAAAAGTGGCAAGGTCGTTCTTTATTTTGGCTCCGCTCCCTGTCAGAGGTGCAGAAGCTTCGCCCTGCAGAGTGATCTCTATCCGTCCTAGCGCCTAAAGTATGGAAATACCTTCTTCCCGAAGAAGTCTATGAACTTGTTTTGATCTGGACTGGTGCTGAGAAATTCTATTTCTGTAACACCTGCAGCTAGGTACGTTTCGATTTTCTTTATAGCCTCCTCTTTACTGGTCAATATGAAACGCGTCTTGATTGTATCCTCTCTTGTTATCGCTTGCGCTTTCGCTTCGATTTCTCGTGGGTCGTATACTTCAGCGTTGAATATGCCGGGAACCATCGTAGCGTTCCAGAATTTGCAGCCCGCGACGGCTCTTTCGAAATCTTCGTCGTAGGAGGTTATAATGTGAATGATCTTCTTGACCTCTTCCGCGTTTCTTCCCCCGTCTTTGGCTCCTCTCTGGACGGCTGGAAGCAGTTCAGATTTGAACTTCGACTCGAAGACTCGGCCGCTCGTTAACAACCCGTCGGCATATTTGCCTGCGACATATGCCGTGGATCGCCCGTTGCCTGCGACGTATAACGGGATTTTGCCTCTGGGCTTCGTATACAAATTCGCTTTTCTCAGCCTATAGTATTTGCCCTCAAAATCAACGAAGCTTTCGGTCCACAGTTTCTTTATGATGATTATGGATTCTTCAAGTCTACTTAATCTCTCACTGAAGGATGGCCAGCGTAACCCCAGCGGCGCCTCATTCATTGCTTCTCCGGTCGCCAAACACAAGAAGACGCGGCCAGGATACATGCAGCTGAAAGTCGAAAAAGCTTGGGCAACAAGAGCTGGGTGATATCTCAGCAGAGGGGGCGTGACTGTACCCAAGGAGACCTTTTTCGTCCTCTCAGCGGCTGAGGCCAGCCAAATCCACGCGAAACCGGAATGAGCGTTTGTGTGAGTCCAAGGGTGGAAGTGATCGCTACTCCAGATGCTGTCAAAGTTGTTTTCCTCAGCTTTTACCGCGAAATCCAGAAGCTCCTTAGGGTCGTATTGCTCGTGTGCTGCATAGAAGCCGAATCTGCAAATCAAGTCTTGCTCACCTAAGGACACGAGACTGTCCAATGAGTTCTTAAGTTGTTTTGCTTTCTTGCGCGCCATCTTGTTGAACGACGAAACAGTTGTCTGCTCGGGCTTTAGATCTCTACTCGAGAGTGCTCCGAACACTCATTATCAACAATCGTTAGTTTAATATCATTTAAGATCGTTGACACAAGGCTTACAGGAGACACAACGGTGTGTGCCCTCAGTAGCAAAACGATAACTTATCGAGAGCTTGCAAGAACTCTGGATCTCTCCTTGCTCAAACCAGAGATGACAGAAGCCGATATCATAACTGGTTGTCGGCAAGCACTGTCCTACCAACTGGCTTCGGTCTCGGTAAAGCAATGCTATCTAAAGCTGGCTGTAAAAGAATTAACTGGGTCGAACGTGGCGGTCGGCACGGTCGTGGGTTTTCCACATGGCGATAATACGACCGCCATCAAAGTTGCCGAGACGCGGGAGGCGGTCGCAAATGGAGCCGTAGAGCTGGACATGGTGATCAATGTCGGTGAACTGCGTTCGGGACATACGCGATACGTGCAGGACGAAATTCAGTCCGTTGTCCAGGCTGCAGATGGCAAAGCGATCCTCAAGGTGATCTTAGAGACTGTTTACTTGAACCGCGAACAAATTGTGCAGGCGTGTAAACTTGCGGAAGCAGCTGGAGCAGACTTTGTGAAAACCTCTACGGGCTTTTCACCGCGCGGCGCGACACCTGAAGACGTCAGTTTGATGCGCGCTTCCGTCGGCCCCGAAGTGCAGGTGAAGGCAGCTGGAGGGGTGAGAAGCCTAGACTCGCTGCTCGCTGTGATCGACGCTGGAGCCACGCGCGTCGGTGCCTCGGCGGCGTTCCGTATGCTGGATGAATTCAACCAGCGTTATCCAAGCCGATAATCCCGCGCCTTGGCAGAGAA
Source organism: Bathyarchaeia archaeon (assembly GCA_049517415.1). Taxonomy (GTDB): domain Archaea; phylum Thermoproteota; class Bathyarchaeia; order 40CM-2-53-6; family 40CM-2-53-6; genus FEN-987. The sequence goes on from JBEKSC010000013.1 coordinate 59,016, forward strand.
TGAAAAATCATTGTGCACATAAGGAGCAAGATAGAAACGTCCCTGAAGAAATTGACCCGCGTGAGTACTCGGAAGAAGTAAGTGACAATGAGCCGCCAGCTTCTGCTAGGAATTGACATTGGAACCCAAGGCACCCGAGTTGCGTTGATTGATCCCGCCGGCAAAGTTCTCGCCAGCCACAGCAGCAACTATGACATGGTGACGCCGTCCGCGGGCTGGGCAGAAGAAGACCCCGACGATTGGTGGCACGCAACGATCTCCGGCATTCAACAGGTGATCAAAGCATCCGGGGCTAGGCCACAGGAAGTAGCGGCGGTCGGCGCGGATGCTCAGATGCACGCTACCGTTCCCGTCGGTTCATCGGGCGAGTTACTCAGTCACGGTGTCCAACTTTGGTGCGACAAGCGCGGCGCCAAGCTGGTTGAAGAATACAAGAGCAAGTCTTTTGCCAGCAGGGCGGCCCGATTAGCCGGCAGCCCGCCTGTTGCCGCTTGGATCGGTTTCAAGATTAAATGGCTGAGAAAAAACGAACCTGATATATACGCCAAGACTTGGAAATTCCTGACCGGTTCGGGGTATATTAACTACCGCTTAACCGGAGAGGCTGCTATCGATTGGAGTGAGGCTTCCGGTACTTACCTGCTGGACGCAGAGACGCTTGCCTGGTCTGAGGAGCTAGGCGGATACCTAGAAGTCGATCTCCGGAAACTTCCGCCAGTCAGCCCATCCGCCCGCGTCATAGGGAGAGTCAATGGCGAAGCGGCCAGTTTGACCGGTTTACTGCAAGGAACTCCTGTCGTCGCAGGAGCTGGCGACATGATGGCTGAGCTAATCGCCGCAGGTTTAGCGGAGCCGGGTTATGCTCTGGATATTTCGGGTACCGCTTCCGACATGGTGATCTACGTGGACAAACCAGTTCTGGACCCACCGATGATGAACTTACACCACGCCCTGCCAGGATGGATACCTTTTGGGATTGCGGAAGCCGGCGGGGGGTCGCTTAAGTGGTTTAAAGATGCCCTGTGCCAGGCAGAGGTCGCTCAGGCAACGGCGGAAGGCCGTGGCGTGTACAACATCCTAGACGGAAAGGCAGCAATCGTGGAGCCTGGATGTGAGGGGCTGCTTTACCTGCCTTATCTGATGGGCGAGCGGGTTCTCGGATCTTCTCACTCGCGGGGCGTCTTCTTCGGATTAACCCCGCGGAGCAGCATTGGTGCCATGTGGCGGGCTACCATGGAGGGTGTCACATATGAGCTGCGTCGCACTCTTGAGATCGTCGAAAGCGCCGGCAACCAGATCAACAGCATCTTTACCAGCGGCGGCGGCGCCCGCAGTAACACCTGGTCGCAGATCAAAGCTGATATCTACAGGAAGCCGGTCTCAACGCTGGCCGAATCCGAAGGAGGGGCGATCGGCTCCGCCATCTTGGCGGGCGTCGGCGCAGGGGTCTTCGCTGATGTTCAGAGTGGGGCTAGGCCGTTCGTCAAAGTTAATCAAGTATTCGAGCCCGATCCGTCCAATCGAGCGCGTTACGATTACCTATATCTTTTGTTCAAGGAGCTGCATGATGTTCTCCAGCCAAAATTTGTGAAACTGTTCCTAGCTCCTTGAGAGGAAACTCAGGGCGGGTTAATGAAACCATTCCCACCGAGAACTATTTCTAGAAGAAAGCTTTAGCCTCAGTGAACGTACGAGTGAAACAATGAGGCTATTCCACGGCAGAAGCCACTGACCGGAGAGTGATCACGGTTGACAAAGATATTCGTTGCATCGCGCTCCTTCGGCAAGGTAGTCGATGACGGATTTACCCTCCTGAGAAGAGAGGGAGAGATAATAGGGAATCCTTTGGGCAGAGCGTTGAGTTCGGATGAGCTTCGAGAAAGTCTCCGAAATGTAGATGCAGCATTGCTTGGCAACGACATTTGTGATGCTAACGTCTTCAATGCAGCCAGCAGACTGAAGGTTGTAAGTCGTCACGGGGTAGGAGTCGACTTCGTAGATCTCAAGTCCGCGACTCAGAATGGAATTGTGGTGACTAACACCCCTGGGGTGAATACTATCGCAGTTGCTGAGCACACAATGGCACTGATGCTGGCGATCTTGAGGAAGATTCCCGACGCCGATTCGTCGTTGAAGTCGAAGAGGTGGGAAGGACTCAAATTCGTGGGCAAAGAGTTAGCGGGCAGAAAGCTAGGGATCATCGGCTTAGGCGCCATAGGAAAGGAAGTTGCGAAGAGAGCGAGGGCATTCGGAATCGAGATACTCTACACGGACGAAGTAAGAGATACGCTCTTGGAAAAAGAGCTGAGCATATCATTCGTCTCTCTACACGACCTGCTGAGAATGTCGGACATAATTTCGCTTCATGTTCCTCTCACGTCTGATACGAGGGGACTAATTGGCCGAAGGGAGATCTCAATGATGAAGGTGGGCGCGTACATTGTCAATGCAGCCAGAGGCGGTATCGTAGACAGCGATGCGTTGGCAGAAGGGCTTCGAAACGGACGGATAGCAGGAGCAGCGATTGATGTTTTTGATAAGGAACCGCCCGACTTCTCATCCGCATTGTTCAACGTAGAGAAAATCATCATGACTCCCCACATGGGCGCCTATACAATTGAGGCCATAAGGCGAATGGATTGTATGGCAGCAGAGAACATAGTGAAAGTCCTCCATGGCGAGACGCCCGAGCATGTGGTCAACAGAGAAGTCCTGTCCAGCCAAAGCCTCAGGATGAAAGCCTTACTCTGATACGTTGGGACTGACTGCAACTGGCATGCCTCGGTTGTAGCAATCCGTTCGACCTGAGTTTGCCTTGCCGCAAATTGCCTTTAGTGATTCGAGACAGATTGGTGGAGCGAGTAATTCTGCTGAATATGTGATGCATTTATCAGGTCCTGCGCTTGCATTCGCAAGTCCTTACAGTTTTCTGCGGTTGCCTATGGCCTAGCGAACTGAGGCCACGCGTTAATACTGCAAGTCAAATCTCGGTCATAAATTTTGGATTGTCGACAACTTCGACCCTGCCGTGCTCTTCAACGACGAGTTTTGGAAAACCTCGTTTTTGGACAGTTTCGTAGTCATGTCCTGCGTCTGCCTGATACGTAAACAAGAACACCAGCTTTTGCGTTCCTGGATTTACCACTCGGTGCCCCCATCCTGGAGGGACGTAGATCACATCTCCCATGCTCATTCGCACTTGTTCTGAATTGCCGGTCCTCGATTGGAGCAGAATCAATCCTTCTCCGTCTAATCCCAGATAGACTTCGGAGGACGCTTCGTTTAGGTGGAAGTGTCCCTTTGTCATGTAGAATTCCTTCCCAATCTTGCCCGGATAGAGAATGGTCGTACCATAGTTCATATGCCCGCCTTCTTGGGGATGCAGACATTCATACACTTCATAGATAATCGGATCTTGACCGGTCTTCAAGATGCTCTCTGTCGCTTGTTTGTCCGCGAAAAAAGCATGCAGATCTTGCAAGCTACGCTTCGTTGACGTCGAGGGCGATAAAACTCCATCGTCGAGAGAAGTATGTTGGGGCTCCAGTGGTGTTTCCATCGGGTCACCTGGTGAAACACAGCTGTCAAGCCTCACTAGGGTTCAAAGAATATTTAAGGAAACGTGCTTGCCTCTTGGCCTCGGAGAATCAGCCTGGGACAATCTTGTTATTCAGGGGCAGTTCTAGGCTGCGAAGTCGTTCGATTTGTTTCTTGCAGTGTATTCGCAAGATCAGTTTTCAGGTCGTGCATGACGAGGAGTGTCTATCCTAGCTCGCGTCTGTTTGCCTCAGACGTGGTTCTTTCAGCCCCGACGGTTCTCGTCTATTTTGAGTTCAGGTCTTTTCGGTTATCCTTGTACAGCTTTAATTGGACGTGTCTTCGAGTTCAAGACGTATGCATTAGGCAACAGCGTCTTGGGATTGGACCATGCGGATCTCCGCGTTTCTGCAGAATTCACTGACATTAGAAAGACGGCGTGACCTCCTTCTCGAAGAGGCCGATGCTCGGCAGGAGATCCTCGATGTGAAGCATGAAATAGGAAGCGCCGAGGTCCACAAAACGCTCGAGTAAGGAGATGCAAGCCGAAGGAGTGCCGACGAAACGTCTCTCAGGCGTCAGACTTGGAGGGGCTTCTCGTTCTCTTTTCCGAGCCTGCTCCTCGTCCTCACCCAGTATCAATTCAAGAGTTACAGACCTCACGATGTCCTCGATTTTCGTTCCGACGGATTCGCAGTGCCTTTCCAGGGCCGCCAGCTTCTTCTGAAATGTCTGGAGGCTTGTGGATTTTCCTGAGAAGTTGCATGCGTCTCCGTACTTGGCCGCCACTTTGAGTGTTAGCTCTTCCCCTCCTCCTCCTATCCAGAGAGGCGGCCCTCCGGGCTGCACCGGTTCCGGCCGGCACACCGCGTTTAAGATATGGTAATATTTCCCTTGGAACGTGACTGGTTTGCCGCTCCACATTAACTTGATTATTGCAGCCGCTTCTTCTAGACGCCGTATCCTCTCGGCGGCAGAGCTGAAACGATAGCCATACGCTCTGTATTCATCCTCTTTCCATCCGGCTCCTATCCCGAGCTCAAGGCGTCCTTCAGATATTACATCTAAGGTGGCCGCCATTTTGGCGACGAGAGCCGGGTTTCGGTAGCCATTGCAGAGGAAGAACGGACCGAGGTGGATTCTTGAAGTCTCACGTGATAAGGCCGACAGTGTTGTCCAGCATTCGAACACCGGGGAGCTCGATCCCCATGTAAAGTGATCCATTAACCACGCCGAGTCGAAGTCCGCATCCTCACAGACACGAAGTAAGCTTACGAGCTGCTGGTAATCTGAGGGAACGGACGCATGAGGAGCCTCGTTCAGGATCGCTCCAAACTTTGTATTGATCAATCGTCTTCATGCCCACCAAATGCTGGCTACCGACGAGTGCCATAAGCTGCGCTCAATCTCGCAATAGCAAATAAGAAACGCTTCGGAAAATAGTAGATAATTCATTTACTCTACTTAACTTTGACTTATATACTACCAAGCGCGGGCTTCTTCCACGTTTGTAGGTTATAGAAATGAGCGAGAAGAAGAAAGAAGGTAATGGAATTACTAGAAGACAGGCCCTAAAGTACGGTGCCGCGGTTGTGGTTGTGGGGGCTGCTGCCGCCGGAGGAGCATACTACTACAGTACGATGCCTCCTCAGACGACTACACCTACTCCGACAGCCACTCCGACAGCGACTGCAACAGCGCCTGCGACATCTACCTCTGCTTCACTTGGGCCAGCTACACTGAGGTATTATGGTGTAGCTTTTGTCATATATCAAGACGCAGCGACAGAGTATCAGAAAGAAACCAATGGAAGGGTCACAGTCCAGTTTCAGGGACTCGGAAACGGGGAAGCCTCGTCGAAGGCTTTAGCAACAGGTGGAGAAGGCTGGGACATCACGAGCAATGCAACAGCCTATCTGGGATTGTTAACTAACGCAAATCCCCCTGTACTCCAGGCTATCGATGTAGAGGATATCCCGAACTGGACGAACACGCCCGCTGAAGGTCTTGCTTCTTACATTTACAATCCAGAGGTCGTAAAGAGCACCTACATTAGCGAGGACGTGATGGGTAGCATCAAAGGGATGTTATTCAAGGACGGGGTACCGCCAGAATGGAACGGGACCCAGTGGGTCAACGGGAAGGCTTGGGGAGTCGGTGTCGGAGGTAACTTCGAAGGCATAGCCTATCTGCCAGAGTTCTTGCCATACTCAGAAGAGGGTGACCACAAATTCACGTTCGGCTACGAGGAGAAGTTCAACCCAGAGTGGAAGGGTCACGTAGGGATGCAAGACGACGTGACCTTGGCAATGGGATGGGGTGCTTTAATGCTAACCTATCTGAACCAAGCGAAATTTGCGGGATTTGATGGCACCAACGGATCACTTACAAAATCGGACATAGATACCGTGATAAACTATTTGGCGCCGTTTGTCCAAGGTGGCCAGATCAGGACTTTTGCAGCGGATTACGGTTCAATGCTGGCAGCAATGACCTCTAGAGAGGTCTACATAATGCAAACCTGGCAGCCAGTCGTGAATGCAACCAGGGATGCTGGCATACCATCCTATTGGGCACGTACACCACACGGTGGAGAGTTCTGGTGGTCTCCTGATATGGTGAGCATTAAGACGCCAATACTGCAGGACTGCGTTAATTGGCTGAATTGGAGGATGGCGCCCTGGTGGGTCTCATACATCGTAAACAGTACCTACTTCTGCTGGCGGTGGAATACGGATGACTTGAAGCAAGCAATGGGCTATGAGAAATGGGGTTGGCAATATCACGGGGACGCAACTTACAAGTCAAACGATGACGCAATCAAGGAGATTTGGCCGAACAACCAAAGCTTCTGGACTCTCCCGGATAACCTAAAGAACGGATTGTTCGCACCTGATAAGTACAATTGGAGCACCGGACAAGGCACACCCGATCCCAACGGCATACTCAAAGATCACGGCGCCTACGAAGACTGCATGAGAAACCAAGTAGGATTCTTGTCGAGGTATCCCGACAACATCGACTACATGATTGACAGATGGAACTGGCTCAAGTCACAACTCAAACGCTGATCTCGAAGTCTCAAAGGGTCGCGCTTGCTACCGGATTCAATTACGGTTAAGTGAGGACGTCCACGACCCAACTTAAGCACGTCAAGACTCTCGTTCTGTGCTTGCCAGTCCTGATAATTGACGTGCTATTCCTCTTCTTTCCATTTTTTTACGGATTCTATTTGAGTTTCACCACCAGCATGAACAACCAGACTCTTACATCGGCGAATTACGCGTATGTCCTTTCGGTATACGCTCCAATCATGCTAACTACCGTAGAACTAGCTGCTCTGATAACTGTAATACTAGTTGTCATATCGTTACCGATCGCATATATCTTAGCCATCAAAGTAAAGAGCGATGCAATTAAGAACTTAGTACTGCTTGTCGCTCTCGCTCCGTTCTGGATTGATTGGAACATTAGAATGATCGCTTGGTATCCCGTCTTTGGAGCTAACGGGTTCCTCAGCAGTATCTATGTGTCGATATTGACAGGATTAGGATACTCTAATGTAGAGCCCGTGAGTCTGCTCTTCACAAATGCGAGTGTGATCATCACATGGATTCAGAGCCTTCTCCTCTTTATGGTCGTCCCGATCTACTTGATGATGCTGCGGATGGACCCGATCGTACTAAAGGCGGCGTCGACGCTCCGCGCTAGCACTCTCAAGACTTTCTACTACATAACACTGCAATGGTCTTTGCCAGGCATTCTGATCGGGAGTGTATTCGTATTCTCTTTGGCGATGGTAGACTACGCAACTCCGCTTCTCGTCGGCGGAGGTCTACCTACTATTGGCGTAATAATCTGGCAGCTTGGGTCATATTATGAGTGGCCCCAGGCAATGGCCCTCTCAACCCTAGTCCTTGCCATCATCCTCGTATTCGTGGCGATAACATTGAGAAAAGTCAGCATAACCCGAATACTATATTGATGGCGGACCAACTTGAATAAATCCAATCTGCTCATGGCAGCATATATCGGCGGGATATTATTCCTAGTGTACGTGCCAATCGCCCACATGATAGTTTTTTCTTTTAACACACTGCCCCTCCTGTATTATCCGTTTCAGGGCTGGTCCTTGCAGTGGTATAGTGCCTTTGTTAACGATCCGGAACTAATTGGGAGCTTGGAAAACTCAATCATACAAGCGGCAATAACGACCGTAGTAACCGTAGCAGTGAGCGCTTCAACCGCATTAGCACTTCGCAGACGTTTCCCACTTCATGATCCGTTCTTTTACATGATACTCTTAGGGATGATCTATCCCGGAGTGACGCTTGGGCTAACCAACCTAGTGGTAGATATTCGAGTGTTCAACATTCCCTTGTCGATCTGGACAGTATCCTCTACCCTGTCAGTTTGGACCGTCCCATTCGGATTGCTAATCCTGATGATGAGGTTTGATCCATATTTGACCAGGTACGAGGAAGCTGCAAGAACTCATAGAGCTAATGAATGGAAAGTGTTCACCAACGTCACTTTTCCACTGATAAGGACGGAGTTGATCGTAGTTGCCTTATTCGCATTCACAATGGCGCTGGGAGAAGTTTTCAGGAGTACGTTTGTCTCACCTCTGACTAACCCTGAATTACCAGTGCTTCTGCTTTCAACTTTGGAAACGAAACCTCCTACCCCAGAATATTTTGCGTTGGGGACAGTCATTTCAGTGGTAAGTCTATCAGCCATATTGATAGGTGGAGCCATCCTGGTGCGTCGGGGTGGTTTCGTCGTAAAAAGGTAGTATATTTTGGTAACGAGAAGAATGGACGTGCCTAGCAAGCTGGTAGTGCAGGGACTAACGAAACGATTCGGCAGAGTTGTTGCTGTAAATGAAGTGTCCTTTGAGATACGTGAGGGGGAATTCTTTGTAATTATTGGGCCGAGCGGATGTGGGAAGACAACTAGCCTCAGATGTGTTGCAGGACTTGAGACGCCGGATTCGGGTTCGATACGTGTGAGCGGATCAGATATACGCAGTATGCCTGTTTACAAGAGAGATGTGTGTATTGTTTTTCAGGATTTGGCTCTCTTCCCTCATATGAACGTGTTCGATAACGTTTCCTTCGGGCTGCGCATGATGGGGTCTCCGAAGGATCGAATCGAAAAGGAAGTTGATGAAGTCTTACGCTTGGTGCAATTGGAGGGGTTGGGTGGTCGAAGAATTACAGAGTTATCGGGTGGACAAAGGCAGAGGGTGGCTTTAGCCAGGTCGCTTGTATTAAAGCCCAGCATCCTTCTATTCGATGAGCCCATAGGTGGCGCGGAGCCAGAGCTTAGAGACAGAATGTTGGCTGAGATTAAGGAGCTTCATAGGCGACTGGGTTTCACAGCGCTCTACGTTACGCATGACCAAGAGCAGGCTATGCGGCTAGCTGACCGAATCATGGTGATGAACCAGGGCTCCATAGAACAGATAGGGACGCCTGAAGAAGTATATCTCAACCCCTCAACACTCTTCGTAGCAAAGTTCGTAGGAGACATAAACCTGGTTAGAGGAAAGGTTGCGTCACTCGATATGAATGAAAAGAGAGTCGAAGTCGAAACGGAGGTGGGTACTTTTCTAGCTCCCATACGGGAAGGGGTGACTGTTGGAGACCCAGTGGCTTACGCTGTTAGGCCTGAAAAACCTCTCATTGGAAAGGACGCAATGAATTGCGCGAACAAATTCCACGCGAAACTGAAAGATCGGATCTATAAGGGATCAAACGTCGAATATGTTTTCGAGCTCCCAAACGGCGATGAGTTCAAGGTTGTCTTGGCAGAAGAACTGGAGAAACGAGTGGAGATTGGAGAAGAGGCGATTCTAGGCTGTCGTATCGAGGATTCCGTGGTGATATCGAAATCAAGCGTCATTGAAGGCCTAGACATTGATAGGGTTACGTTAGGGGAATGATTGGTCGGCAGCCAAAAATGTCTTCAGTAGCACTTGTCGCAAAGGATCTCACCAAAAGTTACGGTGATAACGTTATTCTAAAGACGATATCGTTCGAGCTTACTAAAGGTGAGTTCCTAGTCGTAGTGGGTCCCAGCCCTTGTGGGAAAACTGTGTTGTTAGAGTGTATTATGGGATTAGAAAAGCCTACATCCGGTCATATTTACTTGAATGGAAAGGACATCACGAGTGTTCACGCGCGCAACAGGGATGTGTGTATTGTTTTTCAGGATTTGGCTCTCTTCGCTCATATGAACGTGTTCGATAACGTTTCCTTCGGGCTGCGCATGATGGGGTCTCCGAAGGATCGAATCGAAAAGGAAGTTGATGAAGTCTTACGCTTGGTGCGACTGGAGGGGTTGGGTGGTCGAAGAATTACAGAATTATCGGGTGGACAAAGGCAGAGGGTGGCTTTAGCCAGGTCGCTTGTATTAAAGCCCAGCATCCTTCTATTCGATGAGCCTATCGCTAATTTAGATTTGAAACTCCGTCAGAGAATGTTGGCTGAGATTAAGGAGCTTCATAGGCGACTGGGTTTCACAGCGCTCTACGTTACGCATGACCAAGAGCAGGCTATGCGGCTAGCTGACCGAATCATGGTGA
>JBEKSC010000014.1:0-68696 GCA_049517415.1 Bathyarchaeia archaeon
GCTTAGAGACAGAATGTTGGCTGAGATTAAGGAGCTTCATAGGCGACTGGGTTTCACAGCGCTCTACGTTACGCATGACCAAGAGCAGGCTATGCGGCTAGCTGACCGAATCATGGTGATGAACCAGGGCTCCATAGAACAGATAGGGACGCCTGAAGAAGTATATCTCAACCCCTCAACACTCTTCGTAGCAAGATTCCTGGGGGGATTGAATATGTTAGATGGAGAGGTGGCTTCGTTGAAAGATGACCTGCTCATGGTGAAAACGGGTGCGGGCGATCTTGCAGTGAACGACAGGCGCAAAATTGGAGCCAAGGTGAAAAGGGTGATATACTGCATTAGGCCGGAGAAGGTATCAATCGGCGAGCAAGCCCGGAAGTTGGACAATACGGTTGAAGGTAAGCTCGTAGACCAGACTTACAAAGGCTCTAGCATCGAGCATGTGGTCCATCTCAAGAACGGAGTAGCGTTCAGATCTGTTTCCGAAGGGCGGGATCTGGTTGATTTGGGATCCTATATCGACCGTGATGTAGTCATAGGATGGAAATCAAACGATTCTCTAGTTTTCCCGGCCTAGACGAACTTTGCCAAGCTGGGTCCAGCATGATCAGGCAAGGGAGCTCGCCTGATGCCACCGGTGTAAAGAGGATAGGAGAAAAAGCAACGGTAAGGGAGATCTATGAGATCTCAGAAGTCACGTGTAACCTTATCAGAGATTCCTTTGGACCCGCGGGGCTTTGGAATATCGTCGTGGACGAAACAGGGTACGTACACCGACTGAGAACTGGGTCGGCCATCCTCAACAGAATAGCTCCCAAGAAGGACATACTTAAGGAGCCTAAGCAAAGCGAATCAGGGCAGCTTGCGGTGCATCCGGTCACCGAGATTATGAGTGAAATGGCTGGAGCTGTCACAAGGAGTGTTGGCGACGGTTCTAAGGCTGCGATAATTCTGACCGCGGAGATCCTTGGGAAGAGTTTCAAATCGATCATTGACCCCGCTATATTCCTGGCTGGGTGCTTGCATGCACGGGATAAATCAATTGAACTAGTACGAAAATCGAGCATGCCTCTTTTGGTGACCCGATCTGGCATACGTAAGATTGTCAAGACTTTCTTTGATACCGAGTTCATGCCTGAAGAATCAGTCATATTGACTGACATCATTGTCGCGGCAGTTGCAGGGAAGCTCCAGAAAAGCGACAATGGAACATATTTGTTGGACAGCGATGCGATCTGCATCAAACGGGAAATCGGTGGCAGTATTCTAGACACGCGAGTTTTTGATGGTGTAGCGTTCTTTAGCGATATACCAAACCCTAGCATGCCTAAGATCGTTGAAAACGCAAAGGTTGCACTCCTGTCTGGAGCCTTAACCTCCGGATTTGACAGAACCGATGCGAAGTTGAGAACGAGACAATATGATCACGAGGTCATCATTGATGAGCCGGACGATATGAGGGCACTTTATCACGAGAAGACAGCCGCCTGCACCTATATCCTACGCACGTTACGAAATCTAGAGGTAGGCGCCGTTGTGGTCGGAAAAGGCCTAGAGCCGGAGATAGAGGGAATGCTCGCGAAAGAGGGAATTCTTGCCGTAAGAAACGTCTACGTCGAAGATCTTCAGAGAATCGCGAGGTTGACTGGGGGTAGGATCGTTTCAGATGCAGCGCTTTTGACGCCTGGAGATTTGGGGACGGCACAATTCATCAAAGAAGAGAAGATGGGAGGGCACTCATGGATCTTCATTGGAGGTCAACAGGCTGGGAGAGTGTCAACGGTGCTAGTTCGAGGTTATTCCGATGCGATCATCGACGATGCTGAGAGCAAGATACGTGATTCTTTAAGGGTTATTGGGAATTTTGTTTCGCACCCCAGAATCGTTCTCGGCGGAGGGGCTACCGAAGTTGAACTGGCAGCATATTTGAGAAGAGATGCTGACACGATTGGCGACCGTCAGCAGGTTGTGATTGGACATCTTGCTGAGGCTCTTGAGAGTATTCCGGCGATTCTAGCTGCCTCGTGTGGTTTGGACCCGATAGACTCGGTAGCCAACCTCAGGATGCTGCACGTGCGAGGAAAACCATCTATGGGCATTGACGTGTACGAGAGAGAACTGGCGGACATGCATGAAGCTGGCATCTACATACCTCTACCGGTATACGAACAAATCATAAACTCTAGTTTCGAGACGGCGGCGTGTCTCTTGAGAATCGACGACATTGTTGCCTCTAGAGTACGCCACGGAGGCGAGTATTGGAAGAAACGGATGCAGCAGTTCACGGAACCTCGGAGAGAGAAACAAATAATCAAAGACTATGGAATGGGACGATAGCTTTGCAGCATGCCCTACGCCTAAATCCGGACGGTATTACCTCGGGAATTGATCGAGCCCGTGAGTCACAGTAAGACCTGTGTGCCTTTTGGAAGGGAAGTAGTTTGTCACTGAAAAGGCGTAGCACAAAAGAGCTTCAGAAATTGAATATCGAGGCAGGCGCAGCCATGGGAGAACTAGTAAGAAACTCATTCGGGCCCTGTGGCATGAGTAAAATGATAAGCGATGACAAGGGGCAGACAACGCTCACGGGTGATGGCGCAGCAATAGTGAGAGCGTTACAAGTTCGCGGCGGGTGGTATCGTGGGCCAAGTCGGAACGGCGATCGCAAGCACGGGGAAATTGAACCAACCATCAATAACCCGATCTGCAAAATCATGGCGCAAGCGGCCGCAGCCTTGGATGTCGAGCTGGGCGATGGAATCAAATCTATGCTTATTCTCGCGGGAGCTCTCCTCGCGAATGCAGAACATCTGCTAGATGACGGCCTGGCTTCTGATCTGATCGTCTCCGGATACAAGAAGGCATACGACAAGGCCGTACAAATCCTCACCGGGACATCGCTTGTCATAGCACATCAAGATGCGAGTGTTCTTAGAAATCTCGCAATGACTTCCATTCGTAGCAAAGATGTGGGGGCAGGTAGAGAACACCTCCTCGATATCTCCATGGCCGCCTCAAACATGATCTTGGATGACTACCCATGGGGCTCTGATATCGACATGAACGAAGTGCTGGAGAATGTGAAGTTTGTCAAAAGAAGCGGAAAAAGCGTAGCCGATACGGAAATGATCAAGGGCCTCATTGTTGAGAAAGCTGTCGTCAATAGTGGTATGCCCGAAAGAGTTGACAACGCCAGATTACTTGTTCTAGAGTCACCGCTCGAGTTAGACAGGAAAGCGTTTCACGTGAGGATCGAGGGTAGACAAGGGTCCCTGAAAGCGTTTCAGGATCAAGAAGATCGGTTGAGGGATTCGTGGGTCAGGAAAGTGGCAGAATGCGCAGCAAATGTTGTCGTGTGTCAGAGAGGGATAGACGTGAAGACGCAAAGCAGTCTCGCGAAGAACGGCGTGTTGGGAGTCCACTGGGTCAATAGACGGGATGTGGAAGGGATTGCCAAGGCGACTGGAGCCAAAGTCATGACAAGCATAAGTGATGTAGGTCCGGAAGATCTCGGCGCCGCAGAGATAGTGGAAGAGAGAACGGTCGGGACAGACAAAATGGTTCTCATAAATGGTTGTAAACAGCCGAAGTGTGTGAGTATAATGATTAGAGCGGGGCTGGATAAAGAAGCGGATGAGGCTGAAAGGGCCCTCAGCGATGCAATATGCAGTTTAGCGTCTGTTCGCTCATGCGATAGGATTGTAGGAGGTGCAGGCGCTGTCGAAATGGAGGTGGCGAAGAAACTGAGATCATACGCCGTGAAAGTCAGCAGCAAAGAACAACATGCGATAGGGGCATTCGTAGACTCTCTCGAAACGATTCCCGAGAACTTGGCAAGGAACGCTGGCCTCGATGTAACTGACGTGAAGCTGGCTCTAAGATTAGCTCATGAAAAGGAGGAGGGATCGTGGCTGGGCATAAACGTCCTATCGCGCAAGATAGAAAACACCCTGACTTGTGGCATAATCGAACCGTACAGCGTCAAGAAACAAGTTCTTCGAACTGCTGTAGAAGTTGCATCAACCATCATAAGGACAGCCAACATAATATCGTTTCATCCCAATGAAGAAACGGCACCTTCAGCACCTACAGGTGACAGGGGAGCGTAAGAGTCGTTCGAGGGCTATTGGAACGTACATATTAAGGAAAGGGGCTTGCCAGCTAATTCGAGGGTACGATCATATCTCATAGCATTGATGGCACTCATCTATTGGAATGAATAGTCGTACAGGAAAATTCAGTCGACAAACTCGGATTTTTCCGGGAACGGGATACCTACGGCATGACAGACTTGCGGATGGGAATAGCGATTGGATTCTTACGCAAATACTCTTGATTCTATAGACAAATAGTTTGAAACCTCGACCAGTTCGTCGGCCCACTCTCCGTAGACTGCGTGCATATGATTTGACCCCACGTTTTTCAACAAATCTTCGGGATCCGACTTTAGCCTCACGAATCCTTGGGGCCAACCTAGTACGGCATTCTTCATTTCCTCATTAGGTTGTCTTACAAACTCTGCCGGGGCTATCTGCATGATGTACTTTCCTTGGATCCTTGACAGTCTGGCTAAGGTTATGTCGCCTGGGCTGCATTGGAACTGTAGCGACGCCCCTCCCGCGTCGAAAATTTGGGGATAAAGATTTACGAGCTTCAAGTTTTCAGAGGCATCGTCGGACTTGCTTGCGAACCAAGTGGATTGCGAGCCACAGTTCATGAAAGTAAGAAGCTTATCAGATTGCGAGAAGTGCCTCAGGTCGAAGAATGCTACGGGCTTACCAGTCAGCAAATAGAGGATCTCCATGGTCAGTGCGGCGTCTATATCTGCCTCGCACGCTGTTGGAATGATGTGCTTCTCGCCGTCCCAATCATATGGGTCGTTCATAAAGGCCTGGGTAAGGCATTGAGTGCAATATCCTCCACTAAGTTCTGGGTGACACTTGACGGCTAGAAAATCAAGCCCTTTTTCTCTAACAATTTCCTTCGTGGCTATATAGCTCGCTATTTGTTTCCTTAGCTTCTCGTCGGTTAGCTTGTTTTGGTCGAAATTTATTTTCGAAACGCTTTCTTGGAGCCATTCATAGGCTTTCTCGATTCCATCTTTGGGCACCTTTTCGGCTCTGTTCACGATTTCTAGCTGGTCAATATGTTCGATGTCAACACCGAATATCGAGTGGATTTGGCTGGCGTCGCTCGTTGCAGTGTACAATCCCATCGGACGACCACCGAACAAGCCCAGAACTCTACCTTTCAATTTGTTTGCTGCGTAAACGGCCCTCGCATGATTCACTATTTTGCTTAGCGTAGATTTGTCGCCTATTGCCCCCCATATTCTTGCATTCTTGATGCCCAGCTGGTCTAACGCCGCGGCGCCAGCTAGCATTGCAATTAGACCAGCATGGGCAGAATCGAGGGTGGAGAATAGAAGGATGGGTATCTTTGCCGTGCTAGCGACTTCAACAATTAGGTTTGGAAAGGTCCACTCCGGAATGAAAAACAGCAAGCAGTCAATGCCTTGGCAAACCAACTGCTTTGTTTCTTCTATGGCCATCTTAACCGTATGTATTGTGTTCTTGACACGAATCACCTGCAAGTCAGGAGTGTTGCTTATCCAGTCCGTGAACTCCTGGAATGAGTTTTCCACGTAGGGGTCAGGCAGAGCCCCTGGCGACGACGTCAGAAGGCCGATTCTGATCAAGTAAAGGAGTCGCCGTCACGCGTTTTCGTTAGCCTCTGTTTTCTTTCACCCAGCCTGCGTCATACGGTGTTTGATAGAAGTGTGTAACCTTGACTTCTTTGATTTTCCATTCTCCCGCTTTCTTGACAAAATTCTCGTCATAAGTACCTACGATCCAGCCCGCCCGGTTCTCCGCAGCGAATGTCATAGGCTCTTCATAGTACCACCGTCCTCTTGCCTGATTCCCGTTCACCTCGATGAGGTCATTATGGACCATGTGAACGAAGAATGTAGCTGCTTTGGGAACGTCGACCGTAAAGAATTGTTTAACGCCCTGTTTTCCTTTGTATATGCCAGTTCCTCCTGCAAAAACGCCCCAATCGGTATATGCGTCGTCAGTAAAACAATTGAGGACCGTATCCCAATCTCTCTTGTCAAGAGCAAAGGTATATTTCGCTTTCAACTTCTTGATTGCTTCAATATCTTCCAGCTGTTGTACTTTCCTTTCCAAACTAAGAAGTTTCTTTTCGAGATCTTTTGAAGGCACGTTTGTTTCCCTCATTCTCCGTCGTCTGTTAGTATTGCAAGGGGTCGCCGCGGCGAAACTTAAAGCCTTTCATCGGGCAGACCGATCTCGAAGCATGAAATTATATGCAATGCACTCGATGTATTTACTCTATGTAAATTAGCTTTTTTTATATTGATGCCCCAAACATCGCGAATCATGAATACGATGAAAGCCGTTGTCCTCCGTGATGTCAAGAATTATAGTATTGAAACGGTGAATGCGCCTCAGATAGGTGCCAATGAAGTTCTTATCAGGAGTAAGAATTGCGGGATATGCGGTACCGATGTCTCGATGTATCTCGGAAAATACCTTCCAACAAAGCCCGTAATTCCCGGCCATGAGGTTTCCGGCGAAGTTGTTGAGGTTGGTCAACAAGTAAGGACGATCAGAGTAGGTGATCGGGTCACTATTGATGAAAACGTGTCGTGTGGAACATGCTACTTCTGTAAGCATCAGCAAAAACTATTGTGCCCCGATTTGTATCAGATAGGTATTCACTCCGACGGAGGTTTTGCAGAATATTTCAAAGCACCCGAGGGCAATATCTTCAAACTACCGGACGATATGAGCTATGATTATGCTCCGTTTATCGAGCCGTTGGCATGCGTGACGAGAGCTGTCGATAGAGCAGGAATAGTCACTGGTGACCGAGTTGTTGTAATTGGAGACGGGCCCATCGGGCTTTCATGTATGCAAGTCGCCAAGATTGACGGAGCTTCGAAGGTAATCGGTGTGGGTCTAATAGACTACAGGCTGAAGAAGGCGTTAGAGATAGGGGCGGATTTGGTGATAGATAGCTCGAAAGGTGATCCAGTTAAGGCTGTTAGGGAGGCTACGAACAATATTGGTCCAGATGTGGTAATTGAAGCCGTTGGTAGCTCAGCTACCTATCTACAAGCACTAGAAATGGTCAGGAGGGGGGGTAAAGTTGCGGTGATGGGTGTCCCGCCGGCAACATCCAAGATGGAAATTGAACTGTTTAGCCAGATATTTAACAAAGAACTCACTTTACATGCTTCGTTTGCTGGAACGTACGATACTTGGATAAGGGCAATGTCCCTCATTTCATCGGGGCGATTCAAGGTTGGACCATTAATCACCCACAGAATGTCATTGTACGAAGTGCCTGAAGGAGTAAGAATGATGATGGATTTCAAAAACGGCGCAATCAAGATTCTGGTTTCACCTAAATAGTTGCGCATCCTGACGGAATAATTCACAGCAGTTTCACAGCCTATAATTCTAATTACGCCTATCAACAAGATATTCTGTCTTAACCAGTCGAAGATTCGAAGAGTTTTTGGAATCCAAGAATGAATTTGCGTTTATTCAGCATTGAGGAAGTGGAAGCTTAGTTAAGGAACGCGGAGCTGGTAGGGTTCAAAGATGAAACGTGAAAGTGGAACTATGTCGGAAAATGTGTTAGCCAGAATGGAGAGGGCAGGGGTAATTCCAGTCGTCGTAATCGATGATCCTGGCAAAGCAGTTCAATTGAGCCAAGCCATCCTAGAAGCCGGACTCGACCTGATTGAGATAACGATGCGCACTGAGATGGCGATGGAAGCTCTAAGAAAAGTGAGCAAGGAACTGCCTCACATGGTGGTTGGGGCCGGCACAGTATTCTCGGTATCCGTTGCGAAGGAAGCTCTATCTAAGGGAGCTCGCTTCATTGTCTCACCTCACGTGGATGAGAAGATTGTCACTTATTGCGCGCGAAAGAACATCGTTTGCATCCCAGGCGCGTTCACACCATCAGAGGTTCAACGCGCAATAGGCGCCGCGAAGAGAGGGATGCCGCGAAAAAGCAACAAGGGCCTTCCGTTGGCGATCAAAATCTTCCCCGCTTCAACCGGGGGTCCGGCTCACGTAACAGCAATGAGAGCAGTATTTCCAGACGTAAGATTTGTGCCGCTCGGAGGAGTCAACGCAAGCAACTTGGCGGAATACATCAAAGGCGGAGCATGGGCTGTGGGAGGTACATGGCTCTGCAAGAAGGACCTTATCGAATCGGGCAATTTTGCCAAGGTATCGGAGTTGGTCAAGGAAGCATTAGCCATCATAGCGACGGCTAGGAAGTAACATATGAACCGAGCGGCTGCATGACAGAAACGAATCTGTTCATGACATTGAACATGCTACTGTCACGACCAAGGGTCAGCGATGAGCACTACCATGTCCGATCGACTGCATTGCGGGCATCTGGGAACAATGTAGCTCATATTCACGATCACGTCAACATCGCCCCTAAGAATTTCGCCGAACGCTAAGGACTATTAAGACATATGTGATGGGGCCTGTGGGACATGAACCCACTGCGCGGTGGGTTCAGGATGCGTCATGGATGTAGGTCAACTGCTAACGATGCCACTCCCTCGCAAGCAACGCCATCCACCCTACATGAATCTCTTTGACCATGTGGAACGGAGACGATATAGAAATATGACGGCCTTCGTGATCCGCTGTTACGAGGAAAACGCCACGAAGGCTCCAGCCAGCATCATGTGGGAGGAAACCTTCGGCCTAGTAATACCGATCACCCATGTGAAGGGTGTCGATGAGGCTAGAGAGCTGGCCAACAAGTCACGATACGGTCTCGATTCTTGCCTCTTCACTAATCACATCAATTTGGGTAGGAAAGTTGCGAAACGTCTCGAAGAAGCCGAGGTAACCATTAATGAGGCACCGCGACATGGAGTGGGCTACTATCCTTTCGGAGGCAACAAAGATTCAGGTATGGGTAGGGAAGGAATCGGATACAGCATCGAAGAAATGACTAGGTTCAAAACCATCGTATACAACCGGAAGCCAGCCAAGGTTTGGGCGGACCTGTTCAAAGAGCGAACTTAGTCTCGCACATGCTCGGTTGTTTCATCAGGGCACTTACTCTTGACAGAACCTTAGGCAGAGTGAGCATGGTATGCTTGGTATGTTTCGTAAGCTATGGAAAATGTTTGGGCCACAGGCATTGAAGTTCTGTGTAGTTGGTGGGCTTGGTGTGATACTAGCTTCTGGGGTGTTGTACGGGCTAACTGAGTACTGTCATGTTTGGTATTTGTACTCGAACTGGATTGCGGTAGTGGTGGCCCAGATTTTCTCCTTTCTTGGTTACAAGTATTGGGCCTTTACGATTGCGAAGGGTCAAGCTGCTTATCCGACCAGTAAGCAGTTTCTGATTCATTGGTTTGTCTGGGGAGTTGGTCTAGGGATTTCGACGCTTGTGATCTACTCCTTGACTACGTATGGGCATGTTTGGTACATGCTGTCCAGTTGGGTTGCTACGGCTGTTTCTGGTGCGAGTAATTTTCTCTCTCATCGGTACTGGACGTATTCTCCGAAGGATTAACTAGGAATGCAATGTCCGTTGAGAGCGAACTTGCGGGGATAAGTCAAAGGAACCGGCAAGTGCTTAACGCTAATCCAAAATGCTAACGCGAAGAAAGCAAACTCTTAATCACCCTCTCCAGCGTCTCGTATTGCGGTTTGGCGTGTGAAGTCCGCAATTTTTGTTTCAATACTCGTCGGTGCCGCTCTCATACTTGTTGTACTTGCCTCACCTTGGTATCCGGTGGCAACAAGCCAAGTAGTACCTCAAATCCTGAGTTATACGACTCAATTCGAAGTGACAACTGGAAGTGTTGAAGTAAAAGAGACCCTGACTGCGTACAGCACGAGAAGTGTAACGCTTTATTCGATAACTACGGTTCCTTTCCACAAAATCCTTGGAGTCGTAACTTCCGACGCGATTCTGGTTCTGCTAGCGTTAGTCCTTGTGCTCTCGACCCTCCTTGATCAAGGAATAATCACCGTGCCCGCAAGGGGTCGCAAGAGTGGGAAGCAGTAGCTTTCAAAGGTGTCAGTAAAGCCCTGGCGCGATTTGAAGCACGCTTTCCCGTGTCCCTAGGGTGTAACAGCACCCCTGCCTGGGTTGTGTTAGAGGTCAAGTTCACAATAACAAGATGGAACGCATGAACGGTGAGTTACGGGACAGGTAGAAGGTTGTTAGAGGCGTGAAGCGTGAAGATAACCCTTTGCTGACAGGACTTCAAATCTACCACAACTACGTTCGACCACACATGGGCTTAGATGGCAAAACGCCTGCGGAAGTTGCAGGCATCAAAATTAACGGCGATGATAAGTGGCTAACCTTAATCCAAGCGGCAAGCAAGAAAAACGCCTAGGCATGGTAACCGTACTTCAACGCGCTAGGAAAGTTATTCGAGAGAACGGATATTCCGCCCTATCTTGGAAAATTCTCTGGAAGCTACCTATTCTACGCTCTCTAGTGCTTTGGCGATTCGCAGTCGCCACTAGAGACATAGGTGCCTTGGAAGATGCAATAGAGTTTGCTTTCTCAGGGCGATTCGGTGGGCTCATTCGACCTCTTCAAATCCGCAGTGAAATTCACAGCCTCTGCGAAATCGTTGCTGAACATGAACCGAACACAGTCCTTGAAATTGGGACGGAGCGTTGCGGTACGCTTTTTCTGTTCAGCCGATTAGCAGCACCTAACGCATTGCTCATCAGTATTGATTTACCGAGAGAAGATTTGAAACCTTGGAGATCGCTCTGTGAACATCTTGGGAGGCGGGACCAAAAGATTTCTCTCATAGATGGTGATTCCCACGATAACGCTACAGTAGAAAAGCTCCATCAAGTTCTGGGAGACCGAAAGGTTGACTTTCTGTTCATTGACGGAGACCATTCCTATGACGGTGTGAAGGAGGATTTTGCGACCTATTTCCTATTCATGGAGAAACACGGCATAGTGGCCTTCCATGACATTAACCCTGATTACTGGATGAGGTTTGGACAACGGACAGGTCCATGTGGAGGAGAGGTCTACCGGTTCTGGGATGAGATAAAGAATCGATTCAAACATGTTGAGTTCATAGACGATTCTGCCCAAGACGGTTATGGCATTGGTATTCTATGGGGTTGTCACAGTGCGCCGAAAAACGACGACCAAACGTAGACATTACGTTACCATCTAAACGCTCATGTCCCGATTTGTAACACCGTTTTCACATGTCCCTAGGGTGTAACAGAACCCCTGCCTGAAGGCTTTGTTGCGTTCTTGGGACACAACCAAGGGCGTTGCAAAGCGGGACATGGCAGGCGTCATACTGGAGGCATGTTAAATGCCCAAAGAGAGTGAGGGTGAACTATGCACATCCCCAAGTTAGTGCAAGCGATTGCTACGACAATCAGCTCTGTCATAGACCTTCTTGTGCTCTTGGACCTCTTGGGCTTTATTCAAACGCCTATCTTTCACGGGGCTGAAATTGTAACGACAAACTCTCAATACTTCATACTCTTGGCTCTAGTAATCTTCGGTTTGCTCACATTTTGGCTTGGCTATCAGTTTAGTACATGGCGAAATAGAGACTTCATTAACAAAGAAAAGGAGAACTTGACAAAGCCAAACGCCGGTCAATTACAAGTTGCAGAAGTACGGTTTCCTTATGGGTTGAAAACAGGGAGTACAAGCGCCACGATTTCAGTAACCGATAAACCGCCAATTGAGATAGATGATTTCAGAAACGGTGTTGCAACTGAGGTGCGTTCCATTTTGACGCTGTTCTCAGACCCCTTACAGCATTGGAACATCACGTATCCGATTTGGTCTAGCAAGGCCGACGCATCAAGGGCAGCACTACTCGGCATACAGGATTATTTTGTATTGAGACTCTTATATGACGCAATAGAGGGTCGAAACAGGTACTTCGCTGGGAGGCTCGGTATGGATGTTGAAGAACTAGAGCCTCTAAACCTGACCTGCGTTAAGGCGTTTTCGCGGGCGTACAGCGAAGTTTCTTGGCTCAAAACCGAATCCTACATTGATTCTCTGCTCGCGAAAGCTAGGAAAGCTGTAGGTTTGCGCTAGGTGTCTTTCGTTTTGAAGTATTCTCCTAGTACGGCTCTTACTGCTTCGGGTATAGATTCCAGTTTTCGTGCCTTACGTTCTTGTTCTAGGGCTTTCACCATTTCGTCTGACATGGCTACCATTATTTTGTTCATTGCCAAGGTTGATTCGCTACCATTGTATAGCGATAGCAACCCTTATAGCTTTTGGCTGTGTATAGCGATGTGTAGCGATTGGTATATGGCAACTGTGATAGTAACCCGCGAGGAACGGGGAAGAATGATTGCCGAACAAGCAAACCAAGTCCAAAGGCTAGATGAACGAAACTACAAGGTCAATTCTCAGAGCCGTGAAATTAGCTATGATGTTGTACGTAGCGATAAGTTCGCTATGCGTTGGGTTTGCACTTGCCCCGACTGGCAGTTTCGCCAAGTCAAATGCAAGCACATTTGGGCGGTTGAGTTCTCCGAAGCGTTGAGGAACAAGGTTAAGCAGAATGTCGTGATTGAGCCATTAAGCCCAAGCGTATGCCCCTACTGCGCTTCAAATCAGCTAGTTCGACACGGGTTAAGACATAACAAGTATGGCGATCTTCAAAGATTCACATGCCGAAGTTGCCGAAAACGGTTCTCTCAGAACTTAGGCTTCGAGGGGATGAAAGCTAACCCTCAGTCTATCACTTCGGCTATGCAACTTTACTTCACGGGCGAGAGCCTAAGAAACGTACAGAAGTTTCTACGGTTGCAAGGAGTCGAAGTTCATTACACGACTGTTTATCGTTGGATTCAGAAATATGTCGAAATCATGGGACACTACTTAGAACAAATGCAACCACAGGTAGGAAACACTTGGCGAGCCGATGAACTATTCCTGAAAGTGCACGGCGATATGAAGTACCTGTATGCGCTCATGGACGATGAAACCCGCTTCTGGATTGCCAAAGAAGTCTCAGACACTAAGTACCATGCTGATGTTCAAGACCTATTCAAACAAGGCCGAAAAATTGCTGGCAAGGCACCATTCCACATAATCACTGATGGAGCAAGGAACTTTCATGCGGGAATTGAGAGCGAGTTTTGGAGAGAGAAGAAACAACTTGCGCTAGTGCATGAGCGTGATATACGCTTTGGTGGGGAAATTCACAACAATAAGATGGAACGGATGAACGGAGAAATTAGGGACAGGGAAAAGGTTGTTAGAGGCGTAAAGAAACCCGATAGCCCTCTAATCGAAGGCTATCAAATCTATCACAACTACGTACGACCACACATGGCACTTGACGGTCAAACCCCAACCGATAGAGCGGGTATCGAAATTCAAGGTGGTGACAAGTGGCTGACCCTAATCCAAGCGGCAAGCCGTGTCCCGAAAAGCAACGAGAAAAGGCGTGTCCCATGAACGCAACAGAACCTGCCTGAAATTTTATATAGGGGGGATTTTTACCTGCAGTAACAAAATCGGTGTAGTGTGATGTCGGAACAAAGTGTACCTGTCATAATATTGAAGGAAGGAACTCAACGAACTCAAGGTAGAGACGCGCAACGAAACAATATCCTTGCAGCCAAGGTCGTTGCTCAAACGGTCAGGACAACCCTGGGGCCACGCGGAATGGACAAGATGCTCGTCAGCGGGATGGGAGACGTTGTCATCACAAATGACGGCGCCACGATCATGAAAGAACTCGATATCCAGCACCCCGCGGCGAAGATGCTTGTCGAAGTTGCAAAAACACAAGATAACGAGGTAGGTGATGGAACCACAACGGCAGTACTCCTAACTGGCGAATTACTCGACAAGGCCGAGAAACTCTTAGACAGAGAAGTGCACCCCACTATGATTGTTGAAGGCTACAAGAAGGCGGCGGAACAGGCGAAGGATATTCTTGAGGCGATCTGTGAGAAGATCAACACGGAGGATGCGGAAACTCTCACGAGGATTGCAATGACGGCGATGAGCACCAAGGGGGTAACGGGTGCGAAGGACCATCTAGCAAAGATAGCAGTCGAGGCAGCACTTCAAATCAAGGAAACGAGGGACGGCAAGACGAAGGTTGACGTTGACCTCGTCAAGGTATTGAAGAAACATGGTAAGAGCTTGGAAGAAACGGAGCTCGTTCGCGGCATAGTGATCGACAAGGAAGTTGCTCATCCCCAAATGCCCAAGCGCACCGAAAACGCCAAGATTGCCCTACTCAACGCGAAGCTCGAAATCGAGAAAACCGAGTTCGACGCGAAGATCAACATCGACAGTCCGAATCAAATGAAACTCTTCCTGGATGAAGAGGAACGTATGCTCAAGGAAATGGTTGATGATGTCGTAAAGAGCGGCGCTAACTTCGTATTCTGCGAAAAATCCATCGACGATATGGTGCTTCACTTTCTCTCAAAGAAGGGGATTGCAGCAGTGAAGAACGTGAGCAGCGGTGATATGGAGAAACTCTCCAAGGCGACGGGCGCCAAAATCGTAGCGAACCTCAAGGACCTAGGGAAGGAATCCCTTGGTGAAGCCAAGGTGATCGAGGAGGCCAAGATCGGCGATGACAAACTAACCTACATAAGGGATGCTAAGAATCCGATGGCTGTGACGATTGTTATTCGAGGAGGAACTGAGCATGTTGTGGACGAGGCTGAACGTTCCCTCCACGACGCTCTATGCGTAATTCGGGACGCGATCGAGGATGGGAAGATAGTGGCTGGCGGAGGCGCGGCTGAAGCCGAGACCGCCAAGCAACTACGCGGCTACGCAGTCAAGGTCGGTGGCCGTGAGCAATTGGCCATAGAGGCGTTCGCAGATGCCGTCGAAAGCGTACCCCTAGCCCTCGCTGAGAACGCTGGCCTAGACCCAATCGACATTATGGTAGCTTTGCGCGCCAAGCATGAGAGCCCTGAGAACCGCTGGTACGGCGTCGACGTCTTCTCCGGCGAAGTTAGAGACACACGCAGCTTAAACGTGATCGAGCCGCTGCGCGTGAAACTGCAAGTTATCAAGTCCGCTACTGAAGCAGCATCAATGATTCTGCGCATCGATGATGTCGTGGCCTCCAAGGGAGGCGGGGGAGGTGGACCACCCATGCCCCCAGGCGGCGGAATGCCCGGCGGCATGCCTGGTGGAATGCCTGGCGGAGACGAGTACTAAACCCCTCCTCCCGTTTTTTCTCCATCTCCATCAACCTAAGTAGGAAGAACGCCATCCTCCACTTTCCCTACTTGGGGAAAGTTCACTTGTCCCATCCTCCGGAACCAGTTATACTCGTAGCTTCAGCCGAATTCGCGTTGAAGAGTTCCCCCGTTAGGCGCACCTTAGAGGAACGCCTAGTAGATGATCTTAGATTTGCTCTCTCTCGCGCTGGTTTCACAGGGTTCCGGGTTGAGAAACATGCCGCTAGGCTGGTGGTACACGGCTTAAAGACGATGAGAGAGGCTGAGGATGGCGCCAAGTCATGCAGCGGGGTCTTCGGTGTAGCTTACGCTGCACCAGCGACCCTGCTGTCCGCTTCATTGGAGTCCGTACTCCAATCGGTCGTGGAACTCGCGAACGAGCAATTACGATCGGGGCAATCATTCGCGATTCGGGCTCACCGGTCAGAGTCAGGGTCCTTGTCTCGTCGTGAGGTTGAACTGAAGGGTGGGTCTGAAGTCCTCCTCGCTTTGAAGGGCAAAGGTGTCACAGTTGACTTGGAGGCTCCTGATGTTACGATTCATGTTGACCTCGTAGGCGAAGATGCCTATCTCTATGGTGAGAGGTTGGAGGGACCTGGCGGGCTCCCTCTGTCTGCGCAATGGAAGATGCTGGCAGTTTTGGATTCGGGGCCTCTCACGCTTCTCGCAGCCTATGCAATGATGCGGAGAGGATGCCTGGCACACTTATTCATCCCACTTTCAAACGTCAACCCAGCCTTCGCGACTGAGAATCAACTAGCCCTCGCACGAAACCTGCGACGGCTCGTAACCCGCCCAAATTACAAGGCATACACTTCCAACTGTGACCAGCTCATCGAAGATATCCCCAAAGGACAACCGAATCAATCAACGGCGAAATTCCTCGTAAGGTTGGCGGCCGCCAAGTTTGCCGAAGAAAAAAGATTCAAAGGAATAATCTTCGCAGACATCGCAGGCGAAATCGCATTAGCTGAAACGCTAAAGGCCACAGCGCCAAACGTAACGGTTTTCACCCCACTAATAGGTTTGACAAAAGAAGACCTATCGGAGATGGCCAGTTTGGCAGGCATCTCAAGGATTGAGTCATTACTTGAGGAGGTTTCCGAACCTTGGATACAGCCCTCAGCGGCCGAGGCCTCGAAGCATATTGACCAAGTTCGGGTGGAACAGATATCTCTCTAGGTCTGCCGCGCGTGTTCCAAACTTCCCCGCGAGCCGGGCGGTTGTTCCCGAAGTACGGCAACGGTCTCGTAGCATCTACGGATGTTTCTCGATGGTTATAGCGGGAGCTGAACGTTGAAGCTGAATAACAGAATGACACGCGCGAGGAAGACTGAACCGGGGATTAGGTAAGAAAGGAGGAATTTTACAGTTGAGCTCATGCTAAGGGGCCATTCTTTGAGTCGATCGGCCTCCTCCAAGAGCTTCAGGAGGTATGTGTTCTTCGAAGCTTTTTCAGCAGTAACGGTTGTGACACTCCCAGCAAGTCCCATTCTGCCGATCATTTGGTCTAATTCTAAGAACAACGACTGTTTCACGGGGAGCAGAATGGCTCGATAACCGAGGATCGGAAGGGCGAAAATCGCGGTCATACTGCTGACAGCGATAAGGAAGTCGAGTGACAGATACAATATAATGAGCTGTGGTAGCTGTCTCAAAACATACGGATCGAAAGTGCTCAGGGTGCCAAAGGTTGCGACACTTCCCCATGCGACGGCAGGAATAATTGAAAGTGTTCCAAAAGATTCGAGCCCGTTCATTCTAGTATGGGAGGTTATCGGAAGCCTGAATCGCACCCGTTTTGACGCTAAGTATGAGTACCATGCAATACTCACGCAAAGCCACAGAAAGCTGGCAACTACGAACCACCAAACGAATCCGACGAGCACGATGTCAACAACGCTGTACCACCATATTCGTCCCCACTCGAAGTATGACAGAGCGACATGGTGTATTACCCCACCTGTAGAAACGACAAGAGCGAATAGCAGGCACCGTCGTTGATCAAAGGCCCTGTTCAAGAGCGTCAAAAGTTTTTGCCGCTCTGGGGAGGAAAGGAGCAGTGTTAGGTTTCGATACGCCGTGACGCCTTTGTTTCTGACCCACAAAGAGAGAATAGGCGCTAGAGCGACGGAGACTAAAAGAGCACTGATTTCTGCAGAGCGCTGCAGAGTTGACACATTTGCAGCGGCGTCTGCCGCCACAAAAGTGACACCCATGATTACAGCAAGTCCAGCTCCTGAAACCCATGCAGGCATTTTCAGATACCGAAAGAGTCTTTCAAAGTAGAGTGGATAGCTTTCTGATGCGTTGGGGTACTTCCGTCGCTTGAGGTCCATAGTCATTTCCTACGGTTGATGGGCGACCAGACGTTCGATGATTCCTCTGCATTGTGTGGTCGCATCAAATCCTCGTGCTACTCGTGCGACACGTGTAGCTTTTCGAGAGTAATATGGATCACGAAGTATAAGTGTGATGGCTCCCCGGAGTGATTTGATTGACAAACTATCCTGATCGAGTACAATGGCCCCCCCGATTGAGTGTGCGCTAGTCGCGTTAGCGAGTTGCTCAGTCTGGAATGGGGTAGGAATTAACAGTAGAGGTTTTCCGAGCATCATAACTTTCAGGATAGTGCCGTGACCAGCCCGAGAGATTACGGTATCGCAAGCGCGGAAGAAGTCATCTTGGTTGTCAGTCCACTGAAAGACAGTGGCGCTGCCCACACGTTTAGGGTTGGTTTTTCCTGCAGGGTTGCCGCAGGTGACGACAACATTGAATTCCGGGAGCTTGGTGAGCAAGGGAAGTAATTTTCTTACTAGAGGGGTTCTCTCGTGTTTTGGTCCGCTAACGGCCGCATATACAAGCTTCTTGCGTTTGTCGAGTCCATGCTTTTGACAGAGTGAGACTCTGTCGGTTTTCTTCCAAAAATTCGCGTCGACTATGGGGCCCACGAAGTGGACCTTGTGACGACGCATTCTTGGAATTGCAAGGTTGCTTCTCGATACAGTCAGTGGTGGTGGCAAGTCTGGGACAACAATTGCGTTGCTCAGACACCAAAGCTCGCCTATTAGTACTCCAAAGAAAGTCCATCCAAGTCTTGCTATGAGTAAGAAGAGTTTGTCTTGCAATCCCTTGGTTGGGTACTGATTGTTGTGGATAAGGAGCACTCTGTATTGATTCAGGATTGTCATCACCGGTTTTCTTAGTAGACGCGCCGCTAAGACAGTTGAGAGGCGAGAATCCGAAACGATTATGTCGGGCGCGTACCGTCGAATGTTCTGAATTTCTCGAACAACCTGATGAAGGAATGTGTTTACACCAAGAGAAAAACCACTGCTTGCAGATGTGGTCTTAAGATCCACACTTCCGTCCGAACGCACATGATAGGAGATTGGAATTGATTCAACTACTGGAAGTTTCTGTCTTCTGGCGAAGTCCAAACCATCGAGGTAAGTTGCGAACTGTATGCTGAAACCAGCTCGTGCAAGTTCCTTCGCGATCTCTTGGCATCGGATTATGTGGCCCAACCCGAGACCATTGACAGCGATGTAAACCTTCAATGTAAATCGTCGTACCTCCCGCATATCAACGTTCCAAGCCAAATGTGCTGAGTGGACAACTGTCTGAAGCTTCATCAAGCTCGCGATTGCGCAAATCGAGAAACGGCAGAGCAGATCAATCCCGTTGCACAAATGGCCGGCGATCTGCGATTGGGCGCACTCGTGTTATGTGCCCTAAACGTATGCCGCAGGGCACCAAGTAGGCACGCAATCTCATTTTCAACCGACGCCTTTTCTCCTAACCTCGCCTGCTGGTTCTACCTCCTCAAAGATCTCGCCTTCGAAGGTTTTGATTTCAACTCCCTCAAGTAGCCACGAGTCGGGCGGAAGCCCCGCTTTTAGACAACAATTCATGAGAAACTCGGATGCGTCCCACTTCCACTCAGTCGCCACCTGCGGCAAGAGCAGGCCTGAATCTCTACCACGAGCGACGATGAGGCCATGCCGGCCTACTTGAATGAGTTTGGGAATGGATTTCCGATCACTTGTTTTCAGGGTCTGAGGTTCGGTGAGGGCGGTGATTTCCACAACAATGGAGTTCTTCAGCTCCGTTAAGGAGACTGGCGGAAATCTCGGGTCCTCCGTGGCCGCATAGATCGCGGCCTTGATCGTGGCGCTCACTAGGGGCTCTTCGGCGTAGGGGAAGCCGATGCATCCTCGCAATTCGTGGGTGGGCTTCGTAGCGTTAAGCGTTACAAAAACACCGGACTTCCTGAGCAGTTTTTCAGGGGCATCCGCGGGCGGCTTAATTATCGTTTTACTCTCAATGTACCTTGTGGCAGCCGAGCGTGCGAGCTGGACCAGCATTCTACCTTCTTCGAGGTTCAGGTTGCCCTGTGCTAGCTGTGCCGTTTCCCTTCGCCTCAAGAATTTTCCTCGCGCTCTCAAGTGTTTGTTCTATTTTTTTCCAGTGGCTTCCGTGCCAGTAAACTTTTGCGCACTTTACATTAGTGCAAACCCAAAAAGTTTGGTACAGTTTAAACGTTGTTGGAAGGACCAACTTCTCCACATTCTCCTTCGAAACCTCTCTGATGGAGCAACCACACATCGGACATTTCGAGATGGTCGTATCGATCTCTAGCCTGAGGTTGTAGCGTTCTGCAAGTTCGGCTAGTCGCTCGGGTTCAGTGTGTCCCTGCACTAGTGAGGTCTCGATGTTCCTCATCGCCGCTGTTCTATAGAGTTC
The DNA here is from genome assembly GCA_049517415.1 of Bathyarchaeia archaeon. Classification (GTDB taxonomy): domain Archaea; phylum Thermoproteota; class Bathyarchaeia; order 40CM-2-53-6; family 40CM-2-53-6; genus FEN-987. Next base: position 20,013 of record JBEKSC010000014.1, read on the forward strand.
TTCATCCGAAGTTAACAGAGTCAAGGATTCACGCTTGGCTAAGGATAGGAGTTCCTGGTCGGAGCTGTCCTTTACGTAAAGCGTTTCGTATCCGAGCATACGTAGCCACCTCGCCAACTTCCCTAGCATTCCATCTAGGAGGAACTGCATGCCGTATCGCTCTTGGTGACTCTTCCAACAGCGGGTCCAACGATTCTTCCTCTCTCAGCGACCAATGCCCCATTAACAATCGTGTACTCCGCCGTGCCAATGCATCGGTATCCCTTGAAGGGAGAATACTTTGCCTTACTCTCAAATGCCTCTGGATCTACTCGTGTCTTGGCTTTCGGGTCAACGAGGACGATATCTGCATCGTAACCTTTCTTGAGTTGGCCCTTTCTTGGCAAGTGAAATAGCTTAGCCGGAAGCGCGGCGGTAACTTCGACGAGTCTCCGCAAAGACAGTTTTCCTAATGAAACCTGTGTAAACATTACTGGGAGGGATGTCTCGAGCCCTGGAACTCCTGAAGCCGCTTCCCAGGCGTTTTCCTTCGTCTTCTCTTCTAGCGTGTGCGGCGCGTGGTCACTAGCGAGTATGTCCACTTGCCCTTTCACGAACAGTTTCCACAGGCCGTTCCTGTTTACCTCGCCTCTGATTGGGGGCACGCAGATCGCTAGGGTCTTCTGTCCTCGAAAAACGGTTTGATTCAGAAGTAGGTGGTGGGCGGAGGCTTCGCATGTTGCGTTCGGCGTCATTCGAACGAGCTTAACCGCTTCGGGAACGGTGATATGGCAGATGTGAAGCCGTACCCCCAGCTTGCTCCCCAGCCGCAGAATCTTCCGTACGGCGTACACCTCGAATTGAGGCGAGTGCGCCTTAAGAAAATCATGGATAGACACTCTTCCCTTAGCGACGCTCTCTTGCTGAGACTTTCTGATGCTATCGCCGTCTTCCGCATGAACGGTGACTATCGCATCAGCCTCTTTTGCGGCTTGAAGCGCATTCATCAAGCTGGTCTGGCTGCTCGAGTCAAATGTTACGAGCGCCTTGTTTAGGTATAGTTTGAATGCGATCGCGCCCATCTCAACCATTCTTCTCAGTTCGTTCGAGTCCTCAACTAGTGCGCCTTGGAACGCCACATTTGAGTAGAGTTTTCCCTCCGCCTTAGCCATCTTATCCGCCAAGTTAGAGGTGCTTACTGTCGGGGGGCGGGAATTTGGCATATCGAACACTGTAGTGTATCCACCAGCGGCCGCGGCGCGGGTCCCGGTTTCGAATGTCTCCTTGTATGAGTATTCAAGATCTCGTAGGTGAACGTGAGCATCAATCATTCCGGGGAGGGCGATGAGGCCGCTTGCGTCTATCTTTGAGTCAGCGGTCTCATTTGGTCGAAGTTTAGAGATGCTCCTGATCATGCCATTTTCTAAGAATATGTGAGCAGTGGTTAACTCGTCGCCTGCCAGAACCTGGGCGGATTCTATGAGTAAAGATGTCATGGACCCATGCATCGCCTGCTGAATATTCACGTCCTTCAGCAGGTTGAGGTCGTTAATTATTCTTCTTCGGTTTCTCCCATATCGGACGCGCAGTCGTCGCAGAGGAACTGTCCATCACGCGACTTCAACTCGTCAGCCCATGAGCCGCACCTATCACAATAGCCTGAAAGCTGGGTGCTTTCCTTGATCTTCTGCACAGGCGCTATCTGGGATTTCTCAGCCACTACGTCAATCAAGGCCGGCATCATGTCTACAATGTCGTTGCTGGTTATGATGCCCTTGACTTTGCCTCCTTGAACAACGACCAGGCGCCTGACCTTCATCTCTCGCATTTTCCTAACAGCATCTGTGACGTTTGAGGAAGATTCAATTGTTCCGAGCGGCTTGGTCATGGAGTTCGCAGCTTTGACTTTACTCGGCAAAAGATCCAACGCTGCAACTCTTCTTACAACATCGCGCTCCGTCATAAGCCCTAATGGTTTGCCTGACTTGTCTACGACCACGACGCAGCCGATTTCACTTTTCTTCATCAGTTTGCTTGCCGTGAGCACGCTATCCGTGTCTTTGACGGTGACCACGGGGCTGGACATGACATCCTCAATTTTGACATCAGGAGTGGCTGACCTTGCTGCCAATCGTCATCCCAACTTCAGTGCTTTTCCAACGCCTTAAGGGCTTTGCGGGGGCATTTCCGGGAGAGGTCTAGAAGGGCAGGGAAGGGTTATCTAGCGAGTGTAGGTATGCTCCGCGGAATCAAGAGCCAACGAGGTTTGGAAGATAGTTGAGCAGCACTCAGTCTCAGGTTCAAACTCCATCCCCCAGGAGAATCAAACCGACATCAATTGTGTACTGGATGCGGGTCCTCCTGGCAGTTGTCGCCGGCTCCGCGAACCAATTCCTACAAATAAACCAAGCAAACTTCGGCGATTTCGCGGTCATCATGGGCATCGGCCTAGGAATCCTCGTCTACGCGTTTTCGATTTTCATTGTCCGGCGCGTCTTGCATTTCGGAGAAGTCGAGCTGAAAGGGAAGAATAGACACATAACCCTAGGCGGCGGGACATTCATAATTCTGTGGATCGTCGTGGAGATCTTTCTGTACACGCAGTATTGTTTCCAAGCACACACATGCTTGCCACAGACCTAGCTGCGCTGATGCCTGAATTGCCGCGTTCCTACTTTGCCTTTTGGGAATTTGCGGGCTCTCGAGGTGGCCCGTCCCGTTCCAATTTCCTTAAGTAACTCTCAACCGCTTGGAAGTAGCCGCGGTCGTAGTCTGAATGTAGCCCGTTTGTCTCGTGCTGTGCGAACTCTTTTCTCAATGCCTTGATCTTAGTGGTTGTCATTTCGATTTTCGAAAGGTAGAGGTATTTGTCGTCGGTGGTCTTGGCGGCTAGGAGTAGGCCTTCGAGTGCTTTGAGGTAGCCATTCGCTGATTCGGTTGCGGGTATATTGGTTCGTATAGCGTCCAGTTCTTTTTCTGCGTCGGAAATTCTTCTGTCGTTGACGGCTTGAAAGAATTTCTCGGTGCTTATGTTTAGGGTGGGCTGTGGTTTTTCAGCGTCGGCGTTTGACTTCGTCTTCTTCGGTGATATCTTTGACACCTTCCTCAGTTATCTTGAATATGCGTTCTCCCTCTGGTAGGTAGGGGCTTGATACGAGCCTGCAAATTCTGACTGGGCCACTGGATGTTTTCCTCAGGAATATCCTCGTATGTGTGGTGTGGGATACTATATGTCCTCCGACTGCCTCCACGGCATTAGCGAAGAACTGGTCCGGCCTCGACATAACCTGATTCGTCACGACGGCGCATGCATTGAAGGCACGGGAAAGCCTAACCAACCTGTGCAAGTGGCTGTTAAGCTTCTGTTGCCGCTCGGCGAGCATCTCACGGCCGAGATATTCACTTCGAAAATGAGCGGTTAGGGAATCTACAATTATCAGCTTCACGTTGTTCTCTTGAATAACCTTGTCAGCCTTGTCTAAAACGAGTACCTGGTGGTCCGAGTTAAAAGCTTCCGAGTAGATAATTTTCTTAGCCGTCTCGGTTGGGTCGAGTCCCATGGCATTTGCCATGCGAACTATCCATTCGGGGCGGAACGTATTCTCCGTATCAATGTAGAGAGCGGCGCCGTTGAGGCCTCCCTTGTCCTCAGGAAGTTGAACGTTGACCGCGAGTTGATGGCAGAGGATACTTTTACCGACGCCATATTCCCCGTAGAATTCAGTTATTGTTTGGGTCTCGAGCCCGCCGCCCAACAGTTCATCAATTTGTTTGCTGTTGGTTGTGAGTCGCCTCACGTTCTGCCTCATCTTAATGAGTTCATCAGCTCGAATGAAACTGAGCGCTAAGCTATCCCGGGCTTCAGCGATCACTTTGGCGGCCTGCTTTTCCCCAACCCCCGCTTCGGTCAATTCCTTGATTGTGGCCGTGGCCAAGGATTCAACTGTTTGATAACCCATCTCCGTGAGTTTTTCGGCCGTTGCTGGGCCGACGCCTGGAATATCTTCTATTAACTCGTATTTCTTTCGCGGCTTCTCAACCGCTACTTCTTCTTTCTTATCCTCCGAGTCTTCCTCGGTTTCTTCAGCTTTCTCTTCCAAGGCCTGGGCCGATGCCAACAACAACCACCTGCTTATTTCAACATTGGCTAGTTCTTCTACTAGCCCCGGTTCGATATAACGGAGAGAGATGAGTGAATGAATTAATGTAATACTGCGGACGGGCTTCCTGAACATGGACCTAATCCACAGCGAATAGGTCCATCTTTCCGAACCAATGGTGCGAGCAAGAGTGGTTGAGCCGATGAAAGGAGGAGCGAAACGACCCTGCTTGCTTCGACGAAGCATGGCGGTTATTTCAAGAGATTGTGGGCGGGCCTTTCCGGATGCTTTTCTTCATTTCCTTCAGTGAATTTCGTTGCAGGAACAGGCTTTCTAGCCACCATGTCATCCCCGCCTCAGCAAAGGTTTGAATCTTTCTCGTATTCTCCGTGTGGCTTTTTCTGGTTCCCCACCCTATTACTGCAGCGTCAAATGGGCCTGTGGCTTTTCTGCGCTTCTTGATGTAGGCGAGGATGTTGCGGAGGTCCCTCGGCTCTGGCTCGATTGGGCTCGCTAGTCTGAGTGGTATTACCCCATCGTACTTGGCCGCTCTACGGAAGGGAGCCTTGTTCGGCCAGAACCCTCCCACCCAGATCGGGATTCGGGGCTTTTGCTTCGTCGCCGGTAGAAACCTAGCCTTCTCAATCGCGTAGTGCTTACCCGTGTAACTGAACTGTTTCCCCGTCCAGAGTCCTGTCAAAATCTCTAGCCCCTCGTCTAGTTTCTCGGCACGGTTCTTCTCGTCGCCTGATTCGCCGAACATTTGGAAATCAGCATAGGCGGGATTACCTAACCCTACTCCCAATGTCAGACGCCCGTTCGAAAGGTGATCCAGAGTTACCGTTTGACGGGCTACTATCCAAGGGCGTCGTCGGGCGAGCGGAGTTACCGTCGTTCCTAAGCGAATTCGTTTAGTCTTTACAGCTATCGCGGCGAGCGTCGTGAGGGAGTCAACCATCGGAGAATGCTGAGGTTCGCTGTACATGACGTGGTCCCAAAGGAAGACCCCATCCCAACCCGCATCCTCTGATTCAAGCGCAAGCTCAGCTAAGGTGCGAGCATAAGCTACCTTACCGTAGTTCGGAAGGTATAAGCCAAATCGCAATTTCTCAGATTTCTGGAAATTCATTTCCACTCCAGTGAGGTCAAGCTCGCCGAAGATTTCTCAGGGGTGTTGTATACAGCTTTCGAAGGCCATTGGCTAGGCCTTTTACTATTGGTTCGAAACAAATGGTTGGAACTGGCGTGAGAGGGTGCAAATGGGTCTTTCCGTGAAGGTCAATCCTTCGATTTCTGAAGCGGTAGAGATTCTTGAGAAGGCATTTAGGGCGAGAAGCTTCGTGCTCGTGATCGGTAATTGCAGAGTTGACTATGAGGGGCGGGCTTCGTCGACGTTGGAATGGGGCGAGAGAGTTACCATAGTAAAACAGGACGGGTCTGTCTTGGTGCACAGGCCAACGGGTTACGAACCTGTAAACTGGCAACCGCCAAAATGCGTCGTCAACGTTAAAGTGACCGACTCTGGGTTGGTCGTAAGTGCATCCCGATCCCAACCGAGAGAGAACGTCTCCATAGAATTTCAGCAAATCAGCCTAACCGCAACGGGGGGGCTCGCCGATTCTGGCGAATTCGCACTCCACGTGACCGAGGAACAAATGAAGCAAGCTATCCTGACCGCTCCAGATCTTGTGGAAATCGGCTTGAAACCTTTGCAAGAAGAGAAGAGCCTGGGCGATGCCGGCTTCACTGACATTTTCGCAGAGGACAAGGCTGGGAGGCTTGTTGTTGTGGAAATTAAGAGGAATGCGGCATCGAAGGACGCGGTGTTGCAGCTCGAAAGGTATCTGGATACTCTGAGAAGAAAGGTGAACAGGCCCCTCAGGGGCATCGTAGTCGCACCTGAACTTCGCAAGAGCGCACAAGCCACGTTAGATAGTCTGAAGCTTGAGTACGTGAGGTTAGCCCCGGAGAAATGCTTCAGCGTGCTGAAAAGCAGTAAGGACATGAAACTTAGCCATTTCATGGCATGATATGGCGGGCTGGTAGTTGTTTGCCAATTATTTGGGCTTGGGGCAACCTTATTTAGAGTAAAGGAGAAAGTGGCGCAGCAATTCAGTGATGCACGTGGAGCCTTCAAGAAAACCTCTCAACTTGCTTGTAAAGAAGCTGAACGCGGAAGTCATTCTTAGGCTAAAGAATGATGTGGAATACCATGGTAAGATGATTGATGCCGACAGTCACATGAACATAATTCTGGAAGGGGCGACCGAGTACCGTGGCAATTCTCCTACGGCGAATTATGGTAACATAATACTTCGCGGAAGTAACATCCTCTACATTTGTGTGGAAGCTGGCAAGAAACAAGCTTAAGGCCACAGAAAACCTTCTGCCTTGAACGAGCCAATCCAAGGTTTTCGTGGGGGGTGGCAAAGATGGGTGCGCCGTTCGATTCACCGCTTGAAGCCTCGCTCCTATCTGAGCTGGCTTCGCGTGTAATTGAAGTCGGGGCAACGGACCCCGCTAGCCTCAATAAAGTAAAGTTGGAATTCTGCAAGGAACATGAACTGAGCTGGATGCCTCGCAATTCCGATATTCTTAGCGCCTTGTCTCCTCAAATGAGGGAAAAGTTTGGTCCCAATCTGCGTTTGAAGAAGGTCCGCAGCATTTCTGGGATAAACGTCATTGGAGTAATGAGTTCACCACGCGGCTGCCCACACGGCCGCTGCGTATTTTGCCCCATGGAAAAAGGATTCCCGATGAGTTACACTTCAGGCGAACCCGCCGCGATGAGAGGTTTTCAGTCTGGGTACGATCCGTACCTCCAGATCAGCAGCCGACTGGGGCAGCTCAAAGCCATCGGGCATGTGCCTTCGAAAGTCGAACTAGTGATTCAAGGCGGCACGTTTCTGGCTGGGCCCTCCGATTACCAGGAGCATTTTGTAATACGTTGCCTTGACGCAGTTAATGGTGTGAACTCCTCTACGCTGGAGGAAGCAAAATCCCGAGCTGAGGTCAGCGAAATTAGGAATGTAGGCTTAACGATCGAAACAAAGCCAGATTGGTGTAAGCAGACTCACGTTGACCAAATGCTCAGGTTTGGGGCAACGCGTGTGGAAATTGGCGTGCAAGTCATCAATGATTACGTGTACGAACTCACCAATCGGGGCCACACGGTGGAAGACGTCGTCGAGGCTTTTCGGGTTGCGAAGGACGCGGGATACAAGATAGTTGCACACATGATGCCTGGGCTGCCGGGCTCGGACTTTCAGAAGGACCTAGACTCATTCAGGGTCCTGTTCGAAGACCCTCGTTTTCGGCCGGACATGATTAAGATCTATCCTTGCCTTGTTATGGAAGGCACGGAACTGTACGAGTGGTGGAAGCGCGGCGTATACCAAGCCTTTGATACAGAGCAAGCCGTTGAACTCATCGCAAGGGTGAAGGAGTTTGTGCCACCCTGGGTTAGGATAATGCGTGTGCAAAGGGAGTTCCCGGTCAAACTGATACTGGCGGGGCCGAAGAAAGGAAACCTGCGGGAACTTGCCCTAAAGCGGCTCAGTGAGAGAGAGAAGAAGTGTAGGTGCATCAGATGCCGCGAGGTAGGGCACAAAGCATTGAAGGACAAAGTCACCGTTCAACCCAGCCAAATTCGCCTGACCACACAGGAATTCGCGGCGTCGGAGGGGAAGGAAATCTTCATCGCTTTAGAGGAACCGGAAGCAGATGTTCTTGTAGGCTATTTGCGCATGAGAATTCCATCCGAGAAAGCACATAGGCCTGAGGTTGACTCAGCATGCGCAATCATCCGAGAATTACATGTTTACGGCCAGGAGGTGCCTGTCGGCCTAAGGTACGGGGGCGCCTGGCAACATACAGGCTTAGGTCACAAACTCCTATCCGCAGCCGAGGCGCTGGCAGGGGAGCGCGGGGCGGCCAGGATTCTTGTCCTAAGCGCGGTCGGCACAAGAGGCTACTACAGGCGTGCGGGCTACGACTACGTGGGCCCCTACATGGGAAAGATGCTGAACTGACCAAACGAGCCGGATAGCTAACGTCTTAAGGGTCTCAGCTTTCTTTTTCCAAAGATTGGGCTGAGATGGTTTTGTCCCAAGAAGAATTATCCGGATACTCCGGTATCTCACGCGATATACTTGCCAAAGCGGGAGCACAGGTTGGGGATAAACTTAGGGTCGAGCTGAAACGAATTGGAGGCCAGGAGGTAGTCGAGGGGCTTCTGATTCCGCGGTACCACTCCGGCCATGAAGCGGATTACATTGTCGTAAAATTGAAGACTGGATACAATGTAGGCGTTCGAGTAGACGCGGCCACAAAGGTAAGTGTTCTTGGTAAAGGCGAAACGCCCCATTTTACGCGCCCCGCACTGCCACACCAGAAAGCAGGTCTACCGAAAGTCTCCATCCTCAGCACGGGGGGCACGATTGCCAGTAAAGTAGATTATAGAACTGGAGCCGTTAAACCCGCCCTCGATTCAGAAGACTTGTACAGCGTAGTCCCTGAGTTAGCAGACGTCGCCAAGATTGACGCGAAAGTCCTCCTAAGCGTCTTCAGCGAGAACATAGGGCCGCAACAATGGACCAAGATTGCAGAGTCGGCGGCAGAGCAAGTTCGGGCGGGGGCAGATGGTGTGGTGATAGCGCACGGAACTGACACTCTGGGCTATACGGCAGCCGCGCTCAGCTTCGCTTTGCAAGGCATCCCGGCGCCAATCGTGTTGGTAGGGTCGCAACGTTCGTCTGATAGGCCCAGCTCGGACGCAGCGACCAACCTTATTGCGGCGACCGCAGTTGCGGGCCAGGCTCCTTTCGCGGAAGTTGTGGTCGCTATGCATGATTGGGTTTCAGATGAAAGGGTCGCCGTCCACAGGGGGACGAAGGTGCGAAAGTGCCACACCAGCAGAAGAGACGCCTTCAGGAGTGTTAGCGCTCGGCCCATCGCATACTACGACCTTGTAAATCGCGCCCTCCAACTGAACGGCGAGAAATACGTGGAAAGGAACCGGCGTTCAGACTGGGAGGTCCGCTCCAAGTTCGACCCGAACGTTGCTCTCATAAAATTCCACCCGGGACTTTCAGTGGGTATGCTTGACTGGGCGACGGCAACGGGTTACAAGGGCATTGTTCTTGAAGGGACGGGGTTAGGCCATGTTGGCGATGTGCTGTTTCCGGCGCTTGAGAGGGCGGTAAAGAATGGAATCGTTGTAGGTATGTGTTCTCAGTGCATCTGGGGACGGGTGCACATGAACGTCTATTCCACAGGACGGGACCTGCTAAAGATTGGAGTATTGCCTCTAGGTGACATGCTGGCTGAAACTGCGCTCGTGAAGATGATGTGGGCTTTCGGCCAAGAGAAGGATCCCGAGAAGGTTAGCAAGTTGATGCTCACGAACATTGCGAATGAACTCTCCGATAGGCGATCGCTTGAGGCCACAGTAGAATGAGCGCTGAATCAAAGGTCCAACCTAGAATTAAGGTCGGGCTGGAAATCCATAGGCAGCTCGACACAGAACACAAATTGTTCTGTGGCTGCCCAACAGATCTTGCTGAGTCGGAACCTGAGGAGAAGTTCATGCGTAGGCTTAGGCCGACGCAAAGCGAGTTGGGTCAAGTCGACCAGGCGGCATTGTTCGAATTCCACCGCGGCAGAAGCGTAATCTACGAAGAAGACGATAAAACCTCATGCCTCGTCGAGATGGATGAGGAGCCACCCGGGAAACTCAACGGCGAAGCTATTGAGGTATGCCTTACCGCAGCTTTGTTGATGAACGCCAAACCAGTCGATGAAATTCACGTGATGCGCAAAGTCGTCATTGATGGTTCGAATACGACGGGATTTCAGCGCACTTGCGTCGTCGCGCTGAACGGGGCACTCAAGGTTGACGGGAAAGAAATTCCAATCCAGCAGATTTCGCTAGAAGAGGATGCGGCACGTAAGACCGGTCAATCGAGCGAAACAGTCGGGTACAGGATAGACCGGCTCGGTGTGCCTTTGATAGAGGTAACGACCGCACCCGTAATGGATTCTGCGGCTGAAGTCGAGAAGGTCGCATACGCCATAGGCACCATTCTGAGGGCGACGAGAAAGGTGAAGAGGGGTTTGGGAAGTGTTCGGCAAGACTTGAACATCTCAACTCCTGGCGGCGCCCTTATGGAGGTCAAAGGCGTCCAGGAACTTGACATCCTCAGTAAAGCGGTTGAAACGGAAGTTAACCGGCAACTGGCGCTACTTGAGATAAGGGGTGAACTTTCAAAGAGAAGTGCGAACCCCGAGTCGATTGTAAGGAAGTATTACGATGTAACCAATACTTTTGCGGCCTCAAAAGCTCGGATAATTAAGGAAGCAATCTCAAAAGGCGGCGTGGTCTTTGCGCTTAAGCTTCCCAAATTCAGGGGGCTCTTGGGAAAGGAGCTTGCGCCTGGGCTGCGGTTAGGAACTGAGCTGTCCAATCGTGCTTCATTCTGGGCCAGTGTTGGCGGGATATTTCACTCGGACGAACTTCCGGGTTACGGTGTCACGGAAGAGGAGGTGCGCAAAGTGAATGACCTGTTGAAAGTCGAAGGCGACGATGCCTTCGTCCTAGTCGCTGACGAGGAGAGTAAAGCAAATGATGCTTTGGGCGCCGTCGTTGATCGGGCCGTTGAAGCTATTTCTGGTGTGCCCGAAGAAACGCGAACAGCGATGCCCGACGGAACCACAAGGTACATGCGGCCAAGGCCAGGCGCCGCCCGAATGTATCCCGAAACCGATGTGCCGCAAACACCCATCACGCAAGAATTCGTCACAAAGTTGAAGGCAAACCTGCCCGAAACCACTGAGCAATTAACCAAACGACTTGTCGACCAGTACTCGCTGAACCAAAAACTGTCAAAACAACTGGTTGACTCAGACTATCTTGCACTGTTTGAGCAGATTGCTGCTACCAGTAAGGTGCCGCCCACATTCATCGCGACCATACTCACTGAGACATGCAAGAGCCTAGAACGTGAAGGCGTACCAATCCACTCCATCCCAGACAGCAAGATCCAACGTATCTTCGGATTAGTGGACGAAGAAGCGGTCGCAAAAGAAGCTGTGGTGGACCTGTTGAAATGGCAGGCAGCCAACCTAACCGCAGACCCCGACGACGGAGTCAAGAAGCTCGGCCTGAAAATGCTCAGTGAACGTGAACTTGAACAGATTATCGACCGTCACTTGGAGAAGAACAAGAAACTCATCGACGAGAGAGGTGAGGGCGCGTTCTCATCGCTAATGGGGTCGGTCATGTCAGAGGTAAGAGGCTCCATCGAGCCCAAACAGGTTACTGAGACGCTAAAGAGAAGATTGGCCAAAGCGGTTGGAAAATAGGTCGTTAATCATTCTAGGAATTCCACATCGTCAATCAGCCCATCACTGTTAACATCCAAACCGCTGACAACCCGAGCGACAACGTTCTGGTTCATTGAGTTGCCCTTGGCGATTTCGTCTGTGTATTTGATGAACGCGAGTACTGCCGCTCTCGTGCCCTGGTAGGTGTTCCCAGCGACTACTATGACGCGCTTTTCTCGATTCATGGGGTTCACGATTGATTGAACTGCTCCCTCATCTTCTCCTGCGTAACTTCTTCCGGAAATTCGCGAAATCATAATGTTATGGCCAGTGAGTTCGTACGTTATTGGAAGGGATTCATTCACTGCCATTGTGACCGTGTTCACCTTTGGGCCACCGACCGTTATGAGGTTCCGGAGCAGTTCTTCTTGTGAAATCTCAGTATCCAAGCGTACTATGTTCTCCCTAGTAAGCGGCAGCAATGACCCTAGAAACAAGGCGAGGTCTGTGGCTCTGTCACCACATCTGGCGCGGCCTCGGAAAACTCCATGTGTATCTGGGCTACCAAGGACAATGTGCCCATCCAAGTAGCCTGAGGAAATGAAGGGTTCAAGAAGTTTGGAGGATGCTTCTGTGAGGGTTAGTTCAGGCAGGCCCCGGTTGCGATTCGGGGTGGCGGCTAGTTTGGGAATGATGGTGATTGCCTTTTGCTCGGCTTTGTAGTACTTCGCCATTGCGCCTCTTTTCTTCATTGTTCTCTCTAAGCGAATGAATCCGGTTCGCTCAAGCTCTCTTAGGTGGTAACAGATTACTTGTTCACTTGTGCCGAATGCCTGTGCGAGTTCTTTCGCGCATTTCTCGTTTCCTGTAAGCTCGGTTAGAATTCTCCAGCGTGTGGGTTGGAGAACTGACTGTGCTAACTTCGGGTCTGAGAAGACACGTGTGGGTACGAGTTGATCGGAATGTCGTTCTTTCAGGATTAAGTATGACATGGCTCTGAGGTTCCGTTTCTTTCACGATTAATAAAGGCGCGTTTTGACTATTAAGGCGATATTTGCCCAATCAGTGCACGTTCCCAGCGTGCGATGATTTCAAGATCCTCAATTCATCAAATCCAAGCCACAGGAATGCTTATCACGCAAATCTGGACAGCTCGCCGAATTCTCTCGAAAAGGTGGCGAGCATGTGTGGAATAGCAGCGTGTGTTTTGAAAAACGGCGAGGTCGGGGCAGTTCTATATGATTCGTTAAAGCGGTTGGAGTACCGCGGCTATGATTCTGTCGGTGAGGCCGTAATTAACGATGGCAAAATCGTTGTTAAGAAAGACAAAGGAAAGATTGACGAGGTTGAGAGCGAACTCCACATCAGTGATCTAACCGGAGTTATCGGGATTGGACACACTCGTTGGGCAACACACGGAAGGCCGGCCCAGGAAAATGCCCACCCCCACACTGACTGCAAAGATCAGGTGGCAGTTGTACACAACGGCATAATCGAGAACTACATGCCCCTAAGGCAGGAGCTGGAAGCAGCTGGCCACCAATTCAAATCTAGAACCGATACAGAGGTTGTTGCTCATCTCGTCGAAGAAATTTTGAAATCGGGAGTTGGTTTTGTCGAAGCCGTTCGTCTTACTGCCAACCGCCTGACAGGCGCGTACGCTTTTGCATTCATTTGCTCCCTCGAACCTGACAAAGTCATCGGAGTAAGAAGGGAAAGCCCGCTGGTCGTTGGTGTCGGAACAGATGGAAACTACTGTGCTTCTGATATCCCTGCGTTTCTCTCAAGAACTAAGCAGGCGATCCTTTTAGAGGAAGACGAGATGGCTGTCTTAACGGCCGATCGCGTAAGGTTGTACAGGGTGGACTCGGGCGAGGAAATAATCAGAGAATCTTTCAAGGTCGATTGGAGTGTGGAAACAGCCATAAAGACTGGCTACCCACATTTCATGCTCAAGGAAATTCATGAACAGCCGCTCAGTGTCCGCAACGCTCTCAGAACACATCCAATATACCTTGAATTGATGGCTTCGGCAATCAACCACGCGAAAAGAGTTTTCCTACTAGCATGCGGGACCTCATACCATGCCTGCCTTGCCGCGGCTTACGCTTTTTCGAATCTGGCCAAAATCGCTGTGACACCTGTGATTGCTTCTGAATTCATAGAGGGGTACGGAGCATTGATTGACTCGGAGACGGTTGTTCTTGCGGTTAGCCAGTCTGGTGAAACTGCGGACACACTTAGTGCTGTGAGGAGCGCAAAGGATAGAGGCGCAACAATCCTAGGAATTAGCAACGTAATGGGTTCCACGCTTACTAGACTATCAGATGTTTACATCGGTCAGAATTCAGGACCTGAAATGGGCGTGGCAGCGACAAAGACCTTCACAGCTCAGGTTTCACTCCTTCTAAAACTGGCCGTGGCCTTGGCCAAGAAACGAGAAGTGATTCGTAAGACCGAGCTGGAGGCGATGGAGCGTGGTTTTGACCAATTGCCCGAGTGGATCTCCACTTTCCTATCCACTCAGCAGGAACATGTCAAGTACATCGTAGAGAAGTATTCGGACAGAAGGAGTTTCTGTTTTCTCGGTCGGGGGATGAGCGTGGCAACCGCCCTCGAGGGACGGTTGAAACTACTTGAGTTGTCCTATCTTCCGGCGATCGCTTATCCTGCAGGAGAATCGAAACACGGTTTCATCTCAGTCGTCGAGGAAGGCTACCCAGTCATCTTCGTTGCCCCAAAGGATGAAGTCTATTCGAAGATTATCGGAAACGTTATGGAAATGAAAGCGCGAGGCGCGAACATTATCGCAGTAGTTGACGAACAGGACGGGGATATAACGAGCCTCTCTGAGGAGAAGATTACTCTTCCGCCGGGCATCCCCTCACTTCTCACACCAATTGTATACATCATACCACTCCAACTATTCGCGTATTACATGTCTGTTCGCAAAGGCTACGACCCAGACTTCCCTAGAAATCTGGCAAAATCGGTAACCGTGCACTGAGTTCACAAAACGAACGAAATATCCTACTCCCACCCCTACCTACAGAGGTGACCTCAAGTTTTTCCTGAACGCGTCCAGTATAATTGCATCGGTGGACTACACTTTTCCTTCTAAATTTAGCCTACTCGTAAACTAGTAGAAACTCTATTATAAGTAGGTTCGGAGGGTGACCCGAACAAACTTGGCGGAGCGCACGACGGCACAGAAAGTGACCGTTACTCTCGCAGGGGCAGCAGTCTTCGCAGCACTCGCAGCGATCTTAGCTCTCGCGAAGGCTGCGGTACCATTCCCGTTAATCCCGTACCTCCAAATAGACTTCTCCGAAATTCCAATCTATATTGCCTTCTTTCTATTCGGCCCCTTTGCGGCCATAATCAGCTCGGTCGTTCAATGGATATTCCTAAACGTGACCGGTAGCGACGCGCCCCTAGGCCCTGCGATAAAGTTCGCCGCCGTCGTCTCAACTCTCGGAGGTTTGTGGCTGGGCAGTGCCGTCTACGGGCGAATAAAGGGAAACAAGGCTCACCCATCTCTTGCGATCTTAATGATGTTTGGAAGCGGTATTGTATGGCGTGTAGCCGCTATGACCGTCGTAAACTATATAGTCCTCATATACATTGGGCCAATTTTCTTTGGCGTAGATTACATAGGCTTCGCAAAAGCTACTATAGAGAGGTCGACAGGGTGGAAGTTTGGAAGCGAGGGTATGGTTTTGGCTTACACGTTGCTCTTCACAGCCGTGTATAACATCGTGAACCTTCTCGTGGCAGCAATACCAGCAGGGCTAATCGCTTCGCCTATCGCAAGTTCGTTTAAGCACATCACTTCCTTCGAGGCTTGGCTAGCTCGCAACATGCGCTAATCACTACCCTGTAGCGTCTAGATCCTTACTTCGTCCAGCCTAGAGTTTTATGATGTTCTCGCGTTCAGGACCAACGGACACATACTGGATTGGCACCTTCGCCACTTCCTCGATACGCTTCAGGTAATCCTGCGCTTCCCTTGGAAGGTCATCCCACTTTCTGGCGCTCGTTGTTGGCTTTTTCCAGCCTGCCCATTCTTCGTAGATAGGTTGCACTCTTCCAAGGTTCACGGTGTCCGGCATTTCCGTGATTTCCGTTCCATCGAGACGATAAGCGATGCAAATCTTCACCTTCTCGAATGAGTCTAGAACGTCAAGTTTCGTGACTGCAAGACTAGTGATGTCATTTAGTGACACAGCATACCGGAGAATAACAGCATCTAACCAGCCGCACCGTCGAGGCCGCTGAGTGGTTGCCCCGTATTCGTCACCGATTTCGCGAAAACGCTCTCCATCTTTGTCAAGCAGTTCTGTGGGAAACGGACCGCCCCCAACTGCCGTTGTGTACGTTTTCGCTACACCAACAATACTCTCAATTGAACGGGGCGACACCCCGGCTCCGGCACAGGCACCGCCAGCGGTAGGCGATGAAGCGGTGCTGTATGGGTAAATTCCCCAGTCAAGGTCTCGCATTGCACCCAACTGTCCCTCCAACAGGACCTTACGCCCTTCTGCGACTGCTCTGTGCAAGATTGGAAGCGAATCTACAATTCTCGCTCCCAATTTATTGCTCCACTCCTTGGCTTGTCGCATGAGATCCTCAAGTTGAAGCGGCTTTATGCCATAGTACGCCAATTCGTAGTTCTTGAGCGGAAGAATCCCATTCAATCTTGTTTTCAGGAAGTCGGGATGTAGAAGGTCTCCAACTCGAATGCCTCGGTAAGCCGCCTTGTCGCCGTATACGGGTCCGATGCCTCGGCGAGTTGTCCCAAGGCCGCCCTTCTGCTCGCCTGCCCCGTCAAGGAGTCGGTGGTAAGCCCAAACGAGATGAGCCCTTCTGTCAACCCAGAAGTTGTTGGTCTTGATTCCGGCTTTTTCTACTGTGTCGATTTCTTCGAGCAGGGAGGATGGGTCGATTACCGTTCCTGCCCCGTCGATGCAAACAACTCGAGGATAGAAGATTCCGGATGGGACTAGGTGAAGCCTGAATGTGCCAAAATTATTCACAACCGTGTGCCCCGCATTGTTTCCCCCTTGAAACCTGACAACAAAATCGGCTTGGGCAGCGAGGTAATCTATAATTCGGCCTTTTCCTTCGTCGCCGAACTGCGCTCCGACGACTACAGTGCACGCCACACCGTTTCCCCCTCACGAGGCTCTAAGTGCAAATTTAAGCTTTGACGGTAATTCACGGGAGCGATAGTTCATGCGACCGGGACCCTCTGATGCTAGTGTCCGACGGGAGAGAATTGGATTCAGTCTGCCCGTCGAATGCCATCACTGCGCCGGCTGAGAGCGCTCTGAACTTAAAGGATTCATCATTTTCCTACGCATGAATTCAACTCAAACAGCCCCTTCAGCTGTTTGAATTATCCTATTCTGAATCCGGAATCTAAAATTCCTGCAGCTTCTACTTTGAGTTATCGGTAATTCAGTTGAGTAACCGTTTCCGGCTAAACTAGCGTTTAGTACACATTTTCTCTCCAACCGACTATAACTTGGCAAGTTTCTTTCTTATTTCTTCAACATATTCGGGAAGCCCGTTCGTAGGGCTATCAACGAATTCAAGCGACAGGTTAGCACACAACCTTCTTGCAATAACACTGCTCAAAATTCGACTGACCTTGAGGCCGAAGGCATCTTCCAATATTGAGAAAAAGGTGTCTACTCGGTCAGGCAGGTCCTCGAGGGTAAGGTCGTAGTTCTCGTAAATCTGATTGAGCAACGCATCGGCGATAACACTGCCAAGCGCCTCAGTTAAGCCCTCTTTCACGCAGTGGGAAAAAATTTCGTTGAAGCTCAAACCCTTTCGGTCCGAAGTCACCGGCAAATCTAACCCCCCTTCCACTCAACGTTCTTGGAAGCGTTTTGCTTCGACTACTTGGATTGCCCCTAAACTTTCATTCTAACACCAAAGACGCTGCTTAGCTGTCGTTTCTCTTCGACGGCGAAGCCTTCTCCCCTGACCTTGACTCTTTGAGACGGGTCTCGATGAAATCTTTGATCTTTTCTTCATCGTATCGCCTTGCCTTCTCTTGCTTCTCTAACTGTTGCTTTATCTTCGTCAGCAGGTCGGCCATGTTTGCGGGTTTGATTACGTAGCCGTCGGCACCCTTGTTCACTGCCTCCACCGCATTTTGCAGAGTAGGGTATCCAGTGATGATGATCTTGACCATCTTTGGCGTTGTTTCTACCAGGGTTGTTAGCAGTTGGGTGCCTTCCATGTCTGGGAGGCGGATGTCTATGAGGGCGAGATTGTAGAAGTTTGTCTTAGCTTTTTCAATCGCTTCTCTCCCATTCTCCGTTGTGTCGACCGTATAGCCAGCGTCTCGGAGGGCCGTGGAAAATGTCTTCAGTATGTTCTCGTCATCGTCAACAATTAAGATCCGAGCCGGATCGCTCAAGCCGTCTGGGCTCCTTCTTGGCTGTGTGATATGGGGAGTGTTAGAGTAAAGGTTGTCCCCTCTCCAATCTTGCTCTCCACAGTTATTGAGCCTCCGTGTGCCTCTGCGATTCGTTTGCAAATAGCCAATCCTAAGCCAATTCCCTTGGACTTGGTTGTGATGAGGGGCTTCCAGAGATCACGCAAGACGGTCTCTGGAATCCCTGGTCCAGTGTCAGCAAACTTGACGATTAGAAAGTCATCTGACCTGTTGCTTGAAATTGTAAGTTTGCCACCGTCCGGCATAGCGTCGACCGCATCTTCGATCAGGTTAACGAATACTCGCCTTATCTTGGCTGTATCAACTCGTATCTTGGGTTCGTCCAACGTTAGATCCGAGATCGTTATGTTCTTTGGAACTTCTACCCGTCGAACTGCGTCGCTTGCTATCACCTTGGGTGTCGCTTCTGAGAGTTCTAACTCAAGCTCTTGGGAATACTCCAATAGGTCACGGACAATTCTGTCCGAGTAGGCGACGCTGTCTTCGATCACTTCAAACATTTCTCGGGCTTTTGCGTCTGCTGATGGGGTCAACTCCTTCTTGAGAACATATGTTGCTGTGGAAATTGCTTGCAGCGGATTCCGCAAGTCGTGGCCAACCATCGCTGCTGTCTCTCCAATGGCAGCGAGCCGGTGCGACTTGACGAGTTCTGCTTCCAATTTCTTCTGGGGAGTCAAGTCGACTATGCAGACCAGAACCCTGGCGAGTGTTTGCTCGTAACCGGGAACCACAGCGAATATAACGTTGCAATGCTTCGTTTCGCCGCGCAGGGTTCGGTTATCCATTTCTACTTCGTAGTATTTCTTGCCTTGAACCAACGCAACGAGTTCACCTACAAATGCGCGATTCGATTGTTCTGTTAAGACACCGCTTAAACCTCCGATAATCTCATCCACCGACTTCGCGCCGTAGAGGTTTAAGGTGGCCTTGTTCATGTTGAGGACTTTCACGAGTGCAACGCATTTGGCTATGTCCCTGGGGTGGTCGGCGAGGTATACGCCAAAATCTGAAACCCCTTTTTGTTGCAATTCGTCTAGGAATTGTTTCACTGCGGAGAAGTCTTCCTCCCAGAGTGATACTGGGCAGGCCTCAAACAACTCACGATACTTCTCCTCGCTTTCTCGTAGTTGCTGTATCATCAGTCTGCGTTCTGTCACGTCTTGAAAGATTCCAAACAGGCCAGTTATGTTTCCTTCGGCGTCTCGGATAGGAGCCTTGGTCGTATTAACCCAAAACTCCTGCCCACCCACAACGTATTTCTCTTCTATTTCCATAGTCTGGCCCAACTCCATTACTCTCTTGTCGTCTGCGCGATAATGGTCGGCTAGATCTTTCGGTTGGAAATCGTAGTCAGTCATTCCAACGATCTCTTCAGGCTTGATTTTCAAATCTCTTGCGAAACTGTCGTTGCACGAGACAAATACGGAATTTCTGTCTTTTGCGAATATCCTCTGTGGAATGCTCTCAACGAGTGACTTATAGCGCGCTTCGCTCTCCTTCAGATTTCTAGTTCGCTTGTTCACCAACTCCTCCAAGTGCAACGAATGCTCCCTCAGTTCCTCCTCCAACCGTTTACGTTCGGTGACGTCGCGGAAACTCCATACTCTCCCAACGATCGTGGTTCCTAGTCGTTGAGGTTGTGAGTAACGTTCAAACTCTCTGCCGTCCTTAAACCTCAAGACATCAAACGATTGTTCTTCAGGCTTGGAATAAAGTTCCTGCACTTTATCAAGAAATTCCCGGGGATCCTCAAGTTGGTCCACGACAAACCGGAGCAGCTTAGTATCATCTCTGGTTTCTAGAAGATTGGGCGGTATACGCCACAATTCAGCGAAGCTTTGGTTGAAACTGGACACTTTACCGTTCATGTCGACAACAAGGATTCCTTCGGCAGTTGACTCCAAAGTCGCACGGAGCAGTGATACAGATTCTAGGAGCGCTTCATCACGCTTCAGTCTGTTCATCGCTGAGGCAACGTAACTGGCCAGTGTCTGGAGGAGCTGTTCGTCTTCGTGCTTGAAGGCGTCTAGTCGCTCACTTTCTACGTTCAAAACTGCTACTGCCTCCTCGCCCATAATTACTGGCACGGCTAGCTCAGAGAGCATCGTCGGCCTCCCTTCCCAATCGAACCCCATGCGATCAACGTATGTGTCCTCCTTACTAGTGTCCGAGACTCTGACTGCCGATTTCTTATTCGCTGCCAGAACGCACAAGCCCCGTCCGCTAAGTGGTAATTGGGATACTTTGGACTCTTTTCCTCTGCTTCTCTTAATTCGGAGAGATCCGTCTTCGACAATGAGAACGTCTCCGAAATCGAATCCGAAGGCCAATTGCAACGCATCTAGAGTGTACTCGATTATATCCTCCATACTTGTCGCAGAATTCAATTGCAGCGCGTGTCTGTTGAGCGCGAGCAGGCTCTTCTCAAACTGTTTGCGTTCGGTTATGTCGCGGAGTATTCCTTCGTGGTAAATGATGTTTCCCTGTTCGTCGTGAACGTAACCACCGTGGTCTTCCACCCAGATTTCGGATCCATCCTTTCGACGCATCCGGTATACTTGCACTTGCTCCTGGCCCGTGTCCAGAATGTAGCTTGCACGTTCTTCGGGTGAGAAATACAGTTCCTTCTTGATGTCGGTAATGTTCAACATTTCCTGCTTGCTCGAGTACCCGAATATCTTCACAAAGGCCGGATTGACGTCGACAAATCGACCCTCGTGTGTGCTGCGGTATACTCCATCCAGCATCCGGTCAAAGAGAGAACGGTATCGTTCTTCCGATTCACGAAGTTTCTCCTCCGTCATCTTGCGTTCAGTAATGTCGTGCCCGATTGCAATGGTCCCGATCGCTTTGCCATCCTGGTCAGTCAGGGCACGTTCGTTCCAGGACATGATTCTAGTCTGGCCGTCTTTTCGCTTGATCCTTGTCTCACTATCCACATCGGTCCTCCCACTTTGTAATACGCCCGTGACGATTTCGATGGTGTGCTTTCGATATTCCTGGTCGGGGTAGAGCCACTCCCATATCTTCCCGTGTCCCAGGACCTCTTCTCGGGAATAGCCGCTCGTGACTTCCGCAGCTTTGTTCCAGACTAGCACGTTCTGTTCGTTATCGAGCACGTCAAGCCAAACGTACGCATTCTCTATGACGCTTCCCAAGAATTGACTAGACCTTGAAAGCTCCTCCTCCATACGCTTGCGTTCAGCAATGTCACTGAATGCGAACTCAACCGCAGGCCTTCCTTGGTAGACGATGTTCGTTGCGCGAAGCATGACGGGGATTTCCGAACCATCCCTCGCTGTCAGGCTTACCTCATAAGAAGGGACGCCTTCCCCACGCAGCCTCTTGCTTACGTTTTCCTTGAGCAAACCTCTGAATCTCTCTGCCACCACCTTCTCAATGGGATCAAAGGAAGGCGAGACGAGTTCATCATAGGTCCAGCCAAGCCGTTCAACCGCAGTCCAGTTAAGGTACTTCAAAGTTCCATCTTGAAGGATCCCGATGAAGTCCGGCGAATTCTCCACTAACCCTCGATACTTCTCCTCACTCTCCTGGAGCGCTTTCTCCACGTGCTTTCTTCGAGTTGGAGAATCGGTTGGTTTGCCCTTTGGTCGTTCACCTACAAGGCTGGTTGCTTTTTTATCAGGGCCCTTTGTTCGATGAAATCTAGCCTTGCTCTTCATCTGGAATCCTTCTAGGTGAAAGGTAACTGCAAGCTCGCAGTAAATGTTTTCGTGCGGAGCGTTCCCGACAATATAGCTGATGTAATTCGATCGGTCTCCAAGCGAACTAGTCAGAGAAGGTCGAGGCTGAGTGAACGATTGGCTTTGAAGTAGGAGTGGCCAATGTTTGGCAAACTTATGGCATAGAGCTTGATAAGCGAACGAGTTGGCTTTTCTCCAGATCAGAACGGTGACAACCAGGCTGATGTTGCGGCGTATCAGTGAAATGCCAAAGTCTTACTATTGTTCTGACTTTTTGAGGAAGTTCGGGTTTGTTGAATCGTATTTGTCAGCATCGTTGGGGTTTCTAGTAATTGTGGTTAGCCATTTGTCGGCGCGGTCTCTCTTCCAGTCGCCGATCTTTTTATGTGTGTTCAAATAATTCCGTGGCATTGGGTGAGTCCCAACGTTAACTGGAAGCCCGACCACTTTTTCAATGTAACTCTTATGGTCCTCAAGGTATGGGCATATCGGGTATCCGGCCAAGTAGCAGGTCGCTAGGTGGATCGCTTCGGCTCCGAATTTTTTCATGTCTGCTGGAGCAGATTCAAGTCGCTCGCCTGGGCATCCGCCGCACGTGATCCAGCCAACAATCTCGATCGGTTCGTTCTTATCGTATTCTGCGAATTGTCCGTCTCGCTGGTTGATTGACATGAAGCACTTGTTGCCTGTACAGGTTCTGTTCCTATCGCATATGATTATCCCTATCTTTACCATGGGGCTCGACTTGAGAAGCGAACCGCTGTGAGTCTTTGGTCCTTCGAATATACAATATAGTTTATACGACGCGCCATTGCCGCACTTGAGATACGCCATGAAAATTCTTCGTTGCCGAATTATCTTCGTAATCGTTGATTAAACCAAATCTCCATATAGCAATCGGTCAGATAGCTCCTCTCGATAGACTTTGAGAATCTGCGTAATCTCCCCTAACACCTCCAAAGAATTCTTGCGCGAACAGGAAGAGGGACTAAAGGAACTGAAGTACGTGAGTGTCCGAGGCATTACAAAGGGCCCAGAGTCAGTGGAATGCTTCTATGACGATTCACTTGCCGCTCCGCCTATCATTGACGTAGCTCAAGGTGCTGAGCGCGATGGATTCGATGGAATCGTCATTAGCTGTTTCTTCGATCCGGGTCTCAACTCTGTACGTGAAGTTGTCTCAATTCCCGTAGCCTCCGCGGGTGAGGCTAGTCTACACCTAGCTTGTTCGCTTGGTCACAAGATTGGTGTGGTGACAACTGTTGAAAACTCAATTCCGGTTATCGAACATCTAGTGCGGGCGCTAGGGCTCGATTCACGGGTGGTAACCGTAAGGGCAGCGTCTCTTGGCGTACTTGAACTTGACAGTGGAGAGCTGACTGTCGGCGCTTTACTCAGGGAGAGCTTAAGCGCGATCAAGGAATCAAAGGCTGATGTCATTGTTTTGGGATGCACTGGGATGACAAAAGTTGCCTTACTCCTCCAGGACAGAATTCGGGAAGCAGGCTTTGATGTTCCTGTAGTTGACCCATTGAGAGCAGCTTTGCATTGGGCCGAGACTCTTGTGGACATGAAGTTGCGACACAGTCGCTTGGGGTATCGGAAGCCTCCTCCAAAGACACGTACGTGAATTCCAAGTCGAGTGGAGAACTGGAACCTCGTTACGTACCTAATATCTGAGTTCAAAACTTCGCGGGTGGTTCGAATTTTGAGCAGTGAAGGTGATCGCAACTCGCGCACCTTGCGATCAGTTGTGTACAATTCGCGCAGGATGTGAACGCAGCTCCTGGGCGCTTCTACCCAGCATCGAGAACTTGCCCAAAATCATATAACGTAACTGGCAAGTCCCTATGGCGAGGCCGTACACATGCCCAGTCTTCTGGATATGGAATTAGGTAAGGCTGCCCACGTAGTGGTTAACAAGCTTTGCAAGGTAAAACCGCGTGAAAGCGTTCTAATTACAATCGATGGAGCTGAAGAGTTTCGGGTTGCTGAGGAAATTGCAAAAGCCGCTGAGGCCGCGGACGCGAAGGTCATGGTGGCCTGGCATTCAACGCCTAGAGGTTATGGGAAGGTTGGTGATCCGTATCTGCCTGAGCCCTTATGGGCTGCAATTCCCAGCACAGATGTTTGGATTGAGTTGAACAATCAATGGCTGCTATATTCTACACCTTGGGATAACGCCATGAAGCCTGCGGTCGAGGGCAAGGGCAAAGTCAGATACCTATTCCTTGGTGGTTTGAACGTAGATCAGGTTGTTCGATGTGTCGGTAGGGTTGACATAGATACTCAGGCAGAATTTCAGACTACCATAGTCGACATGACTCAGAAAGGAAGGAAGATGAGAATAACCACTCCAGGCGGAACAGACATTTCCTTCGAGAATAGTCCAAAGCGACCAGTAACCAACGAGCTTTTCGCTGACGTGCCTGGGCCACACTTCCTTCTTGGACAAATTGGGTGGGCACCAATTGAGGAGAGCATTAACGGGACGATCGTTTACGATGGCTCATATTCAGGTGGCGGTGAAGCTGATCTCGGTATCTTGCGAAACCCCATCAGGGTCACAGTGAAGGAGGGCAAGGCTATAGATTTCACAGGTGGACCTGAAGCTGAGACGATCAAGAAATGGCTGCAGAAGCTCAACGATCCGAACATGTACCTTGCGGCGCATGTTTGCTATGGATTCAATCCCGGCGCTAGACTCTCAGGCCTATGCACTGAAGATGAAAGGGTCTGGGGAAGCACTGAATGGGGCTTCGGGAATCAAGGCCCGATGTTCAAGGCCAAGGGGATCACAGCGCTGTCTCACGCGGACGGCATATGCATGAACTCCTCCGTCTGGATCGATGGCCAACAGATCCTTGACAAAGGCCGAGTCATCCATCCACAGCTTGCCAAACTTGCAAAGAAACAAGGGAAGGAGTAAACGAAGCTCCTTCCAAACTTCCCCATCTTGCGCTAAGGACAAACGGTTGCTAGTCGCGCACGTAAGAACGCCAGCTCAGGTTCTTCAGCGCCACGTTCAGGCTGCTTGCGACTTACCGTATCTTCTCTTCATCTCTTCCGCAAACTGGCCAATCATGTCATCCATGAATTTCACGAATTCTTCTGTTGAAGCCATTACGAGGTATTTCTTCTCATCTATCCTCTTCTTTGCATCAATGAGGAATTGATCGGATTTCAACAAATCCGTTTTCGTATAGAGATCAGTCAACCTGCTGACTCCGTCCACTAGTCTAAGTGGACCATACATGTGCGGTTCGGTGACGCAGCCGCGCGCCGCTGTAAGCAGGAAGAGGGCGAGCTCGAAGATGTACTGCTCAGGAGTCACCTTTTTGTTGCTAGTCTGAGACCAAGATTTGTCGTTGCCTTCCATTGCTAGCCACTGTTGGCCGTAACTATCGCGGTAGGTGATATTTCCGCCCTTCCTCTGCCTTAATGGGCGTGGTTCGTTCTTTAATGGATACCCAAGCGACACGACAAGTTCAGTCCGATATCCATCGGGCAAACCAAGTATTCTCTTCAAGGCAGTTTCAGAGTAGGATTTGATGAACGAGGCACCGAGTCCAAGCGAGGAGGCAGCTAAGACAACGTTTTCAGCGGCGGCTCCAGCATCGTACAGAGAGCATTGATCCACACCAAGTGATCCGAGACCTTCTGCTGCAATTCTCAAGTCTGTGCAGACAACAATTGCGGCGGAGCTGTCCCCAAAATACCCCGGTGCGATGAGCTTCAGCATCTTTAGCTTGGCAGGGTCCTTGACAACGATAACAAACCTGTAAGGCGTATTTCCTCCGGTAGGAGCTCTATGCGCAGCGTAAATTAGTTTCTCTAGGACTTCGTCGGGAACCGGCTTAGGTTCGAAATGCCTGCAAGCTCTTCGCTTCCTAAAGGCCTCGAACAAAACATCGTCTGCCGCTTTCAATTAACCTAAACCCGCATCGGTAACGTTCGCAGAACTTTGACGTCGGCAGACGCATAATAGGTTTTGGATTATGAAAAGAATATGTCAAAGCAATTGACGTAGCATGAAACTGATGTCTGGAAGTCAATCCGCATGACGAGAAAACGGTTGGAGATGATGACTGTTCAGAGCTGAGACTTTGATAATTTATTTACACTCTGAGTGGGCATCTTGCGCAATCGGCACACCGTACACGCACCTGCGGGAGGTCGGTTTAGTTCCTTCGGCCCCACTTGGCCTAGCTTTCGATTGACATCCCGTCGCCCATCACTATATAGATGATGGCCCATAGCTTTTTCAGCCCTACCACGTTAGCTCTCCACAAAGATGAGACAATTGCCGAACTCTCAGCTCGAGCACATGTTAAACGGAGATTTGGGCTTCAAGCGCCGATGGGGCATTGAATGTAGAGAAGGCTGCATGACTCATGCAGAGTGATGGGCAGCTCAGGATGATTCAACAGAAGGATTGGGATAGCTACGTCAGTAATCCAATCCTACCCGTCTTTGTCGAATTCTGGGCCCCTTGGTGCGGACCATGTCGTTCGATGGCGCCTTTGATCGAAGCTATCGCGAGCGAATACGCTGGTAAGGTCAATTTCGTCAAAGTAAACGTGGACGAATCCCCTGATATCGTGGCCAGATTTCAAATATTTAGTGTACCAATATTCATTATATTCGTCAAGGGTGAACCCAAGAAAAGGTTCGTGGGCATGGCGACAAAGAGCTACATCGCAAGCATGTTGAAGTCGTGTCTGGAGACCTGAAGGCGTTAGCGCAAGATGTCATTCCAATACTCTATGGTCGTACCCTACGGAGATAACTTAGAGGCCTTAGCTATTGCATTGAAGGAATTTCCCGCTAAGAAGGTTATAGCCCTAGTTCCATCCAATGCAGACGCCAAGGTCGTAGAGAAGGTGAAAAAATTCCTTCAGAAAGAAGGAGCAGAACTCGAATTGCATACCGTTGAAGAAGCGGTGGACGGGTTCTTTCTCGC
The DNA here is from genome assembly GCA_049517415.1 of Bathyarchaeia archaeon. Taxonomy (GTDB): domain Archaea; phylum Thermoproteota; class Bathyarchaeia; order 40CM-2-53-6; family 40CM-2-53-6; genus FEN-987. The sequence goes on from JBEKSC010000014.1 coordinate 46,554, forward strand.
ACTCGCGAAAGTAAAGGAGAACGAGGCGAACCCAATAGTCAACGTATCCGTCGGAACCTCATTGTATTCACACGTCCTGTTGTGCGCTGCGATGGCAACAGGGGTAACGGCCTTCGGTATCTTTGACGGAGAACTTGTCTTTCTTCCGATAAGTTGCTCGATCTCGCACGGCAAGTAGAATGACGGCCTCACACTCAATGCCTGGGGGGTGTGGTGTGTTGACCAATTGCTAGAAATCACAATTCTGACTCACTACTAACGGGAAAGAACTGGCTAAATTAATGACCAAGCACTGCTTGCTCATGTCTCTGAGTCTCACTATTGTACGTCAGAAGGACGCACTTGGCGTAGTCCAGTTCTAAAGACGCCAACTGCGCAGCTATGATGAAATAGTTGAGATATGATGGAACGTTGAGTACGCGGGCAATTTCGTACGTTGGCGAAATCCATAAGGATGGCTTTTGATATTTCGATACTTCGATATGGATGAGATTATGAAGATCGGAGAATTGCCGCGAGCCAAATTGTCTTCTTGGCCAACTCCATTTGAGCGATTGACTAATCTTTCCAAACACCTGGGTGGCCCAAATATCTTCATAAAAAGAGATGACCTGATCAGCTTAGCCTTCGGCGGCACAAAGACGAGAGGTCTAGAATGTGTATTTGCCGACGCACTGGCGAAAAGAGCTGATACCATCATAACGGTCTGCAGCCTTCACGGAAATCTGTCGACACAGGTGGCTGCTGCAGCAAGAAAACTGGGAATGCAAGCAATCATCATAGCGAGGGATCCCACAGGATACTATCCTCCTCATGTGCTGGATGGGAATCTTCTTTTGAAGCGAATCTTGGGGGCCGTAATCGAACCTGTAACAGGTGAGAAGAACACTGAGAGCGGACGAGCAGCGGCCACAGAGAGGGCGCAGAAAATCGGTGAGGAATTGAAGGAGGAAGGTCGCAAACCGTACCTCGTCGTCGAAAACAACCCGCTGTGGGCAGCAGGCATAGCAAACGCAATCCCAGAGTTGGTCTCTCAATCAGAGGAGGAGGACATTGATATTGGCTATCTGGTTCATACTTCAGCCTACGGAGCAACACAGGCAGGATTAGTCCTAGGAGCGACTGCTCTGGAAACAGGGATCAAAGTGATTGGTATAGCAAACGGATATGAACCAAAACGCGTTGTTAGTTCGAGAATTGCAGAAATCGCAAATGCATCTGCGCAATTGTTGGGGTTGAACTTCTCAACTTCTGCAGAAGCCATCACGCTTTTAGATGACTACGTCGGCGAAGGCTACGGCACCATAGACCAATTCACTCTTGACACCGTAAAACTTGTCGCTGAAACGGAGGGCATCTTTCTGGACCCGGTGTATACAGCACGAGGAATGCTGGGTCTCGTTAATTTGATTCGCACGAGATACTTCAAACGAGAGGACAATGTTGTGTTCATTCATACTGGGGGTCTGCCAAGTCTCTTTGGGTATAGAGAACCCTTAACTGCCATGCTCGCGTCGAGAGAACCCCTCTGGACAAAACCTGCATGGATACGGTGAAAAGATAGAAGAACAAGAACGCCACGAATCGTTTTTTACAATGTGTTTAATCTTACTGCTTTTGAGCCCCAAACAAGTGCGGTCGCTATGCCGAAGACACTAAAGGTTGAGAATGTGCAGGCAGAGAGTGGAGAGAAGAACTTCGGTTTTGTGAAGGTTGCTGAAACGCCAAGCGATTCAGTAAGCCTACCTGTTTGGATCATCAACGGGAACAAGGATGGACCCACATTATGCCTCACAGCAGGTCTTCATCCATGTGAATATGTAGCAGTTGAGGCTGTCATAAGAACCTGCAGGAAGCTTGAACCAAGCAATCTTCATGGAACGATCATTGCAGTACCCGTGATCAATATACCTGCCTTTCGAGCGAGAAGCCCCTATGTCAACCCTATTGACAACGTAAATCTGATGTTCCTGTATCCCGCAATGCCTAATGGCTCCATTAGTCATCGAATAGTCCACGTTGTGCTTAACGAGATCATCGCGAAAGCAGATTATCACATTGATTGCCATGGAGGAGAACCTAACGAGGCTATGGATCCGTATGTAGTCTTTCCAAAAGTGAATAACGAGGAAGTTGACACCAAATCGGAAGCCATGGCTAGGATATTCGGGTTGGCAGACTTGGACCGCCGGACTCCGGAACGAGCGAAGGGGCTATTCCTAGAAGCAGCAAAGATGGGTGTACCCTCGATCATGTCAGAGGCAGGAGGTATCGGCGTCATAACGGAAGAGGATGTTGCAATCCACATGAACGGAATACGCAATATATTGCAATACGTCGGAATTCTAGATGGATCTCCACAAATTAATGTAAGACACAAGATCGAAGAGAAGAAATTTGACGTCGTTGCCGATCGGGGAGGTATCGCCTACAGAACAGTTGGTACAGGCACCATTGTTTCGGCAGGGCAGAAGGTAGCTGAAATCAAAGATTTGCAGGGCGAAACAGTTAGCGTCCTAGAGGCCCCTGATAATGGAAAGATCAAATTGATCTTCACTTACACCGTGGTCAACACGGGAGATCCAATTATGACTGGTTGGGCGATGAAAGATGCAGGTCTGTTCCCGCAGACAGACAAATTCTATGTCGGCAAATGATACGCAGCATTACTTCGACTCCACGGATGCCAGCCATGTAGTCCCACTCTATCGTAAGTCGATGCAGACCTCTTCGGGACTCTCCTGGGCAATGATGACTATGTCCGCACGTTCAAATGTTGATTATCCTTGTTCCATAAATGAGTCTGATTTTCAACTACATGCAACCTCTACTGTCCTCGCAGCATCCTTTCTGGAATCATGTCCCGGGAGGTAATGTCGGACAGGCTCTCTGGTCTTCGTATCACTTCATCCCTTCCTCCATCGGCAATTAGAATGATGGCGGGAAGAGGGTGCGATCCCCCCCCATGAAATTCGTACGCGAAAGTGTATGCGCCAACGTCGAGTGCTGCAAGAATATCGCCCTCCGTCAATCTGGGAAGACTTCTATCTCTTGCTATAACATCTCCGCTGTAGCAGAGTGGGCCTGCAATGTTGACGGTTTCGACATCATCTTCAAGCATGCTGTTTGCTCGGACAAGTTGATATTTGTACCAGCCTTGAGAAGCTCTTAGGATAATGTTCGCTCCACCATCAACCATGACCCATTTCACCATTCTTGGTACTTTCTTCGTCATACCTACCTTTAGCAATAAAATCGCGGTATCCCCAACGACCGCTCCGCCAGGTTCGACAATTAGCCTCGGTTCCTTCAATCCAAACTTACGGATCTTTTCTTGTAGGACGGTCGCAATCGCGTCAACATACTCCTCAACCGAAGGAAGCCCTTCTTTATACTGAAAAGGAATAGCAAAGCCTCCTCCGAGATTCACAGAATCCAACTCGATCCCAAGTTCTCTCTTCAGTCTGCCGGCAAATTCCATAACCCTCTCTGTTGCTGTTCGGTAGGGACGTGCGTCCTCTACGGGAGAGCCAATGTGAGTGTGGATCCCCACCACTTTCATATTCTGCATCTTCGCTGCAGCCCGATAAGCCTCGTACGCAAGGCCGGATTCGATATCTATGCCGAACTTACTTTCTCTCAGTCCCGTCCACAATTCCAAATGGACCGAGGGGTCATCTGGGCGCACGTCAGGATTGATTCTGAACGCGATCTTCGCCACGGCCCTCAAAGCTACAGCCTCTTCCTGAATCGCGTTCAGTTCTGCAATCGAATCAACGTTAATTACAGCCCCGATCTCGATTGCCTTTGCCAGATCCTTGCGCGACTTGTTGCTTCCGTTTATGATTATCTTGTCTGATGAAGCTCCGAGAAACTGAGCTATTTGTAGTTCTCCCGGCCCACCAACTTCAAAGCTAGCACCTTCTTGTTGCAAAATCTTGCAGACAGCCAAGAGCGGATTGGCTTTGAGAGCGTAGAAGATCTCCGTTGAACGATACCTTGACTCGAAAGCATTGAACCATTTTCGATAATTTGCTCTAACGCGCTTCTCGCTGAGCACGTAGATTGGAGTACCATATTTCGCAACGAGTCCAACCGTGTCTATATCATCAATCGAAAGATGGTTCTGAGTATTGATTGTCAGGAATCCCTCCACCGGATGGAAGGGTTTCATCTTTGACTCGCTGCAGTCGTGCATGATCTTCGCCAGATCGAGTAAAATCAGAAGACTTTCCCTCGAACAAAGAGAACGGCTATTTCAAACTTCGCTATTTACACTGATGGAACAGTTTACAGAGTGACGACGACAAAATAAATTCCTTGTGCGAGGAGACTGAGAGAAGGCCGACGAAACGTAATGATAGGCTTGGATACTTTTTCGAGGAGATCTGGGTTGCGGTGTAGACGTCGCTGACTGACACCGTCCCTTCTTCGTATGCACGACCGTAGCGGCTTCACAACATCTCTGGACCTCTTAACCCAGGCAGGTTCTGCATTCTCAACTCATCCGTGTGCCAAAGGTGGGTGATGACAAAGATTGTTCATTATAACAAACATTGAAATACAAGGTCTGGCGTCGCTTGCGTCAAGATATTAGGTGAGACTGTTGACTGAAAAGAAGAAAGTATCTAGACGGAAATTTATCGCTGGAGCTGGTGGAGTCGTTGTTGTGGCTGCTGCGGCAGCTGCTGGATATTACGCTACGTTACCTAAGCCAACTACTATGGCAGGAAACCTAACTTCTACGCAAGGAACTACAATGCAGACTTCGGGACCAACTGCCAAACCTGCCCTTAGGGTTTACAGCAATTCGTTATACGATTCGAATGCGCTCTTCGCAGAATGGAAGCAGTTGTACAATCAAGATATCGATTTCACGAATATTGACTTCTCTGTTCTGACGGACAAAGTGCTGGCAACGGGAGGCGACGGATGGGATGCAGCAAGTGTCCTGAACGCCAAACCTCTTGTGGCGGCGAATGTCTATGCTCCGATTCCTGTTCAGAAACTAACCCGATGGGATCCTGCCCACATCTATCCAGCTATCACGAATCCCGAGGCATACTTTGCAGCCGCTACAGCTCAAAGATTCTCGGCCTCAACGTGGATACAGGAAGGAGTGACCCTTGCGTGGGTTCCGTTCCTCTATGGCATGGATACTGTCGCCTATCTGCCAGAATTTGTTCCCTATGAGGAGCATGGATCGAAAGCAACAACATTATCCATATCGGAGCTTTGGAATCCCGAATGGAAGGGGAAGACGGCTCTCTTTCCTTGGTATAACGAAGATTTCGGCTTTGTCGCAAACTACCTGCAACTAAATGGCCAGATGACACTATCGAGTTATCCTGGCAACTTGAGCAAAGCTGAACTAGACCAAGTCTACAACTACTTGCTTCCCATAGTAAAGTCAGGGCAGTTCAAGGTATTTTGGTCGGATTACGGTAGCGCCGTGACATTGCTATCCACCAAGGAGATCTACCTTACTACATGCATAGAGCCCATTGTCTTTGACGTGAGAGCAGCTGGCACACCCACCTACTACGCCAACCTAAAGGAGGGGCCGATGCTCTGGATGAACGGGCAAGTCATTTCGCCTCATGCCAATCCAGATGTGTTAGAGGACGCATACAGCTATGTAGATTTCAAGCTCACAGCATGGTATGCACTTGAACTGGCGCGGACAGGATACATGAGCACTACTTATGGCTACGACGACGTGAAGCAAGGCATGGGAGAAGAATACTATGGCTGGTTCTATGGAGGCGCCGCTACCTTCGAGCCACTTGGTCAAGTGATGAAAGACATTTGGCCTGACCGCCAAGATTTCTGGACGTTACCCGCAAGAATTCAGAATGCATTGTTCCTGCCTTCGGTATACTTCAAACCAGGGGCACCTTCGAGGACTGGTAGCCCAGATCCAAACGGCAACGTAAGAGATATCGGTTCAACGGAGGACAAAGCGAAAGCTGCAAAATGGTTCGCAGCACCTGACTGGCCCGACAACATGGACTACTATGTCAGCAGGTTCGAGGACCTAAAGGCTAACTTACCAGCAACGTAGATAACCCGTCCATTTCCCATTTTTGAACTTTCATTTTTTTCTGAAAGCACGATTCAAATGAGCCTATCTACAATGTGATTCGCGTTTGCCGAATTCACAACGTGCAAAGGCACTCCTTGCAAAGGAAGGAATTGATTTCGTAATTGTATCGTCTCCACAAAACCTGCGTTATTTCACACTTCTGAAAGCCGGTATTCTGGACGTCGTAGGCTGGTGGAATACTCCGAAGATGCTGATCTATCCAGTCTCAAGAGAGATGACTCCGTCCCTAATCGTTAACATCATGGACGAATGGAACGTTGTGACCGCGAAAAGCAGTCTCTTCGAACCGGTGTTCTATGGCAGTTTCATTCTTCAATTCGGCGGAAAGAAGAACGATGAGACGAGCCTCCTCGAGCGAACATACAAGCGATGTATTGATGACCGTAAGGATGCGTTCGGGCGACTCGACGACTTTATGAATTCATGGGGAGGTTCATCTGTGAATGTCGGGTATGAAGGGCACCACCTACCTTCTGAAGCACTAAACCTTCTAAAGAAAAGGCATCCATCAGCCAATTTCAAGGAAGTTGATGATACACTCAGCGCAATCAGAATGATCAAGACAGAGGAAGAAGTGGAGGCGATGAAGCGTTCAGCAGCCATCAACCTCAAAGGCTTCAAAGCAATTCTTGACGAAATTAAACCTGGAGCAAAAGAGGTCTCCTTGGGGCAGGCATACTTGGCAGAGATTGCAGGGTATGATGCTCGGCCTTGCTATGTCATGGTTAACGCTGGCCCTGAAAGCGCGGCACTTCTTCCCTCATACGAGCGAACCTACAAAGTCAAGAAGGGAGACACGGTAAGGATTGATCTTGGCTGCGAGCACAGGGGCTACTGTTCGGACATATCCAGAACCATTGCAGTAGGCAAGATCTCTGAGGAAAAAAGTCGATTGATACGTGCGACAACGCGCGGATATGTTGAAGCAGAAAAGATAGTCAAGCCTGGACTCCCCATAAAGGAGTTGTTCGACTACGCGGTGTCTACTGTGAAGTCTGCTGGCATTCCCGACTACCGAAGAACAAACGTTGGGCACGGACTGGGTGTTGAGATCCATGAACTGCCTGACCTAGTCCCGGAATCTGACGCTGTGCTCGAGAGGAATATGGTGATCAACGTGGAAACGCCATACTACTATTTCGGGATAGGTGGATTCTCCTGCGAAGACACACTGAGACTTACTGAGAACTCGTACGATCTGCTCTTCAAATTGCCAAAAATTATCGAGCTATAGGCCTGCGCTGCTCCACCTCTACGGCGGGCTAGTGGTGAAGGTAGCGGTTAGTGGTGACGCTCTTGAGCGTGCGTAGGAAGGATGACAGTTCAGACACGGTATTGTAGAAATGCGGTGATACGCGGATGCCCCCTGTTCCCTCCTGACTTCGAGCAGACACCCATATCCTATTCTTGAGCAGCTTCAAAGTTACTTCACTGGCATTGGCTACGCTGAAGTTTACGATCCCACCCCGCTTCTCCCTATCCTTCGGAGAGACTACCTCGAACCCAAGCTCCTGCAAATGTTCAACGAGGTGATCTGTTAAATCCAATACTCGCTCTTCTATCCTATCGATCCCGACATCAAGTAGCATCTTCAATGACCTACCAGCTCCCAGAAATGGAATCGGACTGATCGAGCCAGGAAGGTACCTCTTCGCATAGTCTTGGGGCACTATCTTCTTGGGATTGAAGAGATACGTTGGAGGGCCCGTGTTCTTGACCGCATTCCACCCAATAAACAAGGGGTGAAGACTGTCAATCAGATCTTCACGAACGTATAGGAACCCGGCTCCCGAAGGCCCAAGCAGCCACTTGTAGAACGCACACGCGAGTATGTCTATTCCCATTTTTCTTACATCTATTTGGATCGCCCCAGCGGATTGGGTCGCGTCAACGAAGAGTATTCCTCCTTTCTCGTGAATAATCTCAGAGATCGCCTTCAAATCAGCGCGGAATCCGTTCACCCAGTTCACATGGGAAACTGAAACGGCAACGGACTGGCCGTCAACAGAACTTTTCAATTCTGAAAGATCGATTTCTTGTCCATGCAACCAGCGTATCTTCGCACCTCTAAGCCGCTGGTTCAACCAAGGGTATATGTTACCAGGGAACTCTAGATCCCATAACACCGTGTTCTTCCCCGATGCAAACGGCAGGCTATTCGCAGCTACATTGATGCCATATGAGGTGTTGGGCACATAGCATATTTCGTTCTCTCTGGCACCGATGAGTTTACCGATAAGTCTTTTCGGACAAGATTTCTCGATCGCCGCTGTCGTGTTTAGAGCTTGAAACCTGTTTCGCAAATAGCTACCCATGGCTGAGGCAACTGGTGTCATCATCGGTGCCGTCTCAGCGTGATTGAGGAAAATGGCTGAACGCGTTATCGGTATGTTCCGACGAAATTTGTTGACTTGTGCTTCGAGTTTCACGTGTGATGAACCCTGCCTTAAGCAGTTGCTGTCCCTTAAGACGGTTCTGACACAACCTCGCTGTTAGAGTTAAGTAACGGCAGCTGCGCCTAATAGTGAGAATTGAAAGTAGAACAGTGGTTCAATCAGTTTTGTCAAATTCGTTTCCACACCTAACCCTCGGGTCGCTTCCAACGCCCTTACATGAATTGCCCCGCCTATCGAAAGAACTGGGCCTCGATATTTGGGTCAAGCGAGACGATCTGACTGGTTTCGCAATGGGCGGGAATAAAGTCCGTGAGACCGAATTTATCTTCGCGGAGGCGCTTGAGAAAGGCTCGGATGTAATTTTAACTGCTGGAACTTACCAATCCAATCACGCACGCGTAGTTTCGGCGGCCGCAAGCCTATTCGGATTGGAGTGCCATCTCTTCCTCTCAGGAGAGACCTCTTCTCCGCCTACCGGGAATCTGTTACTCGATCATCTCGCTGGTGCGAAAATTCATGATGTGAGCACGTTGGCTGAGCGCACCCCGGCTATGCAAGCTCTTGCGAGAGAACTACGTGAGAGTGGGCGGAAGCCATGCGTGATTCCGATTGGTGGGGCTGATGAAGTTGGAGCTCATGGTTACTTGACCGGCTTTGCGGAGTTGCACGTTCAAATTGCAGCACTTCCAAGCAAACCTACTCGAATTGTGCTTGCCTCCTCAAGCGGCGCAACCTACGCAGGTACAATGGTGGGGATATCACAAGCGAAGTCGACTGTAGAATTGCTAGGTATTCGAACAGATTTGGACCCCGATGACTCCGAAGAGAAGATCAGTTCAATCGCAAACCAGCTATCGAAACGCGTGCGGTATCCGCATACCTTTGAGCCGGAGGATGTTCACCTCAATCCAGACTATGTGGGAGAGGGATTTGGTGTTCCAACAACAGATGGCGTCAAAGCCATTAGAAAACTTTGGAAACAGGAAGGTATCCTGCTTGAGCCAGTCTATACCGCAAAAGCAATGGCTGGGATAATTGACATCGCCGAAAGGGGCTTCTGGAAAAATGAGCGTATCATATTCATACACACAGGGGGCATCCCCACAACCTTCAGTTTCGCGCCGCTTCTTTCGACCTAGTGCGAACAAGACTGAGGACAAAACAGACGATCGAGGCGGGAAGCCGGTGAGTTTTCCCGCAGGACAGACTCAGAGACTGGAAAGCTAAGATCGAATCTGTCTGCTGCTCCACCTCATGCCATTTGCCCTCATTGCTAGGTTTTCTCTTTCGCTTTTGCATCATCTGATAGTCTGAAATTGTGATATGTCCCTGTATTCCGACACGTTCTTTGCCCCGTCTCTTTCAATCACAAACGCGTCTTCTGTGTGAACCCGTATCTGACCTATTGTGATACTTGGTTCTATTTCGAAAAACATTCCAGGCTTGAGAATCCAGTCGCCGTGCGATGGACCCAAGAATGGATATTCATGGCAGCCAATTCCTATTGAATGCCCAATGAACGCACTCTTTAACGAATGCCCCATGGATTCGTAGAATCGCCTCGAAGCCTCGTAAACATCTAAGATCTTGACGCCTTCGCGCATAGTATTGGCGGCAGTCAATTCGGCTCGGACGGCGAAATCGTACGCTTTCACCTGTGATTCGCTAGGTTTGCCAACGACAGCAGTGCGAGAGATGTCTGATTGGTAACCTCTGAAGTATCCTCCTGAATCCGTGTGCACCAGATCGCCTTCCTTAATCCTGTAGTGCCCCGGTACGTGATGCAACTCAAGTATGTTCGGGCCTGCTGCCAAGGCTACGAAGGCGACACGATCAGCCCCATATTCGACCAGGAGGTTCATCAGGTTCTGCGCTAGTTGTCTCTCGCTGTCTCCGGGTCTTGCCATCTCGAATGCCAAGACGATGGCTCTTGCCGTAGCCATGTTCGCGTCGGTCAGTAGCTTCAACTCTTCATTTGACTTGACTGATTTCATGCTGTCAAATATGCGTTGAGCATCAACAAATTCAACCGATGGCAATAGTTGGTGAAGATAATTGAAGCAGAGAGCAGGTATGTCGAACAGTTCCACCCCTATCCTCGCTTTCGCCAGTCCTTTCTCCTTCATGATGTTGGCAACGTATTCAACGGGTCCTAGAGGCTCCCATTCGCCGCCTTCATAGACTCTCAGATCCTTAATCCAAGTGTTCTCCTGTGCCGTGATCTGCTCATTTCTATGAACCGCAAATACTGGGGTCGAATCCAACGGAAGCAAGACTGCTGCAAGCCGCTTGAGTGAACTTATGGTCTCTATTTGACTGCCTGAACTATAGTAGACATTGTCATGTGATGTTGCTATGAGACAATCGATCTGCATCTCTCTCATCAATTCTCTCGCTTTGGCAAGATCAAAAACCAACTACGATGTCACTTCGCCAGACCGTGCATTCTTTCATCTTTGCTTTTAAGACATGCCTCCGGCCCCAAGCAATGTCGCAAGCGTCGTCGTACCAATATGATGGTTGGAGAATCTGCGAATCGCTTAGTTCGTGGCATCAAGGCACACGTAACCGCTGACACTTCCGAATGTGGGGTGTCAGAATGGAACCAAACCGAATATCTCAGTCCAGTGAGGATGTAACTGAGGCTCGGAACCAAGAGCAAGACTCGCGAATTCAGAACTTCAGCATTCCCTGACAATGATATACTTTCTACGATTTCCTTCCCCGATACCAAAACGATGAAAGGCAATCTTCAGCTTTGATCCATCCATCCTCGGTACGGGTCCATACTTCTGAGCTATTGAATTTCATGGGCGAATCGGGTGAGGTAACCCCTGAGTACGTAGCCTCTCCATCATTTCTTGAACGTAGTTCCTCTTGAAAGTGCCCAACCAAATAGTAGCAGCGCAACAATGGAGATCATCGATATGATTGTACCTGCAGCGTACCATTTCGGACTCAAGGCACGGACTCCCACCTCTGAGAGAATGTAGGTTGAAAGCACGCCCGTGCCATGTATAACAAACTGGGTTCGGATTACTTCACCCCATGCCAGGACGAAGCCGAACAGCCCAGCTGAGACGACTTCCCAGACAATCAAGGGTAATGTTACATGCCTAATGACATTCCATGGGCTTGCTTTCAGAGTGCTTGCGGCCCTCTCGTACTCCATCAGTCTAGGCTCGAATCTAGCCATCATGAGCACCAAGCCGAAGGGAACAGCATAAATCACGTCCACGATTACGGGCGTCCAGAACGTAAACCCCCAGCCAACAAACCGGAAGAGAAAGACCATTCCCAGCCCCAGTGCGACCCCCGGTACGACGAAGCCCAATAGAATCACGTAGAAGACAAGGTCTCTTCCCTTGACTCTATGGCGGAGAGCCAAAGCCGTCGTCGTGGCTATGAAACAAGTGAGCAAGGCGGCAGCAATGGACACGTAAGCTGAACTTCGGAATGCGCGCCAAAAATCTGTATCATGAAAGACCGAAATCCATTCGGACCCATATCGGTACGAGCTGGGTTGACCAATATACCAATCTAATGTGAATCCTCGTATCGGAAAGCTCATGTCGCTCCCCGACTTGAACGAGAGCAACACCATGAAGAGTAGGGGTAGATAGATGAATAAAACCACTAACGCCATGAAGACTTTCGATAGGGTAGCCTTAAGTTTCGTAGGTATTACCTCTCGTAGATGAGTTCTTTTATGTTAACTACTTTCAGGAGGATATACAGGACCGCTATTGCCACACCAGTCAGCATTGTGGAGAGCGCTGCTGCGTAAGGCCAAGCAAAAGAGTTTGCATAGTCAGATACGGATAGACCAAGAGTCTGAATTCCTCCTCCAATGAATAGAGGAGTTATGTAGTCTCCTAGCGTGCTAACGAAAACGAAGATGCACCCACATATAACGCCAGGCAATGACAATTTGAACACTATGTAGTAGAACACATTCTGAGGTGAGGCCCTAAGTACCTTGGCCGCGGCGATCAAGTCCGGATCGATTCTATTCAAGGCCAGATAGATTGGAAAAATCATAAACAACACATACCCTTGAAGCCACAGAATCTGAAGAGCGCCCACATTGTACAGCAACGACAGCGGGTTCTGCACAACGTGTAACGATAGGAGAAGCTGGTTTATCGCGCCTTGGTTGCCCAGGATAGGTATCCAAGCGATCATCCTGATACTAGTATCGATGAGGAACGGAACGATAAGTAGGCTCACCATGTATGATTTTACCTTCTCATTTTTTACCGAGTAACTTAAGAGGTAAGCGAATGGATATCCGATCAATAGACATGCCAAACAGGCTAGTAGGGAATTACCAAATGTATTTGCCAAGATTATGTAACTGGTTCCTTTCGAGAAGAAGCCTATGTAGTTCTCGAAGGAGAAACCTGATAGGACCATGGTGGCCGGGGAGATGTTTTGGTAGAGGCTTATGGTCACCATTAACCCAAAGGGCACTATGAGGAAGAGAACGCACAGCACGAGCCCCGGTAACAGCATCAAGTAACTTGAGTATTTGCTGATAGGAGGTCGTCTAGACAAGGCCGGAAAACAGCTCGCCTAAAAGGACCCTTGTCTCCCCTACGCAGTTACCAGCCGTTTGTAGACGCCTCTTATCTCTTTGACGGGGGGCTTCTGATAGGTGCGTTTGCTCTGGGACAGACGCAAGTCAACTAGCACTTCGGCCAGTTTTATAGCGGCTTCCAGGCCATCGATAACGGGCAAACCGATTTGTTCCTTTAACCATTGCGCCATGCCGGTCATGCCGGTGCACCCAAGAACGATCACGTGGGCTCCGTCGTCCTCGATAGCTTTCTTAGCTTCAGTCAGAAGTGCTTGCCTCATTTTCTCGATATCGTCCCAAAGTTCAAGCACTGGTATATTTACGGATCTTATAGACGCTAGGTTGGACTCAACACCTATACTCCTTAGATTTTTGTGAAACATAGGTATGAGAGAATCACTGATAGTCACGATTGAGAACTTCATCCCGAGAGCCGACGCCAACAGTACTGACGACTCCAATGCGCTGGTCACAGGAATATTCACTAATTCTCGGCCAGCGTGTAGGCCAGCATCGCACATGCAAGTTATCGCGACCGCGTCAAAGCCACGTTCTTCAGCTTCCTTTATTTTCTCGGCAGCAAATGGCTCTGCTAAGGCCGATTCATAGATCGATTCGATTGATGCAGGGCCACTTTCGATGCCGACCACTTCCAAATCAACGTCTTGCCGACAGACTTTTCTCGCTTGGCCCTCCGACACCTTCTTGAACTCTGGAGAGACTGTAGGACATAAGAGCATCAGCTTCAAACACTAGCACCCCCCCCGAGACATTTTCGATTTCATGTATACTATCTTGCCTTCTTTTAGCGCTTTCAAGAATTCTGCTAATGATTTGCTCCACGCCTCGATGACCTTCTGTCCCCTTTCCTTGCTGCCGAACTTCGGGTTACCAAAATGTCCGTAGTCAACGCATTCGGTCGCGTCCAGCATGATTGCTATTGGTGCCGTATCATACGGCCCATACTGAGGAGACCACACGCAACCGTATTTTGTCAATTGAACCTTTGGTGGAGAATCCACGTATTTTGTGACATCAACATCTTCAGGACGAAGATAAAGCATCAATGAGGTCTCTTGAGAGCCCGCATGTCCGTCATACTCAGGCGTTCCAGGTGGAGGCGAAGGCGCTCCGGGGAGGTCCCAGCATTTTACGGTGCAGATAAACACGCCAGTCTCGTATTTTATGTCCTCAGCGGCTACGTTGAGTGGGCTGAGATTTCCTCCGTGACCATTCACAATGACGATCTTGTCAAACCCATGATGGATAAGGCTTCTGCAAATGTCTTTCACTAGTTCCATGAGTGTCGAGGGTTTGAGCGCGATCGTTCCTGTGAAATACAGGTTCTGCGTAGAGCATCCTACTGAAATAGTTGGTGCCACCACAACGCGCGTCTCTCTCGCCGCTCTTAGGACCGGTTCTACAGTGCTTGCCGTGTCGGTATCAAGGGGCAAGTGTGGTCCATGCTGCTCCGTGGCACCAATGGGGATTACTACAACTCCATTGGATTCCTTCACAGCTTCTTTTGCTTCGAGTATGGTCATTCGCTCAAGAGTTACTTTCTTCTCTAATACCATAGAAACCGCTCTTTGATGCGTATTTTCTCCGACGGACCATTAATAAGAATTCCTAGCGATGCCCACGGTTAGTTTTGGATGATTTGCAATAGCGTTGTTTCGAATGATCGTGTCGCCGAACTTCTTGCGGCATGGCGAATTCGAATTATTTCCACCTTGAACTAATGGACGAAAGAGAGAAATCCCAACTCCACAAGTAATCACAATGAAGTTGAATTGCAGCAATCGTCCCCGACGTTCTCTTCAGTTGTGAACTTCATCGGTAACACTCCCATCATGAGATTACCCGTGGAACTGAATGGGCTAGTCTATCCAATGTACGCAAAGCTGGAGTTTATGAACCCTAGCGGAAGCGTGAAAGACAGAATCGCGAAATTCATGATCGAATCCGCTGAAAAGCGTGGCATATTGAAACCTGATTCAATAATTGTGGAAGCAACGAGCGGTAACACAGGTATAGCGCTTGCCATGGTGGCTGCAGCGAAAGGCTACAAGATGGTGGTCTTCATGCCTGAACATATGAGCAAGGAGAGGATTCGATTGATGGAGAATCTCGGCGCAGAGGTTTGCCTAACACCCAAGGGTGAAGGGTTCGAGGGCGCTGTGAAGAAGACAGAGGAGATTGCGAAGAACTCGCCAAACGTCTATCTTACGAAGCAGTTCAGCAACGAAGAAAATGTGACCGCACATTTCCAAACGACCGGTCAGGAGATTATCGATCAGGTGAAGGAGCGAATAGATGCGTTTGTCGCGGGAGTTGGAACCGGTGGCACACTCTTCGGAGTCGGAAGAGCTCTTCGCAAAGTAAATCCAAACGTGAAACTTGTCGCAGTCGAACCAGCTGAAGCCGCGATCTTGTCGGGGGAGACAAATGTCCAAGACCACAAGATAGCCGGCATTGGAGATGGTTTCATACCTGAACTCGTAAAGATGGATGAACTGGATTTCGTCGCCAAAGTCAAAAGCGATGATGCAGTCGAAATGTCGAGGAAGTTGTCAAGACAGTATGGATTGATGGTTGGGATATCATCGGGTGCCAACGTTCTGGGAGTGATTCAGACGCTCGAAAAGATGGGCAAGGACAAGGTTGTAGTCACCGTTCTCCCCGACAGGACTGAGCGATACTTCAGCACGGATCTCTACGTCTTCCATGAACACCTAGTCAGAAGATGCACGCCTACGTGCCACTGTATATTCGCCTAGGCGAAACCACCTAGGCAGTGATGCTCCTAAAAGTCCTTAACAAAACATCGTTTGCCGCTTTCCATTACCCTAAACCTACATTGGCAACGTTCGCAGAACTTTGACATCGGCAGACGCATAACAGGTTTTGAATAGCTGACGTTGCATGAAACTGATGTCTGGAAGTTAATCCGCGTGACGAAAAACGGTTGCAGATGATGCCTATTCAGAGCTGAGACTTGATGCGATGATTTATTAACACTTTGAGTAGGCATCTTGCGGTATTGGAGTATGCTCTTTTGAAAGTTCTCGAGACGAAGGATCTTACCAAGTGGTATGGGAAAGAAGTATTAGCGCTTGACAAAGTCTCCTTCCAAGTTGACGAAGGCGACTTCTTCGTGCTCATTGGCCCGAGTGGATGCGGGAAGAGCACGTTGATGAAAGTTATAGCTGGTCTGCTTGAATATGAGGGTGGTGGGCTCTACATCAAAGGACAAGATATGAAGAATGTGCCCGCTCACAAACGCGACATAGCGATGATGCTTGAGAACTACGCGCTATTCCCACACATGTCAGTCTACAACAACATCGCGTTCGGGCTGAAAATGCTTGGAAAGGATCATTCAACGTTCGACAAAGAGGTTGGGGATTCTCTCAAACTGGTGGGGATGGAAGGGTATGAACATCGTTCCCCGCTTGAGCTAAGTGGTGGACAGCGCCAACGTGTAGCAATTGCTAGAGCTCTCGTCGTGAACCCAGCCGTCTTGCTGCTCGACGAGCCGCTGAGCCACGTGGATTACAGACTCCAACGGAAATTGATGGAGGAATTCAAGCTTCTACATCAGCGGTTAGGAACGACTTTCATTTTGACGACTCACGTGCAAGAGCATGGGTTAAGTTTGGCGAATACTTTGATGGTTATGAACACCGGGGTCATAGAGCAGATCGGAAAACCTGCTGAGATCTATGCGAAACCTCAAACCGTGTTTGCTGCACGATTCGTCGGTGACATCAACCTGTTCAGCGGCGAAGTTTCTGGAAAGCAAGGTGGAGTATACGCCGTCAAGACTGATCTGGGTGAAATGAAGGTTTCCTCAACCAAAGATTATTCCGGACACAAGTTAGCGTACGGTGTGCGCCCTGAGGCAATCGTTGTAGGTGAGGCGGCGGTCAAGTGTGACAATCACTTTCAAGCTAAGGGCATCAACTCCTATTATTTCGGAAACAATGTTGAATGCGTCTTCGAGATGAAGGACGGGGTAACAATGAGGGCAACCGTCACCCCAGAGGTCGCTCCTACTGTAATGCGTGATGGCGCCGTGTTAGGCTGGAGTGCACATGACGCGATGTTAATCGAGAAACCAAGCGTTATTGAGGGTTTGAATATCGAAGAAGTAATCTACGGCAAGTGAGCCAGCCCAATGTCACAAGCATCTGTCACCACTCCTAGCCAGAAGACGTCGGGATTCCGTATCGGAGGAGTTTCAAGCTATGCGCTCCTTGTGCCAGGACTGGTCGTCTCAATAATCTTCATGCTTCTACCGCTTGCGATAATGACCGTAGTCAGCTTCTACACGACGGCACCCTCGTCAACTGGTTTTCTGCCAATATTTACCATTCAGAACTACATCGACTTCTTTACGGCGCCGAACACACCTTCACTTCTTTTGAATACCTTCAGTTTGGCCCTCGTCGCATCCATCATATGTTTCTGCTTCGGCTTTCCTCTCGCGTACTTTCTAACCTTCCGCATTAAGAGTCCTTCCTTCAAGAACTACGTCATCACCCTACTGATTGTTCCATTCTTGATAGACTCAAGCATCAGGACGGTTGCCTGGATTGCAATTCTGGGCAAAGGGGGAATAGTGAATTACGCCTTGCTTGCAACCGGAATCATTCACACCCCCATTGCAGCCTTGCTCTTCTCACGTAACACTCTCTACGTCATTTGGTTGCAAACTTACATTATATTCATGGAATTTCCGATTTACCTCGCCATGAATCGCATCGACCCTGATCTCATCTGGGCAGCCAAAGTATTGAGAGCGCCACCACATCGCGTCCTATACGACATTGTCTTCAAGCTGTCCCTGCCCGGCATCATATGTGGCTTCGTCTTCGTCTTCGTTTCAACACTAGGAGACTACGTAACGCCAGGTCTGTGGGCTGGAGGAATCCAAACCATGGGGCTTTCTATAGCGATGTACTCAGATAACTTCCTTTGGCCCTACGCATCTGTCGTTTCCACAATGCTCCTAATAATTTCGGTCGCGGTACTCTTCATCTGCTTCAAGCTCGTGGACATCAAGAAGTTGGTGTACGAATAGGAAATCATGGAGTGTGAACGAGAATGAAGCTTCAAGACATCGGTATAAGAACCTACGTGGGGCTCTTTATCCTATTTGTATATTTGCCCATCATTTTGATGATTGTGCTGTCGACGAATAATTCAGGCGCGATCAGTTTTCCGTATCAGGGCTTCACAACAAAATGGTACAATGCCGTACCTACCGGTTACGAATACGGTTCGTATATCTCAGCGTATTATGATTGGGCGTTCTGGCAAGCCTTCCAGAACACTGTGTACGTTGCCTTCATGGCATCCATAATGACAACTATCATAGTCACTTGTGTCGCGATGGCCCTACGCCACCGAATCTTAGGTCGCAACGCCTTGTTCTATATCATTCTCCTAGGCTTCCTAGTCCCGGGGGTCGCCTTAGGACTCGGAAACAACATTCTATTTAAAATTATGAACTGGCAGTTTACTTGGTGGATCGCTGCGATGCTGGATACCGTCTATGCCGTTCCATTCGGGCTCATCTTGATGATGGCCCGCTTCGATCCGGATCTCGTGCTCTATGAACGAGCAGCTAGTGTGCTACGCGCATCCCCAATGAACGTCTTCCGACGTGTGACCCTTCCATTGATTAGGTGGGAGGTTGTCTCAGCAGCGATCTTTGGGTTCGTTCTAGCCTGGGGAGAACTGATAAGGACAAGTTTTGTCGCTTCAGGAACAGGAGTGATCGCGACCTACATTAACACACAACTCGCGATCAACCCGATCACACCAAAATGGTACGCAGTCGGAGCCATCATCACAGGGATCTCCATCATAGCTCTCGTCATAATGGGCTGGGTGCTCTCTCGCGGCCAAAAGAAGTAGGAACTTTCCAATCGAGAGACCTTGGCGCATATTAGACCTGCTGCCCGTCGCCTACACTGATAACCGAGAGGTCGCACCATGATTTTCGATCATAGACACCGTGCCCGAATTTGTTCATATCGATCGCAGCCTAGCCGTCAAGTACGGGTTGTTGCAACATTTGGCATCTGTCATAACCCTCAACATTCGAGTCCTGGCCCTGGAAGCACATGCAAAGCGAACAGTGACAGCATTAGTCGATGCGGTAAGAGAAGCTGTGAATAAGACGGCGCACAGGCCACAGTGCTGGGCTGCACTGGAATGTCATCCTCAGTAAATTCCTTGCAGAGGCACGTTGCGGGAAAAGGCGAGAATGTCCAAATAATTGAGCCCTTGAGGGCTGCAGTCTACAACGCGATGGCGTGGGTGCTAGCGGGGTATGCTCACAGCAAAGAGGCTTTCAAGGAGCCGCCGTCAAAGAAGCGCGTGTTCTAGAATCAGCGTTATCGTCAAACTCTAGTAAGTTTCAAATTTCGAAATTAGGAAAAAAAGGAGAGATTGGCTGAAGGCCTTTATGATGGAATAAGGGCTTTCAGCTCTGTGTACTTTTGGACATAGTAGTCGTTGTTGTCCGGTAGATCCGGTGAGAGGAAGTACCGAGTAATTTGGTTCTTTTGCGCAATTGAACCTAGGTCCCGCAGATTGCCGTTAGGATCGGGGGATCCGGTTCGTAGGTTAGCAATGTCTCCGCTCAGTGATGCTTTGAAGTAGACGTCGGGTGTGAACAGCGCGTTCATAACCTTGGGATCCAGGTTTGCGTATTCCGGATGATCTGGCCAACAGAATTTGATGGCATCCGTAATTGATAGATTTGTGGCTCCTCCGTTGAAGAACCAGTTGTAGTATTCGTCACCCATCTCAGTGTGGTAGTCATCCCATCCAACACCTGGAGAAGGATATCCCTGGCGTGTGTATACTAGCTGCATCCATGCCTGCTGTGTCCAGTTGATGACATTCAAGCAGTCGGGAATTGCAGCTTGGTTGGCTCCAGTTGACATGTAGTTTGAATTGAACCAGAAGAACGGGCCGTCCCTTAACCTAGAGTAGTAGCATGGTGTTCCTGCTTTGCGAGTGTCGAAGCAGACTGGTTGCCAGGTACTAGCCATGTATAGTTCTTTCGTGGCGAGGAGGTTGACTATTGTGGCATAATCACTCCAAAAGGTTCGTACTTGCCCAGATTTGATTATCGGAAGTAGGTAGTTGTATACTTTGTCCACCTCGTCCGTTGTCATGCTTGAGATTGCGCCTGAGAGTGGCAGCTGACCTGAGGCATTCAATAGGTTAGCTGGCTCAGTGAAAGAGGTATAGCCTTCGTCCTGCATGCCTACAGTTCCTTTCCACTCGGGGTTGAAGAGTTCATCGTAGGCAAACGAAATGTGGTCTCCGCCATGTTCTGAGAATGGTACTTGTTGTGGAAGGTAGCTTACGGAGTCGAAGTTCCAGATGCACGGCATTGAGATTAGGTGTGTTTTGTCTTGTCCACCGTTGGCCCAGAGTAAATTGTTGAAACGTTGTGCTTGTGCAGCACTGAAGTAGCTCTCTGGATGGATAAAGGTGTCTTCAATCTTGGTGAAGTCCTGCCATCTAGGAATACTTGCGATTGGCATACTTAGAAGCGCATTTGCTGTCACCAAGTTGCGGTGTCGAAGCGAACCTCCAAAGTCCCAAGCACTGAGATTCGATAGCTGCTTCTGCCCAATTACGAAAGCCTCCGCATACGTTGCGTTTATCGTTTGACCTGTCAAAGTCTGCCATTGCTTTACGGCGTCTTCTGGAAGGAAGAACGGATAGCCCAAGTATCGTAGTGTCACGCTAGGGTTAACGGCTGTTGGTCCGCCCGTTGCCATTGCAGACGAGCTTGTCATCGCAGCGGTTGAGCTTTGCGCCATCGTTGTTGTCGCAGCGGGTGGCGCTTGAGAGCTAAGGTAGTATGCTGCTCCACCTGCAGCAACTACTACAACCGCAGCACCAGCGCCTATCAAGAGTTTACGTCGCGATTTGTCTACTGGCTTATTTTCTTTTTCAGACTTACCCATTAGATAAGACCGTAGCCTTAACGTGACTTGTATGGATATTTATGCTTATAGGCACGTTACAACTGAAGGCGCGAAGCGAAAGCTACAAATCTAATTCGAATCAAGTTCTGCGAATGAGGAAAATCGTAATGGCAGATTTAGTTTTGAAAAGCAAAGAAGACATCGACGACTTGGTTCTAGGTTGCACCTTCTACGGTACCGGCGGAGGGGGCAGCCCCAAGCTTGGTCAGGAATTGCTGTACGAGGATCTGAAGAAAGTGGGCGAGATTCACATTACTGATCCCGCCGACATTCGCGACGATGCTTGGGTCTGCACACCTTTCCTTATGGGATCAATTGCACCCAAGACACAAGAAACGCTCGACAAAATGGCAAGTGTAGGACTCAAGACACGCACTGGTATGGCTGACCGGATCCTAATGCTCTCAGTGCTAGAACTACAAAGCTACGCACACGTTGAGGTGGAAGCTGTTGTCCCGGTCGAACTGGGAGGAGGCAACACGCCCGCACCAATTGATGTGGCCGTGTCCCTTGGCAAAAAAGTCGTAAACGGTGACTATTCAGGACGAGCGATACCGGAAATCTCTCAGATCACCACATACCTCGCCGACATACCCTCACACCCAACAACCTACGTCGACGAGTGGGGCAACGTCTCTATCGTCAAGACAGCAGTCAACTATCCTCTTGCGGAAGCCTTGGGCAAGTACATCAGCGTTGCTGCTTTCGGACTCGTCGGTGGCGCAGGTCTACTGATGAAAGGCAGGGACATGAAGAAGGTCGTAATTCAGAACTCGGTCGGCGAATGTTTCATCGCTGGTCAAACAATTCGAAAAGCTGTCGCAGCCAAGCAAGATCCAGCCGACGCACTAGCCAAAACAACGAAGGGCTGGGTATTGTTCAAAGGGAAAGTGACGAAGAAAGACTGGCAGGACAAGGAAGGCTACCTATGGGGCACTAACACCATTGAAGGCCAAGATCAATTCAAAGGGCACACGTTCAAAATATTTTACAAGAACGAGAACCACGTCTCATGGCTTGATGACAAACCCTACGTTACCA
>JBEKSC010000015.1:0-67646 GCA_049517415.1 Bathyarchaeia archaeon
CTTTACAGCCGCGGACCTCCGCAAAGAACGAGACGAAATTAGTGAAAAGGTAAGCAATACTTACGCGCTGGGGGTTGTCCTTGACTCTGGGAGAGAACCGCTTCATGTTGCGTTTGGAAATGTAAGAGAGGTTATGTCAACGCTGCAGGTCGCGTGGAATACAACCCTAACGAAGGATATCCCGAAATTAGCGGATATAGTTATAATGAGTGCTGGAGGAACGCCTGACGACGAATCGCTACTACAAGCCATTGAAACGTTCCCAATCGGCATCGGGGCGCTAAAAAGGAACGGGGCATTGATCATTGCGGCGGAGTGCGGCAAAGGCCACGGCGACACAGAGTTTTATGAGTGGACCCTGGAAAGGAAGCAGCCGCACCATCTGGAGGCTAGGCTTCGCCACAACTTCAACTATGGCGGCTTTAAGGCCGCGTTCCTCTCGAGAGCGCTTGACTCTCATCGGATATACCTAGTCTCAACAATTCCAGATTATTACGTTGAAAATGTATTCGGAATGCGGGCTTCTCGAACCGTCAATGCTGCGTTGCAAACAGCTCAACGTGCCCTGGGAGCAGAATCCACGATCTCCGTTATACCCGACGCGAGCAGACTCATTTTGAAACAACAACCCCAATTAACCCCAACATCAAGTGAGATCCGTTAACGGTTTCCCTCAGACTCGAATAGCGATTTCTGAGCGAGGCCATCCGCAAGGGGTTTATGACCACCTTCGCATTCGTATCGACTCGATTGCCTTGTCTAAGGGAGGATGCTTCGCTGCCTTCCTTCTTCTGAATTCGATCTTATTGGCCTCTGCTCCACCACAGACCGGTGTGACCATCGAGGTCGGTGCTTGGGGTGATGATGCTTCGAGGAATAATCTCGGGGTTCAAGTAGAAATTGAAACACATGCTTACGACACTTACTCCAATACACTTGACTACTTTTGGGTTGGGGACAACTTGGCGAATGGCGCATTCATTCAATTTGGGTACTCATTGGAACCTGGAGTGTATTGCCTTAAGGGCGCCGTTGTCGCCAGCAATTTCAAATGCCTAGGAGCTTCGGAGATAATCCCTGCTTCCGATCCGCGATGGCAATGGCAATACTGGCCCAATCGTGGCGGGTCAGACTATTATTATCAGATAGGCCCAACAGGGTCAGTCGGGATCAACGGCACGTGGCATGTGTACACGATACGCCCCGACTCCTCAAATTCATGGGACTTTCTGATTGATGGGCACATTGTGGCAAATTCAAATCTCACAGTCAACCCTTCATCGAACCCCGTAATCGTGGTTGCCGAGAGAACAGAAGCCATTCCTACGCCTATCGGTCTCGGGCCAGTAGGATTCAGGCATATTTCCTACCTGAACTCAACCGGGTGGCAGGAAACTAATTCCTTGATATCGCTTAGTTACTGCCAACCGAGTGGCGGTTGCGAAAA
This sequence comes from Bathyarchaeia archaeon, assembly GCA_049517415.1. Taxonomy (GTDB): domain Archaea; phylum Thermoproteota; class Bathyarchaeia; order 40CM-2-53-6; family 40CM-2-53-6; genus FEN-987. The sequence continues at coordinate 1,448 of JBEKSC010000015.1, forward strand.
CCCATTCGGAGTCAGTGCGACGGATGATGCAAACGCGCTCATCGCGGGTTCAGGTGTAACAAGATCTTACGAAGGCGCGCTCTTGTGGACGAGCGGCTACGTGAACCTTGGCGTTGATGTCCACGCAAGTACTCCATTTCTAGTAACTTCACCTCTCGGAACACAAAGATTTACAGGAAACGCATCGATCGATATTCCGAAAGGCATGTTCGCCTACGTATCATTACCTGACAGCGTAACTAGCACTTCTGGGATGCTAGGGCTGATTGGCGCGAAGGATCAGTTTCGAGGATGGACTGGCGCGGCCAACTCAAGAAACCTAACTGTACAGATACTAATGACTTCGGACAGGAAATTAGAAGCGGAATGGAATACAGACCTGAGCGCGACCATAGCTCTCATGATTGTAGTAGCTGTTATTGTCCTGGCGCTCACGATTGGATTGGTCAAGAAGCAAAACAAAACTATGAAGCTCCAAGAAAGTGAGCCTAGGTCGATTGCCACGACCGAAGCCATTCCTACATTACTTTCTTGTCGATGAAACCTCTCGCCCTAGCACTTCGTTCCGCATAGCTGAACGCAACAATTCCAACTGCCAAGAGAATTATTCCGCCCAACGCAAGGGAAGCCATCGAAGTCACATACAGCGTCCAAGAGTCGGAGATGAGCGCAGCTCTGGATGCTCTCATCAAGTAAGTAAATGGAAGCCCCTCAGCGATGAGCGAAAGCGGGTATGGTAGAATGCTCGCGGGGAACAATGCCTCTGAGAAAATCATAAGCACCCCGGAGACATAAGACGGAAACGCCCATTCAAATCGACCTACAAAGATCGAATATGAGCCGAGAAGGTTGGTCGATTGATCATCTAAAATTAGCTCACCTAGGATTCTTGATTCCTAGGAGAGCCTCCTCGGCTATACGCTCCCGCTCTTCTACGATTTGATCATAGTAAATGGTGACTAATCCAAGTGGTAGGAGACCGAAGGCATAGATGGTGAGCGTTCTCAATATATAGAAAGGAGACCAAACGGAAGTTAGATAGAATGTGTATGAACTATTGTAGCTAGTGATCGTGAGAAGGTACGGCCCAGATCTATCTGCTTTTGTAAAAACGGCGAGGCCTTTTTCGTCCGGGCTGAAAATGACGGTGACCAGCGCGGGCGCAACTATGCTTTGCCGCGCCTGATCGTAGTATGCCAGAACAACTGTCGTTGTTCCTTCTCGGTCACTGAGCACAGTCAAACTGATAGGTTGACCTGCATCGATGGGTGGGATAAAGTATGAATTGATCCAATAGGGCCGCGAAGCCGTGAACTCTATTCCAGGTCCGGTTCCCTCAAGCCTCTGGGGCGACTTGTAGTAAGGCATTATCGTTCCTACAAAGAGAAAAATCAAACTCAGGGTGAAGAGAACAATTCCCGCAGCTTTCCACTTTCGAACGCGCAACCGTGTAACCTAAACGAACTTGTCGGCGTGATGACGAGCCACGAAATGGCCATCAATTAACTTATCTTCGAATCTTGGAGCGATCTGCCTGCAAATATCAGTGGCATACGGACAACGTGGGTGAAATCTGCATGCTTGCGGCGGGTTGATCGGGCTTGGGACCTCGCCGGGAAGAATGATTCTGGTTGCTTTGTGGTCCACGTCGGGGACTGGAACAGCCGAGATTAATGCCTGAGTGTAAGGGTGCAATGGTTTGTCAAAGATTTGGTCTGCCCGCGCTAGCTCAACGATTTCTCCCAGGTACATTACAGCAACGCGTTGACTGATCTGCCGAACGGAGCTGAGATCGTGCGAGATGTAAAGATAAGATAGGTGCTCGTCTCTCTGTAGATCTATGAGCAAGTTTAGGATTTGGGCTCTAATCGATACATCCAAGGATGAGACGGGTTCATCGAGGATTACGAACTTCGGATCAACCGCCAGAGCACGCGCGATCGCGATTCTCTGTCTCTGCCCTCCACTAAATTCGTGAGGATAACGCTCCGCGTGGTACTCCTCTAGATTCACCATTCTAAGTAGTTCGTAGACGCGGTCAGTCCATTGGCTCTTCGGTATATTCCTATGAATAGCGAACGCTTCGCTGACAATGTCGTACACAGTCATACGTGGGTCGAGGGAGTTGTAAGGATTTTGAAAAACCATCTGCATTCTGCGCCTGAGAACTTTCCGATCAGATTGATGGCCGTTCTCGAAGGTTTCGACAACGTCCATACCTTCGAACAATATGGACCCTGAAGTTGGTTTCTCAAGGTACAAAATTACTTTACCAGTGGTAGTCTTCCCGCAGCCACTCTCCCCAACGAGCCCGAGCGTTTCACCTCCTGAGATGCGAAAAGATACATTGTCGATAGCGTGCACGTCGCCGACTTTCTTCTTTTGGAAAATTCCACGCTCAACAACATCAAAATACTTCACTAGGGAATTTACTTCGAGAATTGAGTGCCCTGGATCCTTTGTCGTCTGCATCTCAGCCATCTCAGCCTCTGCCTTCAAGTTTCAATTCCCGCCAAAGGTGGCAAGCCACAAAATGTCCTTCCTCCACTTTTTCCAGAGGAGGCTCCTGCCTCATGCAAATGTCTTTCGCGTACTTGCAGCGAGGATGAAATACGCATCCGGAAGGGGGTTCGATGAGATTCGGTATATTCCCAGGGATAACTTCGAGGGTACGCGTCTGTTTGACGCTTGGCACAGCTTTGAGCAGCGCTTCTGTATAGGGATGCTTCGGAGAATGGAACAACGTCGACGTATCCGCAACTTCCATCACTTTGCCTGCGTAAAGAACCGTGACACGTTCGGTCATGTCTGCGATTATACCCATGTCGTGGGTAATCATCACCATCGTCATGTTCAATTCCTTCTGTAACTGCTTCAATAATTCCAAGACCTGAGCCTGGATGGTGACATCGAGGTTGGTGGTTGGCTCATCGGCGAACAGCAGCATCGGCTCGCAAGACAGAGCCCGGGCGATGGCAATGCGCTGCTTCATTCCGCCACTCAGTTCGTGAGGATAGGCTTTCAACCTCTTTTCAGGCTCTTGTATGCCCACGTGCTCTAGAAGAGAGAGAGCTTTCTTCGACGCAGCCTCCTTCGTCAAATCTCGGTGAAGCATTAAGATGTCAGTTAATTGTCTTTCAACTGTGAGCACTGGATTAAGGGACGTCGTGGGGTCCTGGAATACGATCGCCATCTTCGGTCCTCGAAGTTTGCGCATTTCGTCATCCGATTTCGAGAGTAATTCTTCGCCCTCGAACCTTATGGACCCATCAACTATGCGCCCCGGCCGCGGTACGATGCGGAGCACGGATTGCGCGGTAACAGACTTGCCTGAACCAGATTCTCCTACTAGGCCAACTGCTTGTCCCTTGTTGACTTCGAGCGACATTCCATCTAAAGCCTTGACTACGCCAGCTTCGGTGAAAAAGTAGGTCCTGAGATTTGAGATTTCTAGGAGTTTTTCTGGCAATCGATGAGCCCACTCATTCACGAAGTCGTGGGTTGAGAGCGTCTGATAATCCGTCACCCATTAGATTGAAACCTAAGACGCAAAAGACTACGGCCAAGCCTGGGAATAGTGAAACCCACCAGGCGGTCCGAACGTAGGGGAACCCTTCGTTCAGCAGAAGCCCCCAAGTGGAAGTATTCGGATCACCGAATCCGAGGAAGCTCACGACGACCTCGGTCAATATGAAGCCTGCTATGTTGAGCGTTGCGATGACGATGACGGGTGACAGAATGTTCGGGACAATGTGGCGAAAGAGTAGCCTATATGATCCTGCTCCCAACGATCGTGCAGCTTGAACGAACTCCATTTCCTTCAACTTGAAAGTCTCTCCTCTGACAATGAATGCGATACCCGACCAGCCGAAGAACGCGAGTATGAGAACAATGAGTGTAAGCCCCAGGCCCTTGAAGACTAAGACTGAGAACACTCTTGCGAATAGAAGAATGAGAAGTAGGACTGGAATCACAAAGAACACTTGAGTGATTCCGAGCAATACGTCCGACACAATACCTTTGAAGTATCCGGCCAACGCTCCTACCGCAACACCAATCAGCGTTGTAATGAGAGTTGCCGTAAGCCCGACGTATAGGTCATTCCGCGTGGAGTCAACGGTTTCACTGAACACGTCTATTCCTGAGTCCTCGACTCCGAATGGATGGTTAAATGATGGTGGAGTCCCAGCGTCTCCCTCGTACAAAGAGAGATAGCTTCGAGGAGGGTACGCAACCACATATGGGCCTACCAACGCGACGACAACGAAGAAGATTACAATTGCACTACCGATTAGGCCTGATTTGTTTCGTATAAATCGACGCCAAGCGACTGCCCATTGACTCGCCCCTCGTTTACGACTACCCTGAGACAATCAGCCACACTCACTGTACCGTAACACGCGGGTCGATCATGGCGTACACGAGATCGGTCATCAGATTTGCTATCATCACCATCACCGTTATGACGATCGTTATCCCCTCTACAAGCGGTATGTCTAAAGTGGAGGCGGCTTGTGCGAACGCGTAACCAAGCCCCGGCCATGAGAAAGTTGTCTCCAAAGCAGGCGCACCCGCCATCGCCGCGCCGAATCCGAGTCCAATGATTGTGATTATCGGGCTAATTGCATTTCTCAGCGCGTATCGGTAAGTAACAGTTCGTTCACTTAGTCCGCTCGCGCGGGCCGCTAAGATGTAATCTTGCCGCATAACCTCGAGCATATTGGCTCTAACGAGCCGAACTATTGTCGCCAACTCAACATAAGTTAGTACGGCGGTGGGGAGAATCAGATGGGCTATCGGGTCAAGAATACTGTTGCCCCACCATGGGTAACTCACGCTAACTGCTCCACTGCTCGGCAGCCAACCGAGATCCAATGAGAAAATTACGATTAGCATAATTCCCAGCCAGAAAGTCGGCATAGAATACCCGAAAATTGCGGTGCTCGTTATGGCATAATCGGCCTTGGAATATTGATGCTTTGAAGAGAACACGCCCACTGGCACTCCTATGGCGACCGACAAGATCATTGCTAGAATCTGCAGTTCTAAGGTGGTTATTGTCCAGGGCCCAATCTGGGAAAGAACAGGTCTTCCCGATATCGACACGCCCAGGTTCCCGTGTACGAGATCCCACAACCAATACAGGAAACGTTCCCAAACCGGTTGATCTAGGTGATAGTAATCCGTTAGCGCCTTCAGAACCGCAGGGTTGGGGTTCCTGAGACCAGCGCGGATTAGATTTATCGGGTTTCCTGCCGCGTTTCCCACAGCAAAAGTCAGAATGGCAACTCCGAGGAAGACGGGGATCATGAATAGCAAGCGGCGAATAATGTAACGGATTAGGCTTGCCATGTCCTACCCTTACATCCGCAATGCGCGGACGTCAAGAAATTAATGTTTGCGTTGCGGTGGCCTCGTAGTCGGTTTCATACTTTTTGTGGGAAAGCCTAAATACGGTTCTTAGCTTCAACTGACATGAAATGAAATTGTCTAACAAATCTCTGAAATTCATTATTCAAGGCATATCCTTGGCACTTCTTATCTACGTTACTGCATCAACCGCGATTCCAGTTCTCTTCACCAACGTGTACGCGCAGACGCCGAGCCTATTTTCAGTTACTTTGATCGCTCCGACTGGTGGAAACACCGTGCGAAGACAGTACGCGAGTATCATAACCAGCAACATGATAGCTCTAGGCATCGACGCGAAGCTGTTCTACGTGACCTTCGACCAGCTCTCGAATCGACTCTTCGCCGCCACAGCCCCCCCAGGTTCATCATTTAGCCAGGGTGGATATGATATCGGATTTATCGGGTGGGGTTATACGAGCTACGTACCCGATTTTCGCGGAAACTTTGACGGGAGACCCTCATATGTTCCACCTGCTGGAAACAATTACGCATACTACAACAGTCCCACGTTGAACGGAATCTTCGACAAGCTTTACACCTCGACAGACACCGCGACACAGATTCAATTGACGCACCAGTTTCAGGACCAAGTCTTCAATGACGCTCCATACAACTACATATTCGAGCCAGTTAGCATCGTTCCAAGAGCGTCAAGGTTTACCCAGTGGGGTAACTCTACCCTCTACAGCGACGTCACCTTCCCCGGAGGAGACCTTCAACATTGGGGAGGCGGTAACACCTTCACCTTGGCAGAAGCAGCCAACATCTTCCCCGGCAACAACCTAAACCCCGCCCAAACAACCTCGTCGAATACCCAATATGCGTTTTACGTATTTGCCAACATCATTGGTGCAGCTCTACAGGAGCCTGATCCCCGTTGCAGTTGCTACGTACCTGGCACCGCTCAGAACTTCACCTCAAGCCCGGACGGAACCACTTGGACCGTCAACATAAAGCCGGGTGTAATGTTCCAAGATGGGGTTGAGGTTACAGCCGACGACTTCGTCTTCACCCAGTACGCGCTAACGAACCCAGGCACTGCTAGTACAGGCTTGGGTAGCAACATTTCATATTTGGGCAGCAAAGTCACTTTCACCTTCCTGAACGGAACTTCACGAGTCGACGATAACACCGGCCCGGGAGTTCCGGAAGCGGATGGCTGGTGGAAGGCTACTAGCCGATACCAGTTCCAGTTCCACATGCCGGCAGTCTATGCTTTCACAAGTGAAACATACACGGCCTTTTCTCCGTTCCCGATGCACATTATGGAGAAGTTTCCGTTCTCGACATGGGATAGTGCTCCGTTCAGTACCGCCAGCGGACCTTACACATACACTTGGGACACGAAGCAGTACGGAGGCTCGGGCAGCTATACCGCTACTGGTCCAGTGGGCGCCGGTCCGTACGAATTGCAGAACTATGACTTCACCAATAACATCGCAACCTTAACAAAGTTTCCGAGATACTGGAACGCTTCCGGATTGGAGTCAATAGGACAGTTTTCAATTAACACCTACAAGGTTCAGTGGATTAGCAGCAAAGACGCTGCAATCGCAGCGTTGAAGAACGGCCAGGTAGACATGCTCGATTCCCAGTACGGTCTTGCTAAGGACAAGCCAACACTCCAATCGATACCAAATGTCAATGTCATCGCCGCCCCTGAGTTGGGTTGGCAGGAGATGGGATTTAACATGAACAATCCAGTTTTCGGCACAGGAACCGCAACCCCCGCGGGACAGAGCGATCCAACTAAAGCAGCCCAAGCCGCGCGCGATATCCGTAAGGCAATCAGTCACATGATTCCACGTGACTTGATCATAAGCTCACTCCTCAGCGGTGCCGGATATCCACTCGCCAGCTTCCTAGGCCCAGGATGGGGCGTTTGGTACGACCCAACCGTCACACCTGACAACTACGACCTGAACGCGGCAGCGTCACTCCTGCAGCAAGCCGGCTACACTGTGAGCGTTACACCGCCCGCACTAATCGCCTACGCTGGAAGACCAATGCTTGGCAGCGGCTCGGTTACCATATCCGGAACAGGTCCCGTCGCTGATATGCTCGTGATGGTTCAGCAGAGCACTGACGGAGGTAACACGTGGACTGATTTCGCTCCACTACTAACCGACAACTCAAGCATGTACCAAACCACGGCACCAGCACCACCCGCCTTCGGCACCGTATGGTACAGGGCGAACTTCACAGGCATAGTCCCAACACCAGCCATAGCGGCCTCAATCCAGAATAGAACAACCACACTCAATGAAATGGAATTCCAACAATTAACCTCAAACAGCACCAATTGGCTTAACGGTAGAGTCCTATGGGCTCCACCCCCAGGCCAGTCACAAACTACGGACCCAATCGCCGTCTCGTCCGCGTCTACCGATGCAATGGTTGTAGGGATACCGATCGTCTTAATCATTGCAATTGTAGGCGTTGCTGTTTGGATGCGAAGCCGCAAGAAGAAATCAAGCACTGCAAAGTAGCGAAAGAATATGCGCGAGGAGGAACGCTTTAGCGTTCCCCTCTTTTTCTGTATCTTCCCTGCGCTAGGACTGCTCATAGAGTGCGAAGACTATCATCATCAAGAATAATATTAGACCACCGAGGAAGTACAATAGTGCCGTCCTCTCAGCTTCTTTATGTTTTGACGACGAATAACCCTCTTTGGAACCTAGGATTGTCTTCCTAAATTGAGCCGCTCCGATTGAGGTTCCTACGTCTAACAGACCTGCAAGCACGAATAAAATCGCGACCTCAATAAGCATCAGGTCTCCCATGATTTCGATGAAGCGGAAGCTTAGAAATGTCAGACCGTAGGCTGCAAGGCCATCGGCAACGAGTAAAATCAAAGCAAGTCGAACGGATCTACCTAAAACGGTAGGTAACGTTAACATAGCAGGAATCCCAAAACCGAATAATGTGCGCCAGGAATTAAGTTCGTGCTGAAGAGTTGGTATCCAGAAAGAGAGTTGAAAGAAAGAAGGACCCGCGACGACTTCGAACATACTCATTTGTTGCCACGTTAGCCATCATCACGATAATCATAGCAGCCTCATATTACCAAACGCTCCCGACAGTTGAGCATATTCCTGATGCGTTCGCATTCAACTTCCAAGAGTGGATGGCTTACGTTCCGGCCAATGCCGAGTACGTCGGGTACGTAAATTATGAGGAAGCTTACTCAGTTAGCGGTAACTTGTCACTCTTTGGCGAGAGGGTTCTAATTGAACTCCCTCAATTGGGGTTCGAAATCATTCCCTTGGATCTCACGTATGAAGTAGCGATTCAATTACCTGAACCGACATTCAGCGGTTCGGCACTGCTGCTTCAGGTTTCTACCGGAAAGCAAACGAGCCTTTCCCACGAACTTGAAGCCGCCAACCTCACAAAGATTCCCCCTCCCCGCACCTATGACGGGTTTGCGCTCTATGGATTACTAATGCAGGAACTCGGAGACATGAGCCCAAGCCTTGGCTACTTGACGGTTGTTAATCACCACATAATTCTTAGCAATGACAAAAATACAGGCTTACAGAACGTGCAAGCGATCCTCGATCAAATACGCTCAGACAGAAGTAGCCTATTCGACGACTTGACGGTAAGAAGAAGCGTATATGCGACCGGGGTTACAGACCAGAGTTACATTGCCCTCTTTGTTGGTCGCTTTTCAACTCAACTTAATGATAGTGAGATGGCGACGAAATCCGTAATCGGAAACGGGGGGTCGATCCAAGTATCCAGAGCGTTGCTTTTTTCGTCACCTGACGTTGCCCTTGCTCGTTGGGATGATGCACATCGAGTCTATGAAAATGCTGCCAGTTATCAGGTTCTTGATTCATGGTTGGTAGTGACGTACGACTATCCGATTACAAGAATCCAGGCTGAAATAATCGGCATATAAGTTCATATCGCATTAAGTGCAGCGACAGGTTCTTAATGGAAAGCTAGTACGATTAGTGTAGAGCGTTCCAGATGCCTAAGTCGTTTTTGGCCGTCCTTGTTTTCGTCGTTGCTCTAGTGGCTTTGGTTCCGGTGGCCGCCGCTTTTCAAATCAGCTCAAACGGTTCCCCTACGGTTACGCCGACTGACCTGCAGACTAAGGTGTATCAGGACCCGGACGGAAATGTTCACGTATTGTGGCTCGTTCCAGGACTGAATGATTCGGTGAATGGGCCAGGCATATGGTACAGTAAGTACAGCCCCAATGGGACAGACACGATCCCGCCGACTAGAATCACGAACAGCACGACCATCCAGGCGGCTGACATGGCGGTCGATAATAAGGAAAATGCAATCATAGTGTGGTCAGATGATGTTGTAACGAAGGCGTCAGTATCGTCGGCGCTATATCTTCTGCACTTCAACTCAAGCAAAACGCAAAAAAACGAGATTCTGGCCACGCAGGGCTCGCTTATCTTGTGGCCTTCTCTGGCAGGAGACAAAAACGGCACAATTTACATGGCATGGACTGAATACGACCCTAGCACCGAGTATGCGATCGTGGAATACGGGACGATCAGATCTGCAACCGTTTCCCTAGAGAAGCAAATCGCATCGTATAACGGGGTACCCTCATTTCCACCTAAGGCGAGAGTGGTATTGGATAATTCGTCGGGACCCTTGCAAGTTGCGTGGGGAGAGAGCCAAGCGGATGGGCAATTTGATTCAACGGTCAACTATGCAAAAGTTGGATTCAATGGCACGGTCCTCGATAGGCTTCAGGTGGCAAGATTTGCCGCAACGCTTCGTGACTTAACGATTACGCCGACTACGGGGCAGGACGGAGCCTTTGTCGTCTGGCAAACGCAAACCTCGAACGAGTCAGTCTACGTCTCAGAGATCTCCGCAGGCGGGCAGCTTGCGTATCTGAAAGAGCTTAATTACACCACGGGACAATCGAAGTACCTTGCGTTCTCTGCCGATGGAAAAAACAACCTCTATGTTATGTGGTATCAGCCTTCAGTGCTGGCCGCGACTACCATATCCATGCAAGCGCCTCCCACGAACGTAACCTACCTACGGATGAACCTTAACGGAGTCATTGTTCAGACCGGAAGTGACATGTTTAGATCGCCTATAATCGGAGTGACAGTTCTGAATGATGGAAACTTGTATGGCGTTTCCCCGGATGGCCTAGTGAATGTTGTAACACCGACTCAAGCGCAGAACAACTCGGTCTGGGTGGCCACAGTTGCCTTGATGAGTTGTATGGGTGTTGCTGGCTCGCTTTGGATTGAGGAAGGGCGTTACAAGTGGATTGCGTTCTGCTCAAGATTAGCATCACCTTCACCGAAGCAGTCGAGAGCCATTGGTCAGGACGTTTTGAGGTTACTGATTAGGAAACCGGGGCTGAACATACACGACATAAAGCGGCACATCGGTAGCCGCGATGTCGGAACGTCGTCATTGATTGGGATGGAGCGAACAGGCTTGATAGCCTCGTTCCGAGACGGGTTCTCTCGCAGATTCTATGTGAAGGCAATTGAAGGTGAGTTGGTTGACTCTCTCCGGAACCGAATCATGCTTTGGGTTCTCGATCATCCCGGAATATGGGAGGCACAACTTGCTAAGGACCTTAGGCTCAGCCAACAAATAGTCCATTATCATTTGAAGAATCTTAGGGAATCGAAGTTGATAACTGCAATGGAGGACTCGGAGGGGGGCCGTAAATTCTATCGCTTCGCCTATAGAGTACCTTGCCCGCCGGATCAATAATTGAAGGAATACTGGCACATTTCCACGTGAGCGGAGCCATATCGAGCTTTGCTGTGTTGTGTGTAATCGTCCGGGAAGTTTCGGGGTTGAAAGAAATTCCAAACATTGAATTGACGTAAAACATTCGTTCTTCTACAATTATAGAAATAACAAGCTGACTCGACTTGATCCTATCGGTCAGCTGGCGGAAAAGCAATACTGCACGTGGAATTATCGGAAACGGTTCAGAAGTTGGACGATATTAAGCAGCGTCGCGATTCCAGTATTGCTCGGCTTGAATTTACGGAACTACCAAATATTACCGGCGAGTTTCTGATCACAACGGCTCCTATCTGTTCTCGTGCTTCCCCCATGAGCATGTGAGCCGCTGAAGCTAGATCGTCCGCGATATTGGTCTGAGTAACTCTTACCTCTCGCCCATACAGGTCTGGTTTAGAGCGATAGTCATGCACGGGTTCAAACCCAGAAGATCCAATTGCGAGGCCGATAGTTCCCAGTCGAAGAGGTGTCACTCGGCTGTCAACAATCTCCACTCCGAGACAAGTAACCCCCTTCCGGGTTAAGTGCTTACGAAGCCGAGAAGCTGATTTGTCGGAGTTCCTAGGCCACAATGTCGCCGTCCCTCGCGGGGAGTTTTTCAAGTCCACTCCTGCATTTGCCGTTAAGATCCCATCTTTGATGGTGAGGAGAAAGCCGAGGATTCCACCAAGAATATAGTCGGCTTCCTGAACGACTATAGATGCAAGGTGCGTGTCCATTTTCCATTGTTCTGACAATCGTACGGCCTTGGCCGACACCCTAATTGTGTCGAGTCTGAGGATGCGATTCTCGCAACATGATACAATTTTGCTCGCTACAGCGAGCACATCGCCATTCCGTAAACTCAGGTTTCTACGTCTCAGTGTGCGGTCGACGAGTTCATTGAGATCTTCACCTTGCTTGACGAACGGGAATCTCACTGGCAGCAAAGTAACAGAGGTATATCGCCTCAATGTCTATCAATGGTGAAGATCTGTTCCGGAAAATGAGTAAATCTGCTCGGTTAAACCATTCTTGCGACCAGAGTTGCCATTTCTGGGCCTCTGTACCCGAGTTCGCCCCTGCTCCCGTGAGGGCGCTTGGTGCTCGTGGCGAACCCGCCTGATGGGGGATGCAACCGAAATACAGGTTTGAGACCCTTCTGCCACAGCTGCTTCAATGTGATACCACCGTCTGCAAGTGCGGTCACCAATCCGTCTACTGTTTCTACCCCGAACTTATCTTTGACCGATTTGTCTGTTATTCGGAGCCCGCCAAGAAGCTCTCCTCGTTCCTTTAGCAACATTGCAATGTCTCTGGCCTTAACTTCGCCCCATGTCACGGAATCTTTTGCTTGACGCAACGTAGCTAGTACGTTCGCGTTATTCTCCAAGAGAACAGCGTTGAATTTTCTGTTCAGTCTAAGGGTCGTTAAGGTTTCTTCAGTTTGAATAGGCATGCCGAAGGACCCCTTGAGTCGTACTGCAAAGAGGAAGACTTTTTCGGGTGCAACTTGGACTGCCTTCTTTTGCGGTTGTGCCGCTTCCTTTCCAGCGGGTTTCTTGGAGGGAACTGCCCGTTTGCGAGGGACGTGTGCCTTGGCTTTCCGAGTAGCCTTGGGCTTTGTCTTGTGCTTCTGGGGAGTACTCATTTGCTTGTTTCCGGCTGTGACGCGTTTATCTTCGCCTCTACTTGGGCGACGAGATCCGGTAGATCCTCAGGCTTAAGTTTGTTTTTCAAGTACACCGAGAATCTCTTCTTGTGGGTTTCTGCTTCCGAACTGAGCTGTTTTGAATAATTGCTAACGTGTTGACCTTTGATGCGTTCCACTTTGGGAAGCACGGTTTCTTCGTGCGGGATGGTCAGACCCGCGTTTAGAGCTCCCTTCGCCGCTGCGAAAATGCGCGAGCCAGGTCCTCGTGCGTATAGGCCGATATCTAAGATTGCTTGAGAGACGCCATTAGCTTTGGCTCTTCTGCCAGCCAGTAACCCCGTCAAGTATGCGGCAGGCATGTTACCGCAAGGTGCCTTCCAACCGAACTCTTTCAACTCGGAGGAATGCGCGCTAGCGAGCACGAAATCGCCTTCCGGCTTCGCTTGGATAATCTGCGCTCCTAAATGCTTGTTCGTTGGACGGATAACGAACCGTGCAATTCCCGATTTTACCAGCTTCTCTCTTTTCCCGTAATGTGTTCTTCCCTCGCGCCTCCTGCGGAACGGGAGATTATATTGTGGTCCTTTTGCCAACTTCCACGACTCTCTTCGAAGTAAACCCGAGTTCTCAGTGCGGAATTAAAGCGTTTCCAGTTGAGCAATTTCAAAAGACATAGGCGAGCAGACGCCCGCCCGTTTTGGCCGTCCTGGCGTCCATATGCGATACCACTCCCTTCGGCGTACTCACAATGAGGACGCCGACGTCTCGTGAGGGAAGGTATCGTTCCTCCCAATCCTCGATCTCGGGCATCCTCACAGCATACCTCGGTTTGATAACGCCGCATTTATTCACGCGACCCAACAGCTGGATTCTGTATTTACCAGCGCGGCCATCGTCGATGAATTCGAACTCGCCAATGTAGCCGTTCTTTTGCATTACACGCAGAACTTGTCCCATCAACTTTGATGCTGGCCAAGCTATGCATTCGCGCTTGTGTCTTCGTTCATTATTGTAGATGGTGTTAAGGGCATTTGATAGTGGATCGAGTAGCGTCATCTATTTCGCCCGTGATTTCAAGTTCTAATTGCTCTCTTCGCCCGGCCAGTCTGTCGGGCGGCGATCATTCCAACCTTTCTTCCGGGCGGCGTGTTGCGACCGACGGTTGTTGGTTTTCCTGCGTGTTTGTGCCGTCCGCCTCCGTGAGGATGTGATGCTGAAATCATGGCCTGCCCCGTGGTAATTGGCCAGACTCGTCCTCGTGCTCTCATTAACCTCTTAGCGTTTCCAGCCTTTAGGAATGGTTTCTCAGTTCTTCCCGCTCCGGCAACGACGCCGACCATAGCCATGCATTTGTCGTTCATGTAAACTGATTTTCTTGAGGGCATGCGAACCTCAGTTCCCTGCGGAGTGTGCGCTACAATCATGCAAGAGGTTCCTGAAGATTTGGCTAAGCGACCACCATCCCCAGGGCGCAACTCCACGCTTGATACGAGTGTTCCTTCGGGTATGCGGCCCAGGGGTAAAACGTTTCCAACGTCCGGCGAGGCGTCGGGCCCGATGGTTATCCCTTGATTTAATGCGAGACCTTCTGGCGCGGTCAAGCAACAGGCGGTGCCATTGACGAACTCAATCAAGGCAAGTGGAGTGCCCCTTGCAGTTTCATGCATAATCTCTCTGACAACGCCCTTCAGTGAAGGGTAGGCTGGTGCCGTAGCTGGGAACCGTGCGGGCGCGATTCGCCTGAAGGATCGGGAGACGAAGACCGACCCGCCCCTTCCTCTCCGTTGGACACGAATCTGCTTACCCAAGAATTATCATATCTATGACTGTTCTAATGGATTCTGAGTTTTATTCGGCGAGCGGTTCGGGATGAGCAAACATAAACCTTGTGGTTAAGTCAATGACTAAGTTGGTGGTGTGAATGCCACTCTCAATCGTTTATCGAAGGGGTAGCCTTGAAGATCTTTCAAGGCTGCAAATTTCTGAAGGCCTTTCCGCTACTACTGAGAGCATCGAATTTAATGTCCTCGGCATTGGGCATGAGTTCTGGATTGCGGTCGAAGAAGGAAGGATCATTGGATTAACTGTGCTTAGCCGATCAAGTGTGAACGAAATCATAATCGTTTACCTCGAAGTAGCGCCTTCCCACAAAAGCCGCGGTGTTGGCACAGGCCTAATCCAAGCTATCTTGGATCATTATCCCCAGAGCGAATTCTCGGTCATACCATTCGATGGAACAGAGGAATTCTACAAACGTCTCGGATTTGAATCAGCAAAGAATTGGGAAATGCGTAAGCGAGCGTCATATACACGGGCGAAATGAGTCGCAGGGGTCTACTACCCAGTATGGAGGTCGCAGGCAATGTAATGCCCCGTGTCCCGTTGAAGAAGCTCGGGTATTTCAGCAGAACACTTGTCGAATACGAATGGGCTACGTAGGGTGAACCACACATCCAGCTGGAAGATTCAACGCGCTCGGAATCTCCCCTGCTGGTATTTTCCATAGTTTCGTTTGAGCAGCTTGGAGTTCAGAGACTCGCTGTCAGTGAAAGTATATAACGAACGTTAAATAGAATGCGATTGCGTTCGCGCCATCTTCGAGTTGAAGGCAAACGTCAAATGATGCAAGCTCGGAGCAAGACATATCGGCAGGTCCACTTTCGGCGTGAACAATCCAAACGGAGCTGCAAGTATTTATCGGATTTCTCTCTGAGGTTAATGGAATCAGCGAAGTGAGGCAGGTTCGTAAATGCAAAGCGGTGACCGTTATCGTATAATCCTGATTGGAACCAGCCACAAGCATGCGCCCATACACATCAGAGAGAAGCTGAGCTTCTCACCCGAAACGCTCTTCGGCCGACTAAGGTCAATTCGTGAATTATGTACTTCAGTCGAAGAAGTCGTAATTCTCTCAACGTGCAACAGAACCGAGATCTACGTCGTTAGCACGGATGTCGAAGCCTCTTCTCAGTGGATTTCTCGAAACCTAGCTGAATGGAGTCATATTTCGGAGCCGGACTTGACCGCGCACCTGTACAGGCTTGTCGACGAGGAGGCCGTTCGCCACCTGTTCCACGTTACGCTAGGCCTTGATTCAATGGTAGTCGGAGAGAGCCAGATTGAGGCTCAAGTTAGGGAATCCCTCAAGTCTGCAAAGCAGGTAGGAACGGCGGGCCGGATTCTGTCAGATCTCTTCCAGCACGCAATGCGAGCCTCTAGAGAAATTCGAAAGCAAACCGGCCTAGCGAATGAGAGCACGTCGGTCAGTGAAGCCGCGATTTCATTGCTTAAGAAAACTACTCACGTCATCCCGCTAAGAGGAATATTGTTAGTTGGAGCCGGAAAAATGATCACGCTCGCAACTGAGGATCTGTCGAGCTTGGGCACAAAGAACGTCTTGGTCGGGAACAGGACAATCCAGCGAGCCCAAGAGGTGGCAAATCGCGTGGGTGGAAAATCAATACCGCTAGATAAAATTCCCGAGGCACTTAGAGAGATCGATGCAATACTCAGTTGCATCTCTGTTCCAGACTACATAGTGAAGCTGCCTGATGTAGAAACGGCCATGCACGCACGGAAGGGTCGCCAGCTAGTTATGGTTGATGCGTCCGTTCCGCGAAGTATCGAACCTGAGGCAGCTCACGTTCCTGGCGTCCAATTGTTCAACATCGATGACCTCGCTCCGGACATTCAGGCCAGTAGGGCTAAGGTCCTTCAATCAAAGATTGAATATGCCAGCAATCTGATTGAACAAGAAGTGCAGAACTTTTCCAGCAAAATTAGGACCTACGATGCCAATGCTACACTCAAGAACCTGAGAGAGTTAGCGGAGCAAGTTCGAGAAACCGAACTTGAACGGGCTCTCAGAAAAATGGGGAAGATATCTGAACGCGAGAAGGTCATACTCGACATCCTCACAAGAAGAATTGTCAACAAACTCCTCTATGAACCGACAGCGCGATTAAAGGAACATACTGGCAAGGGGGACGGAGAGACTTACGACGCCGTCATACGAGAACTCTTCGCAATCAATCAAGGCGAAAAGTAATGCGAAACGTTCTCAAACTGGGGCTCTCGACCTTCACGTGTATCTGTGCGAGGGTTGAGGAAATACTAGACCAGCTCGGATGAACCGCCGAGTTTTCTACGATGCAGAAGAGAAGAAGATCTCCAGCTCGATGTGAGGAGTAATGAGAGTAAAGAAATCTGAAGCTCTTTACGAGGCGGCATCGAAACTTCTTGTTGGCGGGGTCGACAGTCCAGTCCGTGCTTACTTGGCGGTCGGAGGAACTCCGCCCTTCATAAGAAACGCGAAAGGGGCAAGAATCTACGATGAGGATGGAAATCAATACCTTGACTACGTCTGCTCCTGGGGTGCCCTCATCCTTGGTTCATCACACCCTAAAGTTGTAAGCGCAATCCAGCGCCGCCTTCCCAAAGGAACGAGTTACGGTGCGCCGACGAGGTTGGAAACCGAACTCGCTCGTCTAGTAACCAGCGCATTTCCGTCAATTGAGAAACTACGATTCGTTAACTCGGGCACGGAAGCGACTATGTCGGCAATTAGGCTTGCCCGAGCTTACACGAACCGCGAAAAAGTGCTGAAGTTCGAAGGCTGCTACCACGGACACGTCGACTCACTTCTCGTGAAAGGCGGTTCGGGGATGGCGACACTCAGCACCCCTGATTCCGCCGGTGTTACGGAGGCCGAGGCCGAAAACACTCTCATAGCTCCATATAATGACTTGGAAGTCGTAGAGGCCTGTTTCGAGAGTTCCGAGGAAGAAATCGCCGCCGTGATCGTGGAACCCATCGCCGGTAACATGGGGTTGATTCCGCCTAGACCAGGTTTTCTTGAAGGATTGAGGAGTATTACACGAAAACACAGGTCTTTGCTTATCTTTGACGAAGTAATCTCTGGTTTCAGAGTTGCGCTCGGCGGCGCCCAGCAACTTTACCGAATCGAAGCTGATCTAACCTGCCTCGGCAAAAT
The DNA here is from genome assembly GCA_049517415.1 of Bathyarchaeia archaeon. Lineage (GTDB taxonomy): Archaea > Thermoproteota > Bathyarchaeia > 40CM-2-53-6 > 40CM-2-53-6 > FEN-987. Next base: position 19,246 of record JBEKSC010000015.1, read on the forward strand.
AATCGGCGGCGGCTTGCCAGTTGGAGCCTACGGAGGTCGCGGGGAAATCATGAAACTGGTTGCCCCTGAGGGCCCAGTCTACCAGGCTGGAACATTGGCGGGGAACCCTCTCGCAATGACCGCTGGAATTACTACGATAGAAGAACTTCTCAAGAAGGGATTTTACGAAGCCTTGGAGAGAACATCGTTAGAGTTCCAGAACGGACTCCTAAAAGCCGCGAAGACAGAACGGGTGCCTTTACGACTTAATCGCGTAGGGTCGATGGTTGGACTATTCTTCACCGATCAAGAGGTGTTTGACTACTCCTCCGCAAAGTCGACTGATACTGGGAGGTATTCAGCCTTCTTCCATTTCATGCTTGATAGCGGAATCTACCTCCCCCCGTCGCCCTTCGAGACGATCTTTCTTTCGTCCGCTCATACCGCAGCTGATGTCACGCGTACGGTGAGAGCCGCTGCGCAGGCGTTCGGAAAAACCACGAAGTGAAAGTAGGTTGAAGGCGGACTTAAGACAGTGTGGGCTCAGGTCTGGTTTCTTCGATCACAGGTTAATCCAATACCAGCTTTCTTCATTGCCCCCAGCTTCTTGACTCTTCCCGCTTATTGTTCTTATGGAGGTACAGACGCGCTACTTTCAGTCACCAAAATCGTCGGCGTAGAACCCGACGTTCAGCGTCCATGATAGATTCGAAGAGTCGGTCCGAGACACGATGTGTCCGCCTAAGGACAACCTTAGCTTCTCCAGGGCCAATTCTTCTTCCAGCGAGAACGTATGCCGCTACTTTCCCATATTTCTGGAGCAGCCCTGCGCTTGCCTTGAGATCGTCGCGAACTCTCTCCTCCCGCTCCGATAACCTACGTCCATTCTTCTTCCCAATCTTCCCGACGAATTCAGGAAGCTCACTAGTGATTCCAATTTTGCCGGTTTTGCAACTCGGGCAAGAGAAGTCGGTCGGCATATCTTTGACCATTTGAATTCGGGCATAGGCAAAGCAGGTTGGGCATGCCATAGTCCTCGATTCATTTAGTATTCGTACCTTTGCGGACTCAACGAGTATTCTTTTCATTTTCTCAGGCGGGATCAGATCCGTTTTTCGGCTTATCCGCTCAATTCCAATCCTTGCGATCGGGCTTGCTTCTTGTGTGCGGGCGGCCACTACAAGCTCGATTTCACTGCCGAACTTTGTGATGACCTGAAGCGTGTTCTGTACGTCCAAATCCTTCTCCATAGTTTCTTTGAACGCCTCCTCCATGATTACGGTCCCCTCAAAGCTTTTCATCACTTGACGGAGGCTGATGCTTCCAAATTCCGCCCATTTGGTTATCGCGCCAAATCTTTTCGCGACGTGGACCAAGCGGCGTTTGAACAAGCCGGTCTTCTTCGATGCTTCAGAGACCAGGGTTTGGACATCCATGGTTGCAAGTCTGCGGAGGGTTTGCGCAACTTTTTCCGCATTAGCCGACCCAGACGTTTGTACAACAATTCTGTACGCGTCTTGTTGGACTCCTATCGTGATGCCGATTTCCTCTGACAGAACGTGCCCGACCAATCGCGCTAGTGTCCTGTTGACTAACAATCCAAAATGGGCGTTGATAATAACGAAATCTTCCCAGTCCTCCAACAGGATGCGTCTATCGGTGGGAACTTTAAGGCCGAGCGAGATTTGTTCGAACGTTTCGCTTAGTGAACGATCTATGGTTTCAGAATCGGCTGGATAATCCTCACAGAGCTCCTGAACGAGGTCCGACCCACTCCTCCTCGCCTCGAGGCCTTCTTCGATACGCCTTCGTATTGCACCGACTTCTTGGCTAATTTCAAATGGGACTGGGATTTCTTCACCCACCCAACTAGGGATTGAACCCGTTGGATCTCGAATAGGCTTAACGTATATCTTGTCTCCTCGGATGCTCATCATTTTCCAAGGTGATCCACGGACTATGAATTTCCGACCAGGCTCTCCATACTCGGCGACAAATGCTTCGTCGAGAACTCCAACAGCTTCATCCTTTCCTTCATCAATAATCAAATACTGTTTCTCGTCAGGTATCATGGATAGCTTGCCAAAGTAGTACGTGAAAAGCGCCTTAACTCTTCGAGGCCTAAGGATTACGTTGTCCTGCGGCGAATACCATGCCAGCCTTGGAAAGCGAGAGTGCATGTAATTGATTACGCCAATCAGATCTTGTTCGGTCAACTCCGCGTATGGGTAGGCCTTTGTGAAAATGTCCATAATTTCGTTGACATACCACCTCCCTTTCTGTATCAGCAAGCCGACTAATTGGTGGGCTAGGACATCCAATGGTTTGTATGGGATTGAAACTGGCTCAAGATTTTCGTCCAGAGCACGCCGGGCAATAACCATCGCCTCCAAGGTGTCATCGGAGTCTAATGCCACTATCATCCCATCCGCGATTCTACCAATCCTATGGCCGCTCCTGCCAACACGCTGGATGAGCCTAGTGACCTGGCGCGGGCTCATGTATTGAATCACGAAGTCAACATTACCCACATCAATCCCGAGCTCCAAGGATGAAGTGGCAACTAGCGCTCGAAGTTGGCCATCTTTCAATCCCCTCTCGGCACTGATGCGAGATGGTTTTGCGAGTGAACCATGGTGGATCGAGATTGGGAAGTCAATGTCCCAGACTTTCATTCTGCTAGCAAGAATCTCTGCAATTGCCCTAGTATTGGTAAATAGTATGACGGACCGATGGGATTCGATCAGCTCTCGCATGAGCCGGAGGCGAGCCGCCACATCCGGGTGAGTGTAGAGTCGCGCGGCCAAGGCCACATCTCGGGCCCCAGGCTTAGGACAGGTAACCTCAATGTGTACCTCCCTGCCCACAGGGACGTGAACTATCGTGGCTTCTCTCCCGGTGCCGACAAGAAATTGAGCCACCTTCTCAGGCGTGCCTATGGTCGCCGAAAGACCGATAACTTGAAAATCATGCATGGCCGCCCACCGCAGTCGCTCAAGGGCAAGGGCGAGCTGACTGCCACGCTTGTCTTCGGCCAACTCATGGACCTCATCAATTATGATGAACTTTACGGCTTGCAAATGCCGCTTCATAACGCGGCCCGTCAAGATTGCCTGAAGCGTTTCAGGGGTTATAATCAGCAGGTCTGGAGGGTTCTTTGCCTGAAATGTTCTTTCCTTCGTCTCAGTATCCCCGTGCCGAACCGCGATTCTTAGATCAAGTTTCTTCCCCCACCATTCGAAACGTTCGAGCATATCTCGGTTCAACGCACGGAGGGGGGTGATGTAGAGTATCTTGATTCCCCGGTCCTCTCCACGGTCTGTGATATACTTGCTCAGGACAGGCAGTATCGCCGCCTCAGTCTTGCCCGAAGCGGTCGGTGAAATCAGTAGAACATTCTTTCCGGCTAGGATTTCAGGGATGGCCTTCAGCTGTGGATCTGTGGGTGAACTGAAACCACGCTCCTCAATGGCCTCTCGTATGGGTTTCGCGAGTTCATCGAACACGGTGGATTGAAGACCCATGCTGAAGCCCCAGCTCCCGGTACCCCGCCGGATGTAAAAAGCTCAACGAAAGTTTAAGGCGGTAACATCCTTTTACATGCCGTTGAAAATGCCACCCTTGGGTGAGAACGTTGACACTTCGCCAGCCAATCGTAGTTGTACTCGGGCATGTAGACCATGGAAAGACAACTCTATTGGACAAAATTCGGGGGACGACGGTTGCGAAACGAGAAGCTGGCCAGATCACCCAAATGATAGGCGCCAGCTTACTTCCAAGCAAGACGATTGAGGAAATCTGCGGCGAGTTACTGAAGCAGTTTCATTTCGAACTCAAAGTTCCGGGCTTGCTCTTCATTGATACCCCTGGCCACGAGACCTTCTCGAACCTAAGGCGAAGGGGTGGTTCTGCTGCTGACATCGCAATCCTCGTAATTGACATGACGAAGGGAGTTGAACCACAAACCGTAGAATCATTAAACATTCTGAAGAGTAGAAAAACACCATTCATAGTCGCCGCGAACAAAATTGACGCAATCAAGGGATGGAAATCAGCACCGGAAATCTCTTTCCTGACTTCGTTCAAGAATCAGGTTCCCGAGATACAGACGGAACTCGATAACCATGTGTACACAATTATTGGAACACTTTCTAGGCTCGGCTTTCGCGCAGAGAGGTTCGACAGGATTTCTGACTTCACCCAAACTATCGCTATCGTCCCCGTGAGCGCCAAGACTGGGGAAGGCATTCCCGAATTGCTCGCAATACTGACCGGGCTAACTCAGGCATACTTGTCGAATGAACTCCAAGTCACTTCGGGCCCGGCAAGGGGAACTGTGCTCGAGGTAAAGGATGAACCTGGCCTCGGGAAGACTATCAACGCCATCATCTATGACGGCTCGCTAAAGGTCGATGACACAATAGTACTCGGGGGGCGAGAGAAACCAATAGTCACCGAAGTCCGCGCGATTCTGGTCCCCAAACCTCTAGATGAAATCAGAGACCCGCGTGACCGATTCACAAGCGTAAAGAGGGTTACGGCAGCATCGGGGGTCAAGATCGCGGCTCCCAACTTGGAGACCGCACTGGCTGGCTCTCCGCTTTACACGGTTGTAAAGGGAAAGAACGCCAAGGAGTATGTTCGAATCGTTGAAGACGAGGTTGAGAAGCTTAGAATCAAAGCGGAAAGATCGGGCATTGTTCTGAAGACGGATACTCTTGGTTCACTCGAAGCTGTGACGGAGGAACTCTCTCGCCACGATGTCCAGATTCGCCTCGCCGACATAGGCGACGTATCAAGGCGAGATGTCGTTGAGGCAGAGGCGGCGGGCCAAGAGGATAGGCTCGTGGCTGTGGTCTTGGCATTCAACGTGAAGGTTCTGCCCGATGCTGAAGAGGAAGCCAAGGTGGCTGGAATACCGGTCTTTCACTCTGATGTAATCTACCACATGATTGAAGACTACCTAAGATGGAGCGATGAGCAACGCACGGCAGGAGTAAAGGCCGAATTAGACCTTCTCGTGCGACCCTGCAAAGCAAAGGTCCTGACCGGGCTTATTTTCAGGAGAAGCAAACCTGCCATAGTTGGCGTCGAAATACTTTCCGGCCGACTGAAACCGAAAATTCACATGATCACATCATTCGGGCGAAGACTAGGCGAACTTCAAAAAGTACAGGACCAAGGGAAGGATATCCAGGAAGCCGTGGTCGGCATGCAGGTTGCTGTCTCAATCGAAGACGGGGTGGTCGGACGCAATATTTCCGAAGGCGATACAATCTACGCTGACGTTCCAGAGAGACATTTGAAGACGCTCATGACCAAGTTTCCCGTTGAACTTACGGAGAGCGACCAAGTCACGATTAAGGAACTAATCCAAATTAAGAGGAGAGAGAACCCGGTCTGGGGCTTCTAATCTACTTTAACAGAAATTGACGTTCCGTAGGTTTCGAATATTTCGCGAGCTCATTTGTCTGGAAGAAAATAGCCATCTCACGTTTGGCGTTATCTTGTGAGTCTGCGGCATGAATCGCATTTGGGGTGATTTGGAGGGCAAAGTCACCCCTCACCGTGCCGGGCGCAGCATTCAGGGGATTTGTAGCACCCACCAAACCCCGAACCACACTTACGGCATTCGGTCCTTCCCAAACCATCACAAACACTGGGCCTGAGGTTACATGGGAGACGAGTTCTTGGAAAAACGGTTTCCCCTTATGTACTTCGTACAGTCTTTGCGCCTGTTCTGAAGTCATCTGGATAAGTTTGCCGCCGACTAGCAGTAATCCCTTCCTTTCGAAACGGGAAACAATTTCTCCAATGAATCCTCGCATCACGCTTTCGGGTTTGAGGAAGGAGAAGGTTTGCTCTGTTTGCAATTCTCCTTCCCTTACTTACCTCTTTCCTTCTTTCCGTGGTAAACTGTCCACTTTAGCTTTCTTGGGTCTCTGCCGTAAACCATGAGGCTTTTCCGGCATTTTGATGAGCAAAAGTATTGGATTGATCCATCATTCTTAACGAACATTATTCCAGTAGCCTGCGGAAAGTCTTTTCCGCAGAAGGAGCACGTGAATGTTCTCGGCAAATTGCAGGCGCGACTCCCTACCGGATCTTCTTTGCTTCTCTTTCAGTTTCCCGTAGCATCAAGACGTCGCCGGTTCTGATTGGGCCTTTGATATTTCTTGTTATGACTCGACCCTTATCGCGTCCTTCCAGTATTCGGACGCGGACCTGGATAACTTCGCCGGTTACGCCGGTTCGTCCAATGATTTGGGTGACCTCGGCGGGGGTAATGGCTTCTTCAGTGCGTTCCTTCGCGGTGCTCATGCCTGTTCTTGTCCTTTGGCTCCACCCTTTCTGAACTGTTGCGTCGCGTCAGCCAACTCCTTTAGAGTCTTGGCGCCTTCACCGCCATCGAGTATGGAGACCGCTGCACAACCAACATCAATGCCGGCAGCCCGACCAAGATCGAGTTTGCTAGGCACGAATAGGAATGGTATCTTCCTCTCTTCGCACAAGATGGGTAAGTGTGCAACCACTTGCGGAGGGTCAACATCCTCTGCTATCAGAACGAGCTTTGCGACGGCACGTTCAATCGCTTTGGTACTTTCATTGGTTCCTTTTCTTAGCTTTCCCGAGTCCTTGGCCACTTGCACAACCTGTAGTGCTTTGTCGGCCAATTCCTTAGGGACTTCGAACTTAACGTAGAACGACTTTGGCATTCGCTTCACTGCACATTTGCCAATTGGCTAGCGTAACCACCGGTGAGCCTTTTAAGAACATTTCTGCGGGGGGGATGACGCGTCAACTCTCCCCTTTGACTGGAAAAGGCCGCGATCTGGGAATAGCTTCACGTTGCGTCAATTGCGTGCCCGCCAAACTTGAATAGGCACCTTAACGGTGACAAGCCGTTAGCCTTCGTCTCGTTACCGAGTAATGATTGACGATGATCTCCGCGAGTGACCTCCTCCAAATATTAAGCGAGATTCATCAATACGCAATCCTACTTGTAGAACTACGAGAAGCGACGACCCTGGGCATTTCGCACTCAGCCGGGGATAGGATGACGTACTTCAAGTTGCAAGGAGGACTTAGCCAAGCAGACAGAAGCAGGTTGGCAGACGCATTTTACTCCGGCAAGATTCCTGAAAACGTAACGCCACTAGCAGTGGAAGACTTCCTAAGAGAAATTGAAGGAAAGAAGGCTAAGCACATTTGGTTGGAAACTGGCGGTAGAGAACGTAGGGAGCATGGATTCATGAGCATCTCCGAATTGAAAGCCTTCTTTCGCGGGCATACGCCCCGGTAAGAAATTCTGGCAACGTTAATTGCTGCACGTAAGTAGTCACTGTTACGAGCAAAAACGTCGCATAATGAAGCGTTTCGGAGTATATAATAGACTACGAGCCTTAACCAACAAGCGTTGTGAAGTTTGCGGTTTCAGTTTTCGCTGAGTTCATAATGATCGTTGGTGAAGGGTTGGGTGCCTTGTCGCTACCCGGCTCGGTTCACCAGGTATATCGCTACCATAATGCTGATGACCCCGGTTCCCTGAAGCAGGTTGACCTTCTCTCCGAATATTAGGTATGAGCTCACTAGAGCTACGATCAGCACCATGAAGAAGTATGCAGCAAGGGACGAGGCACTGTAGCGTTTCATCAGATGGAAGTAGATGGTATAGACAACTGCGGTTCCGAGCACCCCTAGCCAGAGCACGTCGAAGAGAAGTGGGAGGCCCCACTTGATGTTCCCCGCGGGAGTCGTGAGCGAGGCCCACAAGCCTAAGGTGACCGTGGACCCGAACAGTTGCCAGGCATTAGCCCGCAGCAGCTCGTCCCCTTTGTAGATTCTCTTGAAGCAGACGTTCATCACAGAGAAGCTGAATGCAGCTGCGACCAGTTCAGCCACTGCTCCCAGGTCTGAAAGCGGCACCTTCACGAAGCCAATCTGTGAAGCAAGGGCGACACCGAAGAAGCCCAGGAACGCCCCACCGATCTTGGTGGCCCCAGGACGCTCTCCGAGAATCGGCACCGACAGAAAGAGAGTCCACAGCGGGTAGGTATAGATGAAGACGCTCGTCAGGCCGGGCGGTATCCTCTGCTCGCCGACGAGCCACAGCCCCAAAAACACCGCGGAACCGGGAATTCCCAGCAGACAAGCGGTCACCTTCTGCCTCGTGGTGAGGGGACCTCCAGTTCTCATCACGTAGAGCAACGGCACCGCCGTGATGAAACCCGACAACACCCTGAAGAAAGCCAGCCAGAGTGGAGGGCAGAGAGTTAGCCCCTCTCCAACGAAGCTATAGTTGAGCCCCCAAACAGTGATTGCAACGGCGAACAATCCGCCCACGCGCCAGTCTCTTCCTCGCAACGTTCTCGCCAGCCCTGTTCGTTAGAAATACTTCTCGGTTATCTACTTGTACGGTTCATAGCAAGAACTGCGAATGAAATTGAAATGCCCGATTTGTGACTTCGCACAAAAGGACACTGAGATTGAATTGCTGTCGGCCCAGATGGATTGAACGCATACTTCGACAAGTTAACGACTTGCATTCAGAAAGAAGCGCATGCGCAGGGTTTAGCGTAGTGGAGAAGCTTGTTGCGTTTCCTAATGAAGCCTCGGGCAGGCACTAAACGGAAGGTTCAGAATTACACCCACAGACCATACAAACAACTGTTTGTCGAACACTTTTGAAAAGTTCCGAACCTAGCGTTCAACTTTGGGGCTGGGGCTGAAAATAATATCCAATCCGTGTGTATAGTGAGAGTTCAAATGCGAGAATCGAGCGATGCGGCTCATCCCTGATTTCATGACCATTCGAAGCGAAACCCTTGCCAAGAGTCCTATCAACATGACCGGTACCCAATATTCCAATCTTCATTGTAATCACACACCATCAGTGAAGCGTCTTGCGGCTCCATTCTCCTTCCTTGAGTTTCAGGCCTTCGATGCCCATGCTCCAAGAAACCTTCGGGGTAATACGCATATACTTTCCGGGCCCAAATATTCCATTGTGTTCCACGATGTCCACAGTTCCATATACTCTAACCATCCTCGGCCTCCATGGGTCAATGGATAGCATGTCGTCGATTGCGAGGGCGACCTGTGTTCGACCGTTCTTGACATTTTTGTATTTGCGTGTACGAGGGAAAATGTCTTGACTATGGCTTCCAACGTAGAAATATGCGCCATCGAATTCGAACGATACAGGCACAACATCCGGCTGACCTTCAGGGGAGACCGTCGCAAATCTGCATAAGCGCTGCGTCTTCATATAGTCAATTTCAGGCTTAGAAAACACGGCCGACACCACAACTACGAAGTTATCGAGCCAGCATAAATTGACTAGCTTGCAGGCAAGGTATTTGCTTGGGGAAAGTTTCTGGGGTTCGAATCTGACCTAGGATTATCGTGTCGGAAGCGAATCATGCAACAATCCTTTTGAAATTGCATTGTCACATCTGCGCCTCGAACTTCTGGGTCAATAGAAGTACCCGCTGAAGCGCTGTGATATAATTGGATACAATCAGAAATGTGATGATAACAGCGCGTAATTGTGAGGTGTAACGTTAATAAAAGGCAGTTAGGGCGTAGTATCGCTCCGCGCTTTCAGACTGGTCAATGTCATGGCAAAGTTCAAGGTGATTGTCTCCGACCCAGCTACTGGTAAGTCCGCCGCAAGCGAGATAGAGGGATCTAGGGCCCAAGCCCTCATCGGCCGCTCCTTGGGCGAGGTAATAGATGGTTCAGCCCTCGGGCTCGGCTCGAATCGGATGCGCATCTCCGGAGGCTGTGACAAAAACGGCATTCCAATGCGCCCTGATGTTCATGGCGGTGTTAAGAAACACATTGTCCTCTCGAGTGGCCCAGGCTTCAGATCGACCCGACACGGTGAAAGAAGGAGGAAACTCGTGCGCGGCCGAACAATAACGGATGAAACCTACCAGATCAATTTCACTCTCAGTAAGGAAGCGCCCGGCGCTGAGGCGAAGCGGCCTACCGAAATCAAAGCCACGACCGAGCAACCCAAGCCACCTAAGCCAACCGTTGAGAAGGCGGTTGAGAAGCCTAAAGCCAAGAAGGCAGCAAAGAAGGCGGGCAAGAAATCAAAGTAAGAGGTGGGCGTGATTGGATTTCAAAGTCAGGCAAGACACTTACAACCCTCTGCTAAAGAGAAAAGAAGTCCACGGGGAAGTCGACCACGAGGGCGAAGGCACACCATCGAGAGTGGATGTGAGGAAAGCGGTTGCCTCTAAATTCAACACAAAACCGGAGAACGTATACGTTCTCGATATCGAAACGAATACTGGCACACAGAGCTCACTATGCGTGATAGAAGTCTACGATGATCCACAGAGCGCTCAACGCACCGTACCAAAGTACATCCAGGTCCGTAACCTCCCACCCGAGGAACGAAAACGCGTCAGGGAAGAGCAAGCCAAGAAAGGAGAAGCGAAACCCAAACCGGAGAAACCGAAGGCCGAAAAAGCAACGCCTGAAAAACCAAAAGAAGAACCCAAAGAAGCTAAAGAAGAAAAACCTAAACAAGAAGCAAAGCCGGCGACGGAACCACCCAAGAAAGCCAAAGGAGGCGTGGCAAAGTGAGCGAAAAAAAGCAGCCCAAGCGCGGATTGGGCGCTCTCTATGAAGTCGACCCTCAGAAGGGAACGATTAAGCTCAAGAACCGAAAGTGTCCCAGGTGCGGCAACATTATGGCGTTTCACAAGGTTCCCGTGGAACGTTGGACTTGCGGCTCGTGTAGCTTCACTGATTTCGTGAAGGCTGCAAAATAGGTTCAGCTTTTCTTTTCCATTTGCCCAACTAATTCAGCGACGTCCTTCTTCTTCTCGGCGTTAACCCTGACGAGGACGATTCCTACGCCAGGCTGCCCATAAACAACTAGTGACTTATCAGGCGACGACAAAACAGCTGGAAGAGCAAGCAAATCTTCTTCGCCATCCACTAGGACAACGCTGTTGCCTTGCCGTACTGCTTCATCGACAATTTGCCACGCCCCTGATTCGATGGTTCCGGCCCGGTTTTGTGTTCGGAAGATGTGCTCCCCCGAGTAGTCGAATTGAGCAGCTTTTTCCCGCTTCTCCATGTTATCGACAATGATTACGTCGGGTCTCATTTGCATTTGGATGGCATTTCTGCTAACAGTATCACCGACCAGAATCAGCCGAGTGGGTTTCTCTCTTGTAACTATTTCATTGAGCATACGGTTGCAATCGGCCGGCGTTCCCGCGATCAACTCTCCGAGCGGTTGCTTCATTAACCGCCTCTGGGCGTCCGTCAAGACCAGAGTTGGCACGTGAAAAACACTTGTCTTAGTGCGGGGCGGGCATTCAGCGGACTCTCAAGGCATAGCGACCCGCCGCTTTAATCCCCATTCTCTTCCCGACCTCAGAGGTTGAAGGATCAATGATGACAACTAGGCCGCTCCAGTCGTCGCTGAGATTGTTTGACTTGCAATTGGGGCAAATAGGCCCGTTACTGATGTACCTGCAGTTCTTGCAGGCCTTCTCGGTCAAGCAGCCTTCTCCTCATGTACGACTTTTGTTCGGTTTATGTCAGCCTCTATCCAGTCGAGTTTACCGAGGAAGGGTTGGCGCATTGTGATACCAATCTTGCCTCCCGCGCCTCCGCGTGGAAAGCTAACGGCAATAATGCGCCCTCTCACCATGTCGCCTTTGCCTAGTTTTCTTTGAGATTCCTTGCCAACCAGCACGCCGTGCTTCTCATCGAAAGAAATGTAGTCGTCCATGATTTGTGAAACATGGAGCAACGCGTCCTCCGGGCCGATTCTGACGAAGGCGCCAAAATCGGTCACTTCGACGACCTCCCCCTCCACAACCTCATGCATTTCCGGATAGAATGAAAGGAGTTTGAAGTTTACCTTATGGTACGTAGACCCGTCGCCGGGCAGGATCTTCCCCACTGGGTCGACATCCACATCTACGACAAGTATCACGTAACCAAGTTCCTCGTCCACGATGTTCTCGTACTTTAGCTTGATTTGTTCCTTGGCCGCCTTATCGATCGGGTGGCCGAAACTTTTGGGTGGAATTCTGACGATATCCTCAACGGTCACTAATCGGAACATTTTCTTTGCCTCAACATAACAAGTTCATTCTAAAAGTAGGCTGGTTCTATTCCGTCGACCTCTAGTTTGGATTTGTCGCGCAGGTAGACGACCGGTACTTTAAGTAGTTTTAGCCGGTTCTTGAGTTCGATGTCGTTTGTCGCGACGACCGCGCCGAGTTTTTGGGATGCCTTAACTATCGCATCATCAACCGTTTCATTCGCTTCTAGAGTCACCTCCACTACACGGCAGCGCGATGCGAGTTGAAGTGCCAACGAAGCTTCCGCGGCTCCTTCCCCGCCCCTAGTAGATAGGGCGGTTAGCTCACTCTTTACTGCGGATGGGACGATGAAATCTACTTTCTTTTGGAGAAGAAATTCGATTTCCTGGAAAACGTCGAGGTTGAATTGGAAGGGAATCATCAGGAAGTTTGAATCAAGAATAACCTTTACGGGCAATTTTACGCCCTCAGTGTCCCAAACCCGATGAGTCGCCAGCTATCTGCAATTCTGCGGCTTATCGCGACTTTCGACCCGCTCTCGGCGCACACGGGTTTCTTGAGGCCAACGTCCGCTACGTCTTCGCGCGCGGAGGTAACGATCCCTGACGTAACGGTGGTTCCCACATTCAGCACAAGAGCCTCGTTCGTTCTTATCTTGTCTACAGGCACCGCAAGTTCTGTCCCAACGACCTTCGCGAAAAGCTTGACGTCGAGAGTTATGTTTGCCAAGGTGGGCGGTAAGGTGTCAACTTTTCCAGCAACGCTGCCAACGAGACCGTCAGATTTTGTGAGTGATGGGTCTAAGTCCGTTCCGATTCCAACTAGGCCGCCGCTCTTTGCCTCCTCCACGGGTCCTCGGCTGACGTTGAGGCTTCTGACCGTCGTGACTAATCGCTCGTATCTACTCTTTCCGCCCTCCTGCACCATGATTCCTGGCCGAATCTCGATTTGGTCTCCGATTTTGAAGGCGCCTTCAATAATTGATCCCCCGATTACTCCCCCGACCAAATCGTCCACTTCAGTTCCCGGCTTGTTCACTTCAAAAGATCTAAGCACGTATGCGCGTGCTGACGCGGCGAGGTTTCGTTTCGGCGTGGGTATCCGATCTTCAATCTCCTTCAACAACACGTCGATGTTCGTTCCATGTTGGGCTGAGATGGGTACGATTGGCGCTTCCTCGGCGATCGTTCCCTTAACGAACGCGCGGATCTCTTTGTGATTTTCTATTGCTCGTTCCTTTGTGACAACGTCAATCTTGTTCTGCACTATGATCAGGTTCTTGATTCCTACACTTTCCGCTGCTAGCAAGTGTTCTCTATCTTGTGCTTGAGGGCACTTGGCACTGCTCGCTAACACGAAGAGCGCTCCGTCCATCAAGGACGACCCTGAGAGCATAGTGACCATTAAGCTGTGGTGTCCGGGGCAGTCAACGAAGCTCACGGCGCGAACGAACTTGGTTTCGCTGCCGCAATTTGGGCACTTGGTTTGAGTCGTGTAATTGCTTGGGGGATGACATTTTGGGCATTTGTAGATGAATGCGTCTGCGTACCCGATCTTAATCGTGATTCCTCTTCGAAGTTCTTCTGAATGCCTGGCGGTCCAAACGCCGGTCAGGGCCTGCACAAGCGTGCTCTTGCCGTTGTCGACGTGCCCGAGAGTGCCGATGTTAATCTCCGGCTGAACAACGAGCTCATTGCCCTTCTTCTCTGACTTGAGAATCGCTTGCGCCATGCCGAGAATCATCCATTTTGGAGATTGGAACCATTCCGTTCAATATATGTGTGAGGGTAAAATTAGAGCAAAACATCAAAATTCTGTGATGATTTCACATGTTGTGCTTCTGCAAATAGCCCTCCTTTGATTGAGCAAGCTCACCAAAGTCTCCCTGAACTCGAGCTATGTGTTCGACCCACATCATAAGATTAATTAGACGTCAAGATGGTTCGTCTGTCGAGACGGCGAGGAATATGGGTGAAGGCGTTTGCGAAGGAACCCACGCTCTTGCGCTTAACTGACCGCGAGTTATCTGGCCGTCGAAACTTCTTCCCCCCCACCGGAGGAACTCAATATGGGTTTGAGAATCTACAATACTAAAACACGCTCCGTTGAGGAATTCAAGCCGGCCCGAGGCAATCGGGTTTACATGTTTGTATGCGGCCCCACAGTTTACGACCACAGCCATGTCGGCCATGCGAGAACATATTTGGCGTATGACATTATCGCTAGATATCTAAGGGCAAGGGGGTTCAGTCTCTTTTACTTGATGAACATAACAGACATTGAAGATAAAATCATCAACCGAGCAAAGGAATCGAGCGAAGACCCCCTGCATCTGGCAGATCGGTTTACGAAGGAGTTCATGCGTGACATGGAATCCCTCGGGATAACCAGCGTAAACCTTTACGCGAAGGCATCGGAGCATGTACCCGAGATAATTGCACAGATAGCCACGCTCATTGAGAAGGGATTTGCATACCAAGTGGAAGGAGATGTCTACTATGACGTTGCAAAGTTCCCCCGCTATGGAGAGCTGTCGGGGCAAAAAATAGACCAGTTAGTAATGCACAGAATCGACCCCGATGCACGAAAGAGGAATGTGGTCGACTTCGCCCTGTGGAAAAGCCAGAAGCCGGGTGAGCCCTCCTGGGATAGCCCGTGGGGCAAGGGCAGACCCGGCTGGCATATTGAGGATACCGCGATTACGACGACCTACTTCGGCCCCACCTATGACCTACACGGGGGCGGCCTCGACTTAGTCTTCCCGCACCATGAAGCGGAAATTGCTCAAGCTGAAGCGGCCACCGGTGTCGAACCGCTCGTGAGATTCTGGGTACACGGTGGGTTACTCATGACCCGCGGTGAACGGATGGGGCATTCGATGGGTAATTTCATAACCATAGAGGAAACGCTTCGGAACCATGACCCCGAGGCACTTCGACTGTATTACGGTATGAGGCACTACCGCAGTCAACTCGAATTTGATGAATCCGATATCACCCAAGCAGAACAAGTTCTCGACAAATTGCGCGCAGTGTACAACCAATTCAAAGTTCTAAAAGATAATGTGGAACCCGGAGATGAAGGGAACGCGGACGTCGACCGTTTATCGGTGGAGGCAACACAGCGCTTCGTAGAAGCCATGGACGATGATTTCAATACACCACGCGCCCTGGCAGCGATGATAGCATACTCTAAAGACGTTGAGCCGTATGCCCTTCGGCAAATCGGTCGCGCTGCTACTGAAGTGATTATCAAGACGTTTGATTATTTTGGCAGTGTATTCGGCATACTCCGTCCAAGTGGCGCCGCGCAAGAGAAGCCTTTCGAAGGACTCCTGAAACTCCTATTGCAAATGCGGGAGGACGCAAGAAAACGAGGCGACTGGAAACATGCCGATAATATACGTGACAGTCTCAGTAGCTTAGGAATCGGGCTAGAAGATACTCCTACTGGAATGCGCTGGTATCTTGCGTCGACGAGACCCACTTCAAAATCAAGTTGAAATCTTGTAGCCTATTTTTCTGAGAAATACTTTCCGATCTTGCACATCTTTTTCGGTCTCCACTCCCTTAGACGCGTAGCCATCCACAACGCCCAAGATCCCTCTGCCTTGCTCCGTTTCGGCAAGGATGACCTGGAATGGGTTTGCCGTGGCTATGAAGATGTTGCACACTTCTGGAACCGCTTTTATTTTGTCGAGAACGTTTATCGGATATGCATCTCGCATAAAGATAATGAAACTGTGGCCCGCAGATAGTGCGAGAGCAGTTTTTGACGCCAAATCCTTCAGTTCAGCATCATTCCCATCAACTCGAACTAAGCATGGCCCGCTCGATTCGCAAAATGCTAATCCGAACTTTATGGTTGGAACCGCGTTGACGAGCGCCTCGTAAAGGTCTTCAACCGTCTTAATGAAGTGGCTTTGTCCCAATATGGAGTTGCACCCTTCGGGGATCTTGACATCGATAACCTTGGTATTCACTTCTCTGGCCTTCCCTACACTATCTCCAACTCTTTGTCGACATTCGCCAGCTGCTCATACCCGTTTCGGGTTATCTGTACAGTATCTTCGATCCTTACGCCGCCGTACTTGGGAAGGTAGACGCCTGGCTCAACCGTTACCACGCCTCCTGCTTTTAGTGGGTCTTTACTCATGAGGCTGAGGTTTGGCCTCTCGCCGATTGTCAGGCCAACTCCATGGCCGAGCGAGTGATTGAAGCCCGATGAAACATTCTTTGACCTACCCTCGTACACCTCTCGCACGGTGTTGTACCCTGCCCGCTCGATTACGTCACATGCCGCAAACATTGCTTCCTCGCCTGTTATACCCGCCTCAAGAACATCGAGTGAGGCAGCCTGCGCTTCGTATACAGTCTCGAAGATGTGCTTAGCTTTGGGGCCTGCTCGGCCGACCACGTATGTTCTGGTTAGATCGAACCAATATCCGCTCTCTGCCTGCGGAAATATATCGAAGACAATTAACCGGCCATCCGTTATTTGATCGCTACTGACGCCGCTGTTGTGGGGATCAGCGCTTGAGGATCCGATGGCGAAGATCGTTCCCTCGGGCGCAATCAGGCCCTTATTCGCAATTTTAGCTAGGATCATCGATTTTACCAATCCAATCGTTGCCCGTCGCTTGCCAATTTGAAAGTGGCCGCGAATTCTTTTCATCTTGCTCAGAATTTCGACAGTTTCGGACACGACTTCCGCTGTTTTCCTTCCCACATTTCGAATCTCATCAATCTCTCTCTTCTCTTTCGTTTCTCGCGCCGCTTCAAGTATTGTCGGGGACTCTCCGCCAACAATCTTAACGCCAAGCGAGCCCAACCTGTTGGCCAGATGGATTCCCGAGGCCAGGTCGCTTCTCCCGAAAAGACCTACCCTTCCTGAAACACCTTCGTGCCTGAGTACGGAGGAAATGAGACGGGGCATCGCTTCGTCCATTCGACAATATTTCCTTATTAGCTCCTCGAAACCCCACTGGGTGTAAGTTTCAATTCTCGGAACAACTCCTAACTTCCTTGCAGTGCCCACATCAAGGTTGCTCACGAGCAATAGCGGTTTGCTCCCTTTTCGTTTGAAGTATATGCCGCCACGCGCTAGGTTCCCTCCCGCGGCATAGATCAGATCAGGGTTAGCCAGTGTGGTCTCACCGAGAACCACGATACCACTAATACCTCGCTTACCCATCTCTGCGTCCAAATCCTTAATCAAACGGAAGCACGCCCAGGCTGTTCCGGTTTTACTTTCCGCCCTTATCGCTTTTGCTACCGGAATATGAGCGCTCAAGCTGGATAAGAGAGTCAGAGACGTTCAGGGAAGCAGCTAGAATTCTTAGGCCTGAAGTCATAATCGCGCGAAGCGCTACCGAGTCCCTTGCCCGAAAATGAAGACTCATCGTCAGTCCGCGAACCACAAGCCTTGCCATAGCTCGTTCACCAGCTGGGTGAAAGAGTTCTGGGCTCAGAGCTTTCGCGATCGCATGGGCCTGTTGCTTTGTACCAAAAATGACGCGAACTGTTGCCCGAGCCTTAACTAACTGTTTTTTTCCCAAATCGAAATGCCGGTCAGGTTGGTTTGTCCTCGGGAACTGTCTCAGAACCCTTTGGTGTCTCTTCTTTCTTCTTAGCCTCGGCCTTCCTTCGCCGTCTCTTGGCGATTTTCGCTTTGGCCTCGGCTTCCATTGCTTTTGCTTTTTCTGCTTTGAGTTCTGCAACTAGGCTCGATGCGACACCCGCACGAGCAGCTCTCTCCGCAACTTGACCGAGTTTCGTGCTAGGAGCATATGCGCCCCCGGCGAATTTGAAACCGCAACTCCCGCACAGCCAGATTCCGATGGACATGCGTTTGACAGATGCCAAATGACATTGTGGGCATTCATGCGCGGCCCTTAGCGCGGTTACAACGGTTGAGTATCTCTTCCGAGCCACTGTTCCGTAGCGGGCCCCGAAGCTGCCTGAAGGGCCGACTTTGTACGTTCGTCCCACACTAGTTCACTTTTGATAGAATTCTTTGGCGTAGGTCTCGTGATTTGCTTATGGCCGTGGAAACTATCTGCTTAACCTCGTCAGGCGTAAAGACGCCCAAGCCTCCTTTTTGCATAGCACAGATGCGATCGTCTTTACCGGTTGTAACTGTTAACCTGCAGCTTGTGACCTGCTCTTCTTCCAGACAAGGGTCAAGAACAATTGACCCATTGATTTTGACGGACGTTATAGGAACCGGGTAGTCGCGGATTGGAAGCGGCATTATTTTGTCCTTGAAGACTAACTCGTCGTTTTTGACTTCGAATTCCTGCATTTTGGAGCTAATCAGAGCTCCCAACGCTGCCATACCTGCCGCATCGATCAAGTTACCATCGTGGTCAAGAACGTAGATATCGACAAAGACTACGAAGACTTTCTTACCCGGTTGAACGCAGAGTTTCTTCAGATCAATGGCTTTCGATTCTCTGATGCCGCGGTCGACAACACGGGCAAGCTCGATCGAGTCTTCACCGGGCGGTCCGGCTTCAAAGTCAGGTGATGCCATAGGTACGAATTCTGCGTTGACCGTTAGAATGCCTTCATCGGGCGTGTCTGGGAATGGCGTTCCAGTCTGTATTTTCACTCCGGCCAGAACCTTCGTCTTTCCTAGGTAGACTTGGGCTGATCCGTTGGCTTTCTCGATTGTGCCCAACATTATTGTTAGCGGCCTGTAGTCAAGCGCGTTCCGTTCGTCCAGCCGCTTACCTTTCACGATTAGGTCATGAACAGTCTTCTGTTCCAGCTTAGCGACGGGTGAAAGTTGATGTGTTACCGACATTAGACTTTGACCTCTGCGACTTCCTCTTTCTCAGCTTCATCCTTGACGACGTGGTATTTCTGTTTGAGTGCCTCTCTTTGCATATCATAGATTCTTCGGCACGCATCGGTCGCTAAATCTAGCGCTTGCTTGAACTCTTCTTCGGTCAACGAGCCATCCATTTGTAGGAGACCGATAACGTTGGATTTTGGCATGAAAGCAACCGGAAGGTCAGCGTCTCCCTGCTTATCTTCAATATCAGATAGGTCCAACACCACTTTGCCTTCCACCTTTCCTGCGGCACAGGCTGCCACTAGTTCTCGCATTGGGATGCCTGCATCGGCTAAGGCGAGGGAGGCCGCAGTTATTCCAGCGCACCTGGTTCCAGCGTCAGCTTGCAGGACTTCGATGATTATGTCTATTGTTGCCCTTGGGAAATACTCTGACATTATTGCGGGCTCAAGGGATTCCCTAATCACCTTCGAGAGTTCCAATTCGCGCCTGGATGGTGCGGGTGATTTCCGTTCGTCAGTTGAAAATGGGGCCATGTGGTACCTGCACCTTACCACAGCACGGTCAGCAAGGGCGATGTGTTTCGGATGGGCCTCTCTAGGGCCATACACTGCTGCGAGTATCTTGTTCTTCCCGTGCTCGATGTATGCCGACCCATCGGCTTTGTCTAAGATTCCAACCTCTAATTTCAGTGGGCGGAGTTCGTCGAGGCGTCGACCGTCCACACGAAGGCCGTTCTTGTCGAGCAGTGGGACTTTTTGTTCTTTACCCAACTGTTTTTCCCTTCATTCTTTCTACTATCATTGCCTTTACGCGTTCCGTTAATCCACTCGTATGAGCTTCACGCTCAATCTTGTAAATAGCTTCTACTGCTACACTCTCGTTTTCTGGGTTCTTTCCAATTACCAAGATTACGCCGTTTTGGCCAGGAATGATATCGGTTTGAGTCTCATTCTTCAACATTGTTATCATTGAGCCCCCCTTTCCGATTATTCGCGGTATCTTTGCAGGGGTTATTCGAGCCACGTGCCCTGAGGTGACTTTACCTAACCCTCTTCCTTTCGTGGTAAGAAGCGGGTCCCGCGTTCGATCGAACGCTATAACCTGTGCAATCATAAGATCGCCGACGCCGTAAATGTGGCTCAAATCGCGGCGTACAGAATCTCGACCATGTTGTAAAGGAGTCTCAGAGGCCGGCAACATGGCAGGGTAAGGTGAATCGACGTCAACTTGCCAACCGGACATTCCGATGTCGGTTATACGCCCCACCACAATATCGTCGAGGCGTGGAATGTACGCGCCCTTGATTGGGACTACGATGAATTTGTTTCCGATGACCTCTGCCAATCCTATCCGTGAGGAGAATATTTTCGTGCCATCGCGGTAGGTGTTCTCCCCAGCAAAAAATGGGCCTTCAGCGAGAAGTTCGCCCGGCCCTACTAGTTGCTTTCTTTCAGTGTGTACCGTCAACCGTTCCAACTCAAACTTCTAAACGAAGTCGAGCAGAAACACGGAAACTGCTACATATAGATGCTGGTTTAGCAGAATATCTGAAGCAAAGAATATCTCAGCGTCACTTGGGAATTTTGTTACTCATATTGTGATGACCACACCTTCTCGCCCTCCGTTGTCGTGATGATTTGGCAGTCTCCGCACACGAACCGATCGGTGACTACCCAACGTTCTATACGCCATTTTTGGGCCGTGGACAGGGGGAACATGGGTTTGGAGCAATGAGGGCATTGCATAAGGTAGCTGGCGGATTCCACTGGAATAAAGGGACTGACGTTAGCTGAGGCTCACACACTGAGTTCCACGAATGAGAACAGGTACGTGACTGTGTTCTATTCCCTAGTCACACACACATGACAACTAGGTGAAGCAACCACATCAGGAGTACCCGAAGAACGCCTCGTACACGATTCTCTCCTGCGCGATCCCCATCCCTAGGAGAGTAGTTATGGTTGCGCGGACCATTCCTGGGCCCCCGCAAACGTACCAGTTCGGATCACGTAGCCCCTTCCCCGCCTCGGCCAATAGCCCCGCATCGACCCGCCCTCGTCGCCCCGACCAAGCACTCTCCGCTGGCTCCTGCGATAACGTATGCCAAACATGCAGCCGCGGGTTCGTCTCCGAAAGCACCTTCAGCTCGTCTCGGTAGACGATCTCTTTCTCTCGTTGGTTGCTGAAGACGAGGGCCGCGTTACGGGTCCACTCAGTGTCCGTGATGTACTCAGCCATCCCCTTGAGGGGAGTGATTCCGATTCCGCCAGCAACGAACGCGGCGTCGCGTGATTCGTCAAGCAAGAAGTGACCGTAAGGGCCGTCCACTTCGACCTCGTCTCCAGGGCGCAGTCGACGGAACGCCTGCTTCCACGCGCTCGAGCTGATGCGGGCTCCGAACTCAAGGTAATCGCGTGTGGGAGGGCTTGCAAGCGACATCGGGTGCTCCTCGCTCCCGCCGCTCGTGGCGATTTCGAGGCCGCAGAACTGTACTGGTCGAAACTCGAACCCACTGGGCTTCCCGACGCGGATCCCATGCGTCGTTGGCGTGAGAGGGCGCGAAGATAGCACGCGAACGCGAGCGATCATTACTTCTCCCGACCAGATCGAATCAAGCTAATGCCTTGCACGATTACTCACTTTCGGGAATCTCTGTCCCGAGGACATCCATTAATCCTCCCGATTAACTACTACGCCCAGCAAACCCTTAACCTATGAACTGTCCAACATGCTCTTGCCTCTTAGACCTCGAATCCTTAGCATTCAAGTGGCTAGGTCGAGAGATCGAAGCCTCAGCTACCTATACATGCCCCAAATGCCATCAACTGTTCGTCAAGATAGGCAACTACCTTACCAAAGTTAGCCGTCGGGAGATCGCCGTTGATCATTGACCCGGCGGAAGAGGTGGAATGCCCCTGGTGTCAAGGTATTGGCGGCCGTTGGGAGTTCGTCATAACTCCGAAAAATAATGAAATCGGGACCTTCGAGAAATGCCGTGCCTGTCACGGAGAAGGAAAAATCCTTCGATGAGAATGCTTTTCGTATTACCTCTAGCAGGCAAGTTCAATTTAGTGAAGAGCCTGAGTTTGAAAGGTAGTATCTACTACACATAGATCTCATCTCACAGATCTCAAGGTCGTAAATATTTCCTAATTCTCAAATCAGCGGTCCTAGTATGTGCAAACATCCCTTCCTCCCTGGCGATCGCGGCTGCGACCGGCGCTATCCTCAGGCTGCCATCCTTGGATAGCCACTGGTAGGTCACGTTTTTCAGATACTTTCCGACCCAGAGGCCGCCCGTGTACTTCGCACCTCGCCCGGTGGGCAGGATGTGATTCGTACCGATGGCCTTGTCTGAGTAGGTCACTGTCGCCTCTTCGCCAAGAAATAGACTGCCATAGTTGTGTAAGTTCTCTCGGAACCACTGCCAATTCTTCGTCTGAACCTCCAGGTGCTCTGGCGCGTATTCATCTGCCAGTTGTGCGGCTGTTTCGAAATCCGGAACAACAATAATCTCTCCTCTCGCCTCCCAAGAGACCTTCGCAACATCAACGGTCTCCAAGCCCTCAAACTGTCGTTCAACCTCGCTGAGCGTCTTGCGCGCGAACTCTTCTGAAGTAGTAACAAGGATGGCCTTCGCGTTTGGGTCATGCTCAGATTGACCAACAAGGTCGGCCGCCACTATCTGAGGGTCAGCTGCCTCGTCAGCGATTATCAAGATCTCAGTCGGGCCTGCGATGAAATCTATCCCCACAGCGCCATAGAGCTGACGCTTTGCCTCGGCAACAAATACATTCCCTGGACCCGCAATCATATCGACCGGTTCCATGATCCCCGCACCGAAAGCCAAAGTGCCTATTGCCTGAGCTCCACCAAGGGCATAGATCTCATCAGCACCAGCACTAGCTATCGAGTACAGCAGATGCTGGTCGATGGGCCCTCCCTTCGCAGGAGCGCAGGCCACAATCCTCCTTACTCCAGCCACTTTAGCCGGAACGATACTCATCTGAGCAGAGGCAATGAGACGGTATCGTCCCCCAGGCACATAGACACCCACCGACCGCAAAGGTATGAACTTCTGGCCCAAGTGCACTCCTTGTAGCGTTTCAAGCTCGAAGTCCTTCAAGCCAGCCTTCTGCGCTAGAGCGAACTTTCCCAACTGTTCATGGAGAAACTTCACGTTCTCTTTGAAAGAATCCGAAACATTGTTCTCGGCGCTCTGAATTTCTTCTTGGGGAACTCGAAAAGAAACGGGATTCCAATTATCGAACCGCTCAGAATACTCTCTGACCGCCATTTCCCCTTCACTTCTAATTCGTCGAAGGATCTCTTCAACAAGGCTACTCACTGATCCCAGGCTCTGTTCTTTGGATGGCAATGCCGTTTTGATGTAGCGCGCCTTAGTGCTGCTCATGGCCATCACATTAGATGATCCAGCATTGGAAAGCTGCGAGGAAATAGCATTTTGGATCCCATGTCTTCTCTAACTTGTCTAACCGGTCTTGGAGTTCTTGTAGGATTGTGGTCCCGTTTCGCGCCAAACTTCCTGAAGATTTCAACAGCTTCTTCCAGGCGGTGCTAACGCTTAGCCACTTATGTGGAATAGACCTTAGGAAAACTAGGAACATCATCGAGATGCTACATTTGACTACTTGTGACAATAGCTAGTTCACAAGCAACCCATATTTCCCAAAGAACTGGATGTGGACCTTAATCTTAACCTCATCCTTCGTCGGGATGAGAAGAACCTACACATGGACCTTCTAATGTTAATGGCATGGGTTACGCTGCCGCTTCAAGCTTTAATCGCTCTTTGGCTTTTCAAGAAAGCATGTAGGTTTGGACGCTAAACTCTTCGTGACTCATTTGATGACCAGCGCATTTTGGTCTATTGTTTCGTTGTATTCGTACCAACAGCAATCACATCTACGGTAGATTTGATTTTTCAAAGTACCATTCGCTTGCTTAACCTGCATTATACACTCGATGACATGCAGCATCATCCGGTAGGTTCGCATTGTCTTCTTGCTTAATCCGCGTCGTTCACGGTCATCCAGAAATCTAGGAGCTCACGCGCCTACGAGAACTTGCGACATTCTACTCGATTACACTATGGCATGGCTGAACATTTAAGATTTACAGTTACTTTGCTTTTCAAAAGAAAGTGCTACATATACTTTGGCTACACGGCTTCCGTGTTGGTGCTTTGGCTTCTACTTGAGTACCTTTGTTTGAATTGTGCCCTGGGTGATTTTCCCGAGCCGTTCGACAAAGGGCCCGTATAGTCCAGCAGGCATCTCGACGACAGCGACCAATGCTCCGTCCGCCTGCCATTCCTCTCTCGAAATGGTTCCGTAGCCCTTTACCGCCCCATAGCCTTTAGCGGCAAATTCAGCGAGTATCTTCACCGCCACTCGCATCTGTTCCATCTTGATGGGTAGAAGGGAGCGGAGTTCTTCAATGATATCTTTCGCTTGCTCATCCGCACTTTTGAATGGGTCAATTGAATACTTTACCTGAGCCAATGCCTGTTCGATTCTGATCGGTGGATGTGGAGTTCCCGAACGTGGATCAATGCAATTTCTGCTGATGAAAGCAACTATTTGTTTGCGTTTGTCTTCAACCAATTGTCGCCTTTGATCTGTGGTAAGTTGGAGTTCGCCATGCCTCATTATGTCCTCGGCGATCTTCACCGGGTCTACTGTTCCGAAGGCTTTCTCCAGTTTCTCAGCTGACGCCCTAGTTCCTTTGCCTGCATCGCTGTAAATTTCTTCTATGACCAGAAATTGTGATAGGCCGACGGGTTTGCCCATTTTGTACTCTAAGGCTTGTTCGGGTTTGACTAGGATTTCGAATTTTTCGCCACTTTTTGAAATTCGAGCTGTACTGAACTTTTCACTCATCGGCTAGCGGCCTTTTTCGAGGAATCCAGCCGTTTAATATGCTTCTCTACGTCTTCCGGCGACATTTTAGCAAACTTCCTTGTCGACGCGGGGACAGTTGCGATGCGCAGCTGTTGCGCGTTTAGCTTGTCCTCTAGAACCTTGCTCATGCATTTAATGGCAAGAAGTACTGCGTCATCTAAGCTCATTGTGTCCTTGTAGTCCGCTTCGAGGATTTCATTAGCGGCATCGCCACCGGCACCGATCGCCAGGGCCTTGAACGCGAAGAAGGCTCCACTGGGATCGGTCCAGAAGAGACGGCTTCCCTTTCGATCTAATCCGCCGAAAAGCATTGAGAGGCCGAATGGGCGCACGCCGGCATGCTGCGTGTAAAGTTGCTTTATCTCCCCAATTCGTCGCGTCAGGATTTCAATATCGATTGGTTCGTCGTACAATAAGCGGTTCGATTGAGCGTAAACCCTCGCCTGATCGACTAGGATGTGTGCGTCGCAATTCAAACCGGCAACTGCAGCGCCTACGTGTTCGTCGATTTGGAAGATCTTCCACATGAAGTTCGGGTCTTGAAGTTTGGAGGTGGGCCTTTCCTCTGCGGCTAGAACGATGCCTTCGGGGCAAACGATGCCGAGCACGGTCGCGCCCCTCTTGACAGTTTCCGAAGCATATTCGACTTGAAACAGACGCCCGTCTGGTGAGAACACTGTAATTGCACGGTCGTAAGCGCCTGGTACCGCAAACATTGACAATTCAAATTCACCTAAAGCGAAATTTGTCCCTTTCAGTAAGTTTCTCCAATAAAACCCTTGAGGTACGGCTTATTGACTAATGAAGCTGTGACTAGATGACGAACCATCAGGTCACGTGACGGAAAACGCATGGACTTGAGTTGATGCGTTATGTTTTGTGGGGTCAGCCCGTCGCTGAGGTCGTCATATCTTCAGCAAAAAGATCTGACTGGGACTGGCTTCTTCATCCCCGTACTCAAAGCATTGTCGTCCGAAACAAAAAGTTACCTTGGCCTTCTCTTTCCAAGAGCCTTTATTGTTCCCGAAACGCCAACAACCAAAGGTGCAATAGGCGTCCCCGAAGCTTCTGAAATCAGGGCAACGGCAGCTTGAAGCTCATTCGCTGTACCCCGCCTGCAGGCCACAATCGCTCGTGATCCTGTACCGTCATAACGTACGACCTTTGGGTCAATCCTTGATAGGCCAATTTCACCAAAGTTTCGTCGAACGGAATCGGTCAACGCTATTCGAAATTGGTCTCGTGAAAGTGGTTTATCCGAAGCAACTTTGATCAGCAGGTAACGTTTCGACATTTGCTATGCCACCTTTGGCAAAACGACCCTTACTCCTTCTTCTACGAATTGAGGTGATCGATGGGCCAAATTGCGCTTGATAATTGAAAGGGGTGTTGCGGATACTCCAGCAAGAGACTGAGCTTCAGAGAGGCCCATCGCGGAAGCAAGGGCGGCGATTTGAAGCGGGCTCCTAACCTGGTCCGGATTGGTGCATCCGCTTGATAGAACTACCTTGACCTTATGCTCACGGGCAATTGCACACTGCTTCATAATCCCTGAGAACACCTCAGCCTTCGTTTCCTTAAGTAGCGAAGAAACTAGGTTGAATTCGATTGCCCCTCTCAGAAGGTTTGCGAGAGGATGACTGAACCTAACGCTTCTACTCGTAGGGTCAAAGATAATGAGGTCCACGCGCCTATCCCTGCACGCGACTATTGCCACGCGCTGGTTGGCGCACTTCACCGCGATGACATCGTATGAATTCCTGAATCGTCGCAGCAACCGAAGCAGGTCCATTCTAGAGCTTGCCGTTAAATCAATTCGAAGCGCGGTTTCAAGCCCGGCTTCCTCAAATACGGTTTTGAGTAGCACAATCCTGTCCCGCATCAGGCCAGTTGGGAACGTTAATCCTATAGTGGAGTAGCCGGCGATTCTGATTCGCTCAGCTATTTGCTTGCATGAGCTTTCATCCTCCACTCGTGGTATTACGTGAAGGTCTACGAAGTTCGACAGGTTACTCTGCCTCCAGGGCCATCTTCATGAGTTGCGTAACTTCGCCGCTTAGACGATTGAACTTCAATCGGATACGGATTGGGTCTTCCTCTCCTAGTTCGATCATTCCACGAAACGCTCTCTGCTTATCGATTCGGATGTAAAGGCGGCCTTCGGGATCGGAATAGAGTGCGAGATCTCTTTCGATTCGGAGCTTTTCGCTCTTCGATAGCTGACGAAAGAAGTTGCTAGTGAACACCTCAACATCTGCGGGCTTGGTGAGCCTTGCCTCAAAAGTTGTGATAGGATTTCTGTAATACCCTTCCAGATACCTTCTTGTGAACAGTTGCCGTCCTTTCAAAGATTCAGGCAGAATAGTTGTAAGCGCCGCCTGGACCTTCTCGAGATCGTCAGTCGCGTGGGCGATAGCGCTAATCTCAACGGACTGAACGGCATGTACACTCAATTTTCGGCACCTGGCACCACTTATTTGCACTTATTTGCCACATGGCTGAATTAAAGGCGGGGTTTCGGCTACGCCGGATTTCAGGTATAAACTCGTGGTTGCGGTGAGGCGCGACTTGGAGATGGGCAAGGGTAAGATTGCTGTTCAGGTTGGACATGCGGCAGTCACGGTTGCTGAGGAGACTCGCAAGCAGCACCCCGACTGGTGGAGGGAATGGTTCCATGAGGGACAGGCCAAGATTGTAGTCAAGGTGAATTCGGAAAGCAACTTAATCGACCTACAAAAGAGCGCCCTAGAATTGGGTCTGGCTTCAGCAATAATCCACGATAGCGGCCTTACCCAAGTGGAACCCGGCACTGCTACATGCGTGGGTATAGGTCCGGCGCCAGCAGAGCTTATCGATAAGATAACTGGCGAACTTCCCCTGCTCTAACACTCAGCTCAGTATGAGCCTAGAGCTGGTGACTTTTTGCCCTAGCGCAGCCTTGCGTAGCCTACCACTCTTAGTCAAGTTCACGAAGTAAACAGGTATGCGATGACGTATTGCGGAAAGAGATTCGCTTATTTTTCCTGTCATTCCCCCAGTAACGTCAGGCGTAGTCCCCGACATCGCTCTCGAAATAAGGTGGCGGGCGAAAGATGGCGTAAGGGTTTCCAGAAGCTGTGCGTTAGTGTCAAGGTTCGGGTTGGCGTTGAATACTCCGTCGACGTCGACAGCGTAGATCAAACTCGTCGCCTTCAGCCTTATAGCAATGAACGCGGCGATTTGATCGCCGGAGAGTATTGAGAAGCCCTTCCTACTGTCCGGTACTATGTCGCCCCCCGTGATGGGTACGCAACCTAGATGTAGCCAACTCGCTAACGGCTTTAACCACGCTGAAACGATTCTTCCTTTCTCTGTTACGAAGAAGTCTGAAGCAAGAAAGGGTATCACGGGGACCCCGTGTTCCAGGAGTATTTCATCGAGTAGGTTTTCCCACTCTAGGAGCTTGAACTTTGTTGAACTCAAGCCTTTGAGTTGGTTGGGGCTCTTCCAACCCTGTTGGAGTCCGTATTTTTTGACTGGGATGTGACCGTAGCTTCCAGCCCCGTGTACGAGGATGATCGAGCAATCTTTACGAATTTCCGCGACCTGGCTGGCGGCGCTGTGAATTATGGGTATTCGCGGTGTGTAAATTCTTGTCTTGTCGGTGAGGGCAGAGCCCCCTAGTTTGATGACAATTAGCGGCTTATGCAATGTGGCCGCGTCCCTCAACGGTGGACGAGTCAACCTAACTTTCGAATGACGGCCCGTTTAACTTTACGCTATTGCTGAGGAGGGATTGTGTGGGTCGCGGAGTATGGTCTCAAACCAGTGATGCCTCCCGTCTTCCCAAACGTAATACGAGTTCATGACTCGAAGGTTTGGGTACCGTTTCTTCGCTTTTTCTTCTGCAATGTTCCGCAGACTCATAGCTCTGGTGTACCTTGTTACGCCCATGGCTTTCTGCCTACGACCGGATCTTGGGCGCGGCTTTCGGGCGCCTCCCTTTCTTATGCGCACACGGACCACAACGTACCCTTGCTTTGCCTTGTAGCCAAGAGCCCTGGCTCGATCAGGCCTCGTTGGGTGCTCGACCCTGTGGACCGTGGGTTCTCTTCTCCATTTTATGGCGACTTGCCGAAGATACAACTGTAGGTCGCCCTTCTCTCGCTGATTCCAAGTTTGAGCCAAGTACTTGTATGCGCCCATTGGATATTTCGACCGCAACCAATTTTTGTGAAGCTTCAAGACGATAGGTGTTTTTCTTTGAGCTTCCTGCAGTTTGAGAGTAGCGCTGCTATTTAAGTGGCTTGCAGACTAAGGCAGGACGTTGAGGAATGAAACCAACCGACGAATCATTAAGGAAAGCATACTTACCCGCCCAACTCGCGCTAAAGTACCACCCGTTTTACCGCGGAAAAATTGAGATTGTTCCGAAGTGCCCCATCCGCTCCTTCGACGACTTCGCGATTTGGTACACACCAGGCGTTGCCGAAGCTTGCGAAGCAATCAAGTCTAGGCCAGAAGCGGTCTACGAGAACACAAACAAGTGGAATACAATAGCCATTGTCACTGATGGCTCAAGAATTCTTGGCTTAGGTGATATTGGGCCGGAGGCGGGACTCCCCGTGATGGAAGGAAAAGCCTTGCTGTACAAGTACCTTGGCGGCATCGATGCCTTCCCGATCTGCCTAGGAACCAAGAAGGTCGAAGAAATCATTTCGGTTGTTAAATGGATACAGCCCTCCTTTGGCGGAATCAACCTAGAGGACATCGCTCAACCGAAGTGTTTTGAAGTCCTCGATGCCCTTCAAGGTCAACTCGATATCCCTGTCTGGCACGACGACCAACAAGGAACCGCCACCGTAGTTCTAGCAGGTTTCGTCAACGCCCTCAAAGTTGTAGGAAAGAAGATGTCCGAGGTCAAAGTATCAATGATCGGAGCAGGAGCTGCAAACGTTGCCCTAGCCCGTCTGATGGTCTCGGCTGGAGTAAAAGCGGGCAACCTCATACTCGTTGATAGTAGGGGCATACTGCACCAGAATAGAAAAGACCTCGAAAATACCTCACCAAAGAAATGGAAACTTTGCCAAACCACCAACTCGGAAGGAAAGGAAGGAGGCGTCGACGTAGCTATGGATGGGACTGATGCTTGCATCGCCCTATCCACGCCAGGGCCGGGAGTGCTGAAGAAGGAACAAGTCTCCAGAATGAGCAAAGACGCCATTGTCTTCGCGTGCGCCAACCCGATTCCAGAAATTTGGCCGTGGGAGGCGGAAGAAGGAGGTGCCGCGGTTGTCGCTACCGGCCGTTCCGATTTCCCTAACCAACTGAACAACTCGCTCGGCTTTCCAGGAATATTCAGAGGAACAATTGACGTCCGAGCGCGAACGATCACCGATGAAATGTGTTTAGCAGCTGCTTTTGAACTCGCTAAATTAGCAGAGGAGCGAGGCCTATCAGCGAAGAACGTCATTCCAACGATGGATGATTGGGAAGTATTCCCGCGTGAGGCAACCGCGGTTGCTGAGAAGGCGATTGAACAAGGAGTTGCTAGACTAAAGCGGAGTCATGAGGAAGTGTACACGGGCGCTAGGTCGATCATCAAACGCGCGCGCGAACAAGCGAGGTATATGATGAGGGGCGGGTTCATTCAAGAATTTCCAACCTGAGTTGAAGCGGAACGTTCCAATTCTGGACTTGGGGAGCTAGCCTTTAATCCCGTATTCTACTCCCAAGAATTTCACGGTGCCTTACAATGCCTAATCGAACCATAGCGGTAATCGGTGGAACAGGCGACCAAGGTTTTGGTTTGGTCCTTCGTTGGGCCAAGGCGGGGGAAACAATCATCATTGGGTCAAGACAGCAGCAGAAGGCCGAAGACGCTGCAAAGAGGGCTCGGGATGCCCTTGGTGGAAAAGGTTCAGTTTCAGGTCTGGAAAACCCGAAGGCAGCAGCTGCAGCGGACATAATCGTCATGTCGGTCCCCTTCGCAGCCCACGTTGATATGATAAAGTCAGTTCATGACAGCATCAAACCGGACGATGTCTTCATAGACGTCGTAGTCCCACTCTCAACAGCCGTGGGAGGAGGCGCGTCAACGGCGCTCGGAGTCTGGGAGGGCTCAGCCGCGCAACAGGCGGCCAAACTGCTCCCGCCGCACACGAAAATCGCGTCCGCATTCCACAACGTAGTCGCAGAGTCACTGCAGGACATCAGCCATGATGTGGATTCGGATGTCATAATATGCGGTGATTCTCAAGAGGTCAGAAAGGTCGCCATGGATCTTGCGATGAAAATACCAGGCGTTAGGGCCATAGACGGAGGCCGCTTAGAGAATTCACGAATAGTGGAACAAATTACTGCCCTCCTAATCGGCATCAATATTCGTTATAAGGTCAGAAATGCAGGAATTCGGATAACCGGCCTCCCCACAGGCAGCTAGAGGCGCGTTAGGAAATTCGCTTTTGCCACGCATCGTCGGTGTCGTTGGGAAACCGAACGTAGGAAAAAGCACATTCTTCAGTGCCTCCACTCTAGCGCATGTCCCGATCGCAAACTATCCCTTCACAACCATAAAGCCAAACATTGGCATGGGATACGTCAGAACACCCTGCGTACACCCAGAGTTTAATGTCACCGACTCGCCCGGCAACTCCACCTGCGTCAATTCCATACGCCTCGTTCCCGTCGAAATCGTTGACTGCGCTGGCCTGGTTCCAGGTGCCTGGCAGGGCCGAGGCCTAGGAAACCAGTTTCTGGATGAGATTCGCCAGGCAGATGCACTCATCCACGTTGTAGACGCTTCGGGTGGAACGGATTCTGAAGGAAAAACATGCGATCCAGGAACCCACGACCCCAAGGAAGATGTGCGTTTTCTTGAACATGAACTGGACATGTGGATTTTGCAGATCGTTAAGAAGGAATGGGCCCGCGCCGTTAGGGAAGTTGAAGGAACCAAAGGCGACCTTCTGCTGATCTTAGAAGAGAAATTGAGCGGCCTTGGAATCCGCAAAGCCCACTTGCTCTCAGCCAAGGCCAAAACCAAACTCAACTTCGAGAAACCTAGCGCCTGGTCCGACGACAACCTCCTCAGCCTGATCACTGAGCTTCGTAAGGATTCGAAACCCCTCCTAATCGCAGCCAACAAGATGGATGTCCCACCGGCTGAGAAAAACTTGGAAACGTTGCGAGCAATGGGCTACATGGTTGTTCCCTGTTGCGCCGAAGCCGAACTTGCCCTGAGAAGGGCTGCGGAGAAGGAAATCATATCCTACGTCCCAGGTGATGGCAACTTCGGAATCAGCGATAAGAGCAAGCTTTCACCCGAACAGGTCAACGCCCTAACAAGAATCAAGGAAAAGGTCCTCATTCCGCTAGGCTCGACCGGAGTTCAGGAAGCCCTGAACCTAGCCTTCTTCAAACTCCTCCAGATGGTTACGGTCTACCCGGTTGAGGACCCGGAAAAGCTCACCGACCACAAAGGCAGAATCCTCCCAGACGCGTACCTCGTGCCATACGGCACAACCGCGAAACAGTTCGCGGGAATGATCCATTCTGATCTCGCGGCAGGATTCCTGTACGCGACTGAGGTCAGGTCGAAGATGCGAATTTCAGATGAATACGTGTTAAAGGACAGAGACGTGATTTCAATTGTGAGCGCTAAAAGACACGCCTAGCCCGACGCGGGTGCAGGTGGAGTTTTCGCGGGCTGAGCGCGCACGCTTGGAGGGACCCCCCAGGGGGTGACTCAGTTTTCTGGGTCAAACCGGGCCTGTTTTGCTGTTTTTTTGGGCAGCGGACAGGGCTGATTTTGTTTTTCCTGATACATGCTAGGTGAGACGGTGGACTATGGAGTTGTGATACTGGCCTTCTCATGAATTGCATTTGCGTGCGCACGCTTGAAAGACCCCCTAGGGGGGTGGTGTACTTTTTGGGGTCCGTCGGGGCTGATTTTGCAACCTTTCCTGACGCACGGTATGTTGCGTGCGCACGTTTTTGGCGATGGAGGTGGGTGGTGTAGTTTTGTAGGGAAAACATGTCACTCATCCCTACTTGGGGTGGAGTATACGAGAGACTGGCTGCTAGTCCTGTAAGGTCTTCGGCCTAGCGGCTGGTTGTAGTGGTCACAGCGTAGTATGCTGCGATCAGAAGAATGACGACGACGCTTGCTAGCCCACTGAAGAGGGCGACTAGGAATGCTAGGGCGTAGAATAGCGGCCCAACGTAGTATTGGCGGGTTATCCCTCGCGCTTGGGCATCGGTAACATGCTTACCCAGCAATCGATGATTGGTTGAAGCATGACGCCAAAGAACGTGCCACGCTAAGGCGACGAGAAGTAATGCGCCCGAGTAAACAGCTGCAGCAGTCCTAGCATCGTTGGACAATATATGGTCGGCCACTAGGGACGTGGTGAACGGTGTGAGGATCACAAGAAGCAGCAGGAGACCGTTAAGGAACATGAAGCGCCTGTCAATTCGTCGAATGTAATTGAACATGTTGTGATGATTCATCCACATAATCAGTATCGTAAGGAAACTCGTCACGAAAGCGAAGAAAGCAGGCCACTCCCCCACCAACCCCTGAAAAAGACTACCGCCGATGCCGGAAATCGGATCCTTTAGACTCAAGACCAGTAATGTGATCGCGAAAGCGAAAACACCGTCGCTGAAAGCTTCAAGCCGCCCAGTCTCTTTCGCTTGGAAATTTTCTGCGCTCAGGTTTATCTCAACGCTTCTTCGATGATTTCTTCGTCAGCGTCTGATTTACGAAGACGACGTGTCCCGCTGGAACATCCTCGGAGATAACCGTCCCAGGGCCAATGTGGGAACCAGACCCTACTCGGACCCCCGGCATTATGCTCGCGTTTATGCCGGTCTGAACGTCATCAGCCATTATCACTCCCAGCTTCTTCCTTCCCGTACTCTGCAATCGACCCTTAACCTTCAAACTGAGAACTCTCTGGTCTAGGCGTATGTTTGCGGTTATGGTTCCGGCAGCTAAGTTGCAGCTCTCGCCGATTATGCTGTCGCCGATGTAGGAGAGGTGTGGGATCCTCGTCCCGGCCATGATTATGCTATTCTTAACCTCGCAGGATGTCCCCACAAGGACGTTATCTTCAATGCTTGTGGAGGGACGAATTCTCGCGTTGGGCCCGATTCTGCTCTCTTTGCCGATGTATACGGGCCCTTCAATGTAACTGCCCGATTTGATTGATGCACTATCCTCGAGCCAGATAGGGCCCTTCAGAACCGCGCCTTGTTCAACCGTTCCATTAACTCGGTGGGGTAAGTTCGCTAGCACTCTCTCATTGGCTTCGAGGAGGTCCCAGGGCCTGCCGACATCCATCCAATCTTCCCGCGCAATGGCTGCGCCCAAAACCTCCTTCCCTTCGTCGAGCAAGTGTTGCAGGGAGCTGGTCAATTCGTACTCCGCCCTTTTTGACTTGGAGGTTTTCTCTACAGCTGCGAATACTTCATCGTCTAGGATGTATACGCCAGAGTTTACCCAGCCTTCAGTCTGACGTGTTTTTGAAGGCTTTTCACGGATTGCAGCAAGTCGTTCACCACGAAGGGTTACAACTCCGAATTCGGATGGGTTCTCTACGCGAACGACTCCCATGACCTTGGAGGATTCCTGAGATTTTTCAACAACTGCCTGGATAGCTGAGGAGTTTACCCAGAGGTCTCCATAGATTGCGAGGAAGGATTCGTTCCCTACCGCAGCCTGCGCAATCTTGAGCGCGGACGCTGTTCCAGTCCAGCGTGGTTGTTTTAGGTACTTGATGCGGACGCCATAATGTGCGCCGTCACCTAGGGCTGATTCGATCTGGTCGCCTTTGAAGCCGACGACCATAATGATGTCTCTTACGGAGTTGTCAGCGAGTGCTTGGAGGATGTATGAGATGATTGGTTTTCCGACGACTGGGAGTATGTGTTTTGGTTTGGTTGCTGCGAGTGGCCACATTCGTGTCCCTTCTCCCGCAGCCAGAACAACTGCTTTCATTCTGCGCCACACTACCACTCGTTAGCGTTAGCTTCACTTTGGTTATGGTGGATTAGCGCTTTAAATTAACATATATGACAAGGATTGGGTTGGTGTTGTGTGGCGATTATGGTTTTTGACGTTGTTTCTTTCATAGCCGGTGTGGCTGCGGGCGCCCTGGCTGCAGGGTTAGCGGGTTTCCTTTATGGGCTTGAGAGAACCGCGGACATTCAGGAAAAGTTACGCCTTGCCACAAACAAAGCTGATCAGTTGACTAATCTGGTTTCGAGTTCAGGCGGAAGCGATAGCATCGACAGCCCTGGGAAGATGAAGGTGGATGAGTTGCAACGCGACCTGGACGAGATACAGGCTGAGATTAAGCGAATGTATAAGAGGACTACGCGTTAGGCTGTGCTGCCGGAGTAGCCACGTTAGCTGCTTTGGCTTGTTCGGTGACTTGGGCGGCGGTTGCGATAACTCCTGCCGGAATCGAGACTAGTCTCGATTTTCTGACGCCCACGTGCCTTAGGGGCGCGATTTTCTTTGCAAGGTTGTAAATGTCCGACCCTAGTTTGCCGAGGACAACCTCTTGGGCTAACTGGTCGTAGTTTAGGTTCGTGGCTTTGTCTTCAACAATCTGCCTCATAATCTGTCGAACGCCATGCTCCTGTGACGCCTTTATCCTGTCCCGGGTGAAAGCCACAATCGAAATTCTTGATGAGTATTGGTCCCTCGTAGTTGCGTTGAAGATTCCGTCCATTCTAGTGCTGCCGCGCCGGACTAGGCTGCGGAGATAGTCGGTTGCATATTCGTGTGATTTCAGAATTGTATTTGCCCTATGGTCTTGTGCGTTGACGACCAGGAAGTATAATTTGATTGACTGGTGGGCGAAATCGTTCGTTATATCATAAAGTGTGGTTTCGACAACCCGTCCTATTATTGCGGCCGGGATTTCACATGGTATGCTAGCAACAAGATTTTCTCCGAAGTATGAGGGGCTGTAAACGTCGTACCATTCTTTCAGCCTCCACTTGTCCCTGACCTTTCTCGTGGCTTTAGACAACGATTTTCCACCGTTACCTCGGAATTCAGCAACCTACCCGTTGGGCGGTATTTAAAGCGTTCAGAGCACGATTTACGCGGTCTTCACTGAGATGGCGAGAGTTTCATGAGGGAAGATTCGGCGGCGCGTATGCAACGGAAGATATCTTGGACCGTGGCCTGCAATGTTTCAATTCTTTCGCAGCGCTTCACAGTGACTTTCAGCGTTTTTCCGCGGACGTTGGCGTGAAGTTGCATGCGTCGGTCGGGTAGTTTGTTTTCGGGTAATATGCCCTTCATAACGCTTTTTGCGAAAAGGGCGGAGGGGTATTGTAGTAGAATTTCAGCTTCCATGGTTCTGTTTCATCTGGTCGAGAAGGGCTTGGTCGAGTTCTTGTAGGAATTGCGTGGGTTCGTCGACTTTTATGTGTGCACCAGCGGCGACGTTGTGGCCTCCCCCAATGCCGGAGTATTTCTTCGCCGTGGTGCTCAGAGCGGAACCTAGATTCATACCCATTTTCAGAAGTTTGGGCGGCGCCCGAGCCGAGAGTTTGATCCCGCCGTCCTTGGCTTTGGTCAGGACGATTATTGCATTATCGGCTGATAGGTTACCCGCCGAGGAAATTATCGAGGAGAATGCTCCCGTCATGCTCTCTTGAATTTCATTCTCGCCGCGAATGACCCATATTACTTTGAATTTCTGAATCGCCTCTGGGGATTTCGTTAACCATTCCATGTAAGTTGCAAGAGTCTTCCGGTAAGTTGATGCAACCTCATTGGCCTCGTCAAGGGCGGTCTTTCTGTCACCCATACCTACGCTGACGCCTATGGATGGGTTTCCCGTGCGGCCGCAAGCGTTCAATAGTGCTGAGAACTCTCTCGCGTCTCTCGTTGTGCCGCCTGGGGGCTCATTTACCAGTGTGTATACGCTCCCGACCATGTCTAGTGCGACGCTTGACTGAAACCCTATGGAGTTGAGGTGGCTCATGATGGCGTTGAGTAGTTTCTGCTTTTCATCTTGCGTTAGGTCGGCTATTGTTCGGAACCTGTCCCCGTCTTTCAAGCGGATTCCGGCGTTCGAGAGGAGGGTTAGGCAGTTGTCTTCGCGGCCGCTCAGGTTGGGCATGTAAGGCGTTGTGGTGTAGGCTAACGACCTGTGAATCGGCCGTGTTTCCCTCCCATAGACGACGAGGTCTGTGTCTACTTTGACGTTTCCCGACGAAACGGCGTCTTCGACAAGGATCTCGTTCAAACCCGTTAGCGACCTTTTCTCGTTCTTGTCTTGCATGTCGCCTAGTGCGCCGACGATTCCTAGCGCGCTCAAGTCCTTGTTGTTCTGTGACATTGCTCGAGTCACAAGGTAGCTAACGCCCGCCGCGCTAACCTTCGTCGCTCCGTCTATTCCATACTCGTGCGGGTTCAATTGCGTAATTCGCCCGGGTGCTTCGGCGTTGGGGGGATGATGATCCAGGACTATTGCGGTCTTCGCTTCGAGATGTGAGTTCAATAGGTCCAGGTAACCGCTTCCAATGTCCGTGAAGATGGCAACGTCAGGTTTTGTTTTTGAAATCTCGTCTACAAGCTCTTCCCGCAGTTCTTCGACTATCCTCAGGGTGAACCTGGCGTTAGCGCGCGCTAAAGCTGAGCCCACTATTCCTGCAGACGACAGTCCGTCTGCATCGTGGTGTGAAACCGCCACGAAGAAGGAGTCTTTTTGGATGTTGTCTTTGACTACGCTAGCAACTGCGTTTGCCCGTTCGAGGAAGCCTTCTCGGTTACCTTGTGAAGCCATTAGGCCACTGACGCCACGACGTGTTTGTATTCCCACTGTGGTGGGAGTTGTTCTTTGGCGCGGTAGTATTTGACGAGCCGGTGAATTTTCGACTCGATCATGGCCAAGGAACGCTTGTTAACGTAATCCTTTCTATTCTTCTCCAGGTGCCGCCTAAGGTGGTCCGACTTCTTCAGGAGTGCGCTCAAGTCTTCGGGAAGTGCCCCCGCTTGGTTTGCGGTTTGCAACAGCTCCCGCACTTTCTTTCCCGTAAGCGACTTCACTAGGGGTACGGCGTAATGGTCCCGCATGAGCATACCGATGGTGCTCGGCGAGTTGCCCTCCCTAGACAGTTTGAGAACTAGGGCCTCTACCTCTTCGGGCGTATACTTGCACCAGGCAGGTGCTTTCTTGCTTATGGGCCGAGTTGACCCTGACTTGCCCCGCTTACTCGTGTAAAGCCTAGCCGTAATTTGCACGCTCCCAATCCGAAATTGTAACCTAGTCGATGACCCTTGATTATTTAACTTGTCTCAACAATAGGCATGTGGCCAAGACTTCGCTCTCACACCAAGAAGGTATCGGATGAAATGAAATTTTGCGAGAAATGTGGAGGTTACATGAGGACGACCAAAGAGGGTTATGTTTGTTCGAAATGCGGCTATCAGCTCAAAGCTGAGGTGATTGACACAGTGAAGATGACACCCGCTGAAAAGCCAACGGACATCGTAGACGCGCCTAGCCCTGAATACATGAAGGTAGCCGCGACATGCCCACGCTGTGGGCACAACGAAGCTTTCCGCAGCCTTGGATTCGTGTCTGGCGAACACGCAGGGGTCCGACAGGAGAGGGCCATGGAAAGATTTGTTTGCACAAGATGCGGCCATTCCTGGAGCAACGCATGACCGTTCCTAAGGCATGATGCGCCTTCGCTTGACGACGAACCACTTCGAAAACCTCGCGAAGGCCAAAGCGCGATGTGAGAGAGCATTCTTCTCGTCAATTGTCATTTGAGCGAAGGTTCGGCCGTCTCCTCTTTTAGGTATGAAGATAGGGTCGAAACCGAAACCGTGAGTTCCTCTTGGTCTCCGACTTACACGGCCTTGTACAAAGCCGGTGAAACATTTCGGGCGCGACGTCGGGGTGCAGAATGCAACTGAGGCCTGGAAGAAGGCTCCTCTGTCTTCGCGTTTCGCCATGAGATTCAATACGCCAGCGGTCCCTAGCGTTTTGAACACATATGACGAGTACGGACCGGGGAAACCTGCTAACGCCTTTACGAAGAAACCCGCATCCTCTGAAACTACGGGGCGCCTCTTAGATCGCGCAGCGTCCATGGCTGCGAAAGAGGCGATCTCTGCCAAGTTATTTGATTGAATCTCCAGTTTGTCGATGCGCACGTGCTTCAACGTGATCCCGAACCGTGCGGCAACATTAGCCGCCTCAATGAATTTCCCCTTGTTTCCGGTAGCGAAGTAGACCGTTCGCTTATGCTCTGTCAAAGTATCTCCCACGCTTCTCCACCTCACGCATCTTTAGCAAGGTCTCCTTAGCTCGCTTTTTGCCAACAGCCCTTCCGTAGCCTTTCAAGAAGGCATTGAAGAGAACCGAATGTAACGAGTAATGTGTGCTCTTCATCGCCCTGTGGAGGAGAAGTAGATCTACACCCTTGCCCTCTAGCTCGTGTGAGAAGTCACCTAGGCCGAAGTCGATCATGTACAAGTTGCCGTCCTCGGATAGTACGTTCGAAATCGTCATGTCCCCATGAACAATTCCACCTTCATGCATTAGCCCAAGAATGTTGCCGAGTGAGTTGCATCGTTCGCGGCGTTTTGATATTGAGAGTTTGTAGAGCTCTTCCTTGAGCGTTGGGCCAGGGACGTAATCCATGATTATCGTGGTAGATTCAGGGTCTATGTGTTGAATGGTTGGGACGGGAACGCCGAGTTTCCTCACTTCGTGCATCATGTTTGCTTCATGTGCCGTCCTCCTTCGGCGGATTGATTCGTCGAGTTCAGGAACTCTGTACGGCTTTGGTATGCGGCTCTTTCTGATCGCCAGCTCCCCATGCCAATCTTGGAGGTAGATTTCGGCTTCGGCGCCTTTGTAAATGAGCTTAACTGGCCTCTCTTCTCCAGGGGATGTCAACATCCTCCAACCTCCACTTTGGCTTAACGAGCGCGTTAACGGAAGTGGCTAAACCGGCCTGAAGCGCAAGCATGGCCGTCCATGCGATTTGGGCGCCACAATCACCTGTGTACGCGGCACCTACGACATGGCATATTGCGTCATGCATCTTGGCCACGCATTCGAGTTTATCCTTCAATGTCCTATTCGCCGCGACGCCCCCAGTTAGTAGGATCTCTTTCTTGCCGGTATACGCTAGGCTTCGTTCTACGGCTTCGGCGAGCATTGAGCAGGAAACTTCCTGCATTGAGTAGCAAACGTCCTCCAAGCCCGCACCTGATCGCAGCTTGGCGAGGGACGCTGTCAACAGGCCTGAGTATGAAACATCATTTCCTTTCACCACATAAGGCAACGTTAGGAACTTTGATGATTTGGCGGCTAGTTTTTCGATTTGAGGTCCTGCTGGCGATGGAAGGTCGATGGCTCGGGCGAACATATCATATAGGTTTCCGATTGTAATATCCTCGGTTTCACCAAATATTCTCCAACGTCCTCCAGAAAAAGCCGTAATCGCTGTGTGTCCGCCTGAGACAAGAACTACCAGGGGATCTTTGGCTCCTGTGGTGAGGGTTCCGATCTCAATGTGTCCGATGGCATGGTTTACGCCTACGAATGGGATGTCGAAGTATGCGGAGATTGATCGGGCGACGGTGGCTCCGACCCTTAGGCATGGTCCGAGTCCAGGGCCTAATGAAACTCCTACTCCGGCGAGTTCCGAAGCTTTTGCGGTCGCCTTTCTTAACGAATCTGAGACCACACGGGCAGCAACTTCACTGTGATGTTCTGCCGCCTCGCGGGGGTGAATTCCCTTCCCGGGAGCGGAAGCATAAACGTCACGCAAATCAGATAGGATCCTCCCGTGGTCTGTTACTACGCTCGCACCGAATGTATGCGCGGTGGACTCTATTCCCAGGCAGTACAACGCAATCGCAGCCATGACTTGTGAGATGACTCAGAAAAGGCTCTCGAAATGGTTAGTTAACTTAAACACACCACTCATTTGTTATTCGTTAAGGAGTGGGTATTTCTCGGGTAACTGAGGGGCGTCTGAGTTAGAGGTTGCAGTGGCGGAGGTTGCTGCGGATCCCTTGACGAAGGCCTTGAAGGAAGTGTGCGTGGAGAGTAGGCTACGCTGCCTGCGATCGGTCGCCAGGAGCACGTACAAGTCGATTCTGAAGCATTGGCTACATCCATTTAGCTGGCCTCCGCAGGTGAGGGCTAGACAGACACCAAGCTGCTAAGCATTGAAGAAACGACGTCTGGCCATATTGATTTACGTGCTGCAGTAAGCAACTGCTGTCTCAGCATAGACGCGCGCAGCCCTCAGGACATCTTCTATTTTGACATGTTCAGCAGGCCCATGAGCTACGGCGATATCTCCTGGACCAAAAAGGCAGGTTGGGATTTTAGCCCGGTTCCAAAGAATGGAACCGTCAGTCCAATACGGGACACCGACTATCCGACCTAGTCCACTCAGATTCTTCTTCAGGATCGAAATGTGAGGAGCACCATTGATTTGCATCGGGTCCGCGTGATGAATCAGGCGGACGGTAGCCTTGAGGCTTTTGTCTCGCCGTGAACATTCCTTAATGACCTTTCGCAGCTCCTCGACGGGATCTTGAGGGTTTTCACCGGGAAGCAGTCTTCGTTCAAGATCCAACACGCATCTTGCGGGGACGGTACTCCAATCCGAGCCACCAGTGATTTTTGATGTGTGAATGGTAGCTACTCCCAAGAGGGGATGCCTATTTAGATTGTATTTTCTGCGAATTGAACCAAGAAGATTGATGAGTAGCGCCATCTTTTCAATGGCATCGATACCCTTCTCCGGCATCGACCCATGAGCTGGTTTGCCAACGGTTTCAACCTCCAGCCACGCGTATCCCTTGTGGGCGACGCCAATGTTCATCTTTGTGGGCTCACCCACGATTGCGGCGTCAGCTCGGAACCGTTTAATCAGTTCAGAAGTTCCTATGCTCATATACTCCTCGTCAACAACTCCTGTGAACATTACGTCTCCCGCCAATTTCTTATTGAAAGCAGCCAGCCCCGCCATGGCACCAATCATCGCGGCTATGGATCCTTTCATGTCGCATGAACCTCGGCCGAACAGTTTACCGTTCACGATAGAAGGAGTAAAGGGCTTCACTGTCATGCCAACCGTGCCAACCGTGTCCATATGACCATTCAACATTAGGCTTCTTCCACGACCCGTCCCCCTCAGAACGGCCACAACATTGAATCTCCCCCTGGCAACCTTCTGCTCATAGACGCTGAAGGACCCAGCCTTTCTGAACCATTTGGCGATTAAGTCCGCAATCGCTCCCTCATCCTGACCCCGATCTATTGCCGGGTTGACGCTCGGTGTTCTGACTAACTTCTTGAGCAAATCCAAGATTTGTTTGGCATCAATTCGAACCATTTCTCGGAAACCATTTCATCAATGAACGGCCGTGCTATTTCCATCTGCCGCATGCAATGATGGAAAAGAGATTCACGCCAGTGTTTCTTAGTAATAGATTTAGCAGGACGTTGCAGGCCAGCTGTTCGAATTGGAGAAAAGAACCACCGAGTTGCAGCGTAACGCATCGCATGATCAAGGGTTAGAGGAGGAGTTGCGCGAGCTCATAGAAAGCCCATCTGGGTGCAATTTTACATTCCTTTCATCCCGAAAAGGAACGAATATTCGGCTGGAAGCCACAGTGGCCACTCCAATTGATTCTTGGCGGAAAGCGATAAATTTGTACGGTAATTCTTTCAGGCAGAAGTGACGAGGCATGATAAAAGCAATAGTGTTACTTACTGTGTTGGGAGGAACTGGCGAAAAATTAAGTTGGTCGAAAGAAACGAAGGATCGTTTGAGAAAAATTGCCGGCGTCAAAGAGGTCTACGGAGTCTTGGGACGGTGCGACCTCGCGGCTCTCGTGGAGGCTGAAACTTTAGAGAAACTCACTTCCTTGGTTGCGGACGAAATTAGAGGGGTTCCGGGAATCCAGACTAGTGAGACTCTAACGGTAGTCTTCTAGCGTTAAGATATTGCCTAGTTCTGTAATTTCGCAGCTAGCTTAGATTTGCAGGTTTCACGTAGTGTGAACTCACGAATTCTTTCAATATCGGTCAGTATGGTCTTGACCGGATTATTTTTCATGCTGCAATCACCTCGAGCTCTTGCGGCTCGTTGAATTGGTCCAGTGACTGAACGTTCTTCTATAGAGCGGCGCCGTGGGTCTTGCCTCCGCACTTGCAGACGCAAGCGGACCCTAGCAAGCTCTTCATGATGCTTCTTGAGGATGGTAGAAAGAAGAAAAGGCATTCTGAGTTTCTCGCCATACACAAGGCTCAGGTTATGGCTTTCTCGCAACCACTGAAAACACATGCCAATGTTTCCTCTGCCCCTGGGCGGTTGTTCCGTTCCACTCTTTCTCAGCAAGGAACTCCGTCTTCAATTGGCGCAACATGGCTTTCACCTTGCCTGCTGAGTGAAATGTCAGATTCGAGTCACTTGCCCATTCATCACGTTCACCAAAGAAATGGCCCGCAAAACGCCCTCTAGGGCGTACTGATGCTAGGATTTTGCGCCAAAGGGAGTCGAAATGGTCTGGCGGACAGAATGGTAAGCTGTAGCTCGCATTCACTAGGTCGCTCTTGGGCAGTTTAATCCTCTCAAAGGAGGCCAAGCGGGTTTCCAAT
Source organism: Bathyarchaeia archaeon (assembly GCA_049517415.1). Lineage (GTDB taxonomy): Archaea > Thermoproteota > Bathyarchaeia > 40CM-2-53-6 > 40CM-2-53-6 > FEN-987. Next base: position 62,680 of record JBEKSC010000015.1, read on the forward strand.
CGCCCTCGATATTTGGCCAGCGTAAGTGAGCAGACCCATCTAATGGCTTCAGGTTCGTTATCTACCGCCAAAACTTTCCACCCCCGTCGGAGTAACTCAAACGTATCTCGGCCTGAGCCGCATCCCAAATCGATCGCAAAACGTTCTTCCCTTTCGAACCCTTCGGCGTCAAACAGAGAGAGTGCCTTTGTCAGAGTGTCCCAAGCGGGTCCCCCTGAAGTGGCTCTATAATACTTGTTGTTGTTGTATGCTCTATAATACTCAAGCCAATGCGTTTTCTCCCTTCCGTCTTTTCTGAGCGTATCAGGTTCGGTCACAGAAGTAGCCTACCATTCTCGACGATTGTTTTCTGATTAGCTCTTAACATGGAGTTTATGGGCGAAGGAGAATCATGTATTGCTTGTGAAGGAGTTGATTCTATCCGCCGAGTACATTTAATTGATGAAAATTCTAAATCTTGATGCAAGAAAACTACTTTTCGAGTGAAAAGGAAAATTGCGGGCGGTCCGAACTGCCCGTACATCCCACTGAAGGATAGCAACATGAAGAGCGATACGACCAAAGCGGCCCTCGCGAGCAGCTTCCAAATCCAATTTCTCATTCACTTACACTTGCGTGTAGAGTTGTCGCACCACAGAATTACGCTCTACCCAAGTCCCTGATTGCAGCATATTATTTCTTCTCGCCACAGCGAAGAGTCTAAACTAATGACGAAAGCACAAACAATTAACTTAAAATAAGAATTGGCATGGTGGTCGTGCAATTGGTGTCGCCCGTGAAAGGTGACCGAGAAATCGCACCGTAAGTTGCCGAAAGCTCTCCAGTATGGTTTTGTTCTCGGTCAATGCCGGATGACACATTCAGAAATTTTCCTTGGAGTTGACCAGTAATGAGCAAATACGTTGGCGAATTACCGAAGCAGTATGACCCTAAGGTTGTCGAGAAGGAAGTAAAGAGCCTCTGGGAGCAAGAAGAGACTTATGAAGCTGTGAAAAAGTTTAGAGTGAAGGGCCCAAAGTTCTACTTCTTAGATGGACCACCCTTCCCTAGTTCGGATACTCCACACATTGGAACTTCTTGGGGGAAGGTTGTGAAGGACACTGTCATTCGCTACAAACGTTCGCAGGGGTTCAACGTCAGGGACCAACCCGGATACGATTGCCACGGCCTCCCTGTCGAACTCGCAATAGAACAGAAATTCGGGATCAAGACCAAAAAGGACGTAGAGAACTTCGGACTGGAACGCTTCATTACGGAATGCAGATTATTTGCTGAAACGAATTCTGCGGCGTTGGGTAGGGCGTTCGCAGATCTCGGCATATGGATGGATTGGGCTAGGCCCTACATGACACATCTGGATTCCTATATTGAGAGCGGTTGGTGGGGTGTCAAGCAGGCCTCATCGAAGGGCCTCCTTGAGCATGGGCAGCGAGTCGTACACTGGTGTCCTCAAGACGAGACCGTCCTTTCGGATTACGAAGTCGTTCTAGAGTACAAGATGCTCCGCGACCCGTCCATCTACGTCAAATTCCCCGTGGAAGGCAAGCAAAACGAGTACATACTGATCTGGACGACGACACCTTGGACGCTACCGTCGAATGTGGCGGTCATGGTGAACCCGGACTTCCAGTACGCAAGAGTTCGGTCGGGGAACGAGACATTCATTCTCGCAAAGGAACGGGTTGAACCGGTGGCCAAGGCCTCCGGCTGCACTTTACAACTCTTGGAAAGCTTCCCTGGAACGCAACTAGATGGAGTGACGTACCGCTCCCCCTTGGAGACGTTGGTTCCGATTCAACTGCACCTGAAGAATGCGCACCGCGTCGTCATGAGCAAGGAGTACGTTACGCTGGAGGAGGGAACGGGATGCGTCCATACTGCCCCAGGCCACGGCGAAGAAGATTACGAAGTTGGAGTACGCTACGGATTACCGGTCCTCATGTTAGTGGACGACCAAGGAAAGTTCGTGCCCGAAGCGGGAAAATACGCAGGGAAGCCCGTTAGGAGTGCGAACCCCGAAGTCATAGACGATTTGAAATCATTAGGAATGTTGCTTCACTCGGAAGAGATAGAACACCGGAGTCCCGTATGTTGGCGTTGCAAGACTCCGCTCTTGATCCGCGCAACAGACCAATGGCTCATACGCATAGCGCAGAAAAGGAACGACTTCATGAAAGAAGTGGACGCGACACACTGGATTCCTGACTGGGCTGGAGCAGTTCAATTCAAGAATTGGCTCGAAGGCCTAAAGGACTGGGTCGTGTCACGCCAAAGGTTCTGGGGCACCCCCCTTCCAGTTTGGATATGCGATTCTTGCGGGAAACAGAAACTCATAGGGTCAAAGCAAGAACTACTGCAGAATGCGATCTCAACACCTGACCTGCCCACGCTGCACGTTCCTTGGGTGAATAATGTCAAGCTGAGATGCGAATGTGGAGCGGAGATGACCCGAGTCCCCGACGTTATGGATGTGTGGTTCGACTCGGGCGGCGCTTCTCTCGCATGCCTAGGCTACCCCCAGAACGCTCAAGAGAGTAAATTCTGGTGGCCTGCCGATTTCATCGTGGAAGGGCGTGACCAGATAACGGCATGGTTCTTTGCCCTGCTGAAGAGCGGGATAGTTACGATGGGAAAGTCACCGTACAAAACTGTCCTGATGCACGGTTTCGCGCTCGATTCCGAAGGGCGTGAGATGCATAAATCCGCGGGTAATTACGTCACGGCCAATGAGGTTGTAGAAAAATTCGGCCGCGATTCTTTCAGGTACTACGTTCTCCAGAGCACGCTATGGGAGGACCTTCGTTTCTCTTGGGACGCCGTAAAACAGTACAGCGGTGACTTGAGCACATTCTGGAACACCTTTGTTTTCGCTGGCACCTACATGAGCCTGGACAAATTCTCACCACGTGTCCCCTTGACGCAGCTCACGCGAAGTCTTCGCCCCGAGGATCGGTGGCTGCTAAGCCGAATGAACAGAACAATCAAGGAAACAACTGCGCTTATGGATGAATACAAGATCCATGAGGCACTTCGAAAACTCAAAACCTTCCTCGTGGAAGACCTTAGCCACACGTACGTCAGGTTCATCAGGCGCAGAACATGGGTTGAGAAACAGACACGAGACAAGCTGGCAGCTTATACAACACTCTACACTGCCCTCAACGCTGCCCTCGTCATGCTAACCCCAATCACGCCCTTCCTCACCGAATCAATATACCAACACATGCTCAGAAACGCCCAACCAAAACACCCCCAGTCCGTGCACATGCTCGACTGGCCAAAATTCGACGAGAAATGGATCAGTGACTCCCTCGAGGAAGAGATGAATGCAGCCAAGGATATCATTTCAACAGTCGCAGTTGCCCGCATGCAAAAATCGATGAAACAGAGGCAACCAGTCCCCAAAGTGGTTGTGGCAACCGATTCCAAACAGGTTCGAAACGCCCTGAAAACCTACTCAACTCTCCTTCTTGACCAGGCTAACACGCGAACTCTTACACCAACCCCGAGGGCTGCGAGTTCGAAGTATGAGACTCCCACACGTTTCGCCAAAGCTGAATTCGCAGACGGCACAATTTACGTAGACCTGAAACTTTCCAAGAGCGAACTGGCCGAAGGTTTAGCCAGAGATGCCGTAAGGCGGATGCAGCAAATGCGAAAGGAAATGGACCTCAAAGTGGACTCATACGTTCACGCCTACATCCTCGCACCCTCAACAAACGCCGCGAAGCTGCTGAAGGGCAAACGAACTTACATAGCCGGTGAGGTTCGCGCGAAACAACTCATAATCAGTACGAAAAAAGAGGAAACGGATGCTCCATACCATACGAAGACCTGGCAGATCAATTCGGAAACCTACGAGTTCGGCCTATGCGAGAAGACAAAGTTGGACGAAAAAGTCCAGAAAGTGGGAACGGATTAGAAACGGGCTAGAGAGGTACTTCGATAAACAGGCGTTCGAGCAGTTCTTTGTACCTGTTTCTAATGGTGACCTCGGTCACGTTCGCTATTTCAGCAATCTCCCGCTGAGTCTTCCTCTCGTTTGTGAGGACTGTGGCAATATAGGTGGCTGCGGCGGCTATGCCTGTCGGCCCCCTGCCGCTCGTTAACTTCATCTCCTTAGCAATCTCGAGGATGCGAATCGCAATCGCCTCTGCCTTCCCGGAAATCACCAGTTTGTTACTGAAACGGGCTGCGTAGTTCCTGCTCGTTGAGGGAGGCACGAAGGCTTCAAGTTCACGCACCATAAACCTGTAACTCCTTCCAACGTCCTTCTTGTTCAGGCTCGAGGATAACGCTATTTCATCAAGTGTCCGCGGGACTCCGCATTGCCTACAACTCATGTAGATTGCGGCCGCGGTTACGTTGTGGATTGATCGTCCGCGAATGAGACGTTTCTTGATTGCCCGTCGGTAGATGACTGATGCCGTTTCTAGAATGTTCTTAGGAAGGTTGAGAGCCGAAGAGAGCTTACTCAGTTCAGCTAAAGCAACTGCGAGGTTTCTTTCAGTAGCATCCGAAACTCGCACTCTACTCTGCCATTTACGAAGCTTGTAGAGATCTAACCTTTGGGCAGCTGTTGCCCGTTTACCGAGAACGCGGCGATCACGCCAATCAATTACAGTTGAGAGGCCTTTGTCATGAATCGCGTAGGTTAATGGTGAGCCGACTCTGCTTCGTTTTGCTTTTTGGTCGTCGTCGAAGGCTCGCCATTCGGGTCTGCTGTCGGCAATTTTCTCGTCGATCACGAACCCGCAGGCCATGCACACAATCTCAGCAGCTTCGTAGTCGCGCATTAGTTTAGGCCCGCCGCACTCAGGGCAAACGCGCACCTTTTGAGTGGAGTGTAGCGCTTCGCCTAATTCACCATCAGTTTCTTCAGACACTTTTTTCACATCTACCTAATCCAAGGAGTAAGCAATGCGGCCCACATACTTGGCCGGCGAAGGACCCGCGGGTCTAATCGA
>JBEKSC010000016.1:0-65914 GCA_049517415.1 Bathyarchaeia archaeon
AACCCGACCAGGTATGTGAACCCGACCAGGTATGTGAACCCGACCAGGTATGTGAACCCGACCAGGTATGCGATCCCGACCAGGTATGTGAACCCGACCAAGTGTGCGAACCCGACCAGGTATGCGATCCCGACCAGGTATGTGAACCCGACCAAGTGTGCGAACCCGACCACGTGTGCGAGGACCATGAATGTGAAGAAAGCGTATGTGACACTGCACTTACATAATTGCTGCTACTGGAAAGAAGACTCATCATAGCAACGCAAACGATAACGCACAACACCAGAGTACGTACCTTGCTAGACACTCCAATCAACCCTTTTCTTCGGACAATCCCCGTACTTAACTACGTCGTGTAGTTGCCTTGGCCCTCAATAATAAGATTGTGGAAAAATTTCACTTTGTGGGGGTGCTCAAACAACCGTATCGAATCGTCACTGAACGCAAGATGCAGAATGGACGCGAACTTAGAACCTACTGGCGATGGCCCGACGGTACGACACGAGAGGCGCAAGAGATACTTAGTTTGAAGTCGGATGGAAGTTGGACCTTCGAGGTCCCAAACGGCGTGGGTTTCCGCATCGTGGACGAATTCCGAGCCGAATCCGTTCCAACCGGCACCAAACTCATTATTCGTAGTACCCTGACGCCGCTGGACCATTCCGCTGCCAGCCGTATTTCTGCCCAGAAGGAGTTTATGATTCAGGGTTGGAAGGACGCGGCAGAAATTTGCGAACGTGACGCGCCCTAAGTCAAATCGCATCTATAAGGAATCGCCTGAACCGTTACGGTGTGTGTAGGTCAGCTGGTGCGCACACACACCCCCCTCGGTTCAGATCCAGCCGATGGGTGTTTCGGGTACACCCACTGGGGTGAAAGTCCCACGCAGTATCTTCAGTCTCAAATCCTATATGGGTAACGAAGTCTAGGCTTCGTAGATTCATGATCTTCATTGTTTGGAGTGCGTTGTACCGTACCAACTGAGGAGGATTGGAGAGGATGAGTGGGGAGCAGCGAAGACTTGCAGCAGTAATGTTCACCGACATAGTCGGATACAGCTCCCTAACCCAGAAGAACGAGCGGCTAGCGCTTGAACTGCTTGAGGAGCATAGAGGGATAGTTCGCCCAATAGTTGCCCGCCACAACGGCCACGAGATCAAGACCATCGGAGACGCGTTCCTCATAGAATTCCCAAGCGCCCTCGAAGCAACAGAATGCGCCGTCGAGGTACAGCGGAGCCTTCATGACCATAATCAGCAGTCAAGTGAGGCTAGGCGTGTTCACATCAGGATCGGAATTCACCTGGGGGACGTAATACGGCAGCAGAATGACGTCCTCGGAGACGCCGTAAACATTGCGTCAAGGATCGAACCGCTGGCGGAGCCGGACGGCGTTTGCATATCCGAACAGGTCTACGACCAAGTCAGAAACAAAATAGCCTACCCGACAGAGAACCTTGGACCACGCCAACTGAAGAACATAGAGTACCCGATCGACCTGCACAGAATCATATGGACGAAGGATAACGTCGCGTCTGGGCAGGAAACGAATCGCAAGTCGCGTCTGGACAGTAAGCGAATCGCCGTACTGCCCTTCGCCAACATAAGCCCCGACCCCGCAGATGAGTACTTCGCCGATGGCATGACGGAGGAGCTGATTGACAGGCTCGCTCAGGTGAAGAGTCTGAAGGTCATCGCTCGAACATCGGTGATGAGTTACAAGAAGAAGGAGAAGAAGGTCTCCGAGATTTCTAGAGAGCTTGAGGTTGGAACACTCGTCGAAGGAAGCGTGAGGAAAGCTGGCAACCGGGTTAGGGTCACCGTCCAGCTGATAAGCGCAGGCACCGAGGAGCATCTCTGGTCGTCGCACTACGACAAAGACCTGGACGACATCTTCGCGGTGCAGAGCGAGATAGCGGAGAGTGTCGTCGAGGCTCTGAAAGTCAAGCTGCTCGAATCTGAAAAGAGGAATCTCCGGAAAAGTCCCACGTCCAACCCCGAGGCATACACGCTCTACTTGAGGGGAAGACATCACTACAATAAGGGAGGCAGGGAGAGCACCGAAGAGGCTATCAAGTATTTCGAGAGATCCGTCCAGCAGGACCCGACCTTTGCACTAGGATACGCCGGGCTCGCAACCTGTCACCAAGCGATGATAGTGACCGGGTACACCCGTCCCGCGATCGCCTATCCCAAGGCGATGGCACTCGCCCGGAAGGCGCTGGAGCTCGACCCGGACCTCGGGGAGGCACACGCGGTATTGGGCAGCGTACTGTGTTTCTACGAACGGGATTTTCGGCGGGCAGAGAAGGAAATCACGGAGGCGATTGCATTGAATCCGAGCTACTCGACAGCTCACCTGTGGTATTGCATAGTGCTGCATGCCGAGGGGCGCCCCAACGAAGCCCACGCGGAGGTCCTGAAAGCACTGGAGCTCGATCCGCTCTCCCCGCGTATCAACGCTGTTATAGGGCATTCCCTTGGCCTTCAGAGGATGCATGACAGAGCGATAGAGCAACTTGAGTCCGTGGTACGCACGAACCCCCGCTTCCGCTTTACTTACGGCGAGCTCGTCCTGGAGTGCGTCGGCAACTCGACGTACGAGAAGGCGCTCAAGGCGATTGAAGACCTGTCTCGACTTACCAATCAGCCCTTGGAAAAGAAGCTCTACACCGCCTACGTTTACGCGGCGATGGGCAAGGAGAGCGAGTCACGCAGTCTGCTGGACGAGGTCGAGGGAAGGTTCGAAGAAGAAATACTGAGCCCGTACGTTGTAGCGCTTACCTATTTCAAGCTCAAAGACAACGACGCTGGCTTCAAGTGGCTCGAGAGGGCCTACAGCGATTATGATTTCAATTTGTTGCGGCTGGGTATTGACGTCTACTTGGAACCGGCCAGGTCAGACCCGAGATACGCTCAACTGTTTGGCAGAATCGGACTGGACAGAAAGTAGTGATATAGGAAAAAAGCCGGTCGGTCGCCAGAGACACTAAAGTCGACTGTGATTTTCATAGGATATTTTGGCGCATCAACCGAGGACTTGACGTTACCGTTGATTGGGTAACGTAACTTTCGTAGCAAGACAACGAACAAACTTGAACCCTCATCATTAGCAAGTGGGCGACTAAAGGGACCTCTGTCTGCGTATGGTCAAAATCGACCCACGATTTAGGATGCCCTTCGCTTGGACAGATGATCTGTTTAGGTTCGGCCAAGTCTTCGTTCGGTGGATGATTTGACTTCCTTCCTCGTCATTTGCGTTCAGGCTACGCTCGGCAAGAGTTAAGGATCAAGAACCAATAGCCTCGTTCCGCAAGTCTTGCTCGCAGAACCTCTTAGCAATATTCCTAGCCCCATTTAGATCTGCATTTGAACCAATCCGCAGACATAGCATTCAAAGATGGATTGCTTAATCCGAGTTGGTGCCGGGAACCGTGATGATGAAAGCACGAAGGATTGCGGGAACGCTCGTATTCAGGGGGTAGTCTCGGTTGTCAATTCATCCTTTGGCGCTAGTTTATCACTTGGTTTGTCAAATTCGCGGCCGCATGACTCGCAGTGGTACGCTAGAACTAACTTGGATTCACCCGCAACCCAAACTAGTTCATGGCTTTCGATGGCTAATCCAGAACCGCAGATCGGGCACCGCATGCTCGATGTCTCCACTCATTGGGCGACGGGCGATGTCATAATCGCCTTGCCGAGTGACCAGAATCCTCTGGCTGAGCAGGTTTCACAGCTCCAGCCGACGCGGTCCCCTGTCTTGCTAGAATAGAAAATCACGATCCTATCTCCGCACCTTGGACAGCGAAGCTTCGTCAGTTCAGAATCAAGCGCCACTATTGTGTCCTCCCTGTGAGGGAACTTAGGTAGGGCTGGGACATTATGTTCGACCGAGAGAGTATCCTTCAGTTTGAGAATTTGAAGTATCATACTTTGTCAACCTATGTCAATCAATCAGATTGAATGATGTTGTTTGGCACTTTTTGGATTCAGTGGTCGCGGAGGAACCCTCATTAAAGTACCGCTGACGTAGAATACCATAGAGGGCAGTGAATTGGTTCAGAAGAATGTTAGCATCTATACCTCAGGAAGGAAAACTTGGATTGCTGCAGGTTTTCCACGAGAATGGGCCGAAAGTTGGCAGAAAATCTGTCAAAGAGAAGCAAATGAAGACGAGAAAGAGAAAGTTCGCTTCATCGTTCGATTCACCTCTCTTGGAAGGGAACTTGCATTCCTAAGTCCGTTTCCCGCCAGATCTGCTGAAGCTACCCTCCAATGCAGTGATATTACCCAGGCAGAATTCGGGCTAATTTCCGGTTATTTGAACGGATGTAGGAAATTAATGCTGAACTTTCCCGATAACGAAGAAGGAAAATATCTCGAAGCTCTCAACCGCTGGCGGAGAAAACTCCCGGGGACAAATTTGGGGCGAAGGAAGCATGAAAAGAATGGGGTCCAACAAGTAGTGGAGTTCGAGGTCCCAACAAAGACCATTAGCGAAATCTTGGAGGATCTCCACGCTCAATACTTCGGCATACGCGACAGAGTTCAGCGGGCGTTTACTGAGGCCTCAACCTTGCCGATTAACGCTAGCATCCTAAAAGAAACATATGGTGCAGTCCAAGAACAAGAGGACGTAGCTGATTCGTTGGTCTTCCAGGGAAAGAGACTTCTGACAAGCGCTTTAGATAACCCTGAAATCCTACATAGTGCAGGAATTAGCGGACTCAGAGAAACTGTTCCCAACACAGTGCTTTTGCACAATATGGAGAGGATAATCGACTTACACACCGAATGCCTTGAAGGATTGATCAATCTTAACAAAAGTATTGAGGCGGATGCCGTTTCCAAGAAGAAGCTCGCGAGCCCATCTAAACTCATGTTATCTAAAGCGAAATACGGTTTTCCTCAGTTTCTTGTTGACATTCAGAAATTCGTAGACAAGGCATGGGAGGGCCTAAGAATACCTATTATCGCTCTGTCAGTGGTTCGAACGAGGCACGACTGTTTCACTCATCCAGTATTTGGGAGGGTCGCCTTTAGAGGCGACGACATCACACAAAGCAATCGTGAAGCAATCATAGCGCTCGTAATAGGAAGCACCGCTTACCAGACACAACTAGGTTGGCTGCAGGGTAAGATGTGGGCCATGACAGGTCATGCGATTAACCTAGCGGAGGCTGCGCTGAACCTTCTAGAGCCTGAGAAAATTGGTCAGCCTTTACAAAAATGACGAGGCTAAACCCCAAGTCGGTGCCTCACATATATTAGAAAATTGACGCTAAAGATCAGGAGAACACCACAAAAAGGACCGTAGACAAGTTGCACTGCATTGCCTATGAGAAACAGGAATGCTTCGAGTACCCCTGTAACAACCGCGTGGAACATCACACGACTCATTGACCGTCGCATGTTTTCGGCACCTTACCCATAGGTAGAGAAGAAACGCGATAAAGGGGGTCACTAAATCACAAGAGTTGTCAAAGTTTCGACTTGCGAGAAATCCACCAGACAGAAGAGCGGCCCCTTGAATGCGGGCGAATAGGTGATTGCCGCGTTCAGGCCAACCAAGAAAAATGGAGGAAAGTCCAAGTCGATCCACGAGTTAGGTTATCCTTCGCTTGGGCAGGTGATTTGTTTATAGGTTAAGATTGCCCAAAAAGGAAATATGAGTCAGGAAATAGCTACTCTGGGTGGCGGCTGTTTCTGGTGCACGGAAGCAGTCTTCAGCGACTTGAAGGGCGTCGTGAAGGTTGAGTCTGGATATTCTGGGGGTACGGTGGCAAACCCAAGTTACGAAGAGGTCTGCACGGGAAGAACGGGGCACGCCGAAGTAGCGCAGGTTACCTTTGACCCTGAAGTGATTTCATACAAGGAAATCCTTGAGATCTTCTTCACCGTACACGACCCTACTACTCTAAACCGGCAAGGGGCTGACGTTGGCACTCAGTACCGTTCCGTAATCTTCTACCATAACAACGAACAGAGGGCGGTCGCCGAACAAGTGATCAAGGAGATCACGGCGGCCGGGATATGGGATGCACCGGTCGTTACTCAAGTCGAACCGTTGAAAGCCTTCTACAAGGCCGAGGACTACCACCAACAATACTTCGAGAATAACCCGAGGCAGTCCTACTGCCAAATTGTGATTGCGCCCAAAGTTAGGAAGTTTCGGGAACACTTCCGAGACCGGTTAAAGGCAGATACTTGAATCTAGCGGGCTAGGGTTCGACCGCATGACCCGCAGAAGTGGGCGTACTGAGGGTTGACGGTACTGCAGTAGGAACAGGTTATGGTTGAAAGGGATTTACCGCAACCGTAACAGTATTTGTTCGCAGCCGGATTGCTCATACCGCAGTTGCTGCAAAACACAATGCCCGGCCTTTGCGGACCAGCCTGCATAGCCAATCAATATTAGCAGTTGTCCCCCTCTCCTTATAGAATCTCCGGCAACTTGAATTGAATTGATACGCGTACGTGGTTCCTATTTTTCTAGGATGGAGGTGATTTCATGGGAAAAGTCGGATTGTTAGCGCTTATGGTTTGGACGTCGGCATCGTGGCCGGGGTTTGTTACTAAAGGGATGGTCGCCCTTGTTCTTGTAAGCGGAACGGACTCCGGTGTATTTTCTTGGAGCCTCGGGCAGGGTTTGAAGCCGCAGTGGGTCCCTTCGTACTCGAATCCTCGTATCACTAGGCTTGTGTCTTACGATTATTCTGGGGGAATCTCCTTGAATGCTAGCGACAGGTCGATACCTTGCTTCTTCAGATATTGTTTGTGTGCAAGGTAAAGTATTAGGCCGCCGATGAATGAGCATAGCAGGAATGCGTAACTTAGTGTGTTTCCGCCGTATATACTTGGAAATATCACGAACTCATAGGAAACGAATGCGAAGACGGCGGTGCTGAGCACGCCCGCTATTACAAGCCCAGCTCGAACAGCATTCGATTCGGATTTTCTTCGAACTCCGTACAAGATCGATGCGACTGCAACGAACATGAAAAAGAGCATTGGGCCAATGGCCGTGGCGGACAACGCTGAGAGTTCACCGTAGTAGAAGGCCGTCGCGCCCACCAGCAGAATCGCCAAGACTAGGTCGAAGATGTGGGCAACTGCGGGGGAATTAAACCGCGGGCTCACGTAAGCAAACTTCGCAGGCAGAAACCTGTCGAATGACAAAGCAAGGATGTATCTCGCAACCGCCATTATGGTCACCATCAAGAAGATAATATTCCAGATAATCCAAGCGAGGCCAAGCGTCACCGAGACGGCTAGATTGTTCGCGACGCCCATGGCAAGAGTCCAGAAGTTGAAGCCGTAATCAAATACCAGAGTCGAGTTTGCGAAGGCGGAATTGATGAATGGTTGGCCTGCGACCCCGTAGAGGACGGCGAAAACTATCGTCCAGATTATGAAGACCGTAATTCCAGAAATCGGGACGCTCCATCTCAACGCAGTCTTTCCTTTCAACTCGGATCCAGCGATTGTGGACATGTTGAACCATGGGAAGAGGAACAGGAAATAGAACGGAATCAGGATGAGAGTGTTTCCAAAATCGAATGATGGCCCCGTATAGGAGTTGGCCAATGAGTTGTAAGTCGTACCGTTAATCCCTAGTGAATTCACGTAGCTGACGACTCCGCTTCTGCCTGCGCCAACTAGAATGATGAGCGCCAAGACTATCCCGATAGTACCGAACACGACCAATACAGTCAGCGTTCTGATTGCGGTCTTGGGGCTGACTATGTTAACCAAGACCAATATTGTGAAGATAATTGACCCAAGAATGAATTGGGACGTTGGGGCAGCTCCAGGAATGTTTCCCGGCAACGCGAGGCCCAGAAAGTTCTGGTTTCCCAGAGCAACTCCAACTGATCCGATCGAGAAGACAGCCGACAGAATTAGAATTGCGACAAACGCGATGAAGTTCAGACACGCCCCAGTTAAACCCATGGCACTGCCAAAGAGTCCACCAAGCTGTCTAGACATCCAAACGTAGTCGCCACCGGTGCGCGGAGTTCGCCTCTGGATTATCGTGTAGATGAACATTTGAGGAAGAACGAACAGGAACCCTATTACTGAACCGTAGACTAGGTTGACGCCGGACATTGTCGGAAAGAACACTGTATAGAGCGGGAGTAGGGCGATCGTTGCGCCGAGGCCCATCCAAGCCGCGTTCATGCTTATTGCATCAAGCAATGAAACGTTCTTCACTAACCCCGTAGCTTCCCGGACAAAAACCGTCGGACGCTTCGACATAGTTCGGTTGTATCGTTTTAGGTCAATATTTATCGGTTGTGTAGTAACGAATGTTACTACATTTTTGCTTTCGAATGATACGGAGTGCCTGCCTCCCAAAGGCTATCAAACATTCCTTGAAACGCGGTCACAAAGCCGTTGTTGTTGGTCCATAGATCCGCCTCCCGCGCTCCGCCAACCGAGTCAATGTCCGTCAGTTTCGGCCCAAATGCGACTTCCTTTCCGTCGCAGATATTGATGTAGAACGATATGTTGTCAGCATTCCTAACCTGCGAATATTCCCTGACAGCGGAAATCTGTTTGCTGTTAGACTTGTCGATCTCAGTGACAATGCGTATCCTAACTCCTCGTATGTGAGCAGCAGCCAATGCTCGTAAGCCCGAACTCTTCTTAGTTAAGCGTGCCATACCCCATTTGCTGTAGACAACATCAAAGTACGATTGAGCTCGATCTATCATTTCCAGAGTGGATGTTGTTACACGATCACGCCCAGGCAAGAGTTTGAAGTCGCTCTGAGGAGTCTCGGCTGATATAGTTCTGTTCTCTATCAAGGAACGGATTTCTTCGTATTTCGTAACCAAGTCTCGTGCCTTATGAGAGAATTCCATGAGCAATCTCTGAAGTCCATGCTCCGCGTTGGAAGCTTCGTATCGTGCTGGGTTTGCCAGGAATTTTGTTACTAATCCTTTCCTCACAAGTTCGGAGAGAATACGGTACACTTCGGGTCGGATCAGCCCGAGCTCCTTCGCAAGTCGGCTTGCCTTCGAGCGACCCTGCGTCAGAAGGCATAGGTAGCACTCTGCCTGTAGTCTCGTGAGACCGAGCTCCCTTAGGAAGGCGAGTATATCTGCGTTATCTAATTGAGGACTCAACTAATCTACACGGACGATCGATTGCTGCTGCAAATGACTAAGATTGTGAAGCACAAAAGCATTTTCTCTCAACTTCACTCGGCACTTTTCAAACGCTAGGACAAGTTAAATTTCTCACCAGCATAACCTCGGACTGAACTGCTCAAATGAAAGGAGAGGACATGTGAGCGCCTACTATTCGCACAAGCTCTCAGCCACACGACTCAAGCAAGTGTACGAGATAGCTCCTATCAGAGTCAGGCAATATCTCGACGCAGAGGTGAATCATGTTTTGGAGAAGATTCGTCCGGGTGATCTAGTCGTCGAGCTGGGGTGCGGCTATGGGCGGATAATTCCAAGGTTAGCTGCAAAAGCAGGATGGGTGGTTGGGATCGACACATCTGGCGGGAGTCTGGAATATGCACGGGAAGCACTTGACATTCCGAATTGCGCGCTTTCTCGCATGAACGCTGTTAAACTTGCCTTCTACGACGGGGCTTTCGACTGTGTGATCTGCATTCAGAATGGTATTTCCGCGTTTCACGTCGACCAACAGGCACTTGTCAGTGAGAGTGTCCGCGTGGCAAAAGCAGGCGCCACTGTTCTCTTCTCAAGCTACTCGGAAAGGTTCTGGAAGGATCGCCTCGAATGGTTTGAGCTTCAATCAAAGGCGGGACTCGTGGGAGAAATCGACTATGAGAAAACAACGGACGGTGTCATCGTATGCAAGGACGGCTTCACGGCAACCACGATGAGCAGCGACCATTTTCTCGCACTGACAGCCCAACTCGACGCCGATGTTCGGATTGTAGAGGTAGACGAATCGAGTTTGTTCTGTGAGATAGTACGAGGCTCTCAAAGTCCAAGCAAATGAAGAACAGACCGATTGAATGGCCAAGAATTCAGTCAACGGAAGAAATCATGACTGTCTCAAGCGCAAGACCTCTGGAGGAGGCATTGTACCCACGGTATTGGTGGGTACAAATCTCACCAGCCCCACCAATATCGGTGGTTTCAAGCAACGACCATGCATCAGTTCACCGAACATCGTGTCTTGGTTCTTGGTCGATAGCAAATTGCTTTCAAGTTCAGTTAGGGTCTCGGCATTTATTCTCCACGCAAAGTGAGCGCCTCGCCTTTCGATCCAAGTTAGGAGGTCAACGGTTTGGGCCGGAAGGTATGCAGTTAATATTTTAAGCGAAAGCATACTGGAAAAAAGCCGAGACATACGATAACTTCCGTAAACTGATCTTCCCGAAAGATTTCTTCGCACTCGACGATAAGGTCGATATCGTCTTGTTGATCAATGTCACAAATGTGATGCCAATTCCTGAAGAACGTTTGGTGTTGTTATCATTATGCAGAGAGAAAATTAAGGAAAAGGGAATTGCGTTCTGGTACAATTGGCGAGACCCAACCGAATTCAAGGCTAGAATGCGAATCAACGATGGCTTCTTCAAGGGGGTCGACAGACAGGCGAAGACTTTTCATGGAGAATGGGATCGGGCTTGGGTTTACAATGCTATGAACTCCTCTGGCTTCTCCCGAGATGAAGACATTATCTTGCCTAACGTGGGGAACAATCAAGCATACGTCTTCAGAGCGAATAGGCCGATCCTTCTAACGAGCTTTCTCGATTTGGATGCGATCAAGAGAGGCGGTAAGAACAGGAACGCGGACGACAGGATAGCAGAGACTGGTCCGATTAATTTCCTTGATACTTTCATGAACGAGCTCCAAGCCATTGAGACAGGGAAAGCAGAACAGGCAAAATTCCATCACTTATCTGAGAGATTAATCTCCAACATCTTCGATCATCAGCTGAGAGACCCCGATATTGAGCGCGAAATCAACGAGGCCAGAGGATTTATCGACATATTATATCACAATAGGAATCAGCCGGGGTTTTTCAAAGACTTGAGTGATTTGCGAAAGGTGCTGTGCGCTACTGTCTCGGTTGAATGCAAGAACTATGCAGATGACGTGGGCAATCCGGAATATGACCAACTTGCTGGAAGACTAAACGATGATAGAGGTAATTTCGGCCTCTTGGTTTGTAGAAGTATATCTAATCGAGAATTAGCTATTGGCCACTGCAGAGATCGTCTAAAAGACAAAAAGTACATTATCGTATTGGACGATCACGATATGCTGACGTTAGCTCGACATAAGCAACAATCGGATCATGACGTAGACAGGTTTATGGAACGCAAATTAGCTGAAGTAGTCAATTAACGAAAGTTAGTAGTCCCGCGATTGCAGTTGGTTCATGAAATCCTTCAGCCGGTAATCGACGAACTCACGATGAGGTGGGCGCAGTAGAGTTTCGGTTTTCTTCGATCAATGAGTCGATGGAGGATGACGAACATCCACTAAAAGGTGGCGGTAGAACTGAATTGAGAGACTTGCACTTCTCGAAGCTAGCTATTGATGTACATGCGAGTCGGCGGGCCATTTATTGACTCCCCACAGGACCTCGGCAGATGGATTCAACTGCTCGAACACCTGCTTACCATTGAGCAGAAAACTGGAGTCATGATTAAACAACCTCGTTCGGCAAGCTTATGGGATCTCGAAAACGCCAAGAGACTTTCGGCGCTCCTAACAGGCAACAAGACTCAAGTGGACAAGTTCGAATGCACTATCAATCTTACAAAGGATGGTGCAAGAAAAATGCTTGATTCCTTAACGAGCCTTGGATTTGTCCTCAATGTCACTTTGAGGATCCACAATTTCAAAATGAAGCTCTTCTCGTACGAGTTCGATTTGGGAACTGTCAGAGTGGAGATGCCTCAGGCATGTGCGGTCGAAGATTTGGCCAGTCTCAGGAAACAGTACGATGAGTTAACGGTCTCTCAATCCTTACGAATCAGACTCACTTCGTGTGACGACAAGAATCCAGTCTTGACTAAAGAGTTTCCTGCCTAGGACTAGGAAGGTTTCATAAGGATAGTCTTCCACCGTCAAGGGGCTGGGATAGCTCCTGAGACTTGCCAATGAAAAGTCTCTAGAACTGAATATCACTCACGAGATTTTGTCCAATCTTGGCATAGTAGCGATCGGGTTTACTCATCGTGGTGAGCGCGATACGGGGGCGGACATCTTAATTCCGTTGGGTCATCCTAGAATTTTGCAATTTAAGGCCTCTCGAAGCGGGTTGGATGGCAGCCAATGTCGGTTTAGAATTAACACCAATGGTGTTCCCAACCGTGGTATTCTGCCGAATCAACATTTCGCATTAGATGCCATAGGACGCTCAGGGCTTTGCGATACGGTCTACGTATTCCCTTTGATCCATTCTGACAGCTACTTTGTTTCTAACATGGGTCAACTGCTACGTGACACCATCATTGTTGACGCTGTTGCAATAACCAATTCAGTCTCGCATCGCTCCGCAGGTTGGTTTTCCGTGCCACATTCAATCACGGTTGATATCAGAAATAACTTCCATGTAAGATCTAACGTCGAAGGACGTGGGAGTGGTGTTTCAGCGAAGGATTTTCTAGCCAAAATGAAACAAGAGATCGAAAAGGCTCCGACCGAAAAGACTCCGCGAGATAAGCTGGAGCACGAAACTATCACTGAGACAGTCCGAGAATTGGAGTCCGCAGTAAGAGAAGCGGGGGTCGTAGGCAGCTCAGAGCACACACTTTCCTTTGTTGCTTGGAACGCGACAAAGGAGACGAGAGTGGTCATGTCGCTACCAGTGCGGCTCAAAGGATTAAAAGAGAAGAGAGAGCCTAAACTGCGCACGCTGGGCAAATGAGTCTTCGAGCACTGCGAGTCGCATTCTTTTTGTTTGGGCTCTCAAAAGCGAAAAGGGCTAGCCTTGCCATAGGTTCCGTTTTTAGGTTGAACAAAAATCAAATCCGATAATGCGAAGTACTACGAACAATCAACGTAGCCGTAGGCTATTCAGGTACAGGGTCGCCCACTAAGTGCTGATTAGGCGGTGAAGCAAGGTTGACATCTCCGAGAACCCTCGGTGTGAATTTCATCTTCCTCGGAGCCGCAACTATAGCTCGTCAACAGCTTCAAAATGCGCGTGACTTATCGCATCGGAAAATGCATCAGGACGAATACAAAGCGGATCTCGAACGTTATGGCGGCGAATTGACGCTCGCGGAGGCAAATAGGCGATTGGCGGCGGACGCGAATGAGATTCGAGAGTTTCTTGAAGTTCAACAATTAGATGGTCCCCGGGGTTCAGAGGCGAGGCAATTGACCCTAGATCCACGATGGGACCACAATGATCCCAACTCTAAGCGCCTCTTTGAAAGAAAACTAATCGAGGATTCGCCCGTGTCGAATTACTTGGAGTTCGGTGAAGTCGCACAACTAATATACGGAGACAAACTGCCGACTGCTCGCCTATGGGTTCACTGGAGAGACTATGTGATAGGCTGCGTGCCAGATGGCGTTGCAACCAACTACGTGTACGAGTTCCGAGCAACCACCAAAATGAGTTCGCAAACAGAGGAGCAAGCACTAAGACAAGCTCACCTATACTCGTATGCCTTCAAACGACCAAGATTCAAAGTGCAGATCGCACAATTCAGGCTTCCGAGAAATCCATTTCCACTCAAAGTTAGAGACCTGCCGAAACCTGAGATTTCAACTACCCTCAAGAATTCGACAGAGGAAGATTTTACGAGAATTATGTCAGAATTCGACAAAGCGTTTCGTGGCGCGCAGTAATATGAACCAATCTTCCGGCAATTCCAGTAGGGGACGCCTATGGACACCATCCGGAACTCATTCGCAATCATGGAAGTGTCAGAAATGTGGTTTTGTAGTTGTCGTAAAACCAACTCGTCCACTACGTTTCTGCCCTAAATGCGGTGTCCCGATGGGATCGGGCAGAACAGAAAGTCGAAGGGACGAGACGAAACCGCCCGGCAAAGAACCAACGGGAGACGCATTGAGTAGCAATCTTGTGGCTGCCCTCAACGATGAAATTGAACACATAAAGAAGGAAGGAGGCAGCCGTTCCTACACAATCAAGAACGGTGAGAGAATTTCAGAGATTGCGGGCAGATTCGTCTACAGCTTCGACTTCGATGGCGACCGATTAGAGACTGACGTTCCTGTTCAGTTGCAAATTGGCGATTCGCAGGAACGTATCCAGGCAGATGTCGTATCAGTCGTCGGACAAGAGATAATGCTGGCAGTCAAGTCAACACTACCCGAAAATATTCCGAAAGCCAGAATGTTTGCCGACCCACTCTTCATCCTCGAACGACTAAGAGACTGCCTCAAATCCCCACCTCAAAACTTCAACCATATACTTGCACACAAACTCTTCCGTACAGAAAATCAGCCGAACCTCGGCCGAGTACGCACCAAAGTAAGCGGTAACCTAAACGAATTCCAGACCTCCGCCGTGGAACGTTGTCTCGGCAGCGAAGTATTCTTCATCTGGGGCCCACCGGGCACAGGAAAGACCACCACCATCTCAACAATCATAAGTCATGCCTTCGCAGACGGAAAGAACATTCTCATTTCCTCAAACACCAACGTAGCCATTGACAACGCCATCTCAGGTGCAGAGAAATCAATTCGAGAGAAGTCAGGCTACCAACCCGGCGACATCGTCAGAGTGGGCGTGCCCCAAGCCTACGTTCCAGACAGCGTCTTACCGCAACAGATCGCGAAGGAAAAACAAGAACAAATCGATAGAGAGATTCAGGAACTAGAAAAAGCGAACAAAACTATTCACAGTCAAATCCAGAGCTTTCGAGAGAAGATCAGGATACTTGACGAGTGCGACCGCCTCACCGCCCTGGAAAAAAACCAACGCGAACAGCTAAGCCAAACCAAAGCTCAACTGCAAGACCTGGACCGGCAAGAAAGCACCAAGCGAGATCAACTAAACAAAGCACGGTCTATGTCCTCCATCGGCCGAAAACTCCGCCGCCTAGAAGTCGACGAAATCGCAATAGCGCTCAACAAGATATCCACTCGACGGCAAAGTGTTCAAACCCAGTTTGCCTCTGATGAACGTCAATATCGCTATACATGTACCGTTTTGCAGCCAGTTCAGCTGAAAGCTGCTGATGTCATCGGAGACTATTTCGTTCAATACGGGACAGAAGGAAACAAGACCGCATTAACAGACCACCTCAACGAGGCTTTAACAAGTTTGGAGGCAAACACGGCTCGCATTAGCGAGCTGGAAAAGGCGAAGAGCAGTATTGAGAAGGAGATCATTGCCAAGGCAAAGGTGATTGGGACAACTCTTGCTAAGACCTGGTTGACAGCGGAGATAATGACTCGAAAATTCGATTTGGTCGTAGTCGACGAGGCTAGTATGGCAACGCTGCCAATGCTCTACTTTGTTGCGGGCCTATCCAGTGGTCGAATTCTGATTGTTGGTGATTTCAAGCAGATTCCAGCCATCGTTATGGCGGAGACGGACTATGCCAAACATTGGCTGAGGCGGGATATCTTTCAGGTTGTAGGTGTCACCGATCTAGAGGCAGGTACGGATCTGTGTGAAATGCTCAGAATCCAATACCGAATGAACCCTGACATCTCAAAAATAGTGAGCACGCGCATCTACGGAGGGCACCTCCAGGATCACGGAAGTGTCAAACGTAGTCCGAACGTTGATAGACCGCCGGGAGCTGGCTTCTCACTAATCCTTCTGGACACGTCGAATTTGAATCCGTGGTCAATGACGCATGACGAGTCATATTCCCGCATAAATCTGATTCATGCGGAATTGGCTGTTTACATGGCTAAGGAGGCCATAAAGAATGGGTTCACGAAGATCGGAATAATAACCCCCTACCGTGCCCAAGCGAGAATTCTTGGGAAGAGAATCGAAGATTCGAACCTCAGAAAATATGTTGAGGTGGCTACGGTTCATCGATTTCAAGGGAGAGAGAAGGAGGTAATTATCTTTGATGTCTCGGACAGCAAACCCTACCATCCAAGTCGGTTGGTCAGCGTCAAGAACAGCGAAGAGAACCAAAGTGAACGGCTGCTGAACGTTGCGGTTTCACGAGCACAAGATAAACTGATCCTAATCGGTAATCTCAGTTACCTGTCGAAAGAGCTGAGTTCAGATGAACTCCTTCCCAAGATAATCGGAGACTGCAGCGAGAACGGAATTCAACTCATGGGCGAACAATTCTTAACTTACCCGAGCGAAAGCAGTGAACAAACAGACTCCCAAGAAGGCATTCTAACCTACAAGGCTGAAGACTTCTACCCAGCACTCGAATCCGACCTGACCAACGCAAAGGAAGACATCGCCATCGTTTCGCCGTTCGTCACCGCACGAAGGGTCGCGAAACTCGAAGAAACATTTACCGCAGCCATCAAACGCGGAGTAAACGTAAGGATTCTCACCAAACCACCCGACAAACAATTCGACAGCGAACCTCTGAAAAGATCAGCAACGGAAGGAATTCAAATCCTCAAAGATATTGGCGCGCGAATGGAACTTAATCCGAGAACGCATGAAAAGATCTGTGTCATCGATAATTCGATTGTCTGGCATGGGAGCTTGAACATTCTCTCACAGTACGAGTCATCTGAGTCGATGATGCGTTTTGTTGGAGAGAATACTGCGCGTCAATTGTTAAATGATGTAGGCCTGAAAGCCGAAAGCCTGCTAAAGCCGGTGTCATTTGCCGCCATACATGATGGGATGAGAGCCGTTACTGCGACTGGAAAAATCGTTCGAATGGGTCCAGTGCAGTTTCGCAGGAAACGTGATGGCACTATGCTGAGATTCGCAGAAGCAGTGCTCCAAGCGGAAGGAAACGAGTGCAATCTGATTCTATGGGGATCAGAAACCGATCGTGTGAAGGTAGGAGATGATATTCGGATAGTCAACGGCTATACGCGCGCATACAATGGCAAGGTATCTTTACAATCTGGTAAGTTTGGCAAGCTCGAAGTGCTGCAGCCCATCAAAGAGAGAGTGCGAGAGGAAGAAGACATTGATGATATTCCCGAAAAAGTTACGGTTGAATCCAAGGGCGTATGCCGACATTGCGGAAGAACTATCTTGGCCGGATCAGTAAGTGAACACGAGACCAAATGTGCCGCCCCCAGATCATGAACTCCTGAACAAAGAGTTGCAGTCCTATCGACAGTTGTCTTCGAAGAAAAGTGTGGCGCACACGATTATAGCGACAGATTTTCACTCAAGCGTGAGGTTAGCTATCATTGACTGTGACTAAGCAGCTATCGAAAGCCAAATTCATCAGTCTTGAAACATACAAGAGAAACGGCGAAGCAGTTAGGACTCCCGTTTGGTTTGTAGAAGAAAACGGCCTGCTTTATTTTCATTCACCGGCAAAATCTTGGAAAGTGAAGAGGCTTCAAAGGAACCCTGTCGTTCGTTTAGCACCTTGTGCAAGGTTCGGCAGAATAGAGGGGGACTGGCTCAAGGGAAAAGCTACTCGAATTGATGGAGAGGAAGATACCGAAAGAATCGTCAAGCTAGTAAACTCCTCGCGGTCGGGAGGGGATAGAATTCTTGGCTTGTTCGAGAAGAAGAATAGAGTTGCTTTCTCAATCAAGTTGGACGATGAAATGTAATGTTGAGTGATATCTATAGTAGGAGATCCCGATACATTAGATTGCTAAAGCGTATCTGTCTGTTTGTAGGGACCACCTACTTGGCGCGTTGTTGACAGATAGATGATTCATCCTTGGTTTCGCGAGCTCTCGTATACGGGATCGATTACACAATCTGGGCGGATCATATAGATAGGACCATGCTTATTCGCGCCCGAAGGAAAGGGAAGATTAAGTGCTTTTGCGGGAAGCACCTCACTTTCGTTGACTCCACCATCAGAATACCTCATTTTAGGCATCTGAAGGGAAACTGCTCAATCATAGGTGTAGAAAGAGACACCGAAACGCACAACGAAGGCTTGGAGTATGTTGGACAGATTCTAAAGAACAAGCTAAAAGACATGGACGTGGAAAAGGAGACTACATTCAAAATTCATGGAGGAAAAAGGCGCACAGATATCTTCGTGAAGTTCAAAGGCGACACTACAATCTGCTATGAACTTCAGTGCTCTCCAATCTCCGAAAATGAATTCGTAAACAGAACAATCGCCTATGATTCACTAGGTCATGAACTCGTCTGGATCTTCGGCCCCGAAGCCAGTGGCCTAAGATACCCGCCGTCTGATTTCACCAAGGACATATCTAAGGGTTCGAGGATTTGCATTAAATTCGTCGCTCTCTCTGCCCTAAAAGAATCTGGCTATCTTGCGCTCTACTCTCCGACTCAACAGGAAAGACTGTGGATAGCTTACTGTGCTGATGGAGTTTATGATAGGACACGCGACATTACGTTGACTAGAGGCGAAAAACAATTCGTAGTTAGCTTGCCTGAAGTAGAACTTACTACATTCCCTCTGGAGTTCGGGCAAGATGGCCTTCCCTACGCTCGAAACTTTCCTCGCCAACAAATCGATGTACGAAATGGAAATTCAGCAAAGATCGAAAAACTTCGGGCCGTCTATGCTAGAGAACTGCACCTCAACGAGCATACAACTCGCCCCAAGCCAACGCGTCCACCCAAGCAACGACCTAAGAAACCATCAACGGAGAAGAAAACTTGGATCACCAAGAATGGGCCAATCTGCATCGTATGTGGGTCAGCTATCCGAGATCAGCACTACCATAAATGTGTGGAATGTGGCAGCATATTGGATGACAAATGCACTAGGATAATTGAGAAGGCTCTGCACGAAGAGGAACACAATACTACTGGTTGGGTGCGGCATTGCGAATGGGTCAAGATACTCCATTTAGAAAGAGGAAACGAGAAGAACTCATAACCTCCACAAAGCTGAGACAAATTGAGAAACACGATCAAACATGGTCTGGAGCAAGTGGAATCGAATCGAGGGGCTGGCGATCAATCTCGCATGTGCTCTATTATCTGAAGGGCTCTGTAGAACGGTTCTCCGCTCGTTGAGTCGTCGTGTCTAGCCATTTTCTGAAGCTCTTCAACTCTCTTCGTGTATTCTGAGTTCACTATTAGCTCAACTTTTGGTTTGATCCTCGTTTCAATTGCTTGAAGCTGTGCCATTCTCTTTCCGGCCGGTACGTAGGGCGACCAGAACATGTATTTCGGAGTAAAGTCACGCGACCATTGCCTACCATACTGAACGTTATTTTCCAATTGCTTGCGTATCTTTTCTCCGGTTACGTCAGCTCCTCCTTTGCTTATCAGAAGACCTCCAATGTGGGTCTTCACTTCGCAAATGTAGACAACTCGATGTCGCAGGTCAATGCCGACCACATCCACCTCACTCTGTTTTCCCTGTCGCACATTGTACATAACGTGTTGGCAACCCTTCACCAGCTTGAGATAAGCGCCAACGACATATTCTCCCATTTCCGGCATAATCTTCGCCTGATTTCATTGGTTCAAAACGCCATCAAAGTATGCGAAATCCTGGGGCGGTTTGAAATCGAAAAACACTTCGAACGGATTCATCGGTGGGTTGAGTCGAAAAACTTCATCGATCTCGAAGGCATGAATGACGTTCCTGCCCCTACAGTATGAAAGATATTCCTCTTTCCGGATACCTCCAGAATCCTTGCACTTCTCCCAGATTTCGTAAGGAGACCCAGAGTGTATCTTTCTGACGCTAAACCAACCTATGATTCTCTTCGACGGAGTGCACTCATAGACGAAGACCTTGCCAACCGGTTCCTTTGGTTTCCGCCTTCTGAACTCGTATCTTTTCTCTCCCGAGAAAATCTTTGAAGCGAACTCAGGCCTAATCGACAACAACACGTTCATCAGTTCCAGTCTCCTTGATTATTTTGCTAAACGATTCGTCGGGCAGTACCTCAAAGCCCCGAGGTGCAGAGTAAATGTCCTTAATGACTCCTAACTCGATCAGCCGTTTCATGTTTATACGCTTTGGAAACGAGTACGCGTAAAGCAAATTGACAATAAACGGCTTATTTGTCATTGGAGCTGTTTCCCATTGTTGCCTTAGTTCTTCGTCCGGAAACACGCTCCGTTTTCTGCAGAGCTTAACGAAAGAACCTGCATCTCTAATGGAAGTGTTAACGCTCTCCACTATGCAAAGCGTTGTAACTACTGACGCATAGTACCCACCAGTCCTATAGAACACAATCAAATCGCCACTCCTTAGACCACGATTGACCGATCTGGAAACGTAGACCTTTGACATCGCATTCCTGAAGGGTTCATTGTCAATGAAATCTGCGGGTGATTCAGTCCGCAATATTGAATCCGGAAACAAATCCGTATGATACTCGGGACGTATTGGGACAAGAAACTTCCTGCCGTGCCGAGACAGAAAGGGGTACGTAGTTCTTGGCGAGGCTAAGGACGCCCTAGGCGAGAAGTTCCTCACATATACATCCTCCCTTCTCGAAACGGATTCCTTTATTCCATGGTATTCGAATCCGAAATTTCTAAGGAGATCAATTAGCCGTAACTGATCGACTCGTTTTGGAAATATCGTGACGTAGATTTCATTTACGGATAGGCGCAGAGCATTGTCGAACACCACTTTTAGGAGGCGTTCTCCGAGTTTGACGCCGTTCGATTGGACTTTGAACGTGCCGATTTTGAGGCGCCTCTTCTTGGCAAAGGGCGGTGTGATATCCGGGTATGGTTCCGAGACATCCTCTAACTTGACGTAAAGGAAGGCAAGTATGTTCTCATCTGACCTACAGACATATACCAGCTCATCGGACTTTCTGTTGAACCATCTTTCGTAGTCTAGATAGTCTTCCTTGAAACTGTCGAAAAACGGATCGGCTAAGTTGATATTTCCAAAATAGGCCGTCCGGACGGACAACACCTTGTAGTCCAGTAGACTGGGGTTCTCCCTCGTGACCTTCTCAAGGAATTCGTCTATTGTGAATACTGAACTATCAATTCCTAGCGATTGGGCTTTCACGTGAATTAGTCGGTCTTCCGAAATTAACAGGTCAACACGGCCGCAAAGAACCTCGTTAAGGAGGACGCTATCGTTTTCGTCGTTCTCGGTTGTGTCATATTTCGTTGATATTGCTTGTACTTCTGGTCGAAGCGGAGCTACCGTTGGTAGAAGATGATAGCTCTTTATCTTCACTAGGAATGCTTCGCGGGCCTTACTGTTCTGATTACTCGATATTTCGTTTAGCGTGACTTGGTGTATGCATTTCTGATATCCTAGCTTATCGATCCACCCGAATAATGTCCCGATGTCTTTGTTGATCGGGTCCTTCGTTTCACGATGAATGATGATATTTGTATCCAATAGAACCTTCATTTTAGTCGCACCCCACACAACACAATCTTCTTTCGCTGGACGTCTTCGGTGAACTCACGTGGTTGTTGGTCTTCAATGTACGGGCTTGTCCATTTGCACAAAACGAACATCGTACTTCGTGCAGAAATCTTTGATTTCTTTTGAGCACACCTTTGCGACAACCACCGCTTCGACATTTGGCGAGTTAATTGCTAAGCCAACCTCAGCGCACTTGAGTACCCTGTATTTCAGAGCTTGATAGCATCCGGGTAAAGGATTCCAGGTTTCAACTTCGACGATCGCGTAGTGGTCGTCTGAGAGTTCGAAAACTATGTCTGCAGCGTCTCCGGAAGGGAAGACATACTCAACATGACACTTCGTGACGCCAGTTAACCCAATGTTTCCGGGATGCGTTGCAACCCATTGCTTGAGACGCTTATGTTCTTCGCCTTCTCCGCCATGGCCGTACTTTCTTGCCATAGCTATCCTTCGGTTTCGGCTGCCACTTTT
This sequence comes from Bathyarchaeia archaeon, assembly GCA_049517415.1. Lineage (GTDB taxonomy): Archaea > Thermoproteota > Bathyarchaeia > 40CM-2-53-6 > 40CM-2-53-6 > FEN-987. The sequence goes on from JBEKSC010000016.1 coordinate 21,883, forward strand.
GACTGAGCGCGGACCAGAGGGAGTCGGTATCTGAATCCCTCTGAAGTCTTCCCGAAGTAACTAGTCGATCATTTGTCTCGAAATGGGATCGCGTATAGTGTCCCGTAGGTCAGCCAAAATAGGCATTACCTGAGAGTCGGCAAGATAACGAAAGAGACCAGTACCCCACTTGATTCCGCCCCTTGTCGAATAATAATCCCAAAACAAAAGTTCTTTCGCTTCCTCAAGCGGCAACCTCAACGCGCACTTCTGATCTGCGACCAAGTACGTTTCGTGATCCGGAGGGTTTCTCAACCCAGCAATTTTGAAAAACCCGATGATCTTGCGATCTTCTTCATCGTCTCCAGGAAAGCGAGTGGTCAGCACAGCCAACTTTCCCTTCTCCACGTTCGCAAGCCTCATTGGTGTGCCAGCCTTCGACCCTGAGTGGTAACGCCCTACACCAAATTCCCAGGCCCGAAACAGCCGACTTTCGTAACAAGGATCTGTAGGAGGGTTCCCCTTGAAGCCACCGTCGTAGTATTTCCGGCATTCACATTGCTTGTTACTGCACCAGATTCTCCCGGAATCTATGTTCCATTTGATGATGTCCTCTGAGCAGGTTCCATTGAATCCAACAAAGACCCCTTCGTTCCCGTTATTGTAGGTGCATTTTACCGCTACGTGCCGACCCCCCTCTTTTCGATTAGAGTTCGCCAAAACCAAAGCCTTCCTAATCGATAGGCGATCCTTGGAATAGCACTAGCCAATTATTGAGATTAGCGTGGAAAACACAGCCACTGGGTGGCTGCCATGGCGCTGGGGATAATGACCCAGATGTCTTTGAGTTTGAATCCCCGGTCAAGCGCTTCTCGCGAGTCTCCGGCCTATCATCTCAAATGCTAAATTCACATCTTCCAATCGATTACTACAACGACCGGGCGTAGTCTTGCTTGAAGATTTGTTTCTTGCAGATTGGTGCTGAATCTGGAAGCGGGGGGATATTTAGCCCGCTCTTCAAGAGCTGAAAGCCCAGGTTCGAATTCATTCCGATTCCCGAAGAGTATGCCCGGCCTGGCTCGCATTGCCCGACCTATTGGGACTTGAGAGGAAGAAGGAAGGGGAAGCCTCGTCTTTCAACGTATTTGCCCCACGGGTTGGCCAAAACACGGGTCCATAACGACCCAGAGTTCAAGACTTTTACGTACGGACACATTGGAAATAGATTGCGTGACCTTTCTAGAGGCGACATATTGGTCTTCTACGCTGGCTTGGAACCCTACGATTTCAAGAACGAGGATTTGAAGCAGAGATACATCGTTGGATACTTCGAAGTAGAAAAAGCTGACTTTGCAATAAAATTCGAGCCGGGTTGCAGATCAAGACTTCTAGACCACGCGTTCTCGAAAAATCAACACGTATCCTACCGTGACTTCACCAAAGAATGCAAGAGAAAGAAAGGCGCGCTTTTTCTTGTGAAAGGAAGAAAATCGGGAAGTCGCCTTCTAATGAAAGGGCAGCCAATAAGCGAGAGGAGAATCATTACCTGCACGCGTGACGGGAAAAAGAACAAAATGACAAGATATCGGTTATCAAAAACGATGGTGAAGGAATTTGGAGTAGACTGGGGCGACATTACTATGGCCGTCCCTCATTGGATAAGAGATGAGCGTTACGCGAAACGAGTTTGGAAATGGCTTCGTAAACTGCAATAATACCGGCCAAACTTAAATCTGCGAATCGCCAGAGCTAAGCTCGACTTGGCGTAAGCTGTGATCTGTTTTGGCAACAATTAATCCCCTACCGGAGGACCTAGCCGTCAAAATCCGTGAACTTGAATCTGAAGTATCTGAACTCAATCTACAACTAGAAGCTGAATCGGAATAGGGTTATGGTAGTCCGCAAACCCCCTAGTGAAGAGCCTAGCGACCAAGATTGACGAGCCTTCCAAGAAAGGCGAACACGAACATGCCCGCAACTGGAAGGATGCTTTGGTTGAACCTTATCACTCAGCGTTTCGCCTGGCTCAGTTCTTGTTCTATATGGGACGGAATTTGAATTGTCGGATTATCCCCTTCTTTGTACGAGTCGAGGATGAAGAGTTCGTTCGTCTCCAAAATGCTGTCAAGTCTGGTTAGGAGGCGGGACTTCCATTTTCCGTACTCTTCTTTTGATTCCCAGATGCCGTAGATGGCGAGGTTGTATTGATGCGCCAGGGTGTGGATTGAGAGGATCCTTGGATCTTGTAGTTCGACGCATTGTATGTCCTTCACAAACTCTCTAGCTGGCTTGGGTCTAAGTCGGACGAGGATTAGAATGGGCGTCGTTAACCCCAGTTTCTCGGGGTTTGTTTTGATTGTGAAATGTCTGATGATGCCTTTCTCCACTAAATGTTGAACCCGTTTCAGGGCGCCTACGGTCGAGATTTCGATCCCGAATTTCGCCAGGTTGGAGGATAGTTGCTGGTACGTAGATCGCGAATCTCGTTGCAGTAACTGCAGAATGGCAACATCCCTCTCATCCGCCTCGCCCATCTGACGAAAATGACTGTTCGAAGTTAACAAAATTAACTTCTACACCGAGGGGTACCCATGTGTGCTTCAGCTAATTAACTTAACTAAGCTTGTGAATGAATCTCTATTAACTGATTGACATAAGAATGTTTATGGAATTAACCTATACTAGTATCGTATGGGTGGAAAAGATGGTTACAGTCGATCTCTCAAACTTTCTTCCGACGATTGGTTCGTTCAGCGGTGCGGGAGCAGTCGGAGCTTTACTCGGATACGGTTTCAAGAAACTTCTGAAAGTCCTCTTGATCGTCTTGGCCGCATTCACGGCGCTGATTGGAATACCACTTGGATACCTCGCTTACGAGGGAGTCATAACGATCAATTGGGATAGACTCTACGCGCTCCTCGACTCAGCCGCTTCGGCCAGCATATCATGGTTCTCGACCGCGGCACAAGCTGTTGCAATTGCTGTCCCAGCCTTCGGCGGATTCGTGGCCGGATTTGCAGTTGGATTTCAGAAGGGATGAGGAGGTGGGATCTATGAAGCAAGATCGAGAGACAAACTCAGACGGACAGATTGAGGCAGATGATCATGGGCGGCTGTTTGATCCAGGTGGTCTACTGTTGGTTGGGATAGTTGGCGCGGGCGGCACGGTTCTACTGTTAAAGCATAGTTGGATTCTAGGTTTACCATGTGCCGTTTTAGCGGCATTAGGACTAATCGCATCCCACAGACACTTTGATCCTACAAACAGGGGAACGCTCAAACAAATTGAGCAGAGTCGGGGCGGATTGATTTTGGGCGGGTCGCAATCTCTCGTGGGGGTTGGTGCGATTTCTTCTCGCGTATGCAAGGTGTTAGATAGAAAATGAAACATCATGGGGATAAGACTGTGCAGAGCGTAGCATAGAGGCGAGATCCGTTGATTGGTGAAGTCGTCAGAGAGCTTGTCCGTGAACTTGACACGAAAATTGTTGAACAGAATCTCGGCGACCCGTTCCTAAGTAGCCATAACTATCGCCCTCACCCGCTCAGACTTGAGAACTTCAATGGCATAACTAGAACTGATTCGGAACGGAGACTGGCATTCATTGATGGCGGGAATCAGGAATTAGTAGGAGCACCAAACTTCTCCGTGCAACTAAATCGAGCCTACTTCAACATATTCAACAAACGAAGGATGATTCAACCCGTCGAACTGCCGAGTCGCATCGAGTTCCTTTCGGCAACAATTGCCAAGTTCGAGGACGGCAAGATGCTCTATAATACGTCACTGTTTCCCATGAGCGGAGTGGTGCCCTCGTATCTTCCCGATCAGACTGATCTTTCATTCGATTCTGCAGATAGGAGCCTCATGGTTGGGAATTCACGTGCAGACATCGGTCGCGTCGCGTCCATAGCGAGAAGATTTGCTGAATGGCGCTTTGCGCAAAGAGTTGTGGAGAAGGAACTCGACAAGGGTGACGTCCTAGTTATGGATGGAACTCTTAGAACGGCGTTTGCGAATGAATCTAAGTACGCCAAGGCGGCATACCATGCCGCTTACGAGAGAGGAACAGTCTATTCCGGACTATCCAAGACCAGCCGACTTTTTACCACAACCGGTCTTTCGCTTCTAGGCGCAGTTCGAAGACTCGCATTAGATAACGTGACACATCCGGTCTGGTACTATTATCCGATTGCTGAATCCCTCAGCCCCGAGCATGAAGCCGCAATCTTCCTCCTAAAGCTCAGCGACATGTCAAAGCGAATCTTCAGGTATGAAATAAACGCTGAACAGGTGAAAACATCAAGCACCGGCGAATTGAACGAGATCTTCACCGCGCTCTCTCAGAATTCGAACGATCTTACCTTCCCCGGATATCCTTACGGCCTTATTGATGCCGATGATAATGCTCGTGTGAGGACAGAGGAGTTGGAGATGTATCGGGTCATGTTGCTGTCCGAAATCTCAAAGTTAGGATCAGCCACAAAATTCCAACGCCACATGGAATCCATGGACGCCCATGGAGTCATGAATCTTCTCAAAGAGGCAGCATAGCAATGACGATCTGTGGACAGATAGTTGCGGGCGAAGTGGGCAAGATTCTGATCAGAGAGAAGAGCGGAGAAAAAATCGAACTTGGAGATCTCCTAGTCGTCGATGATCCTGCAGGTTACACGATCCTACAGGTCTACGACCTACTCTACGGCAGCCAGATCTCCCAACTAGCAAGGGAACAGATAGCAGGCCTAAAGCTGGAAGGATTCGGAGTTGGACTGGAATTTTTCGAGCCACAACTACGAAACTATCTGCTGGCCGAGGCGAAGGCGGTTCTCAGAATGACTGACCGTCCTCAATCCGCCAAAGTTCTTCCAGACTTCTTCGGAACCGTAAGGCATGTTGAACAGAAGGACTTGCCGTTCCTCAGCAAACCGGAGGATCCCATCTACCTTGGCAAGGTTAGGAGCGGATCAAAGATAATCGACGTTCCCGTATACCTGCAGGGCCAGGAAGCTCTTACGCATCACATCCTCATTCCGTCGGCAACCGGCCGCGGCAAAAGCAACCTGGTCAAAGTCATGCTCTGGAGCATAATTGGTCAAGGGAAATTTGGAATATTAGTTCTCGACGCACACGACGAATACTATGGAAGAAACGGCAAGGGACTGAAGGACCATAATAAGTCAAAAGATCACGTCCTCTACTACTCAGTTAACCCGATCACGGGAACCAGCACGCTCCTCATCAATCTCAGAACTATTCAGCCCGATCACCTTAACGGAATAATCGCCCTGACAGACGCCCAAGAGCAAGCCGTGAGACGATATCACCACGAGTTCAAGGAGGACTGGGTCGAGCAGATTCTTCGCGGAACTGTCATTGAAGGAAGCTCAATAAAACCCGTAACACTGGGAGTTCTCCAACGAATAATCAAGACGAAACTTTCGATTTACGTTGAAGGCAACGAAGTCGTTTGCAGGAACCGCGTGTTCAGTTCAGCAGGCGGAGAATCAACCATCAAGGAGATTGTGGCAGCACTCCAAGCAGGGAAAATTGTCATCATCGACACCTCGAAGCTTGGGGATGAAGCCGAACTATTGATCGGAAGTATGATTGCGACAGAGACCTTTAACACATACCAAAACTACAAAGCCGAAGGAACACTCACAGATAAGGTTCCAATCAGCGTCGTGATCGAGGAAGCACCGAGAGTTCTCGGCAGCGAACAATTACAAATGGGCGACAACATCTACGGTAGAATAGCAAGAGAGGGCAGAAAATTCAAGGTCGGCCTTATCGCCATAACACAGCTCACGAGCGTAATTCCACGAGACATCCTCACGAACATCAATACGAAGATAATCCTTGGAAATGAAATGGCGACCGAGAGGCATGCGCTGATCGACAGCGCCGCACAAGATCTGACCGACGATGACCGCATGATAGCGAGCCTAGACAAAGGAGAAGCCATTGTCACAAGCATCTTCCAGAAATTCGCAGTTCCAATACAGATACCCCTATTCGATGAACTCGTGAAGGAACAAAAAGCGCCTGCAGAGCACCCCTCACTACAGTATAGCGGGTAAGCTCAGTTGTATACCTTCGCTCATCTCGCAGACGCCCATATCGGGGCATTCCGACATCCCGCCCTTCAGCTATTAGCCCTCAAGGCATTGAACGCAACCATCGATGCCTGCGTAGACAAGAAGGTTGACTTCGTCCTCATCAGTGGCGACCTCTTCGACTCGAACATCCCCGATATGGCATTAGCTAATGCCGCAGTGAAAAAATTGAGAGAGGCCCAAGAACAAGGGATACCGCTCTACGTGGTTTATGGCAGCCACGACTTCAGCCCCACCCAAAGCTCAATTGTCGACCTCCTCGAGAGCTCAGGCCTCTTCAAAAAAGTCACCAAAGGTAAGACAATTGACAATAAGCTTCAATTAGAATTCGAAATTGATCAGCGAACAGGCGCCAAACTCTGCGGGATTTCAGGGAGACGTCTTGGAATTGACAGGGCATACTACGAGATCCTCGACAGACAGAAACTTGAGAAAGAAGATGGATTCAAAATCTTCGCCTTCCACGGCGCACTTAGCGAATACAAACCAAAATACATGGCCGAAGCAGACTCCATGCCCATTTCGTTACTCCCGAAGGGATTCAATTACTATGCAGGCGGACACGTCCATGAGAAAACCAGTGACAGCTCCCACGGCTACAACATAACCTATCCCGGAACGCTCTTCGGTGCTGATTATCGCGATCTTGAAAGAAGCGCTAGCGGTGAAGAGAGAGGCTTCTACATTATTCATTTTTCCACGAAAGTCGAGAGAACGGATTTCATCCCCATCTCAGTTTGTGACTATGATTCGGAAGAATACGACGCGAACAACAAAAGTGCAACAAAAGTCGAAGAAGACCTTCTGCAACTTGTTCGGGAGAAGAAGAATCTTACAGGTCGACTTGTCTTGCTAAAGGTCTCAGGTGAGATGGCCACCGGTAAGAGTGCGGACATAGACTTCCAGAAAGTGAAGAAGCTCCTTAAGGAAAATGGCGCCATCGAAGTTCAACTCAACTATCAAAAGCTCACCTCGAAACAATACGCTGCAATTCACGTCGCAAGTCTCGGAGAAGAATCTCAAAAGATCGAAGAGCGACTGTTCAAGGAACACGTTGGAACGGTGAAAGTCGAAAACCAGAAACTGAAAGGAGAAACAGGGGTTGCGCTATCGAAAGAGCTTCTTTCAATATTGAAGCAGGCCATGAAGGAGAACGAAACCAAGAAAGACTATGAAAAGAGAATCGTGTCGGACGCTGCCAAGACTCTAGGACTTCAGGAGGCTATCAGTTGATCCTGAAATCACTCTCCTTACAAAATATACGCAGCTACAAAGGTGACACTCCGCCAATCAACCTGCCCCTTGGCACTATCCTGTTTGAGGGTGACATAGCGTGCGGCAAGTCAACCATCCTCTACGCCATCGAATTCGCACTTTTCGGACTCGGATCGTTAGGAGGAGCCTTCCTACTACGAAACGGCGCGAAAGAGGCGGTGTAACGCTCAAGTTCGAGGTCAACGGTGCAGAATACGAGGTTCACCGAGGGCTCCATAGAAAGGGAAAGACCGCCCAACAAGAAGACTGCTACCTCATCGGCCCAGCAGGGAAATCAATACTATCTCCAACCGAGACGAAAGAAAAAGTTCTTCAAATTCTCGGCTTCAATGAGCCACCGAATCCACGCGCTCAATCAGTCATCTACCGCTATGCGATATTCACGCCCCAAGAAGAAATGAAGGAGGTCATCCTCAAAGACCCAGACAATAGACTACAGACACTCAGGAAGGCCTTCCGAATAGAGGACTATAAGATCGCTTCTAACAACTCAACTACCTTCGCGTCGAAACTGCAGGAGAAGGTAAGCCGACTACAGGGTGCCACGCAAGACATCGATATCGTAAAGAAAAGGATCGAAGAAGACGACAACGCGATCGAAGCGTACTCCAAAGAACTACAGTCCCTGAACGCTCTAGAAGAAGAACTACAAAAACAAGTCAAAGGGGCGGAGGACGAACTTAAACAGTTAGGAGCCGAACGCGAGAAGATCAAACAGGTGGAGGGGACGATCCCCCTATTGCAGAAACAAATCGACGAATACTCGAAACAACTCAACGATACAACAACCCAAAACGAGCGCATGACAAGACGAATCGACAAAGAAATTCAGCCAGCCCTCACCAAATTCGAATCTGTGAAGAAACCTACCGAGAGATCCCTGGAAAATGTAACCCGGGAGCAAAACGACCTAAGAGTTAAACTTCAAGAATCGCAGAAGTTGAAAGGACGATTCGATGAACGCATTGGGAATTTTACGTCTTTGGTGGGAACAGGCACTTGTCCAGTATGTGAAAGGACGGTTAATCCTGACGAGTTCCGTGGCAAGTCACACCATCTGGAAGAAGACAGCAAGAAACTAGAACAGGAAATAGCTGAAACCGGAAAGGCAATATCCCAACTAGACTCGTTAACGAGAGACCTCACAACATATCTTACTGCACAAGACCAGATCACCACCCTGCGATCGCAATTAAATGAACTAAACACGCAATTTCAACAAAACAACGACCGAAGTTCCAAACTTACAACCTCCATAAAGGAACTTACAAACAACCTCAAAACGTCCAAAAAAGAAATCGAGCCCCTGCAGAGCGTTCTGGGCCGCATAGGCGAACTAGAGAAGGAAACGTCGCGACTGGACACGGATTTTATCCGGGTTGGAAAGAGCGTCTCCGCAACTCAGGCGACAATGGCCGCATCGATAAAGAACAGAAACGACCTGCAGAATCAACTTCTCCAGAAACAAAAAGACCTAGCGAGCTTGGCTCTACTACGCGATCACAAAATATGGTTCACCGAATACTTAACGCCAACCATCGAGAACATTGAGAAACACGTTATGATCTCACTCAACCAGAGATTCAACGACCAATTCCAGCGATGGTTCCAAATCCTCATCGACGACCCGGACATGCAGGTTCGAGTTAACGAAGACTTCTCACCCCTAGTGGAACATGAAGGCTACGAACAGGAATTCATCGGATTGAGCGGAGGCGAGAAAACCAGCGTAGCCCTCGCATACCGACTCGCGTTAAACACCATAGTCCAAGAAGTAGCGATAGAAGGAGGCTCGAACCTACTCATCTTGGACGAACCAACCGACGGCTTCAGCCGGGAACAAGTCCTCAAGATACGTGACATACTCACAGAATTGCGCTGCCCCCAAGTTGTCCTCGTATCACACGAAAGAGAACTCGAAGGATTCGCAGACCACATCTTCAAGATTCGTAAGTCGGCAGGCGTTTCGGAGATTATTGAAGATGAGCAACCCACATCGCTGCTTAATGAAAACAGTTGAGGGTTTCGGATGATAATCAAGGCTATCAAGGTGCGCAACTTTCGTTCGATAAAGGATGAAACCCTAGACTGTAGTAATTTAACCGCCTTAGTCGGGCCTAACGGGGCGGGTAAATCCTCCTTCTTGAGGGCTATCGATATTTTCTATACTGCCTCCGCCAAATATTCAGAGGAGGATTTCTACGGCAGAAATACGACCCAACCGATCACGATTACTATGAGTTTTACGCGTCTCTCCGAGGATGAGAAAATTCTCTTTCGTAGGTATCTCGAAAATGAGGAACTCACCGTCGAGAAGGAATTAGCATGGCCATGGAGCAGAACAAGCCAAAAGTACTACGGTAATGGCCTGCAAAATCCTGATTTTGCAACATTTTACCGAGCACAAACCGCGAAAGAGAAGAAAGCCGCTTACGAGAACCTCGACTCAGCCAAATACTCTTCGATGCCACGTTACACAAATGTGAATGATGCACTAACAAACCTGAAAAATTGGGAGCAAGGTCACCCTGACGGATGTGTACGTGCGAGAGATGACGGGCAGTTCTTTGGTTTTAAGGAAGTTGGAGAAGCTCATCTGGAACGATACACTCGTTTTGTTTTTGTTCCGGCGGTTCGTGACGCTCGTCAGGATGCAGCCGAAGGAAAAGGAAGCATTCTCTCTGATATCATGGACATTGTCGTACGGAGTGTCCTAGCAAAAAGTGAGGACGTAGCGAAGCTACAGCAAGATACGCAAACCCGATACGAACAGATCATGGAACCCGATAAACTACCTCAATTAAAACTCCTTGATGGTCAACTGGGGAACATTCTCAAACGATACTTCCCCGATGCAGACGTAAACCTGAACTGGCTCAAATCGTCGGGAATTGAAATCCCGATGCCTCAAGCTGAGATCAGGCTTGTGGAAGACGCCTTTACTGCTGAGGTTGGCCACAGTGGGCATGGGCTTCAACGCGCTTTCATCATTTCAATGCTGGAATTCCTAGCAACCGTAACGGCTACCTCAGATGAAGCAGCGGAACCAACTGTTCCCGCCTCCACGCCCCAAGATAGTCAGAACGTGGTTTTGGGCGCAGACCTCATTCTTGGGATCGAGGAGCCAGAACTTTACCAACACCCAAATCGGCAGCGGTACCTATCAAAGGCTCTTCTGCAACTTGCTTCGGATACAGCGAATCCGGCGCGGCGTCAAACACAAGTAATCTACGCAACCCATTCGCCGCTGATGATAGACCTTGAACGATTCGATCAACTGCGAATATTCCGCAAGGATCAAGTAGAGAGCGGTCAACCTAAGGTTACGAGGATAGCCCATACGACCCTCGACGAAGTCGCCAAAGAGCTCGAAAAAGCATGCAGTAAACCGGAGGGCACGTTTTCTGGCGAAGCTCTGAAACCCCATCTCCAAGCGCTAATGACACCATGGATGAATGAGGGATTTTTCTCGCAGCTTGTAGTTCTTGTGGAGGGAGAAGAAGACCGCGCCGCTATACTCGGGCTTGCGGCAGCCAAGGCGATAGATTTTGAGAACCTCGAAATCTCGGTCATACCTTGCATGGGCAAAAGCAACATCGATAGGCCCTCCACCATATTTCGAAAACTCGGAATACCAGTATATGCAATCTGGGATAGCGACTTCGGAGGTTCCGGCGCGAAGGCCGAAGATAACTACAACTTACTACGGCTGTTTGGTCAGCCAACTGAAGATTGGCCAGAGAGGGTTACAGACGTATTCGCATGTTTCAAAACGACTCTAATGAAGGAGTTCGAGAGCGAAATAGGCCAACCTGAATTCAATCAAATTCTAAGTCTGTGTGGTGAGCGTTTTCGAATCACGAAGATTGACTACTCCAAGAAGAATCCGTTAGTGATAAGAGAGTTCTTCAAGGAATGCCTCCAGAAGAACAAAGGGTTCACAATGTTAGAGAAGATAATCGCACAGATAATGGCATTAAGCGAGGCTTCTTCGAGGCATATTGATGACCATGCGTCTTCGCCTGTGACTGCGGTTGCTGCAAACTCCTCTTAGACCAAATATGAAGTGAGTCAAATCATATGAAGTCCAAGACTACTGCCAAGTGTTATATCACATAAGCATTAATCGAATGCCGGTCACATCAATCCATAGGTAGCGGGCGTTGATGTTAGCTCTTGAAACTTGTAACCCGCCAACCACTAGAAGTGACCCTAAGTCTGCGGCACGCAAACCTTCCACTCAGTCAGAATTGTATGGGCAGGTGTTGACACCGTCGCCTATCGCAAATCATATGGCTAAACTCCTGACCGAACGGTTGAGCGGCTGTCGGATCATGGACCCTTGCGTGGGTCCGGCAACGTTCCCGATAGCTCTCACCCGACAGAAGAGTCATCGCACGATGCATTTCACGCTATTAGACATCGATCCCAGCATGATGCGAACAACGAGAAGCTGGGCAAAGAAGCATCGCAATCATGTAGAGTTGTCTACTTGCGATTATCTGACGACACGGAAAGACGAGGAATTCGACGGCATAATTTTGAACCCTCCTTTCGTTAGACAAGAATGGATATCACGAAAGGGACACTACCGCGGCTTGTTCTTGAAGCGCTACGGTCTTGAACTTCCGGGAACCTCTAATCTTTACGTATATTTCATCGTTAAGACGGTGCAGGATCTTAGACCTGGTGGAGTTTTTGTTTGCATAGTCTACGATTCTTGGCAATTCACCAGGTTTGGATTATGGTTAGCTCAATACCTGGAAAATTGTTGCAGTTCTCTATGCGTAGAGTCAGTCGGGAACGCTCCGTTTGACAGGCATCTCGTGGACGCCACGATCATCACAGGAAGGAGGAGACTGAAAACGCCCCTGGGGCCTCCGAGACAAATAGTAGGCTTGAGACAAAACAGAAGCCCATTCGTGAAGGTAAGAGGTTTTGTCCCGCTTCATCAGGTTTATGGAACGCGTCGCGGCCTACGATTGAAGCAAGCTAGTTTCTTCATGTGCTCTGCCAAGGAAGGTAAGAATCTAGGCGCAACACCCTTCTTGAAGAAAGTGGCAAAGGTGACAGGATACTTGGTTCCAACTGACCATGATGAAGCTGCTCTCATAGTAACCAGACCTAACGAAAAGCCGAAAGTGCGTACAGAGTTGCTTCGCCGACTGCGTGAAGCTATAAGGGAACCGGAATCAAATGTTTCAATACTCACGTGGTATACGCAGAGGCCTGATGCTTGGTATCTTCACGCTAATGCCCCTCACGCGCCGATAGTGTTCAATTACTATCTGCGCTCGCGACCAAAGCATATTTACAATCAGGAATACGGCTTCTCAGACAACTTCTATGGATTGACCGACATTTGTGGCATACCGACTTTGGCATCTCTCGCTCTTATGAATTCGACCGCCGTATCAGTTGAGATTCTTGCTCGATCCCGCAATCAAGGAAATGGTCTCTCCAAGATACAGCTCTTTGAATATCGCGAAGCACTCATTCCGGACCCGCAGGTCTTAGGGACCGATTCGATCAACGCTATGGAAGAGCTAGGCAGAAGGATGACGATGGACCCAGCAAATGCTAGAGGTTACATAAATGAAATCGACTGTATTTTGGCGGAGCAATTTCATGACCCCGCACTCTCTCCTCCAACTCTGCGAGAACAGGAACAGCAGTTCCTACATGCAGCCTAGGAAGAGAAATCATGGGCTGGTTGTCTTACTCCGACGATGAGGTCCTTTTATTTCATCCCGCCTTCAAAGACGCCGTCGATAAAGCATTAGAGAAAGCCAATCTAGTGGAGAAGTATGAATGGATTCATCATCCTTCTAGAAGCCCGAAGAAGATCTTCCCAGATTTTGCCTTAGTTAACAAAGAGACAGGGCAATGGCTTCTCACCGTTGAAGTGAAGAGACGAAGAGAAGCAGTCTACGCGACGCGTAATCAATATCAAGCGAAAAGCTATGCAGAGGATAACATAAATCGATATCCGGCTCAAGCTACAAAATTCTTCGCAATCTCCAATCTGGAAACGTCGATCCTCTTTGCTCTACATGACGGTCGTCCGCCTCAGGAATGTCAACTTAAAGACGGGGTATACACATCTGGTGACTTTCGGTCGGACACGCTCGAAGTGCATCGTACCAAGTTTATCGACCATTGGACGGAGGTGTGTAAGCGCGTCACAGCAAACGGCCAAGTCGAGTTTGAAGTTGTTTGGCCTGCCGTATTAGACTCTCTCGTTAGCCACGCGTTAAATGTGAAGCCTTCTCCTGCCATAGCCGTTCCGATTCCCAAAACGAGCAACTGGCCCCTCATCCAGTCCTATTTCGGAGAGTCGAGCGACTTGAACGCTGCACGCTTATTCCTTCTTCGCTGCTTGTTAGTAGAGTACTTGCGAGGAACGTTACTGAATCTCCATGATAGTCGGGGAGCTAAGATTCCGGTCATCAGGACGGAACGTCTTCAGTCCTCCCTCGCCAACGCCCTTGAGACATTGCGCGGCATCGATTTTCACGCGCTCTTTGAAGCCTCTTCTCCCGATCTTTACCGCAATTTAACCGACCCAGATCTCGTGAATTCTCTACGATTATATGTCGAAGACCTGCTCGCCAAGAGAGTCGTGCAGCTTGCGTCGCGCGTTGACGCACTCGAATTATTAGATACTCTATTTTCGAAGACGCATCCTTTCGAAAGTTTGGCCGTGGACGGGAAGGTGCAAACTGATCCAGATCTTGCGGATATCTTGGCAGTACTTGCAATCAAAGACAAAACGACTCTGGTCTACGATCCCGGCTGCGGAAACGGAACACTGCTTTCCGCTGCCTATGATCGACTCGTGGACTTGGGAGACGCTGAGAACACGGCCCTCCAAAGCTTGATAGGCATTGAGGCCGACGAAATATCAATGCGAATCGCATCACTCCGCCTTGCCCTCCGAAACCCGAAACTGCTAAGCCCCGACTTGAAACTCAACATTTTCCTAGGAGATATCTTCGCACATCCGGATTTGGTAAGAAAGGCCGACGTAGTGCTAATGAATCCGCCTTTCAAACGTTACGAGTCTCAAGACCAGAAACCGGTGCCGTCCGAGCTGAGAAAATACTACAATTCCGCCATCAAAGCGATTGACGGGAAACCTGCAACATCGACGAAAGGCCAAAGTAACTTATTCGATTATTATGTGGAATTCGTAGCGAAAACAGCACGAGTAGGAACACATCTAGGGATTATCCTAGACAATAAGTGGTATCACAACAAGTACGGCGAAGCGCTTCGAAAACTTCTGTTGAAGGACTTTCAGATACAAGCCATTGTCGAATATCCACACGATCTCTACTTCAAACACTATACAGTGTCCACTTCAATGTTAATCGTCGAGAAGTCAAAGAATGTCTCCACAGGGCACGAAGTTGCTTTCATTCGCTGTAGAGCCGACCCCCAGGAAGCTGGGACCTCCGTCATTGCCAAAGCCTTTCACGAAAATGCTGACTGGCCACCCGATTGGTTTGTAAGACATGTTCCGCAGCGCAATCTCAACGAGAAAGTTGGGTGGAAGACCAACTTCGATGAACCGCTAAAGCACGACTACCTGAGAAACCTAACACCCTTCGTGAGGTTCTTCGCTCGATCTAGAAGGGGCAGTCTTAACAAAGAAGGTGCAGGCACCGGAGTGATCGATTTCCCGTTCAACCAGGTAGATTATGGTCCGAAGAGAAAACGGGCTCGCGGCAAGCATAAACCGTGGGGTACCGAGGCTGATGGGCAGCTTACTCCCTCACAAAACCATCGAATCAAACAGTTGGCATCACGAATACCGGGCAGATATCGTGGGTGGGCTATCCGAAATGCTGACGATTTGACCAAGTACGTGCTTGATGAGAACAATGTTAGAAGATGTCCGACACTTGAGCCTCCGGAATTAAGGAGAGACTCATCATATCTGACTAACAAGAGGGTGGTTTGGTCATCAAAGCTAGGACGTGCCGTAACTCACATGCGATCGGATAGGAGAATAGGGCCGTTCATCCGCGAGCTCGGGAAGGTTGTTGGGTTAAACGAACACATCTTGCCACCCAAAGAGTTGTGGGTGACACTTCGTGAACCGTATGCGGGAGAGCTTATAATCCCACGGAAGATGAGAACAGGGCACCGTGTTCACATCAACCCCTTTGCGTTCGACCCTTCGAGCAGACAGGTCCGTATCTCTAGCAACTTCATCTCCTACTCGAATTGCTTGGCGACTGACGTCTCGTCCAATCTGGACAGGCGAGTCGCCACGACGCTAATTGCGGCTTTTCTTCTCTCAAGTTTTGGTCAACTACAGTTTGAGCGCGAGGGCTATAATCGTGAAGGCGTATTGTGCGTTGAGAACATTCATCTGAAACGAATCAGGGTCATTGATCCAAGAAAAATCCTTCCTGCAGTGAGAGATGAAATAGTCACGGCTTTCGGCCACCTACCCTATCCAATCTCGACAGATAGAATTTCAAGCGGACATCCAGAACGGAACGAACTGGACAGGCTGATAGCCATAGAACTTTGCCGGCTTGACAGCGGTGATCCTGCGGGGTTGATCGAGGAGGTACACGACTCACTGGACCGATGGGTGGAAGCTCGTCAGCCATGAAACAAAGCAACGGTTTCAGAGTCATCAGTCTCTTCAGCGGGATCGGAGGGCTGGATCTCGGCTTTCTTTGGGAAGGATTCAACATCATATGGGCCAACGATCTAAACTCGCACGCTGTTGACGCATACACCAGGAATTTCGGCCTTGAGCCTACCCCTGGAGACATACATGAGATCGATCTGCGCTCACTGCCTGAAGCCGAAGTAGTAATTGGGGGCCCACCCTGTCAGGCATTTTCACTCGTCGGACAGCGCAAAACAGCTGATCCGAGAGGGGAACTGGTTTTCAAGTTTCTTGAGGCGGTAGAAACTGTTCGGCCACTGGCTTTTGTCATGGAAAATGTGCCAGGGATGGCAGCCAGCAGAGTTAACGGTGTAAGGCTTCCAGACTTGCTAACAACGGCCTTCGAGAAGCTCGGATACCACGTTACACAAACTAAGCTTGTGGCGACAGACTATCTCGTTCCGCAGAGGCGCGTTCGGATCGTAATCCTCGGATGTAGGGGTTCTCAACCCGGAAAACCCGACGGAACAAAATTCGCTTTGCAGCATTACGACATAGATTCATTGAAGCACGACATATCCGCAACAGCTGCGATTGGAGATTTGGGACCCTGTGGTAAGAAGGGTCAACGCGTATCATATCTCGACATAATGCCTTCTGAATTCGCAAGGCTGATGCGCAGTGCAGGTTTAAGAGACGTAAGCCTACACGAATGTCCTAGAATGTCAGAGATGGACAAGCTTTTTGTCGAGCACATCCCTCCGGGAGGAAACTATTTGGACATACCCGACGACATCGCGACAAAACGGGTCAAGAATTTCAAGCGAACAGGCGGGCGGACGACAACTTACGGCCGATTGCACCCGGAACGTCCCGCTTACACAATCAACACGTATTTCCGAAGACCCAACGTGGGCTGCAATTTCCATTACTCTGAGCCACGCCTGATTACGGCGAGGGAGGCCATGCGGTTTCAATCAATACCCGACCATTTTGAAATCGATCCGAGATGCCCAAGAGAGGTGAGAAATGCTCTAATTGGAAACGCCGTGCCTCCCCTGATGGCTCAAGCAATTGCGTGGAGTCTAGACGTTGCCCTGGCATCCCGAGTAGGACTAAGCGTTACTCAGTCCACCCTTACCTAACCGAACTTTCCGCTTTCCAGTAGCGCAAAAAGAACAGAGGAGACAATTTTGACACTTCGGCCGATTTGGGCGACAGAATCGCGCTGACAGATCGAGAAGACCTAGGAACGTCGCCCTTCCATCATTACTCGATTCTAGTGTATCGCCGAATATGGCTTCGATTTTGTCCTCCTGGAGCCGGGGCTCGCCCGTCAATCTACGATATACTCTCAAGACATTGCGGTCGACAGGAGCCCCAGCGCGTTTTCCAACAGTCCATAAGAATGCACGAGCAGTGTACTTGCCAACCCCGGGGAGTCCGTTGAGACTTCCTTCATCGAACGGTACCTGACCCCCGTGTTTCCTAACTAGGCTTGTCCCTAGGCGCTTCAGTTGAGAGGTCCTTTGATTCTGAAGTCCTAAAGGTTCAAGGATGTGATGCAATTCGTTCTCTTTTGCTCTTGCGATCGAAGCAGGTGTTCGATAGCGGTGCAAAACAACTGACCATACTGGGCCCACTTTAATAGCAATGGTCATATGCAGCATGACTTCTGCTATCAGAACGGGCCATGCGTGAAGCCCCTTTTTTCTCCAAGGAAAAGGCCTCCCCTGTGCGTTGTAATAACTCGAAAGGAGTTCGCTGACCATTTGTTTTTCCGAGAACAAGGGGCGCATAGTGTTATCGTCTTTGTTTTCTTGCTCCCGTGTTTACATCATGGGTATACTTGGTGAATTTGGGCTTTCGAATCGACGCCAAGGGCCACTATGCTTCCCACATTGAATAACCCCGGGTTCAACTGTTTTGCTCGCCGGAGCGACAATACGAGAGTACCTGAACTATATCCATGAGCCAAAGCTTCAAACAGTTGCCCCACTCCTCGAATCACGTCGTCATGCCCGCTCTTGATTTCGAGAGCCATACGCCATTTGTCGCCGATCACTTCGCCGTCGATGATCGCGTTCCCTACCCTGACGCCCCTCATGTTCACTGTGAATCCTTTCTGTCGGAAGTGGCGCGCAACAGCCCACTTCAGCCATTTTTCATTCATCATTCACTTGCGCTTCCGGAAATACCACTCTTCTCCTTCCTTGGAAACGAAAGTGAACCCGTCCTCGATCATGTTAACGCGTTCCTGTTTGGTCATTGCGACTTTGCATATCCACTCATCTGTCTCGAAGTTGACGAGGTGCGTGTAGACGAGGGTGTTTCTGATGTCTTTGTGCCCGAGAATTTGCATTACGTGGAGGATGTCTTTCGTTTTGTGATATTCCATTGTAGCCTTGAAGTGTCTCAAGGTCTTGAGGGTTATGCGCTCGATTCTTGGGTTCTGAAGTTTCTTTGCGGTTCTGCTTCTTTGGGCGGCGAGAATTCTGCGGAATGTTTCCATCGATGATAAGGGGGTCGATGTTGGGGTCGCGGAAGATGAGTTTATGCCGTTTCGGTAGGGCGTTGAGCATGTTGACGAGTTGGGTGGAGATGTGGGGTTGGCGCGGGTTGCTGTTTTTTTCGGGGGATATGTTGATGGTTTGCTGCGCCGGGTTGAGGTCGGTCCATTTGAGGTTCCAGGCTTCGCCGGCACGCATTCCAGTCTCCTTGATTAATTGGAGCATTGCCGCCACTTTCCTGCTGCAGCTGGCAATTAGTTGATCCACTTCAACCTCTAGCGGGATGAAGGGTAGTTTCTCGATTCGTCTGTAGTTGGGTTTGTCGAAGGGTGTGTGTTTGTAGGCGTAGAACCTTGCGAGGTCTTCGGTTAACTTTGCTTTTCTCGACTCGCTCATCTCGGCTGAGGCTAGGTAGGATTTGGCTGATTCGGCTCGTAGGAGGCTTGATCTTCTGGCGATGGATTTCAGTGATTGTACGCAGTATCTGACGGTGGAGTGGCGGTAGCCCTGCTTCCGCATCCATAACCCGAAGTTGATTATTTCGCTGAGGACTTGGGGTTCGATTTTCTGGAGAAAAACCCCCTGGGTGGAGCTGAAAGCGCCGGGGGTGGGATTTGAACCCACAGGGCACAGAGACTCGTCGGTTGGACACACCTTGAGAGGCAAGCAACGTACATCTATTTCATTTGGCATTGAGTTCATTTTCGTTTTCTGAAATACCATTCCTCGCCCTGCTTGGAGACGAAGGTGAAGCCCTCTTCGATCAGTTCGGTGTGTTCCTGCTTGGTTGATGCGACCTTGCAGATCCATTCATCGGAATCGAGCGGGAGGAGATGGATGTACTTTATTGTGGAGGTTAGGCTTCGGTGACCGAGTCGCTCCTTCACGTAGAGCAAGTCCTTGGTTCTGGCGTATTCGAGGGTGCCGCCGTAGTGTCGTAGGGTCTTGAAAGAGATGCGGCGTATGCGTGGGTTCCCTAGCCGTAAGGCGATTTTGGCGCGTTGTTTTGCGAAGTTTCGGTAGAAGTCGTCGTAGGTTTCTTCGAGGTCGGTTAGTTGGTCTGTGTGGAAGATGTGTTGGTTTGTTCGTGGACGGGCCAGTAGTGCGGCTATGGTTTGGGGTTTGAGTTTGATTCGGCGTGGTTTGGAGCCTTTCTCTGGAGTAATGTTGACTGTGTTGCTGTTCAGATCGAGATCAGTCCATTTGAGGTCGAAGACTTCGCCGGCGCGGGCGTAGGTGTCTTTGACGGTCATCATGAATGCTGCAAGTTTTGAGCCGAGTCCGCCGATTAGTTGGTTGATTTCTTCTTCGGTGGGGAGGAAGGTGGGCATTTCGACTGGGCCGCTTCGGGGTCGTTCCCACTTTATTCCTAGTTGCCGGTAGAGCCTGTTGGCGTCGGTGATGATTTTGTGTTTTCGGTTTTGGGTGTAGGTTGCGGTGGCTAGGTAGGTTTTGAGTTCCGTCGGGTTAGTGATGTTGCAGCGATTTGCAACCGCTTTGAGGGTTTTGATTGCGGACTTGATTGTCGAATTTTTGTAGCCTTCGCGCTGCATCCAGAGCGCGTGCTGTAGAATAGCTGGGTTGGTGGTGCGGGGGAGGGGATGTTCGCCGATCCCCGCCGACGTGCCCCCACTACGGGGGGTTCCGTCGATTTTACGGGGGGTCGGATTCGAACCCCTGAACTCCTACGGGACAGGGTCCTAAGCCCCTCGCGCATATGCGAGTGAATTAGTCATGTGGTTGGGGTATTGTTGTAGTGTTCTATGGGGGTTAAACGGTCTGGTGGAAAAAACTCGTTTTCGCAGGACCGCATAAATACCCGGAGCCTTGTCGAGTGCTTGTTTCTGCCGCCCCCGTGGGACTGGTTTTCCTATTACATGCTCTGACCTGTGGCGTTGCTACTACCGTTCGCAAAGGAAGGCATCCCAGCCCTTCTCCGCCAGTTTCGGTATCTGAGCAGGTTCTCGGTTGATTTTAGAAAGATCTACTGTATGGCTTAAAGTTCGGTCGGGGCGGCTGTTGTGTTGATGCGTAGATGGCTAGTGCGAGGCTCCACAGTTGATCGTCGTGCGTGCCTGCTGGGTGGCTGAACTTTTGCGTCCCGGACTTGGTGGTTTCGCATTGTTGCTCGGTCATTTGGACTAGGAGTTGTTGGTTATCTCTTGGGAGGGTGAGTCTTCCGTGTTGCAGGGTGAGTCTCAGTTTGCCCATGATGTCTTCCTTCATTTGAGCAGTTAGGGTGACGCCTTCCATTCCTCGCATGAATTGGTTGATCTCTTCGTATGGTCCTTCACCTACGCCCGTCTTATCGAGGCACCCAGCTGCGAAGCGGTAGGCTTCATTCAACCGTCTCGCGGTGCCTATGACTGCGGTGTAGGGGGTTTCAAGCGGGAACTCGTGTAGGTAGACGAGGCGTAGGTCATCATCAGTCTTCTCTACAATGGCGATTGCGGAATGGTCAGCGTGCTTACCGAAATCTATTCCCATAAAGTATTCGCCCTTGTACCTTTCACCTTGCAGTGGTTCCCCGTTTAGCGCATATTCGTCGTTCGTGCAGCCTAACACCAACTTGCTGGGCAGGAAGCTGAATCGGTCGTCCATGAATACGGCGTTGTACTCACGGTTGAAGGCAAAGTCACCAATGGCTCTCCTCTCCAATTCCAACTTTTCCTTGGTAACCGTAGGGTTCATGGCGCTCGGCCAAGTATAGGTCGTGGATCCCAATTCGGGCTTGCTCAACGCCTCATAAAATGGGTGGTCCCGAGTCCATGGCGTGGAGGTCATGATCATTCTGGCCCCTGATCGTGCAATCATAGTCGGTCTAATCACCGACTCAATGACAATCCTCGGTATGAAATTCGCTTCGTCCAAAATCACCATGTCCGCAGTGTAACCTCGTAAAGTTGAGCCGTCCCTTCCACAGGGCAAGGCTACGATCTCCGAGCCGTTCGAGAATCGAACTTTTGTTCTAGTTTTGTAACCCACCATTAGCCTCGCTGGGATCGCCGTTTCTGTTAGGTCGAGGATTTTGTCGAAGAGTATAATGCTCTGTCGTAGGCCAGCGCTTACGATCAGGATTCGTACACGGCTATTTGCGAGTGCGAAGTGTAAGGCTTTGATGGCGGCTAGGGTGGTCTTTCCGACCTGTCGGCCGCAGCAGGCTGCAATTAACGGGGATTTGTCCCGGAGGAATTCCTCTTGGTATGGGTAGGGTTGGAAGTGTAGGAATGTTCTAGCGAACTGAACGGGGTCCGGAATGGTTTTGGTGAGTAGTTCCTTGTATTGCTTGACGAGTTTATTGTGTTCCAAGTTTCAGGCCTTGCTGCGTAATTTCTCTAAGTTCGTTGATTACATCGGATTGAGTTTCCTTGCCTAATCTGTCGCGTCGGTTGAGTACGAGTTGCTGGATGGCGGTGTCGATGATTTTTGAAAACTTCAGTTTGGTGTACGCGACGCTTGCGTAGGTTTCTACGCTGGCGGTGTTCGCGTCAAGGAATTTTTCCGCCTTCTTCGCGTAAATCATTGTTCGGGCGATCAGGTCGACGTAGTAGTCGTCGACGGCCGGCAGGTATCCGCCTATCTTCTCTAGGGCTTTCACGATTGGGGTTCGGGTTCGCTCGTATTCAGCTGCGTCTTTCTCCGTAAGCTTAGGCACTTTAACTACCGGGTCCGGCGGGCCGCCCACATGTTTGATTTTCATTGAAGCAAGGCTCCCTCGGTTCTGCTCTTACTCCCGGAGTCGTCTTGATTCGAGCGGGCCAGCGCTAGGTACTGGAATAGGAATAACCTGTAGAGGTGTTGTTGGGGGAGGTGGTGGGTGGTTGCAAATTCCTTCAACCTTGCCAAGAGCGCCGTCGGCACCCAAGCGTCAACTATCACGCTCCGCTTCCCGTACATCAAGGCGTGGCAGGGGTTCGCCAAGCCAGCGCGCAGGGCTTCGGCAATGAGTAGAGTCCTAGAGCAGGCGCCGCTCTCTGCGACCGATTCGCCTAGCTGTTCAGCTTCGGTTTCGGTTAGAAGTAGTCGTAGTTTCGAGCAGGGGCTCTGCGTACGCCCGTAGGCTCTGCCCTTCCTGTTCACCATGTCTTGTCGCTCAACCATTAACCCGAGCTGGTTGGGCGACAGACGCGAGACCCCGAGCCCTCCCTATTAATTCGCTTCTCACCGCTCGTTCGGGTCACCGCGAAAGCAGCCCGTCTCCGCGACAAAGCTGCGACTCATGGCTGACAGCCCTTGGTCTACCCTAAACCAGCGCCCAAAACCCGTAGTAAGCAAATAATCCAATCATTCACAACTCAAGGCCTTCCATGCCAGTGAAACTACGTACCCATCGGTAAGCGAAACAAAGGGGTGTAGTTGGTCTGCTGGATGATAAGCCATATACGCCTCTGACCAGTTTCTAACTCAAACTGTCCGGATTGGTCAAATAATGCGGACCCTGAACGATAAAAGCGAGAAGAGTTTAGAGAAGAAATGTTCAGGCGGTTGGGAATGAAAAAGAATATCCAGCAAGCTATCGAAGGCGGAGCGGGCGAAAAACGGAAGCGGTAACAAAACTCGGGATCTCACACGCTCGGACCTGCACATGTACAGGGAACCATCTCAACTGTATGTCCGCAAAGGACTGGATAAAATCGCAGCTCGGAGTGTGGGAGGTATTCTATGAGAAGAGGGATATTCGTGATAAGGACGTTCATCCAGCGGTTATGCCGATTGCGCTGGCGAAAAGAGCGATTGAACTCTTTACTCATAGAGGGGAGTTAGTCCTTGACCCGTTCAACGGGATTGGGACGACACTCTTGGCGGCCAAAGACCTTGACCGGAACGCTGTAGGTTTCGATATCAGTGAAAAATTCTGCGAAACAAGTGAACAGAGGATGGTACAGAGCAAGCTTACCGGTGAGTCAAGTCAGCTCGTTGTATGTGATGATGCCCGAAACATTCCCAGCTACCTAGAGGAGGAAACTGTCAAACTGATCTTCACTTCACCGCCATACGCAAACTTGCTGAATCGGCGTAGACTTAACAAAAGCAGGCGGGGTGACATGCGCCAGAACAAACAGTATCTCAGAGTGGAGCAGTATAGCCAGGACCAGCGTGACTTGGGAACACTCCAAATAGAAGACTACGCGGCCCAGTTGAAAACGATCTATGAGGAATTGCTTCCCCTGTTGGTTCCAAAAGGTCACAGTGTCATCAATGTTCCCGACATGTGGTGGAGCGACGGAGATGGGGGCAAGCGCATTCCTATTCACATATACGCCTACCATGCGATGCTCGAGGCTGGGTATGAGCTTCGGAACACGATAATCTGGGACCGCACCAACATCGTCAACCAGATAGGCATCTTTGGATGGCCGTCTAACTACATTACGATGGGAACTACGTTCGAATACCTACTTGATTTCTGGAGGCCACCTTTTCAGAAGAGGGCTGATTAGAAGACTCGCTCAACTATGTCGTAGAGCTCAGGCCACATATCCTGTTTCATGCGAAACTTAGTTCCGTGGTTGTGAGTCGTCTTGGCATCGAAGTCCACGAGCACAAATCCATTGTCTATACCGGCAAGGAAATTGTCGAAGTTGAATTCCTCAAGCATTAGGCAGCTTTCGTAGAGAAACTGTTCTTTGCCTTCAATGATCTGCGTTTTCGCAAGGAGATAAAATGAACTCTTCAGTTTGGGTCGAGTTTTGGCTTTAAGTTTGTCAAAAGGCCAGTAGGGCTCAGGGTCGATTTTTCCCAATCCGACCTTATGTTCTACTCCCTTTAGCCAATCTTTGTGGCTTGAATCAACTTGGTTTGAATCAAAATCGATCTGCACTTGTTCCTTTGTTCGGTCAACGACCACCTTGAAGCCCCGGTCAGTATATTTATTGCCGCTCATGGTCACCCGAAAGCTCATTTCATTCGCTTCTGTCTGATGGGGCCAACCATACTTGGGAAGAAGTATTCTGGGAACGATCTTTGCTTGTCTCGGCCAAGGTTCGAAGTGAAAGAGCGTGGTGAGAGAACTGGTTCCGCTTCGTTGCGACTTAAGTTCCCATGCACCTGCGTTAGCTATAGGGAGATTATTCTCTTTGATTCCTAGCAGGTCCTCAAGTGTGTTCCCAACTGCTCCTACATTATGTATAGATCGACCGCTTGGAATCCATCCTTTCTCCTTAATTTTCCGAAGGCGGTCTATGAACTGCTCCTTAGTATAGATTCGGTCAGAGGAGGGCAAATCAATTTCAAGTGTCTATGCCACGTAGCATTATATGAAACATGGTTGTCAGAATGCGAGAAAAGGGCGCCGAGCTCTTCGTGTAATAGTACCCGCAATCGTAAATTGCCGTCAATCCGACGACCTCTGGGTTCAAATTCTATTGGGTTTCAAAGTTCTCCGCTCGGGCAAAGAAGCGAAAAGCCTGGTCTCTCTTGCGGGGCGTTTCAAGCCACGTAGAATCTGCGTGGGTCACTCGCTATTAGGCCTTAGTCAACGATCCCGTGAGACCTATTTCGAAGACAACTCAGGCTCTACATGCAAGCCCCCGATTTGGCGGCGATTTAACACAAAATACCCTTCATACCCCGCCGTTCCCCTGATACCATGATTCTCCACCCGGATTAGAGATGAGTAACATGTTGTACCCAGAAAACTACACCACATATTCAATCGCACACTCAAGCGTGCGCCCACCCAACAACGTAATAACCTGACATAGTTTGCTCCAAAACAGGAGACAACTCCAAGCCATCCGAACTGACATGATGCTTCTGCAGGGCTACGACCTCCTCAAGATGATGATGCAGCAGAAACGATTCCCCATCTCTGAACAACTCGAGTTAGCGAACAAGTTGAACATCGAACGGTTCCAGCTCACCAAGGCCGGTCAAATTCAATTCAGCCACCCAGACGGGACCAAGGTGTTAGGTTGAACCGAGTATACCCATTACCGCTGATCTATAGTGGGGTGCTTAGCCGCTTACGAGCGAGCGGGCTAGGAGGAATATGTTGCTTTTATGTTCGCGAATTCGCCGTACCGAGTAGGGCCACCAGCCCTTCCCGTAGGGTATGTATTCGCTCACTCGATATCCATGTTGGGCGAGTTCAATCTTCTTCTTGTCCCTAATCCCCATCAGCATTTCAAACTCGAAATCTACCTGCCGACTCCCACTTAGTTCCACTGCTTCCTCAATCAATTTCTCATCATGGGTAGCGATAGCGAATCCTTCTCCCCGCTCAAACATCATTCGCATTAGCTTTGAGAAGTTTTCGTTAATCTGCTTCTTGTTTTTGAAAGCGATCTCGGGTTTCTCGTTGTAGGCGCCTTTGACTAACCTTATCATTCCTTTTGAGTCAAGGATTCGGTTCACGTCTTCCTCGCTTCTCTTCAAGTATGACTGGATCGCAACCCCAACATTGTCGAATTTCTTCCGGAGTTCTAGGTATGAATCAATCGTATCCGCCGTGTATGGGGATCCTTCCATGTCGATCCATACGAAGTTCCCGAGTAATTTTGCGGTGCTTACAATGCTGTTCAAATTGTTTTCGAAGAGTTTCTTGTCGATACCCAAGCCTAGCTGGGTTGGCTTGATGGATATGCAGCTTCGGATCTTACGTGCGTCGATTGCTTTCAGGAGTTGAAGATACTCTGTCGTGGCAGCAGCAGTTTCCTCCTGTGCGGCGACATCCTCTCCAAGAAGGTTTATGATTCCCAGCATTTTGTGGGCGTTCGATTGCTGAGCGCGTTCCATCGCCTCCTCGTAGGTCTCGCCAGCTATCCAATGTTTAGCAATTTGGAAGAGCAGACCATTCCACAGACTAGCCGACTCAGACACCACTCACCCACGGGGACGGTGCCGAATAAAGTTGATTGTCGCTGAGGCGTTCGTATTGCCTTTCCATAAACTCCGCACACTCGGCCGACGACATCAATCGATTGAGGATATGGGTGTACGTCTCGCCTTTCCTTCCCAACGATCGCAAACGATCCCTCGTCTCCTGACATCACTGTGTTGCTTCGACAAGAAATCTTCCAGACTTAGAGTAAGACTACGTATCGCAACGTTGAATTTGAACCGTCATTGTGTCTGGGTTCGGACCAGCTATACCACCACAAGAACGGTTAGCTGGGATCGAGTCTCAAGATTGAGTTGGAAATGAGCGTTATCTGCGCGAGTAATTTGGGAAAAATAAATATGCTACTGCTGTCAAGAAACGTTTGAAGGAATTGTATTGACCGAACTTGCACAATCTAAGACGATTGAGAACCTGAGAGCAGCTTTCGCCGGAGAGTCGCAAGCCAATCGGCGGTACACCTACTTCTCAAGGAAGGCAGATGAAGAAGGTTACCCCGAGGTTTCCGCTCTTTTCCGTTCGGTGGCTGACGGAGAAACAGCACACGCCCTGAGGCACTTCGATTACATGAGGAAAGTTGGCGATCCGGTAACGAAAGTACCTGTGCTAGATGTTAGGGGAATGCTGGAGTCGGCAGTGAAGGGCGAAACGTACGAGTGCACGACAATGTATCCTGAATTCGCGAAAGTGGCACG
Source organism: Bathyarchaeia archaeon (assembly GCA_049517415.1). Classification (GTDB taxonomy): domain Archaea; phylum Thermoproteota; class Bathyarchaeia; order 40CM-2-53-6; family 40CM-2-53-6; genus FEN-987. The sequence continues at coordinate 48,934 of JBEKSC010000016.1, forward strand.
ACAGGAAGGCTTCGAAGAGATAGCGAAATGGTTCGAGACACTAGCCAAAGCCGAGAAGGCACACGCAGGCAAATACAAGCAAGCCCTGGACAAATTAGAGTAGGCGCCGTATTATGATCAATTCGAAAGTCGAAGTCGCGTTAAACGATCAGATCAGAAAGGACTTCTACTCTTCCTACCTGTATCTTTCGATGGCAGCAAATTTCGCATCTATGAACTTTAACGGATTCGCTCATTGGATGAAGATCCAAGCTAACGAGGAAACGAAACATTCCTTAGCGCAGTAGGAATAGCGTTGTAAGTTATGGTTGGGGTTCTATTTCGCCGGGCCGCCACGTTTTGTCGAACCAGGGTTGGGTGGGCATGTGGAGCCGTAGGAGTATGTTCCAGCCTTTGCCCGGGATTGTCTGAACCCAATTGTTCTCCATGCCGGATGGGGCTGTTGGGCCGAAGTAGACGTCCACCGAACCGTCCGAGTTGACTTGGAGTCTGGGAGTCGTGCTGCCGACTGATGGATATTCTTGGTCGGTCTGGAGCATGGAGCGGGTCTGGTTATCGTATACAACCACCGACCAGTCCTGCTTGATTGGGATGTTTGGTGGCAGGTGTAGTTTGTAGTTCTTGCCGCCATCGAATGGATTCCCGTTCAAGTCCAGGCAGGCCCACGTCTGCGCTGAGCCTGCGCCGACCATGGCGGGTGTGACGCCGGTAGCGAGGAAGAAGTATGAGATGTAGTCATCGAGGCTGAGGACGCCTGCCTGTTCTTGGAATTGGTAGCCGCCGGGGAGCGGGATTCGCCATGCGCTGTTCGGATAGTAGTAGTCCTCTTGTCCTCCTCGGATTTTGTAGGTTATTGTTCGGGCGGTGACGTCGCCGACCGCGGCCGCTTCCGTCAGAATCGCCTTCATGCGTTCGTCTGGAGCGAAGGGCTGCCCCTTCTGGATGCCGATGGAAGCAAAGTATCCCAATCGCAGAGCGTCTAGGGAGCTGGTCGGCTCCTGTTGCACAATCTGGTTGAGCGTCTCCCAGGATGTGTAGTCGGCGGGAGCGACTGTGCACCAGGGCTTTCCGGACATGTTGATGAAATTCATCGGAGGCGGGTTGGCGGCCTCGGATAAGGGGTAGATGCGCGTGTACTTCTTGACCAAGTCCGTGCTGGGCTGCGGATATTGTTTGGTTGGGACGCTGCGCCAAAACAGCCAATTGTTGTAGGTTTGCGGTTGCACGACAAAGTAGCCGCTTGGGGTCGGGCCACTATATCCCGGGGGCAGAATCAGATATTTGCCGCCATTGCCCTTATCCGCTCCAGTTAGTCCTATGTCGGCCACCCAACGATACCACATATCGTTGATTGAGCCTGCCACCGCCGGGGGCGCCTCAAATACGAGCGGCCCATTTGATAGATCAAGCCACATTCCGGTGTAGACTTCAACGGCCGCAGTGAGGAAGATTCCCATGGAGTCCATTGGTTTTTCGAGGTACGGTACCGTAGTGTTCGCCGGCCCCAGTGAAAGAGTGCCGCTCCGCATGCCTGCTTGGTTGAGGGCGGGAAGTGCGAGCAGGTAAGCTTGTACTGCGCGTTGGAAGTCTAGGTTGTCGTAGATCTTCTGAACACTCGCATTGTCAGGAAAACCGTCGAAGAAGTTTAGTGTACCAAAACGGGTGTTAACCGTGTTTGGACACTCGATGCCTGGCGGAATGGGAGTCGTCATCGTGTACTCGGAGGGCGGTGTCGATGTTATAGAAGATGAAGCTGTCGAATTTGAGGAAGAAGTCGGGGCGGAGCTGCCGAATAATTTGAAGACGCCTATGCCCGCCGCGACAGCAACTGCACCTGCGCCTGCATATTTCAGGAAACGCCGTCTGGAGGGGTTTAGATGAGACTTACTTGATTCCAAAGCACTCAACCCATCGCTACAACGATATGGCCTATCTATAACGATATGGCCTTCCGAATGCATACTAATGTCGCCATCGCAAGTTGTTGCTCCTCTTGAGAAGACTTGGTACAGTATGCTTGCATCAATTAGCTTTCAGCCCTGACTGAGCCCTTTCTTACAACCACTTTCTCCGCTCAAACGAGAAGATTAAACGGTCTCCACTCTCCAGTCTTAGTACGCGTCGAGCATTTCTAGGAACCGTAACTTGGAACTTTCCGGTTACTTTGGAATCCCCAAGCTTCGTCATGCATGAATCACAACATCACAAACTTCAAACTTCTGGAAATGTAGAAATTCTGTAACTGAGGTTTCTGGTTCTAAGCAACAACTCCTCACAAGTCTTCAGCAAAAATGAAATGTGGTTCTGACAAATTGCCCGCCGTCGACTTCAAGAGAAAATACGGCTTGAAATGAACGTACGCCTTAGGCAACAGAGTGCGTCAACAGAATTTTCAGGAAGCTCGCGAAAAGGAATCGTAATCAAATGGAGATAGCCGCTGGCTGCTGCAACAGTTCAATGTCATTAGAACCATAGACTCATCTACTTCGTTCCGTTAGGCGGTCCCGGCTACCATGCCTCCTAACTTCGTTAGGTATGACTATCTCAGTTTTCCTCCTGACGAGCAGCTGAGACGTGCTCGTGAATTCTTCGAGCTCTGTAATCGTCGGCGTACGGCCAGAACCTTCTCACCTAGGCCCGTTTCGAGAGAACTCTTGGAGACCTTAGTCCGCACGGCTGGCACAGCTCCCTCTGGGGCAAACAAGCAGCCATGGCGGTTCGTAATCGTAACGGACGCGGGGCTGAAGCGGAAGATTCGGATTGCAGCAGAGAAGGAAGAGAAGCAAAACTACGAGCGCCGAATGTCGCAAGAATGGCTCGATGACCTTGCCGACCTCGGAACCGACTGGCATAAGGACTTCCTCGAAGTGGCGCCCGCGCTAATCGCGGTATTCTCGGTCGAATACGAGAAGGACGGAGAGCGGACACGCAAGAATTACTATGTAACGGAGTCCGTCGGTTTGGCCGTTGGAGTCCTCATAGTGGCCATTCACAACGCTGGGCTCGTTTCGTTAACGCACACACCAAGCCCCATGCACTTCCTTCAGGAGATTCTCAACCGCCCCTCCAACGAACGAGCCTTCGTACTAATCCCCGTCGGTTATCCAGCTGAGAACGTCACGGTGCCCAACATAAAGCGCAAACCAATAGACCAAATTTCCATCTGGCTTTGAACGCGCCTTACGAAATCGTAAGGCACGCAAGCGCGTTTAGGCAGATCCTAGCGGCGCACTATTATATTCGAATTTGGTCAGCCGGCCTTGAGAGTTCAGGCGTCTTGGTAGATGAAAGCGACGCTGTCTCCCGATTGAACGGCCCAGTTGAAGTTTGGTGGCGAACCGATGTTCCAGCCCCAAAGGTACCCGTCGATGGGCATCTTGCAGGTTTCAATTACTTCCCCGTAGGCATTCTGCACGGTCGCGATCGGTGTGTCCTTCTTCAGCTTGACGCCGACGTCGACTAGGCGGTTTACGATTCCCCCTCTGTTAGCGACGCTCATGCCATAGAATGCGAAGTTTCCTGGGAAGACCTTAACGTCAGTCTGCGGCTCCGGCGTTCCCTCTATCATTTCCAGCTTCTTCAGAACATTCATCAGTCCTCGGACCGCGGCTCTCACACTGATCCATTCCTCACCCAGAGTCAGGTCTGTGCCGGCCTCTAATTCGGGCGTGAACGCAGGCACACCGGCCGCCAGTAGAGCGTCAACGTATTCGACATCGCCTGGCTTCATGCCCGCCAAGGCGAAACTTCCCTTCGGCCGGATAACCGTGAAGCCGAAAGCTTTCGCCGCCTCTAGCGCCCTGTTCTCCACATTCTTATCTTTGCAATATTCCACGTATGAGAAGTGGAGGCAGGGTTTGACGTTCTCGTGAACGTCCATCACCAAATCCGCGCTCTTCGACGCGTTCTCCCAGATGAAGTTCGCGAGCCGAGACGTGATCGACCCGTCCTTGCTGCCGGGGTAAGCGACGTACATGTTGACGTAGTCATGCGGGCTAACGTATTCTCCCCACTGCATTCCTAGGGGGTTGGAGATGGGAAATGCGACGATGCTTCCCTTCAACTTCGCCGGATCAACCTTCCTAGTTAAGATTTGAATCGCCGCGTAACCCACGAGCTCGGTGGGATGCGTAGCGCAATTGATTACAACCTTCGGCCCTTCTCCACGTCCGTTGACTAGAATCACGGGAAGATTAACTCTAGACCCGTCTTTTAGTTCAACCCATGTAGCGGGCCCATGATTTTTCTGGCCTGGTTCGGCTGAAACGTCGCCAACTTTCAAAACTTGTTTCAAGAGAAGTCCTAGCAGGTAGCCTACGGTTGCGAAATTTAAGCGCTCACCTTTGTTCTCAGAATCAGAGAGCTGTGAAAGGCAGCATCAATCGTGGCGGGCGAAAACGTCTTGAGTCACACTCTCTCGATTAGTGCGACTGCATTTTGGATAGCGATTACACCGGGGGGTATAGCCACTCCCTCACTTTTCCCCAACGATTTGTCTTCAAAAGGCGGCTAAGAACGTGGATGGTAACGCAAAAATTAGGGGGTTGAGTTTCGTGGTGGGTTTGTTTCGCTGAAGGAAGTCAGAACAAGATTTTGAGGTTTGGGAAGAGGAGTGAGGCCGTACGTTGGGACTCTCATCGTGTCAGCAGGCCTCTTCTCCATAGGTTACAGCATTTTGATTTTCACGATACCCCTCTTCGCGGTGACTCTTGGTTCGTCACAATCGGGATTGGGGTTCATCGCCCTTGTCTACAATCTCCCATCTCTCTTCGTGCCATTTGTTGTTGGTAGATTCCTCAACAAAGCCAAAGCGATAAGGGTCATCCAGCTCGCTGTGTTGGGTTACGCGCTTCCCACATTGGTATTTCCGTACGGCTCCAATTTTCTTCAGCTCGCGGGCATAAGGGCGGTTCAAGGGTTCGCGGGGATTGCATTCTGGGTTTCAATGGAAAAGGGTCTGGCCGACCTAGCACCGCATGAAGCTAGGGGCCGAGTTATGGGATTCTACAACGTTTCTTGGGCTTCGGCGTTTGTTATCGGCCCACTTCTCGGCGGATTCCTTGTAGACGAGTTCAGCTACGGAACAACGTTTGTGGTCGCCTTCCTAACGCAAGCAGCAGCCCTGCTCCTCCTCGTTCTTCTAAGGCCGCGTGAATCTCTTGGCAAAGCTTCAACCCGAACACGGGACCTAAGAAGCGAAGATAACGTTACTCCGCGTCGATGGGAATCTGGAAACATTTCGGCCGCTTGCCTGACGGCTTTTGTGAGCGGCGGGGCGTTAGGCGTTCTCTTTTCGCTGTTTCCGGCTTACGCAACATTTCTTGGCTTTTCAGCAATTTCGGCTGGGTTCCTCGTCCTGCTCTTCAGCGCGTCCAGGGTGGCAACGTTTCTTGGAGTCGGCCCCGTTACAGAGAGGATTGGCGAACGCAAATTCATGCTCATGGGATTGCTACTGTCAATCTCCGCGGTAGGTTTGGGGTTAACGGGGAGGGCTGAGTTGCTTGGTGTTACAATGCTTGTTCTCGGGGTTGGTGCAGGTATGTCTTACACTTCTGGCTTAACCCTCGTGTCGCATTCGCCCCGGGCGAGCAGGGGTTCGGCAATTGGGAAGTATGAACTATCTCTTAGCTTGGGGATCGCGGTTATGTCTCAGGTGGGAGGTCTCAGTGCAGATTGCTTCGGCCTTTGGACTCCGTATGTTATTATGGGCCTTGTGGCTCTTTTCGGGTCGGCCGGGCTTGTGATTCTTTATCGGACGCAGACGAAGCGAGCCCGATCTTGATTCTTTCCTAGCGTTTACTTTCCATGTCTCTTCATGAGTTCATGCGCAAACTCGTCGACTAGGCTGTCGATGAATTTCATGAAATCCTCCTCGGAAACCATGGCCGTGTCAAGCTTTGTGTCGATTTTCTTCTTTGCCTCGATCAAGAACTGGTCCGGTTTCAATGCGGTCGTTGTGGAGTAGAGTCCCGTCATTTTGCTGACGGCGTCGAGGAGGCGTATTGCACCATAGTGTCGTGGTTCACCTGTAATTCCGCGGGCTGCCGTTACTAGGAAAAGTGCGTATTCAAAGAGGAATTGGTCTGGCGTGTTAGGGGTCTTCGGCGGAGTGTTGTGAACCGAGCTTTTCCTGTCTCCATATTTGTCATAGTACGTGATTTTACCCTCGGGAGACTTTCTTACTGGCGGAGGTTCGTCTGGGGCGGGGTACCCTAATGAAACTATCAGTTCGGTACGGCACCCTTCTGGCAGGCCCAAAATGGCCTTGACTGCGGATTCCGCGTAGGATTTTATGAACGAGGCGCCCAAGCCGAGGGCGTAGGCAGCTAAGACTATGTTCTCGGCCGCGGCTCCAGCGTCGTACAATGAGGTATGATCCGCGTCACCCTTAGAAATTCCCTCGCCGACACGGAGGTCGGTGCACACGACGATCGCGGCAGTGCTATCACCGAAGTAACCTGGCGACACGGCTTTCAGCATTTTCAACTGTTCAGGATCCTTGACTACGATGACAAATCTATAAGGGGTATTGCCTCCAGTCGGAGCTCTGTGCGCCGCGTATACCACTTTGTCCAAGACCTCTGCTGGAATCGGTTTGGGCACGAAGATTCTGCAGGCTCGCCTTCTCTTCAGGACTTCAAATAAGTCGGTGGATGTTGACAAGGCTTCAGTTCCTAATCTATGGTTTGCGGGATAATTCAGTAATTCCATCTTCTACCTCAAAATCGTTTCGCGGTTCTGGCCCGAAGGATTATTAGCGGTCTCAACGGTGCAGCTATTGAAAGTGATTAGGTCTCTTTGCCTGAGTATTATGAGTACGAAATGGGAGAAACGGCTCACAAAATAGCGTCGGAGCTATTCAAACTAAAGGCCGGCGAAACATTAGTCATAACCGCGGACACGGAATCCGACCGCAGGGCCGTGGACGCGTTAGCGACCGCAGCATTCACCGTAGGCGCTAAACCTATGGTGGTATGGATTCCTTCGCCTTTGGGCGTTGGCAAGGCAGCCGATCCCATGCTGCCCGTTGAACCCTTAACAGCCGCGTTGAAGGCAACTGACGCATGGGCCGAGTTCAACAACAAGTATCTTCTCTACTCAACTCCGTTTGAAACCGCTCAAAGGGAAAACAAGCGGTTAAGGTACATGAACCTTAGCGGCATGAATGTTGACATGCTCGTAAGAACGATTGGTAGAGTGAATATGCGGGCCCTTGGAGACTTTCAAGGCAAGCTCACAGCCATGCTAAGAGTCGCTAAGAAGATCAGGCTCACATCCCCCGCTGGGGAGGATGTGGAAATGGAATTTGACCCTAAGGCGCCAGTAGTAAACGATGTCGGCTATGCAGACACACCGGGCCCCCACTTCTTGAGTGGTCAGCTGACTGCAGGTTACTCAAGTTCTGTGAACGGGGTAATCGTTTTTGATGGTTCAGTGGTTCCGCCGGTTGGCCTTGTGAAGAGCCCTGTCAAGTTGCACATTGCTAATGGAAGGGTGGAGAAAATTGAGGGTGAAAGCGAAGCTTTAGCGTTCGAGGCATGGTTGAAAGCCTTTAACGACCCCAACATGTTTCGAGTAGCCCATCTTTCCTTCGGACTAAACCCAGGGGCCAATCTGACGGGGAACATTGTTGAGGACGAGAGGGTTTGGGGCAGCACCGAATGGGGCTTAGGCTATGTCGGGCCCGACCTTACGAGGGATGGGAAGCCTATTCCAGCAGCTTCACATACAGACGGAACTTGCCTTAACACCTCAGTCTGGCTTGACGGTGTACCAATCTTCGAGAAGGGTAAGGTAGTACAGAAGGAACTTGCTGAATTAGCCAAGAAGCTAGGAAAAGAGTGAGCGCGGTTTCCGCTCACTTATTCCGAAGATAGTACTTGAAGAGTTCCCTAGGTTTCGGATACGCCTTCTTGCTATGCCTCAATCCCAACCTGACAAGAACTTCAGCCATGATGACCGTACATCCATGCGAGTCTACAATTGGCACGTCTGGGAGTTTCTTCTGGATGTACTCGTTTACTTTAGCGCCGCCATATGATATGATGACATCCGCCCCGTCGTCTTTGACCGCTGCAACTGCTTCGTTCAGGACCGCATTTCTGAGTTGTTCAATGTCGTGTTCTGATACGAGGCTTTCGTTGAAGGCTGGTGGGGGAAGGTCGATTGCGCGGATAGATGCTAATTTCTGTTCTAACCCATAATGCTTGACGATATCTAACAATGCGGTCCGGCCCATTCCTCCGGCCTCTTTGCCTTTGCCGCCTCCCAGTGCAATTATGATTGAGAATTTGTTTCCGAGGATGGAAGCTATGGCCATCGAAGCTGCGGGTGAACTTACGACTGGTATATCGCAGACTTCCTTCGTTGCGTTAGCGCCAGGTTCGTTGTAGCAGTATATTGTGACTGCGTCAAATCCTTCTTGCTGTGCTTCCAGCGCCATCCGCGCGTTCACAACACCCGCTAGGTCAGCCTCGTAGTCGCCCTCTACCATTCGAACTGGCATATCTGGCGCCATCCTGTGCAATACTTCCACCTGAACGCTTTCCGAGACCTCCGTTGTTTCCCGAGCAGGCTCAGGGGAACCGGGCCGTCTTGGGATATCGATAGTTTCAGGGGAGAAGATTCTGATTTTTCTCATAAAACTCACTGGAAAGAATCTAGCAATCGTATTGATAACTATAGTCATGCAGGTTTCGGTGATGTGGAACATTCAGCTAAACTATTATTCTTCTATCCTGCATGTCGGCGCTCTTAGTTTTCGACCGCCCTTCGCCATTTGAGGCATCGTGTTAGGGCTTGTAGAGGTGGCAGGCCACTTTTCGTGTGGCACTTAGTGTTGTGAGGTTGGGTTCTACGTCGCGACATATGTCGCCTATGTATTTTTGGCAGCGGGTGTGAAATCTGCATCCGGTTGGCGGGCTTGCTGGGCTTGGTATGTTCCCTCGGAGGATGATGCGGGCCTTATCGGTTGGGGCTGGGTCAACTTTCGGTACCGCGGATAGCAAGGCCTCGGTGTAAGGGTGGGCGGGGTCTTGGAAGATCTCCGAGAAGGTTCCGACCTCGGCAATTTTGCCAAGGTACATGACCGCCACCCGGTCCGCAATATATTCGACGACACCGAGGTCGTGTGTTATGAGGAGGTAGGTTAAGCCAAGCCTTTTCTGCAAATCCTCTAGGAGGTTCAGGATTTGAGCTTGCACCGAAACGTCTAGGGACGATGTTGGCTCATCCAGAATCACAAGCTTAGGGCTTAGGGCTAGGGCTCTGGCTATGCATACTCTTTGAGCTTGGCCTCCGCTCAGTTCGATCGAGTACTTCCACAGATGCTCGTCAGATAGTCCAACTAATTTCAGCAGCTCTGAAGCGCGCTGTGTGATCTCCGCTTCACTCATCTTCGTGTGAGCCGTGAGTGGCTCCGCAATTTGGTTTCTTACGATCATTCGTGGGTTCAAAGAGAGGAAGGGGTTCTGAAATACAACTTGCATGTCCTTGCGCAGGTGCTTGAGGCTGCCTTTCCCGATCTTTAGCAAATCCACGCCGTCGAAGAGTATGTGGCCTGAGTTGGGTTCAACAAGCCGGAGAAGTGCGCGCGCCAGAGTAGTCTTTCCGGAGCCGGATTCGCCGACTAGCCCAAAGACTTCGCCCTTGTCAATGTTCAGGGTTACGTCGTCGACTGCTTTCACATATCCGGCTACTCGGGGTATGAGGCCGCCTCGTATAGGAAAGTAGACTTTGAGGTTCTGTATGTCAACGAGCGTATCTGTCATGTTCGCCACCATGGCTCTGTCGGAATATTGTAGCAGGCAACGTAGTGGTCTGGTTCAACTTCTACCAGTTCGGGGCGTTTGTCTCTGCAGGCCGGAATTACGTATGGGCAGCGGGGGTTGAATCTGCAACCGGAGGGGGGTTTGAATAAGCTCGGAACCATTCCGGCTATGTAGTGTAGGGTTTGCCCTCTCAAACGGCCCGTAACGACGGAGGACAATAGGCCGCGGGTGTAGGGGTGTTGTGGGTTCTGGAAGATGCGTTGAACGTCGGCGAGTTCTACGATAGAGCCTGCGTACATTATTGCCACCCTATCGCAAAGCTCACGAACAAGCCCCAAGTTATGAGTGATCAGGAGAACCGAAAGGCCGAGCGCGTCCTTCAACCTCTTGAGGAGAGCAAGAACTTGGGCTTGTATTGTAACGTCTAATGCGGTTGTAGGTTCGTCCGCAATTACTAGGCTGGGTGAACTGGAAAGGGCTACTGCCATGATTACTCGCTGCTGCATCCCGCCGCTTAACTCGTGGGGGTAGAGGCTCATTATGGACTCGGCGTCCGGAAGCTCCGTCATAGCGAGTTTCTCTTGAGCAATCTTGGTCAGTTTTTTTTCGTCGTCGTTTGGGTAGTAAATCTTGAGAACGTCTATGAGTTGAGCACCTATCTTGAAGACCGGGTTGAGGGAGGATGCCGGGTCTTGGAATATCATTGAGATTCTGCGGCCGCGGATTTTTGCTACCTCATCTAGCCTTTCAGCGAGTAGGTCGTGTCCTTCGAAGAGTATGCGGCCACTGAGTACCTCAGCGTTCTCGGGGAGCAGGCGTAACATAGCTAGGCTAGTTGCTGTCTTTCCGCAGCCAGTTTCCCCGACTAACCCTAGCACTTCGCCTTTTCTTACTTTGAATCCGACACCGTTGAGTGCGTACACAGTTCCGTCAACGGTGTGGAAGTTAACGACCAAATCCTCTACGGACAAAAGGGTCTCGTTAGAATATGTTGGGAACTAGATCAGTCTCCTTCTAGATAGCTTCGGGTCGATGGCTTCCCTGATGGCGTCGCCAAAGAGGTTGAATCCTAGAACTAGCACCATGATCGCTAGGCCGGGGAATGTTGCGTACCACCAGTACTGGAGGAAGAACACTCTACCCATGTTAACCATCAGGCCCCAGTCTGGGGTTGGGGGTTGGGCGCCAAGGCCTAGGAAGCTTAGTGCGGCTACCGAGAGTATTGCAGATCCCAAATCCAACGTCGCTTGAACGAGTATTGGGGCAAGAGTTGCGGGCATGATGTGCCTCACTACAATTACGGGGTCGCCGACACCAATCGCTCTGGCTGCGTCTACGTATGGCAGGTTCTTAGTAGCCAAAGCTTGCGAGTAAGCCAGCCTTGTGTACCATGGCCACCAAGTGACAATTAAGGCTAGGACCGCGTTGATTATACTCCCGCCGAGAGTTGCCGCCACCGCCAATGCCAAAAGAAGCGGCGGGAAAGCTAGGAACATGTCGGTAATTCTCATTATTATTGAGCCAATTTTCTCCCCATAGTAGCCTGCAACCGCGCCAAGGGGGACACCGATAATTAGGGCTGAGCCAACAATAGCCGCACTTGTAAGTAGTGAGATTCTAGCACCGAATATTACTCGGCTGAAAATATCTCTGCCGAATTCATCTGTTCCGAACGGGAACTGCCAGCTCGGAGGAAGTAGCTGATGCACAAGGTCTGGAGCACCTTGAGCTTGTAACGGATATGGCGCGACGTAGGGCCCAATAATTCCAAGTACGAGAAAGACGACGATTATCGCTAGCCCAATCAATGAGAGCGGATTCCTCACTACGAGCTTGAGAAAAATTCTGGCCTCCTTGAACCGTTGCGCGTTTTGTGCTTGTGAACTTGCGAGCGCTTTCTGCTCGGTCATAGCGTAACCCTCGGATCCATGAAGGCTTGGAAGATGTCGACGAGTAAGTTGATAACGACGTAGAACGCCGCGACTACGATCACTGTACCCATTATGGCTGGATAATCCAGGGCTAGGATGGAGAGAGCAGTGTAAGTTCCTAGCCCGGGCCAGACGAAAATTATCTCAATTAGAAAGGCGCCCGTCAGAGAATATGCAAATGACATTCCTAGTGCTATTACAGTTGACGATATCGCATTCTTCAAAGCATATTTGAAGAGGATTATTCGTTGAGGGAGACCCCAGGCGAATGCGGACCGGGTGTAGTTCTCTTGGAGGGCCTCGATCATCATAGTTCTAACCATTCTAACGGTCAGCCCGAACGGGTACGTTGCAAGGGCTAGGGCAGGAAGAAAGAGGTGCCATAGACTGTTGGAGAAGACAATGAAATTGCCTTCGAAGAGGCTGTCGATCAGGTTGAAGCCAGTTATCGTCCTTAGCGGGTAGATGATGGACACGTCCGTGCTGAGCCTTCCGCCTAACGGGAACAGGCCGAGATCCTGCCCAAATATGATCTGGAGGATCATGGCCAACCAAAACGGAGCCATTGAGACCCCTATGATTGCAACAACTCGTCCAAAGTGATCTAGAAGGTGGTCCCGGTGTGAGGCGGAATAAACGCCTACAAGAACGCCTCCAACTACCGCTATCACGAACGCGCACGTGATCAACTCAAGGGTCGCCGCCAATCCTACTCCTACATCGTACAAGACAGGGTTGTGAGTCCTTATCGACATTCCCAAGTTGCCGTGCAGGAGATCTGTGACATAGATGTAGAATTGAACGTATAGCGGTTTGTTTAGGCCGAGCGTCTCCTTCGCATTTTGAATCTCTTCGGCGGTCGGATGAGAGCCGGCATAGAGGGCCGCAGGGTTTCCCGGAATAACGTGGGAGACTAGAAAGGTGATTAGCAATACGCCAACTATCACTATTGCGGCGTGTGCAACTCTGCGTACTATGTATTGCCTAAGGCCTTTTACCAATTTCTGGTCGCTGCACTATTCAGCTGCTCCGAGTACGCACAGGAATAAATCTCCAGCATAGTAGACCCGGCACTCTTCAACCTACCAGCACGGGCATAACGCATCTGTCTGGTCACATCAATCCATGGACCAAGCTCGTCGATTGGAGACAATTCTCATATCACTCATACGTGACAGGACAGTCAACTGATTAGAATCATTTCATCCACCGGTGGGTATTTAAAAGTTGTAACGTAATTCCCAAGTCTAAAGTGAGAACGACGAAGCTCCTAATCATCAACCCCGTAGGACATACGACGTGGGACGAGCAAGACAAGAAGCTTTACGAGAGCTTCGATCCAAATTCTGAAATGACCGTTATTTCATTACCGAAAGGCCCCCCGAGCGTCGAGACCCACCAAGCACACAGGCAAGTAATCCCATTAATCGTCGAACTTGCAAAGAAGATGCATCGAGATTTCGACGCGCTTGTGGTAAACTGCTATTTAGATCCGGCAGTGGATGCTCTACGGAAGGCTCTGAGAAAACCCGTAATGGGTCCTTGCGAAGCCTCACTCGCCCTAGCATCTATGATCGGCACAAGAGTCGGCGTCGTGACGGTGCATGGGGAAGCGTTGTCAATGATCCGGACCAAAGTCAGACAGCTAGATCCTCACAGAAGAGTGAAAGCAATAACCGGGATTCCAATGGGAGTTCTCGATTTGAATGAGGATCTAGATCAAACGAAGCAGAGAATTGTCGAAGAAGTGCAGCGCCTACGAGATAATCGCCGCATCGACGTAATCTGCCTTGGTTGTACAGGGCTGGGAGGTTTAGCCCAGTTTACGCAGCAGGCAACCGAGATCCCTGTAATAGATCCGATCGGCGCGGCCGTCGAATTAGCACGTGCAGCAGTTGGTCTAAATCTCTACACTTCGAGCCCAACGCGAAGCCGTCAAATCGCTATTGCTAAAACTTAATTGATTTCTTAGAGTTTCCTGACCTGCAACAAACGCTGGGAACAGTCAAAGCCTCGCGGTAGCCGAGGTAGGGGCAGCCAATGTCCGGCGGGGGATTGGCATCAGACTTCGCCGTAACCCAAGCTTCCGCTGCGGCTCTTGCGCTCTCGTTCGCGATCGGTACCGTCCCAGGCCTTCGACCAATCAGCCTGGGGGTTGATTCTGTTAGGAGGTTTGGTGGAGTTGGTAGAAGAACACGACGGTTGTGTAAAGTGGGTCGTATTGGAATCCCGATATGTTGCTCCGAAGGACGTGTACATCTGTTAGGTCCCAAAGGAACAAGCAGGATGCGTCGTTGACGAGCTTGTTCTCAGCCTGGTAGTACAATTGGTAGGCAGCTGGCCTGTTCGAGCCCTCCTCCGCATAGGCGGTGTCAATCAAACCGTCAAAGTCTGGGTGATAGTAGTAGCCTAGGTTGAAGACTGGAGATGACTCGGTGTGGAACAAGTTGAGTAGGAAGTCGTATGGTGAGAGTATTGTTGGCCACCAGTAGAAGATGAAAATATCCTGAGCTTGCTGGAATGGACCTTGCGCTAAGCTCCATTGCTGTTCCCACGCCATGGCACGGATTTGGACGTTTATGTTCAAGGCTTTGAGGGAGTTTGCGATTAGTTCCGAGGTCCCTTCCTCCCTTACATCGCCCGCAGTGTAGGTTAGGAGCAAGTTGAAGCCACCATTCGGGTAACCGGCTTGGGCGAGCAGCTGCTTAGCTTTGGTCAAGTCGTATGAGTACTGAGTTAGATTGTTGAAGTGTCCCGGCATTCCGTGGGGGATTGGGCCGACGGATACGTTTCCGAACCCATGCAGGACGTTCGTAACCATCTCTTGGTAGGGAATGGCGTAGGAAACTGCTTGCCGAATTAGAGTATTGTTGAAGGGGAATTTCTTATTGTTAAGCAAGCCGTACAAGGTCTGGTATTGTGGGGTTGCGACGACCTTAAGGTTCGGATCGGCTTGGAGGCTCGGTATGTCCGCGGGTGGAACATACTCTGCGATTTGAATTTCTCCAGACTTGACCATTTCTTCTTGTACCGTTTCATCACGCACTATTTTCACAACTGCCGTATCGTATTGGTCGCTGGTCCATCCGCCCCAGTAACCTGGAACTTTTTGCATGTCAACTTCGTTCTGTGGGTCCCACTTGGTGATAGTGTAGGGTCCCGTTCCATCATCATGGCCAGCGTTGAACCATTGGGACGCGTTCGGGAACCCAGCCGCCTTGGCCAGGCTGTCGATCTGTGGGCTCATGATCCAAGCTCCGTAACTTGCACATGCGACAACATCAAGTGGCGTCGGACTGCTGAGTATGAACTGAACGGTGTATGTGTCCAGGATGTTGATTTGCTTCACGGTGCTCCAGATGTAGGCTGCACCTTGGCCGAGGGTTGTGGTTCGAGTGATGGAGTATTTTACTGCGGTTGCGTTGAAGTCGGTCCCGTCATGGAATTTCACGCCCTGCCTTAAGTGGAAAACCCAAGTCTGGCTGTTGTTAGACGACTCCCAACTTGTTGCAAGGCCTGGTTGGAAGACTGGGTTCGACCAAGGTTGGTACCAGATCAACGGTTCGTACATGCTCGTCAATATGAGTATTGAATTAGAAAATTCGGTACTCGGATCAAGCGTGACCATTTCCGAAAGACTTGCGTAAGTCACAATCTTTGGAACTGCCGGCTTCTGCAGAGTCTGGTAGTAGTATCCCAAGACTCCTGCTGCAACGATGACAATTATGATCACAACGGCTGCTAGCTTCTTAACAGGTAATTTACGTTCCGACAAAACAACGCTTCCTACCGCCAACTATTACTAAGTGGCTATAAGCATATCGACGTACTTCAAGAGGCGTGTCTGACCGGTCAATCGGCCGTATGTTCAATTTCCTGTCTCGGCAAGCTCGCAATAAATTTCTCCAGAAACTGAAAGGCTACGCATCGGGCTGCGACAACGGGTTTACCGGCCACATCGCCTGCGATTTTCGTATGATGCCGACTGTAGCCAATACAATCCATTACGATCAGGTCCCGATCGTCTAGTTTTCTTGAGCTAGCCCTGAGATGTTCGATTGGATCTGTGTATGGTGAAAAGCTGACAACCTTAACTTCCTCAGCGAAGCCAACCCACTCGTTTTTGGCTAATTGCGACTGCGATTCGTCGGGAATCATTATTCCAATCCTTTTCCTTTTTCCCTTGGCTATTGATTCGACAGTTTGTCGGAGCAGTTTTGAAGGAAAGATGACTTTGTCAGAATTTCTAAGCATGATGTTTCCGGAGCACAGCATTAGGATCACTTCCACATCTTTGTTGAGAAATTCAACCTTCTCTTCTAGTATGGGAATCAGTCGTTCTTTTGCGATAGACACCTCGGATCCATCTCTTAGCCTCGAGACGTAAACAGTCTCGTTATCAGTCGGCTGCAATGCAGCAATCTGCGAAGCCGTGAGATTGTCTAACGCACCCACCTGGACGGCTTCGATATCCCTCAGCATCTCGGGTAGGTCGTTTAGGACATCGTCGCGGGGGCTCTGGCCGATTGTGATGAATCCAACTTTCGTGCGTGGAGTCATTTGGGGTTAACCAGGTTTTCTACAGGAACGTATTCATAATCAAAGCCGAAATGCCTCGGGCCGAAGTATACTAGGCCCTTTGGTGTCCGCCAGACATCGGGCGCCTTAGCGGCGATTATGGATACTTCAAGTCCCTGCTTTAGTGTGGTATTTGTAACACCGTAGCCGCTCTTGTCTAGGAACATTATGAGGTCGGGTGGCATGACTATGGGCTTCGAATCCAACCAGGCGAAAATGTGCTCGTTCTTAATCCATGAACGAAACGTTCTGCCACGCCACTCATCTTTACCGGTCAGGGACACATCTGAGAAGAGAAAGCCCTTCTCGTTTTTCCACTCATATTTTTCGACGCTTCCCCTGAATACGAGCCAGCCACCCAAGGTTCGCCTCGAAGCTTCCACAGGGTCAGTGCCATCGCGATTAGCGTCCCTCACGGCCTTTCCAATTGCGATGGATTTTGAGACGGTCCCTCTGATTATGACTTTCAGCGCCGTCGGTTTTGTGAGGGGCGTATCAATTACTACGGCGTGGCCGCCTGAGATAACTGCCACATATCGAGCAAGCGCCTCATAATCGTCGATATCCGCGTAACGTTCAATGAAAACAACATCACCAGTCTCACTTACGACGGCCGAGGGGGCCATCGGCGCGTCAAAGATGTGAGCGGTACTTTGATGAAGCTCCGGACCCGCCCGTCCCAAGAGGTCACCGTCGACAAGC
>JBEKSC010000017.1:0-61493 GCA_049517415.1 Bathyarchaeia archaeon
GTAATCGAAACGGGTACCTCGCAGTAAATGTCATCAACCATCCTGGTGAAAAGTTGATGTGGTCTCATGGCAATCTCCACGAAAATATCCTCGCCTAAGTTCTTTTGCGCTAATCTGAATTGCATACCTTCTTCAACTCCCGGAGGAATTGTGCACGAAAAGGTGTCAACCTTTACTGTGACTCCTGTGCCCTTGCAATGTTTGCATGGAGGCTTCAGGTTGGTCCCATGACAAAATCGGCAAATACTTCTCCGGGTTGCAAGGATGGTCTTTTTTGTTCCCGTTGCAACTTCTCTTAGTGAGACTTCTAAAGTAAACTTGAGGTTTCCATTCGGTCCTTCTTCTACTGTGAGGATCCTTTTACCGTCACGGAGGTCCAGAACTGGGTCTTCGCGGAATAGTTCTTCGCGAAATGGCTCTTCGAGAACTGGTTCTTCGCGGAATAGTTCTTCGCGGAATGGTTCTTCGAGAACTGGTTCTTCGCGGAATTGTTCTTCGCGAAAAGGTGCTTGACGTTTTGGGATGGAAACAGAAAAGTTCTGTTCCGATGCTTCTTCCTGGGTCACGTACTCTCGGTTCTGGAGAGCGGCACATGCTTCCGCATAGGCCCGTGATATTTCCTTGAACTTTTCCTGCGCTGCAGGATTCTTATTTCTGTCGGGGTGGTAACGGAGGGCAAGGCGCCTGTAGACTGCTTTCACTTCTTCTTTTGTGGCGTCTTCCGGAACTCCCAAGATCTCATAATATTCTCTCTTGGTTCCGGTCCCCGTCACGCTTTCCACGTGCCGTTCCTTTTATCGTGAGTTATCAGTAGTCCATAGGGCACTATTCGTATGTAGATTTGCTCGCTGAAGTTAAGAGGAAACTCAGCGTCTTCGAGTAGAATCTTCGGGATGGTCAGTCGAACAACTTTTCCCGTCTTGGTTTTCGACTTACTCACTCTGATCGGTGCCACATGGGCCATAATAAATTCCTTCGTCTTATGGAGGTAGGCTCGGGACGTCGGAACGCCTCTCGGGTACACGCCGCACTTCTCTGCCTCTCGGGAAGCCTATGAAAGCGATGAGGCTTACTACGGCAATTATGACGACAACTACCAACACAATTGGCCATATTTGTCCAACGCCTGCCCGTACCAGAAAAGTCAGCACAAGCGTCTTTTGTGCTGTAACTCCAGTATTGCTCACTACGTCTACCTGGTAAGTACCCGGCTGAATATTAGGGCCTGCAACGATCGTTAGAAGTACGGTGATAGGTATCGTTTGTTGTATTACCAGATTTTGAGGGCTGAATGTCGCTGAGAAGCCGGTTGGGAGATTCAAAGAAGTTAGGTTAATGTCTGATCTAAAACCGTTTTCTGGTGTGATAGTCAAAGTTACTGTAACTGATTGACCGGAGCCTGTGAAACTCAAGAGCGTCTGGTCGGCCGTTAAGGAGTAGTCTCCTGTAGGTAGTAGTGTGAGTACCACGGTGGCCGTATTAGTTATCCCAGCAGCCGTAGCGTAGATCGTCAAAGTTGTTGTGACCGGAAACGTTGAGGGTGGGGCCTGAATTCCCAAGTTTGTGGTTAGTGGTTGGAGGCCGTTGGGTGTGAGTGGGTTCGTCTGAAATGTCGCAATTATGCCAGCGGGCAGGCCTTGAACTGACAGTACGATGGGGTCCGTGAGGCCTGACGTAATCGGCGTAACGACTATTCCCAATGGTTGAGAGGGACCGCCCACTAGGACATCCATTACCGTAGGGCTAGCCTGAATATTGAAGGCAGGTGGGATGATTATCGTTAGTGTTGCTGCCTTGCTTACGAAGTAAGTCTGGTATGAGGAATAGTCGCTAAGTAGAGCGTTCTCCATCAAGGCGTTAATTCCAATGGCGAAAATGTAGGTTCCACCAGTTTGAAGGAAGGACGGAGTCATCAGAAGGCTCAACGTTACGATCTCCGTTTGACCAGCCACGATGTTGACACTGGTTGGCGTGAAAGTGAGGAGCAGGCCGTTCGGTATGTCATAGCCTTGCAAGGTGGCTGCGAGTAATGTTTGTCCAGTCTCCGTAGTAGCGCCAGAACGAAAACTCAGCTGCAGTGTAGCAGTTTGCGATTGCGTTACGCTTGCCGTGGTTTGAATAATATTCGGCGTCAGGTCGAGAGCAACGTCGCTTAATTGAACGACATCTTGGCTGCCATAGAAGATGTCTACTGACAGTGGCGCACTATGGGTAATTCCGTTCGCCGTCGCACTGACAGCGAAATTGGTCGTTCCAATCGTCTCTGATGTGAGCGTAACGTATTGGTAGCTTATTGTTAATGTGAGCACTGTGTACACAACCGCGTTGGGGGTTAATTGCAGCGTAGCGGGTTGAAATGTATTGTAATACTGGGACTGCATGTTTTGGGCGATGCCCGTAACTGACATCGCAACTGAGCCAGAAAATCCATTGACTGATGTAACCTTTACAACGAACTGGGCTGTTCCACTTGTTCCAATCGAAACGTGCGATGGGTTGGCACTAACCTCAAAATCGCCTGTCTGGGCATGGACACGAGGCGCCGGGACTGAGCAAGCACTAACAACTATCACGAGTGACAGGAGTAGCAGGATGGTGAGGGTTCTCATCTTAGACATTTTGAGGCGCTCCACATGCAGGGCAGTATGACGTGCCCGGCTTCAATTCGGTTCCGCAATCAAGACACCTTGTGACATTGCGCTTGGTCACTGCGGGAAGACGTCTGTGCTCTATAGGGGCAGGTTGCGGAGAATAAGTCTCAGTGGTAACGTACTCAGAATATCTTCTCACAGTGTTCCCTTGCCTCTGGAGATAGGCTAATCCAAGTAATCCGGTGCCGATTCCAAAGATCAGCAACCATGCTACCACTCCAGAAATAAGGAATAAAGAGTCTAAGGCGGATACATCGTAAGCGGTGTACACACCTAAAATCGTACCGACTGCTGCCCAACCGACTAAGACTGCGGAAATCAACTTGCCTGTTCTTATGGCCCATTTCGCACCGCTGACCATTCCGATGGCGACAAGGAAGACAATACTCCCCAGAGCAAGTAGAGCTATTCCTTGCGCGATAAGCAACGTTTGAACGTCGTAGAAGGTTTCATAGAACCCTTCATTCACGGTCAAAATGCCTAGCATAATCCCAGACAGGCCGGCGATCCAATATAGTGCACAGAGGACTCGCATTCCGAGGGGCATGAAAATTTCTATTACAGCGTCTCGTTTGGCCGGGGCACGTCTACTCAATCAAACCACCCACTTGGCAATCATTGGCACTGGCTTCCAATTAATTTAAGCTCGTGCCTATTAAACGCGGCTCAATTCTTAGCTGCATCAGAACCTACCAGGTTCTCAAGCGCTTTCAAATCTTCGGTCATTGCTCTAATCCTAAAGTCATCTTCAGCTATTCTCTGGCTGATCTCGGCCCTTTGTTTGCTTAGGCTTCGGTTTTCTTTGTACCACGGAACGCGGCTAAGTTCGTCAAGTTGTTGTTTATGAATATCTCTTACTCTTATGTTCTCGCGCAAACTATTCTTGGTTGCAGCGAGTTTCGAACGCAAATTGGTGAACCCTTCCATGCGGTTCAGGGCTTCAGCTAGTTTCTCGATATTCTCCCTAGATCCTGTCACGCTAAGGACGATTTTCTCGGGGGAATAAGAATACTTGGCCTGGTCCAGTGAAAGTTTGAATTGCGCAATGAGTTTGGAAAGTTCAGTATTCCAGTCTGCGTTTCCATCGTATCTGCATACGAAGGTGTGGGTTGTTTGCTTAGCCGTGTAAATTTCTTTTGGCTTGGTCGGAACCTGCTGTCGACGGGCACTTTTGACGGGACCGTGTTTAACTTTGCGTTGCATCTCAACCCTCTCTCTGTGCAAGGAGTCAATGGTTGCCGCCTCAGATTTTGTCTCCTTCTCTAACTTCTCCTTCTCACCTAGGAGGGTTTGGACTTCGGTAGCGAGTGCTTCCTTCCTTGTCTTCAGTGATTCAACTTCAATCGTGAGTGGTTGTAAGGCCGAAGTTAGTGTTTTTATCTTATCATCAAGCGACTCGAGTTCTATTTTTTGAGTTAACTTGGCCTTCTCCGAGGCGTTCTCTAACTCCTTAATCTCATCTGCCAGGGCGTTTCTCTTAGTCTCCAATGACTGCAGTGTGGCGGTGAGCATGTCAATATTTCTCTGCATTTCAGACCTAACCCGGTAAACTTGGCTCACATCCTGGGGAGTACCGCACACATCGCAGAAAAGTGAGTTATTTCCAATCAGATTGTGACAGAAGGAACAGACCTTGCCCCGTGTCTGCGGTTGAGGACTAAAGCTCGCCATTCGTATAGCCTCCATAACCATTTGAAATCAAATGGAATCTTGTTGAAAACCGGAACTTAACCATTGCCCAGAACCCGCAAACCGCTGTAGCAAAGAATGCATTGATCGAACGAAAGTGTTGCTTTGGAAATGCGCAGTGATTTTGACTTCAGAACCAGCTTTGGCCGCACGGCAAGTGTCACGAGTGACTAACGAAAGACTGTTTTATGGTTTTTGCGATTTTTGTTTACGTTGAGTTGAATCAAGTGGATGAAATATCACGAACTTGTCTACGTCTTTATTTCCAGATCCGAGGCTCAGAACTAGGTCCGTCATGACAGTACAGAAAATTCCATCGGTCAAAGCCTCAAATCTACCTTTGCGGGGCCCTCCGACTGAAGATTCACTTTTACCCAAGTCACGTCATTCATTGAGCTGGCCCCAGACCTGAATCCCTCAGCGTCTGAGAGTACTTTGCAGCGTCACTTCATGATTCGGATGTTAAAGTTCCGGGTTTGATTGACCGCCAACAATCGTAGCCACAGCGCCAAGTACATCTCCGTGCCTCTTGCCGTGGTAATGTCGCCTAGGTCGATGACGGATTTCCAGCCAAACCATTCGGTCATGATCTCGTGAACTTTCGCTTTTGCCTTTGCGTCATTTCCGCTCATGAAGATGTCATGGAGCCCCGGGACAATTTGGGGTGTCACCATTAGAGTGTGGCTTATGGTGTTGAGCGTTTTCACGACCTTTGCGTCAGGGAACGTCCGTTGTATTTGCTCGCCAATCGAATCGGTATTGCACACGGTGAGGGTGGGCGGCATGCCCTTAGAGAAATCCAGTGGGTTGGATATATCTACTAGAATTTTATCTTTGAGGTTTCTCGCACCAGCCAACTTCAATGCCTCTAGCGATACTGCGCCGGCAGTGCAATTGAAGATAATTTCGCCGAATTCGGCGGCTTCAGCGAAAGTACCATTCGAAGCCTTTGCTCCATTGGCCTTGGCCCACTGTACCGCCTTCTCGTTCCCTGCCGTTCGGGAACCCATTTTTACTTCATGGCCCAACTGGACAAGCTTCGTAGCAATAGTATTCCCAACCATTCCCGTCCCCAGGACGCCAAGCTTCACAATAACGACTCCCTTATGCTCAGCTAGAAGGAAGGGAGTCTAGCTATTTATTGACTACCAACAGCACATTGTCGGAGTTCTCAAAACGCTTTCAGAAAGAACCAGGCTGAGACAATCAAACCGATTGCGACAATAATGAAGTGCAGCGGGCGAGGGTTGACGTGCTTTGCAAGCCTTGCGCCTCCGTAGCCACCAATAATCGCGCCAGCCATCATGAGGAGAGCCAAGTACCAGGCGACCAACCCTTTGTATGCGAAGAAGACGAATGCAGTTAGGTTGATTATGGCGGCGAGGGGCGTCTTCATCGCGTTCATCTTGTGGATGTCACGGAGGCCCATAATGCTGAATGACCCTAACATTAGGATCCCTATGCCGGCCCCAAAGTAACCGCCGTATGCCGCCACAAAAAACTGAAAGATGGTCCCCCAGATGCGTCCAGCAGTCGTTACATGCTCATCGCCTGAACTACGTCGTAGTCTTCGGGAGATCACGTCCTGTGATGCAAGCATTAGCGTGGCAAAGAGCACTAAGAATGGGACTACTCGGTTGAATAATGCGGGCGTTGTAAAAACCAGAATTGCAGCCCCCATGAGTCCGCCGATAAAGCTAGGAACGGCGAGCATTAGTAGTAGGCTACGTTGGATCGCGGTATCTTTTCGGTATCCAACCGCGCCACTAACGGAACCAGGCCACAACGCGGCCGTGTTCGTAGCATTAGAGATGATTTCAGGTTCGCCGAAAGCTACGAGGGACGGAAATGAGATTAGCGTGCCGCCACCCGCCACAGAATTGATGCCACCAGCAAGCATGCCGGCAAAAAACAGGCCTATCAACCCAACTGAGTCAGCCATCGTCGCAATGCATCTCTATCTTTCTTGAGCCTCGCTACGGTATCATCTCAAACCTTGCTGAGAAGAATCTTAGCTGCGGAGGCTCGTAAACCATCCTGAGACCACCTATATTCGCGCGATGTTCGTACAGTTGTGAAACGGATTTCGCTACTACTTCCATATGGCTGTTTGTGTAGACACGCCTAGGAATTGTTAACCTGACTAATTCTAGTTCTGGGTGTTTGTTCCGCCCCGTTTCGTGGTCGCGGCCTGCGGAGACTATGCCTCTTTCCATTGAACGGACGCCTGAATCAACATAGAGTTGCGCGGCGAGTTCTTGCGCAGGATATTGTTCTTGGGGTATGTGGGGTAAAAAGCGTCTTGCGTCGAGACAGACTGCAAATCCGCCCACGGGCTCAACAATGGGTACCTTAGATTCGTTAAGAAGCTTTCCTAGGTATTGGACCTGTCTAACGCGGGAGCCAATGTAATCATCATCAACCATCTCGTAGATGCCCCTGGCCAGCGCTTCAATATCTCTCCCAGACATTCCCCCGTCAAACCGTGTCCCCTCGTAAATAGGAACCAGGCGACACAATCTGTCGTAGATCCTTTTGTCGTTAATTGCGATGAATCCGCCGATGTTGCCGAGGCAATCTTTCTTACCGCTCATAGTGCAGCCGTCGCTGTAACCCATCATTTCCTTCATAATCTCCTTCACAGGTTTATTTCCGTAGCCAGGTTCTCGATCTTTTATGAGCCAAGCGTTTTCGGCGCATCGAGTTGCGTCGTAGATTAGCAGTATGCCGTTTTCGTGGCATAACTTGCTAACCTGTTTGATGTTGCTGATTGAGAAAGGTTGTCCGGCAGCCATGTTCACTTCAGGCGCTATGCTCACGTAAGCGATTTGATCCGCGCCCCGTTCTTCTATCACATGCCTCAATTTCTCAAGATCTACGTTTCCTTTGAAGGGGTGCGTGGACCGTGTGTCGTTCGCCTCATCAATTATTACGTCTACGTAGGTTCCGCCGGCCTTCTCAATGTGCTCTCTAGTCGTCGTAAAGTACATGTTCATCGGCACAAATTGCCCCTTTCTAATCATCGTCTGAGAGAAGATGTGCTCGGCGGCCCTTCCTTGGTGTGTCGGAAGGACGTAGCGGTAGCCCAGAACTTCGCGTACAGCGTTTTGGAGCGTGAGAAAGTTGGATGAGCCCACTCTTTCATCCCCCAGCATAATCCCCGCCCACTGGTAGTCACTCATAGCACTCGTGCCGCTGTCCGTGAGCAGGTCGATGTATACGTCCTCCGACCTTAGGAGGAAAGTGTTGTATCCAGCTTCTGCGATTGAGCGTTCGCGAAATTCGCGTGTCGTGTTAGCGATAGGCTCAACTGATTTGACCCTGTAGGGCTCAGGAACTACAGCTGTTCGAAAACGGGCCTTCGGCCAAGATTTCCTCACGGTCGAGAAACGTGCGTCTAGAAAATGTGTTCGACTCTGGCTAGTGATCTCTTTTAGGCCTGATATCGCTTTGGTGTTCTTCGCGGTGAACCTGAGGGCTTCCATAGCGTAGTCGATGTGAAGCGCCGTGTACGTCCGTTTTGGTATGAGAATTGAGAGAATTTCATGGCTAAATCCATTAAAGAGTGCGTCATGTACGCCAACTCTCACCCCGGTCCAGGCGTACAGGTGCGCTGCAAGAGCCCGTGCCGGGTGCTGATTCCATCTTACTCTACTTAGCAAATCCTTAGCATCTACGTAAACGCCGTTAGCTCCCAGAGGTTGCAGGACTGGTAGCCCAAACGATTCCAAACCATTTGTCAACCTGCGGATCAGGTTAAGATTCCATCTGATGTTGCCTTCGTCAGCCATCTCGTAAATGCCCGTAGCGATGGCTTCCATATCTCGTCCGTTCAACCCACCGTAAGTGAACAAGCCTTCGTAAACGACGACGAGTGCTCTCACTTGCTGGTAGAAAGAATCGTCGTTGCTTGCAATCAATCCGCCAACGTTTGCGTAGCATGCTTCCCTGCAATTTAATATGGCAATGTCAGCTAACCCGGAAATTTCTTTCAAAATCTCTCCGATGCTCTTGCCTGAGTAGCCGTCTTCCCTTTCCCTAACGAACCAAGCGTTCTCAGCGACATAAGATAGGTCGATGACTAACGGAATATGATGAATCTTGGTGAAATCTCGGAGTTCCCTAAGGTTGGCAATTGAGGTTGGGTGACCGCCCAGAGGCCCTGAGCAGAGCTTCACGTGAACAAATGAAATTCTGTCGGCACCCACCTCGCCTATGAAATTCTTAAGTTTCCCGACATCGACATTGCCTTTGAATTCGTAATTGTCATGCAAACCGTAGGTTCCCGAAACATCATATATCTGGGCGCCAGCGCGCCTGAAATGCTCAACCGCCGACGGTGACCCCCAATTCGTCGCAACAAAAGTCCCTGGGCGAACTTTGATCTCAGCGACCAGATGCTCTGCTCCACGCCCGTTATGTGTTGGGACAACAAGCCTGAAGCCCAGAACTTCGTTAGTAGCTTTTTCCATTCTAAAGAAATTTCTACTCCCAGCGTAAGCTTCGTCCCCTATCATCAAGCCGGCCCATTGACGGTCACTCATGGCGCCCGTTCCAGTATCTGACAGGAGGTCAATGTAGACTTGATTCGCAGGAAGGAGGTAGACGTTGTAAAACGCCTTCGCCAATGCCCGCCTCCTAGCAATCTCGCGGATGGGAGGCGTGGGCTGAATTATTTTTAGCTTGTAAGGTTCGGCTGAAGGTTCTTGGCTCACGGACGTAACCATAATGCTCAGCGTCCGGAATCCTCCAACCCCGAGGGAGAATACTTACACATTTGGATAGAATATCTTAACAGAAGATTACTCGGAATCAGAAAGAAACGATTATGAGAACAAGATTAGACACTCTGTATTTGAAGATCTCACGTGAGTATTGTTGCAAATACGATTTCTATACTCGGAAGCATGCCCGTCCCACAACGAGGCACTCAATTGTTTGCGGAAAGTACTCGATGAGGAAGGCGTGGGCGAGGAGATTGAAGTTACCGAGATTGAAACCTTTGAAGAAGCTATTCAACACCAATATCCTGGTTCACCAACGATTCTGATTAATGGCCATGATATTGATCCAATTCGGAATCCCAAGTATGCTCCAACTTGCCGCGCCTACCATCTTGAAGATGGGCGTATCTCTCCCCTGCCATCTGTGTCAATGATTCGCAGGGCCGTCCGCGTTGCAAAGGAGAATCTTAAGAGCGAAACTCAACCTTAGGGTAGGCGTATTCGCAGGGATAAAATCATGACGAACCTTAAGATTGGGGATAAGGCCTTACCCTTCAATCTATCCGGCGTTGACGGAAGGAATCATTCGCTCGCCGATTATTCTGGAAAGATTGCTGTGGCGGTAATTTTCAGTTGCAACCACTGCCCCTACGTTCGTGCGTGGGAGGACCGTATGGTTCAGGTACAGGCAGACTACGGTATGAAAGGCGTACAATTGATTGCAATAAACGCGAACGACGCCTCAAAGTATCCTGATGACAGCTTCGAAAAAATGAAGGAACGCGCAAATGAGAAGCATTTCAACTTCCCTTACTTGCGTGACGAAAGCCAGCAAGTAGCTCGCGCTTACGGAGCTGAGCGAACACCTGAAGTTTTTCTCTTCGACAAGGCGGGAACGTTAACATACCATGGCGCAATAGATGACAACTACGATCAGCCAAAGGCTGTTAAAGTTAAGTTTCTGCGAGAAGCCCTCGACGCCACGCTGAACGGGAAGGTGCCAACGAAACCTGAAACACAACCAGTCGGTTGCACAATTAAGTGGAAATGATCTTCGTTGACTTTTCTCGAAGTCTCTTGTCAACAGCTGCACTGGTCAATTGGCGGAGAGCGTCTGAAGCGATCCACCGCGCGCCCTTAGAATCCATTTTCTGAATCCTTTTGGCCGTTATTATGGCGGCTCGATTGAGTTCTATGTTCCGCTTGCCTATCTGCCTCAAAGACCAGTTCACCGCCTTCCTTACGAAGTTTCTCTCATCATCGGCTTCGCTCTGAATCGCCTTCAGAAACTTCGAGAACTTTGCATTTGGTGCTTCTGGGTCATGAACTGCTAACGCAGCCATTAGGGCAAATCCGGCTCTCTTGACGAATTCTTCGCGGCGTGAACTCCACTCATACGCCTTTTGGTATGCTAGCTTAGTTTTGTCGAACAAGTTACTGCAGCATTGGTCGCAAACGTCCCACGAATCGAAATCCTTCACCCATTTTTGCATCTGCTTGTTTGTTACCTCGTCAGGCACGTCGATCATTGAAGCAAGAATACGTGCTTCATGAATTCCAGATTCCCAAAGTTCTAGGGCGAGCGAATGGCTTTTACCCAGTTCCTTCGCCTCGCCTCTTAGAACTGGAATAGGCACTCCATAGGTATTCCTAGGATTGATTCCAAACCGCGCCATGCCCTTGACCGCTTCGGGATTCGAGTGGGATTTTAGCCGCCTAAGTATCTCATTCGCTGCCAACTACAGCACATCAGCGATAGTTCGTTTGGGAGTCATGAGTAATTAGCCTTCAAGAATAGTCATATCTCAGAAACTAGAATTAATGTGAGAGCAGTTATTGTGTGGATGAAGTTGTCAGCTAAATCAACGAAAGTTACATCGGGTCATTGGGATTATCGACTAGATACCGGGAGTTCGAATGTGGGCGTTGTTTTGGTACACGAGATATTCGGGCTTGACGAGTATATGGACTCCGTCGCAGCTCGGCTTAGCCAGACGGGCACTTGGGTCGCGGCGGTTGACTTGTACCATGGGAAATATGCTGCGAACCTTGAAGAGGGGTTCAAGTTCAGGTCGGCTTTGAAAGAACAAGACGCCTTGGATGCACTAGGTTCGGGTCTTCAGCTGCTCCGGGTCAGGGTCGGCAGAGAGGCGAAGGTTGGTTCGATGGGCTTCTGTATGGGTGGTGGAATCGCACTTCTAGGCGCTTGTAACCTGGACATGGCCTTTTGCGTGGACTACTATGGTATGATAGAGAATGTGGAGCAAGTAAACGGCGTCAAAGGCCCAATTCAACTCATGCTAGCCTCGGAGGATGAAAGGGTGACCCCTTGGGCGTACCAACAGTTTCTTCCAGCCGCAACGAAATACAAGAAAAGGGTCGACGTACACCTTTACCCCCATGCGCAACATGCGTTCCATCGGCCTAATTGGGAAGGGCATAATGCGGAGGCCGCGAAAGACGCGTGGGAGAAAACGGTTAGTTTTCTATCCCAATTCAAGTGAGCAGAAAAACTTAGTTTGTTCACGGCCACAAGGGTTCCGAAGTTTCTTGTCAAATCCTTAGCTCCTATTACAGATTCTGATCTCATCGACTTCATCAAGCCCTTCATGCTCATTTCTTGTTCTCCAACGTGGCTGGCAGACGTCCTTACTCAAATTGATTCGTTTAGCTAATCTCCATAGATGAGAGGCATAGAGTAAAGTTTAGAATGGCTTGAACGTGAAGAACACTGATGAAAATTGGCTAAAACCACAAAAAACCTGATAATGTACACCGGTATTGCAGCACTACTTCTAGGCGTAGTCACATTCATTATACCATACCTCGAGGACGCTGCGAACAGAATGGTGAGGTCGCCAGGCTGGTGGACGCACAACAGCGGAGCTGTTGCTTGGTTCTGGGGTCCCGCAGATCCCTCGATAGGCCTCTTTGCACCATTCTGGGAGTTTTCGGTTGGCCTAATCATTGTCGGTCTAGTGCTATTCGGCATCTCGTTTGCAATCTAGGCTTGAGGTAATTTGTTTTGACAAGCTCAAAACCTAAGGGACGTTTGTATATCTTCGGGACACCGATTGCTTGGATTGCCGTCTATGGCGCCTTGATTGGGGTAACTTCACTTGTGCCAATTCTACCCTACGCAGGGGGTGGAGGATTTTGGCCTCTGGCAACTCCACTCGCAGGTATTGCACCACTAATCCTTGGTCCCGTCGGCGGAATAGTCGCGGCTGTGGTTGGAGGAATCATAGGCATGTTCATCGCCCCCCCAGCATACCCGCTCGGAATTATTGACGCAGTCTCTGTCGTCGTACTGCCCGCCATCTTCGTCGGGTTAGCACTAAACATGAAGAAAACCAAGTGGATATTTATCGCTTGGCAGGTCATAATGACCGCAATTTTCTACATCGTGCTATTCATTTACCCCGGCGTTGTCGGTGGATGGCCCCCGATCTCGACGAGTTCATATGTCGTGGCGACCCTCTACTACTGGCTACTCCCAATAGTCGTCCTGTTATCGCCAATAGGAACGAAATACATCTACAACTGGTCAAGAAGTGCTAACGCGAGACAAAGGTCAATCGGAATATTTCTCGGATCCTGGATGGCAATGAACGCTTGGTTCGTTTCTCCATCATACTGGGTCTATTGGATCCTATTCGCGTTCCCGTCTCCATTGCTCTACCTGATGGCTTGGGGAATCTACTCCTGGTACATGCCAGTCTTTGCAATAGTGATGACTATCGTAGCGGTGCCCATTACAGAAGCTCTAAGAAGAAGCGGAATGGCAAAGCCTCCACACGTTCTATGGTAGGCTGGCCATTCTGCTTCCCCTTTTCCTCTTTTCTTTCTAAGTTATCAGAAGCTGTTGCGTTGTGCAAGAAATGGATGACCTAATCGTAGATGTCCAGAGCCTTTCCTTCGCATACCCAGACGGCGGGAAGGCGCTACAGAATATTACACTCAAGGTCACCAAGGGTCAAATCGTTGCCGTTTTAGGCGCTAATGGCGCGGGCAAGACAACACTGTGCCACCACTTGACTGGTATAATCCCAAACATCTACCAAGGCACAACTGAAGGCAAGGCAATCGTTGCCGGTATGAACGTTTACGATCACCCGGTCTACGAGCTCGCACAAAAGATTAGTTTTGTCACACAAGATCCGGAAGGACAACTCATCAACCCAGATGTCTTAATGGAAGTCGTTTTCGGCCCTGAGAATCTAGGCATTCCGAGAGACGAAATAATGCGGAGAGCCAAGTGGGCTCTGGAAGCAGTTGGCCTACAAGGATTCGAATCACGTTCGCCAGCTGAATTATCAGGCGGGCAGAAACAAAGACTCGTGCTCGCGGCCGGTCTAAGTATGGAGCCAGAGCTACTAATTCTCGACGAACCGACCTCCCAACTTGATCCGGTTGGAACGGCTGAAGTTCTCAACTCTCTAATTGACCTCAAAACGAAGTACAACATGACCACTATTTTCACAACCCATGCGTCGGAAGAAGTTCTGAGGGTTGCGGATAGAGTCATCGTCCTTAGCAAAGGGGAAATTGTGGCGGAAGGAACCCCAAGGGAAGTATACAGCAAAGTGAAACTACTTGATTCAGTTGGAGTTCAAGTTCCGCAGATTGCAATGCTCGGCTATAAGCTAGCGCCGGAAATGCCAGTTCCGATGTCCATCGAAGATGGAAAGAAACTCATAATCGACATTCTACACGAAAAACACCGCGTTCAAAAGTTCCCTTCACAATTATCTCCAAAGATGTCGAGCGGTGAAATCTTGCTTGAGTGTGTTGACCTGTCTTTTACGTATCCTGGTGTGCCACCCGTAACTGCTCTGCGAAATGTTAACCTCAAAGTCCATCGTGGAGAAATGATAGGAGTAATCGGACAAAACGGGTCCGGAAAGACGACGCTCGTGAAACAGTTTCTTAAGTTGCTAAAGCCAGCCAAAGGGAAGGTTTTGTTCAAAGGTAAGGATATTCAAGCTTTCACGACGGGACAACTCTCCACCTCGATAGGTCTAGCGTTACAGAACCCTGATGAGCAACTGTTCACCATCTCGTGCAAGAATGAAGTTGAATTTGGGCTTCGCAACCTCAAGCTCGAAGAAGACGAAATAAAGCGAAGGGTTGATGAAGCGCTAGGGTTCGTTGGCCTTCAAGATCAATGGGACACATTCCCGTTCAGGTTAAGTTTTGGGGACCGAAGGAGCTTAACCGTGGCCGCGGTGGTTGCGATGCGACCTGAAATAATCGTGATGGATGAACCTACCACCGCTCAAGATTACCTCGGTAGGCACCGAATCGCAAGGCTTGGAAAGAAACTGAACGAGGCCGGGCATACGGTCATAATGATAACGCACGACATGAACTTAGTGACTCAATACGCTGACAGGACCATTGTGATGGCTAACGGTGAAGTGCTCTTAGACGGCCCCACCGCCAAGGTCTTCTCTGAGTTTGATACACTCAAGAAAGCTTTCATCAAGCCTCCTCCAATCGCGATTGTCGATAGGGAACTTGAATCCGAAGGCCTTCCGCAGGGTATCCTAACGGTGGACGCAATGGTGGATGTATTGACGGGGGCTCCCTAATTGGCAAGCATAGAATACGTCCGTAAGAATACGCCGATTCACAATTTGCAAGCGATTACCAAAATGCTCTTGGTGCTAGCCAGTTTCGCCGTTAGTTTCTTCGCCTTGGACTTTGTGCTGATTGGCATTTGGCTCATTTTTCTATTGGGATGGTGGGTTCTAGGTGGAATAGAGATAAAGCGTGTTGCAGTAATCTTGAAAATCCTTCTCGGAACATACATTTTCTTCATCATCCTTCAAGGTTTCACATATAGGTTTGGGAATACCATCCTCTTCCAGCTCGGTGTTCTAATGATTGGAAACCGAAACTACGCCGCCTACACATTGGAAGGGTTCCTCTTCGGAACACTTGTCTTCACGAGAGTCCTCGCAGTCGTGTTCACAATTCCAATTCTCACCATGACAACCCCAATGACCAAGATAGCGGCGACGTTGGGAAAGATGAACGTGCCATACCAGTTCACAATGATCTTCGTAACCGGAATCCGATTCGTCCCACTAGTCTTCCAGACGTGGACAGGGATTATTCAGGCTCAGAAACTGAGAGGGAGGGACATAGACAAGATGCCCTTCTATCGGAAAGCCGGAGTCTACACGAGCGTGATAACCCCATTGCTACTCTATCTCCTCAAACTCTCGCAGACCCTCCAAACTGCACTTGAATGCAGAGCTTTCGGCTCCCCTGCTGTAAGGTCCTACGTTGAGGAAGCTAAGCTTAGGATGGGTGATTATGTGGCAATCATCTCGATATTGATTATAACCGGCGCATTAGTTGCAATGAAAGCAACAGGCTACTCATCCACGCCTCACTTGTTCCTCTGATCAGCATAAAATCACGGCCGCGACCTGATTGTCAACAAGAGAAAGACCTTTCTTAGCGCAGAATCCACGCATGCTATTGTGATTCGTATTGGTTTCGAGTGCGGTTACCGAAGACAAGGGTCGCCTAACCAAATCACCTTCTTATCAGGAACTTGTTGAGCGGCGCAACAGGATGCTGGCTCCAAGTCTCTCGGAAGATTGGCCAAACCTCCCGGTAGTCAGGGCTCAGGGACTGTACCTATACGGGTTAGATGGTAAACGGTACATGGATTTCATGGCAGCCTTTGGAGTCGTAAATGTTGGGCACAACCACCCAAGAGTTGTTTCGGCTGCACGAGAGCAGATGGAGAAGCAAATCCACGGGGCGGTCGGAGTCACACTTCATGAATCCGTTCTTCGGCTTGCCTACATGTTGCCTGAGATTCTCCCAGGCAATTTGGACATGTTCTTCTTCGGAAATAGCGGTTCAGAGGCTGTTGAGGGAGCAATCAAGCTTGCACGCAATTTTACCAGAAGACCTGGAATCATCGCTTTCATGGGAGCGTTCCACGGCCGCACCTATGGCGCTGCATCTTTGACTGCTTCAAAAGCAATCTACCGGACAGGACTCGAACCTTTCCTTCCAAGCATCTACCACGTCCCTTACGCGGACACTTACCACTCTTCACATCCGGACAATCCAACACTCTGCGTCGAAGAGTCGTTAGCTGAGCTCCAGATCCTCCTCAAACGGATCATCGCTCCGTCACAAGTTGCAGCGGTAATCGTTGAACCAATCCAAGGCGAGGGCGGCTATATTGTTCCGCCCAAAGAATTTCTGAAACGCCTCCGTGAGATATGTACGAGCAACGGGATGCTCTTGATCTTCGACGAAATCCAGTCGGGTTTCGGTAGGACTGGCGAATGGTTTGCTGCCCAAGCATTTGATGTTGCGCCGGATGTTATGGCGATTGCGAAAGGCATAGCATCAGGTTTTCCTTTGGGGGCGGTATGCGCCCGAAGTGAGCTGATGAGTCGGTGGGAGTCTACAGTTCATGGCACGACTTTTGGCGGCAACCCTGTATCGTGTGCCGCGGCGGTTGCCACAATAGACACAATCAGAGATGAAGGGCTCCTACAAAATGCAAAGAAAAGCGGCGAGTATCTGCTTAGCCGATTGAAGGAGCTAAAGGCGAAGCACAAGATGATTGGAGATGCACGTGGGCTTGGGTTAATGACTGCTATCGAATTCATTGTCCCAGGTACAGATCGGGAACCGAACGGTGCCGCGGCCAAGAAATTCCTAAATGAATGCCTCGCAAGAGGGTTGCTGATGTACCCTTGCGGACTATACGGCCACGTGGTCCGTCTAGCACCGCCCCTCAATGTCACTCGCTCGCAGATCGACGAAGCCATGAGCATTGCAGACCAAAGCTTGAGCGTCGTCTAACAAAATAATGCCGAAATCATGTTTTGCGTATACCCGCTGCATAGGCCAAAACAAGTATAGCCTGCCAACATTCGAGACTTGCATTAAGTGGGAAAATGGACGTTAGCCTTCAACAAGTCGTATGCGATAACTTGACGAAGGTGTACGGCAAGAGTGAAACGAAGGCCCTGGACTCCGTAACCTTCTCTCTGCCTTCTCGTGGGATCTTCGTGTTAATTGGAAGGAACGGTTCTGGAAAGACGACGCTTGTGCGAATCTTGGCCACGCAGCTTGAACCAACCTCTGGAAAAGCGACGATAAACGGGATCGATGTCGTGAAGCAGGCTCGAATGCTCAGAGAAAAGATTGCGATCGTTCCTCAAGAAGCTAGACCAATACCTTGGATGACGCCCATACAGACGGTGTTCTCGTACCTTCTCTGGAGGGGTTTCGGTTACCGTGAAGCTAAGCGACGGGCGTACCGGGCGCTTGAAAGGCTAGGGCTCGCTCAATCATCCAACGCCTTGAATCGCTCGCTTTCTGGCGGAATGAGAAGAAAAGTCATGGTGGCTACGGTCCTCTCCTCGGAGGCAGAAGTGATTTTCTTGGACGAACCGACGACTGGACTCGACCCAATTTCGCGAAGAGAGTTTTGGGGAACGCTACGAGAAATCGGAAACCAACGCCTGACGTTCCTTACAACTCACTATCTTGAAGAAGCAGAACAACTGGCCGATCAGATAGGCATACTGGACCGAGGCCGTCTAATCCGCATAGGCACATTGGAAGAATTGCGGAAAAGCGTGACCTACAACTACAGCATGAGACTCCTCGAAAACCCCGCGCCGCCTCTACCGGCCCTGGAAAAGGGAGAGGTGGTGACGGGGTCGGACGGCAGCATCAGAATCCTCACGGTCGAAGATGAGGCCTTTAGAATCTCAAGCGAGCTTGCGAAACACGGCTTCAAGTTCACGATCAATCCTGTTTCACTTGATGACATATTCTTTTACCTTGTCAGCCAGAAAGGTGGCAACTGAAATGCCTGATGGTATCCCTGTTAGGACCACGAATAAGTTTAGTCAGTTTCTCGCGGCCATACTCGTCAATTCCGTTTACGAAATGAAGAACTATCCGATTGTTTTGATCAACACTGTTCTTTCTCCTCTCTCGTTTCTCCTTCTGATTGTTTTCGTCAGTCACGGTAGCCTGATAGGGGAAGCAGTTGAGGGCGGGTTCATCATGAGCATGTTCTCAGCAGGCGTTTCGCTCCAGGGGGATCTCTCACATCTAAAGAATGATTTCAAACTGCAAGATATGGTGGTCAGCTCCCCAACCTCATGGCAGACTTACATGTTTGGGATGGCGATCTCAGAAATTGTTTACTCTGTCCCAGCTCTGCTCGTCCTCTGCGTACTTGCATATTACTTCATGAATTTGAGCCCAATAGGAACTCTAGCGTTTATCGGCGTGCTTCTCTTGATGTTTCTCACTTCGGTTGCGATTGGTTTCACCCTTTCAACCTTCTCGTCCGACATCGTCCAAAGCTTTGCCTTCTCAAGGCTTATCTCAACTCTTTTCTCAACGATACCGCCTGTTTACTATCCGATTACTTACATCCCTCTTCCATACAGGTACCTCGCATATCTCTCACCAACGACCTACGCAGCAGAACTGGCCCAGAGTTTTGCTGGATATCTAACCCTGCCACCAGCAACTACCGCCCTTAACTGGACGATTCTGGTCGCTGTGGCCTCAACTCTATTCCTTGTAGCGAGAAGCAAAGCGAGATGGAGAGAAATCTAATGATTCAAACTGTGAATCTCAAAGGCGAGCCCCTAAATGATCTGACGAGTCACGATTGGAACAGAACATGATCGAAGATATTCTGCGAGGTCTGGAATTGCTTTCCTATGTTTCTTGCAGTAATGACGGTTGAGGAGCAACTTCAAGCCGAATACGGCGTCGCAGTACAAGCACGCATATCGTTTTACAAGTGGTAAGCAGGACTCTTCAGGGGTTGTTCCATTAACGAACGTTCCTTGAACCTCAAACAAAGGGCCATATTTTTCCTCAACATCGTTTCACCCGCTCAAGTAGATGTTTCCAGTCGATGCATCGTATTGTATTGGGATCTTCTGCAAAGGATAAGGTGCGGGTCCGGCTACAACTTGTGCGTTATTGTATGGGTCATAGACTGCGCCGTGGCATGGGCACGCGAGGTCTCTACCCGCCGGGTCGAACTGGACTTGACAACCCGCGTGCGTGCAGATCGAACTGTAAGCAACGACCTGCCCGTTATCGAGATGAATCAAAATTATTGGGCCGTAGGTTGGGTTATTCAGCGCCAAAGACTGGTTTGATGGAATGTTCGCCACATTTGCCAGAAGCTTGCCATTCTGGGTGCCTGGCTGAGACACGTAGGTTGGTGCTTGACCTTGAGAGTTAGGGAGAGTTGCGATCTTTAGCAACACTAAAGCTGAGATAGAAACTGCCGCAAATCCAAGCATGCTGTGAAGGAGGTCCCTACGTTCCCTTTGGAATCGTGTCCTTTGTTCCGTTCGAACATCAGCGTCAGGTCTAAAGGAAGCGCGGGAGAGCAATACGGGAAGCTTAGGTTGGCCTATTAAGACTGAAGTTACGATTTCCTTTGGGATTTTCAGTCCATACTTTTCGATTAACTCCTCCGCAGTTTGAGTTGTTTCCTCTGTCATGATCCCTCGCCTCCACTCCGGTTTACGAGGTTTTCAAGCCCGTACAAGAGCCTAGGCGTATCGGTTCGGTCAACGCCTAGGCTAATCACAAATGCTCGCACAAACTCGATTATGGTCTGTGTTTCACGATGTGACACGAACTGTTGCCTTATTCTTTCAAAGGCTCTGTTTACCTCGAGCACCTGTTTTGGGTAGAGGATGGCGTTTCTGGCGAGGGGAACCTGAACTTGTTGAGGTTGCGTGTCAGTCGGCGCTGCGACTGCGACTACTTTGTTCGGTCTCGCTACTAACCAACCTAGAGAGTGAAATCGCCTCGTTAATGCACTGTCTATGCTTTGCCCTGCCTGTGGCCCCGTTAAGAGTAGAGTCAACCAGCACGCTGCGAATACAATGTCAGAGCCGAAATAGAATGGGAACGCATTCCACGTCGCAGACAGAAAAAATGTGAAGTTGAGCAACAACCCGGCGAACGCGGCAATTCTGAAGAGAAAGCCAACCAAGGTGGCGATTCCTATTAGGATCTCCCCAACTCCAACCATGTACCCAAAAGTGATAGCATTCGGTTGCACGACGCCGAGTAGGAAATCATGAATTGGAGAACCAATTGCATATTGCGAAATCAAATGACCGATGTAACCTGACTTGGACGGGTCGAAGTAAGATGGGTCAGTCAAATGTTGCAGTCCTGCGTACAGGAACGTTGCCCCCATGAAGATCCGTAATGGCCAAAGCGAGCTTGTAGTGGAGTTCAGTCGCATGTCGGGCGCTGTTGCTTCCATTGAAAGTTCACAAGTGTGCAAGCTATGCAAAATCGCATTTAGGAAGCGTGGTACAAATCTCAAAACGTAGCTCTTTGAATCATCATGAAGACGCGCCCGGTTTTCTTGGGGAAAAGGATTTGTTGCAGGCTCAACGTTTCATGGTTGTACCATAAGCCTCATTATCCATAAGGCATGCAAAGTGAGAACGAATGGTCGGAACTCATGATGCTGAGAAGTGTCAGCATTATGAACGATCACGGGTAAGTGACGGACTTGTGGACACCAACAATGAAGATTATCACGAACCCAAACGCGATCAGATCCTTGCATTCATTAAGGCTCATCCTGGGTCGCACCTACGCCAAATACAAAGGGAATTGAGCCTAGCGATGGGCGTGATGCAATACCACCTATATGCTCTCGAGAAGGAGCGAAGGATAGCTTCCCGCAGAAGAGGATTATACAAGCGATTTTACCCCGTCCTCCAGTTTGCTGGCGGACAGCTGGATATCTTAGACGTATTGTCGCAGGAAACTGAAAGAGATATTCTCCTCTTCCTCATTCAGAAACCGGAAGCAACGCAGAAGGAGCTCTCTGAATACATGGACATCTCGCCGGCATCGGTTAACTGGCATATCAGGAGGTTGTCCGACTCTGGACTTGTAGATTCTAGGCGCGAGGGTACTAATGTGAGATATTCGGTTCGAGGAGGTTATGGTGAGATACTTGCTCTTCTTAGGAGTTATCATCCAATGGTTTGGGAGAGATGGGCCGACAGGCTGGCTGATGCTATCTTGGAGATATCAGATTCGGAAAGGAGAGGTACGGTGAGGGGTTAGAAACATGTTTAGTCATTACTTGCTCTCTTTGGTCATTCAGGTTGGTCAGTTCGAGAGAGCGGAGAGAGAAACCGCTGAGGCCTTGGGAGTCGCTTCAGGCATTTTCGCTTTGTTACTATTCTCGCTCTCGATGTACGCTTGGTCTAGGCGAAGGCAGCCCGCATTAGCAATCGTATCCATCGCCTTCTTGCTCTTCTTTCTCCGACAAATAGTTCAAGTCCTCGCTGAAATGTACGAATTTGACTCAGCTGTAGCGCTACCCTTGGCCTTCGTAGACTTCATAATTCTCGCGCTCTTCTTCGTTGCGATCGTCATTAGACCGAAGAGAAAGCAACTGGAAGTAGATACAAGTGGCACTTAATTGAACCTAGTTGCGCTAAAGACCAGATTTAAGGGCAGAAAGGGCGCGGCGTGTCAAACTTCCATTGTTGTTGTAGGTTAGACTTTCCGTAGGATCGCGAAATCAGAGTACTGGTATCTTCGGATCCTAGTTTGTCCCTCAACCCCTTCGACGTACTCACCTTTTCCTGCTTTGATGTCTTGGGTGGCCTGTAGGACTCTTTCAAGCGCGGCTTTCTGAACGTAAGTTTCGTTGTGGCTAGGCAGTAGCCTGTCGTAATGTGAGGAGAGAGCGATCATCCGCTCGTAGCTTTTGATGAAGGCGTCGAGATCGCTTCCTGGCAGGTGGATGTAGATAGCGGCTGGATAAAATGTGTCGCCCGTCCACAATAGCCTAGCATTTCTATCGAGGAGGCATATCGAGTCGGGCGTGTGCCCGGGAGCATAAACCACCTCCAACTTCCTGTTTCCCAAATCGATGAGGTCGCCATCCTTCAGCCACTGTGTCACCTTGAATGGTGGAATATGGTAATGCACAGGATCAAAATCCTCGGGTAGGGGTTTCCATAACATGCCGTCCGCGAGTAGACGTGACATCTCTGCCTTGCTGCAGCCGTTCTTGGCGGCTTGCCGGGCGATGGGGGCATCAAATATTGCGACGCTGTCGAACAGGTAGTTCTGCGCGATGTGGTCGTAGTGGCTATGCGTATTCACGACAATGATGGACAGGGGGGTGAATTCTTCGGCGAGTCTCTTCACGTTGCCTATTCCCAATCCAGTGTCGATCAGAACCGCGCGCTCCTTGCCAACCACGAGGTATGATATGACCTCCTCAAACTGGCCAGGCTCATAGAACACATAGACGTCGGGGTTGATCTTGTAGACCTCGAACCACGGTTGGCTAGATTGAAGTCTCTGAAGTTCCGAGAAAGTCTTTCTGGGCAAGGCCTTCCACCAGTCCATCGGTGCAACGATGGTTCCCTCGCCGATTCTCTTAGTGGACATCGATCGACACATCCCGACAAAGATTCAATTGGAAATATTATAATGGCTCCGACGTTAATCCTAGAGCTCAATTTTTCGGCAGCCAGTTTAAGGCTTGCAGTCCCTTAATCACCGTCGAGATCTGGCAGAGCTAGGCTGGCGTCCACCGCATTTACCACAGATTTTTGCGCCTTGGGGAAGTTTGGTTCCGCAGCTCACACAAAATCGCCTAAATCGCTTCGATGTGTTTCCAGCACTGGTTGTTGCGAAAGAGTTACTCTCGTCGGTGCTACGTGGTTCTCTTGCGGAGAATTGCTCGATTGGTTATTTAATGATGTTCCGCGCCTGATCAGAAGAAATACTACTACTAGGAATAGTCCTGCTAAGATAGCGGTTATTCCGCTAAGCGTCGTAACGAGTGTCGTGTCCGTAGTTGTTGTGGTGCTTGTGAATGTCGATATCGCAGTAATCGCTTCGGGGGTTTCCGTAGAAGTTGTGAAACTTGTCTCAGTGTAGGCTGAGTACGCAGTGGCGGTCGTAGTGGCCGTCTGATATTGGTCCGGGTAACCGTAGTTTGGGTTACAGTTGTACTGATAATTGGGATAGTTCGGATAACAAGTCGGGTTGCAATTGTAATAGTTGGCGTAGCAATTATCGTAGTTGGTGTAGCAGTTATTATAGTAACAATTCCCATTGCAATCGTTATTGTAGTAACAATCGCCATTGCAATTGGAGTAGCGACAGGTGTATTGTTGGCAGTTGTTTCCATAGTGATTGCATGTTCGACTCCGAGGATCACTGGGATCATTGGACATGGTTGTTGTCGAGCTAGTGACACTAGTTGTCGTTACGGACGGTGTAGCAGGTTTTTCAACCGTCGTAGTGGCGGGAGTAGTTGTAGACTCCGATGACGCCATCGAAGACGTTAGAGAGGTTGAACTCGTCGAGAAGTCCCCGGAAGTAGATGCCGAAGATGTCGTGATCAATATCGATGATGTTGATGATGTCGCGGTGCTTGTGGAAAGCGTCATGACGGCCGAGGTAGACGTCACACTCGTTGACACCGCTCCTACAGGAGTCGTGGGCGTAGAGCTTGTTAAAGTAGTAGAATCTTCAGAAGTTGATGACGTCTCGGTGCTTGTGGAAGGCGTCATGACGACTGAGGTAGACGTCACACTCGTTGACACCACTTCTGCAGGCGTCATGGACGTAGAGCTTGTCGATGTAAGAGAATCTTCAGAAGTGCTCGACAAAGAAGTGACAAGTGATGTGTAGGACGTCGTAGCAGTTGGCGTGGTTAAGGTCGTGAGCGCAGTCGAGGGTTCAAATGACGTGGCTGATGAACTTGGAGGCGTAATCGTCTGCGATTCAAGAACTGTGGATGCAACTGAGGTTGGTGTCGGCTCAGAGGTTGAGTCGGAAGTGAAGGCTGATGTTGAGGAGGGACTTGTTACGGTAGAGCTATCCATCTGCTGAACTGCAATGGCCGACGCTGTGTACCCGCTCAAGATCAAGCCCATTACCGCCAACAGGATGACTCCGCCCAATACCAATCGCATTTTCATCGACACAAATAACACGCTCACGTTATCACACCGCTGTCAATCTTACTTACCTAACTACATCAAGTAGTTGCGTATAACCTCAATGGATGATTCATCCTCTACCTTAATTACCGAACTCCGTAGCCTCGTAGGCATTGCCAGATGAGTCTGGCGGCAAGAATGGCGTTCTTGACGTCTGTTTGATCCTATAGTTATAGGAGACCGAAACCAGGCCTTGAAGCGGCAGCATGAATTACAGCTATGCAAAGTGCAACGATAGTTAGCAATAGATGAAGCCTGTTGAGTGTTTTGAAGGACTTATGACCGCGCCTACTTTCGAGAAGGGTCCCTGACAATCCAAGAGCTAGGATGAAGAGAAAGGCCGCGGCGCCAATGAGGTAACCGATGAATCCTGATTCAAGTGGCGGGAATAGGATGATGCTATGAACGCCGGCAAAGACGGTTAAGAAGAGAGATAGCATCAGGTGTGTTTCCAACCAATCATGAAGCTCTAACTTTGCAAATGCCTTGGCGCCAGCTTCATGTTTACTCGCAGACCGCGTCGCACGGAAACTGATACCCAGCCATGGTTTCCAAAACCCCTGAACGATTAGGGCAGCGAAGATGAAGATCGCCGCGTACCCTAACGAATTCGCATACCTGTACTCTAACCTCACGAACGCTTCGCTCTGAACAAACATGACCGTAAAGATAACCGTCGACATCAGAGCAAACACAATCAGCCAATGCTTCACCTGCATGAACTGCATCGACTCATTGAAAGTTTTCCTATGCGTTGTGTCCGTCGCGGTGAATTGCCTAACCGAGAAACAAATTGTGTGAAAGCCTTACGCGTTCCGAGATCTCTTTTTCTTTTTCAGCCTAGACCCGATTTCTATCCAATTGCCATTCGGGTCTCTAACATAGGCTAGAAGCCATCTTCCTTCTTCAAAGGGCGGGATTGCCCCCTTATGCTTCTTTGATATCTTTCCGTACGTGGCGGACGCATCTTTTACTTCAAAGGCTAGATGGTCCAGCCCTGATCTGCCACCGTATCTGTATTTTCTTGGATACCAGTTAAGCTCTAGAACCTGCTTGGAACCTTTCGACATTAACCACGCGACTCGGCCGCCTGTCTCCTTGATTTTCGCTTTGAAAAGGAGACGCATCCCCAATGTTTTCCTATAAAAGTTGATGGACTTCTCAAGGTCAGCGACATGAATCCCGGTGTAAATGAACTTCGCCGGCAAGGTCACTATCTCCCAATCGTAGTGTATCTTCGACTAATAATGGGTACGTAGTGGGTTTTTTGATAACCTTATGCGTTCCACATCACGGAGGGTGAGAGCAATTATCCCTTCATCGTTGAGACTCTCTCCAGTGCGGCTGGTATCTCCTCCCACCGTTCAACTCTGAACATTCTCTGCATATCCTCAGCATCTCGGTTCCAAGGTTGTGTGTAAAGGATGCCACACCTGTCTAGACTGGAAGCAATTAGCG
Organism: Bathyarchaeia archaeon; assembly: GCA_049517415.1. GTDB lineage: Archaea > Thermoproteota > Bathyarchaeia > 40CM-2-53-6 > 40CM-2-53-6 > FEN-987. Next base: position 25,567 of record JBEKSC010000017.1, read on the forward strand.
ACATTAGCTCAGTAGAGTCGTCGATGAAAACGTCGTAGCTCAATGTCCCCTTTGCTTTCGTGCTCTCGGTCCGGACGAAGGCGTCATACGGGACTTCGTGTTCTTTCAGCCAATTCATTGCAGCCTGAACAGTAACTTGACTACGCCCCGTAACAATATCGATGCGTCCGAATCTACGTATTCCCTCAACTGCCTCCCCGATATGATCCTCCACCGCTGGAATGTTTTCCCATTCGAACCAGGCTTCATCGAGGGTTCGAAAGAACTCGTCCTTTGGTATGCGGGCTATTTGCCAGGCGTTCCATCGAACAAAGGAGTTCACTGTGAATTGGGTTGAGTGATGTTGGTTTAGGATTTCGCAGAAGGTTACCATGGTATCCGCTAGGACGCCGTCCAAGTCGACTGCGATACGCAAAACCAAATTGGACTTGCACCTTCCACAGAACCTGCGGGTTCAGCTTGTTTTTCGTTTTCTCATTCTGCGAATGGCGTAGACGATGAGGTAGACTGTCGCCAAGGCGGCGGCGATCCGCAGAGACAGGAACACAGCGGCCAGTATGAGAATCAAGGCTACGATTATGCTAACCTTAGTTTCAGATTGCAAACTCCAGCCCTCCCAGTGAAATTACTCAAGGCATGGATTCCACTCTTATCATTTCTTCATGGACCTTCAAAAGGTAACCTTCCGCCGTCAACCCCCGTTTTTTCGCGAGCTTCCGAATTGCATTCTCAACTCCTGTGCCGTGCTGAATTGCCTTCTTTCGGCGCCATACCATATCCTCGGGCAAACCTTCCTCTTTGGCTACGTTGCGAAGAACCCACTTCCTCGTAAGATCATTGCCAACCCTGACTTTGAACTGGGAAGGGATTGCTAGCGAAAACTCGATCACGTCCAAATCGGCGAAGGCGGTGCGTAACTCAACACCAAACGGTGCTGTTGCTTGGTCGTCCCTCTCGTAGTTGACCTGAGCAGAGTCAAGAACACTTCGATACAGTTCTGCGACGAGGGCTCTGCGGCCCTTTCCATCCAACGTTCGAGCATACTTGTAATACCCACCATAGAGTTCGTCGCTACCTTGCCCGCAAAGCATAACTCTGCACCCTTTCTTCGCGGCAACCATCGCTGCCCAGTGAAGTGGCACCGCTACACTGACTTTCATCAGGTTCGGTTCTTCGATGAGCCAGACCACGCGCCTCACATACTCTTCAAGCGAATCAAAACCGAATGTCTCGATGGTGATGGGGAGATCGAGTTCCTGTGCGAATTGCTCTACGGTGGAAAGTTCCTGTGAGCCGGGGAGGCCCACGCTCACAGCTTCCAGGTTACAATCTGCCTCCTTAGCGAGAAGTGCAGTCAAGGCGCTATCCAGCCCGCCGGAAAAAGCAACAGAAACCTTCTCAACTCCACCTGTTATTCTCCGAATGGATTTTCTTAGCAACACGGAAAGTCTTGCCGAAGCCTGGTTAATGGTCAGCTTCCTTGCCGCGGGCCGGGGAAGACGTGCGAGTCGAATCTCATTGAGCTTTCCTTCTGAAATTGAGTAAAGGCATCCGGGAATGGCCCTTTTGGTATCTTTCAAACCGATTTTCCAGAGGGCTTTTCTTTCTGAAGCAAAAGCCGTGATGTTTCGGCTCCTCGCATAGTACAAGGGTTTTAGCCCAATCAGGTCTCGGAGTGTGTACGTTTTTTTCTGTTCTTGATGTACGCAGGCGAACGCGCCTGGTTCCTTAAGGAGCGATCCTGCCGCCGTAATTAGCGACGGGCCTTTTGTTAGGCGTTCGTGGGCGAAACGAGCAGGTTCTGGGGTCTCGTAGAATGCTCCCTCCAACACGGTAGCAGTTCGGCCTGTTTCGCAGATGTGTTCTCTAGAAGCGTCTTGTGAGGCATATCCGACCAATAGATTGACGTTTCCGCCCTCTGGCATGTTAACGGTCCTTGAGTGAGTTCCCCTGTGGCTCTGAATGCGCAGCATGGCCTCAACAAGTGGTTCGGCATTTTCTGACCCAATGGTGAACGCGGCGGCAATTGCGCCCAAAGCTTGTCGTGTCGGTGTGCTCTGCTGGTTTTATATTAACTGCGAATGTTAGGTGGGCTTTGGCGTTGGACTTGCCAATTTTGCCGATAGATTCCGGTCGGTATGGGTCACCGGAGATTCGGAGGGTGTTTGAAGATGAGACGCGGTTTCAAAAGATGCTTGATGTCGAAGCAGCTTTGGCTTGGGCAAGGGGGCAGGTTGGGGATATCCCCCGAGAGGCAGCTGAGGAAATTGAACGTCACGCAACGACTCGGCACGTCAAATTAGAGAGGATTCGCGAGATCGAAAAAACTGTCGACCATGAGACCATGGCCCTCGTCGAAGCCCTTTCGGAGGTCTCGGGGAAGGGCGGAGCATTCGTGCACCTCGGTGCAACATCTTCGGACATTCTCGATTCCGGATTGGCGTTGCAGATGCGAGAGGGCTTGGACATAGTCGCAGCGAAACTGAACCAGCTTGAGGAAGCTCTCCTAGGTCTTTCGAAGAAGTATAGGGACACGATGGGGATTGGCCGAACTCATGCTCAACATGCGTTGCCCATGACCTTGGGGCTCAAGTTCGCCGTCTGGTTACGCGAAGTCGGCAGGCACATCGAGCGCCTCAACCAGTGCAGGGAGCGAGTGCTTGTCGGGAAGTTGAGCGGCGCCGTCGGAACAATGGCTGGGTTTGGAAAGAACGCTCGCAAGATTCAGGAACTAGCTATGAAACACCTCGGGCTTCGAATTGCCGATGTCACTAGTCAGATCGTTCAGCGTGATAGGTACGCGGAATTGGTCTGCGTCTTTGCAATCATTGCTAGTTCCTTGGACAAGTTTGCGGTCGAAATCAGGAATTTGCAAAGGCCTGAGATTGATGAATTAGGTGAGCCATTTGATGTCGACAAACAGGTTGGAAGTTCCGCAATGCCCCAGAAAAGGAATCCTTGGAGAAGTGAAAATGTTTCCAGCCTCGCCAAGATAGAGCGAAGCCTTGTGGCGCCTGCGTTGGAGGGTATTGTGACGTGGCACGAACGTGATCTATCGCAATCGGCTTCGGAGCGTTTTGTCATCCCGGAATCCTTCATATTGATTGATCACATGCTGAATTCGATGATTCGAATTCTAGGGGGCTTGAGAGTTAATGAGAGGCGCATGTTAGAAAATTTGGAGAAATTCAAAGACCCGATGATGTCAGAGGCCATTATGATAGCGCTCGTAAGCAAGGGGATGCCGCGGCAAGAAGCTCATAAACTGCTGCAGCAACTAGTTTTCCACAGCCAAGAGAAGAGCAAACGGTTCAGTGAAGTCCTGGAGGGTGATACAAGAATAATGAAGTATTTGAAGAAGGATGATATCTACTTGGCTTTGAACCCGAAGTCATACTTGGGCTTGTCAAGCGAGCTTGTCGACGCGGCCGTTGAAAAAACGGTGACCGAACGTAAGGCACGAGGGCTCGCAACCTAAAGGCTTTCGTCCTCCCGGTAATCGGTCAGAAGGCTCTGCTCCGTTGTCTCAACCGTCTTAGATTTCAACGTCTCCCACTCTTCGGCCTTAATGAGGCCGCCCACTTGCTCTTTGATCTTCTTAGCCAGCGATGGTCCGATTAATGGAACGTTCATCAGGTCTGTCACGGAGGCGTGTTTTAGATCGTCAAGGTGTCTGTACCCAGCATTGAACAATGAGCGCGCCCTTATGCGTCCTACACCGTCGAGTTCAACCAGAGGAACGAGTTCAGACTTGACCCCCTTAGCGCATCGAATCTGTAGTTCGTAGGTTGGGGCCAGAAGGTCCTTGTGTCCGAACAGCTCAGCCAACTGATAAGTCGCATGCAAAAGCCACCTGGAAGTGTCAACCATCCTTAGCATGTCGCCCGGTTCAACCTTGTGGACTTCAAGTATTCCGTCCTCGCTAGTTTCATTGATCCATTCATACATGACCCTCGCGCACTTGATCTCTGCCAAAAATTCTTCATAGGTCACACCATTCGTATCGCCGAAGTACTCAGGAGTTTCACACATGAATTCGTCTTCGTGCTCCTTCGCGAAAAGATCAAGCATTTCATCTTCTCCGCGTCGCGGGTAGAGCTTAGGAGATATGTCTGGCGTTCGTGATATTAGATGCAGGAAGCTTACCTCAGTTACGTGTTTGGCGCGGGTATACAATCCGTCACGGAGGACCACCGCTGACACGGGGTCTATGTATAGTTCTGAGACTCGCCGGCCGAATTTGGTGGCCTTCAAATCTTCGCCCTCGAATTCAACCATTTGTTCCCTATGAAGGAAAGAGAGTATTTCGCCGAGCTTTCCCTTAATCATCTTAGGGTTGTATTGGAAAGCGTAGAAGGTCTTCGCGAAAAATCTAGTTAATCCATCCTCAGTGTTGGCGAACCGCGTGGCGATGGTAGCCAAGACGTGAGGCCTGAGAACTTTCTCAGCCCCCAGTTTCGACCAGATTCTTTCAGGCTCTGCAAGCGCGTAGTTCTTCAGAAGGTAGTCCTGTTCATCTTCTGTCTTGGCAATGAGGATGGCCTCACCATACTTATCATACTTAGGCCTACCCGCCCGGCCACAAAACTGCTTATACTCCAAAACCGAAATTGGGTAACGCCCGTACCCAGCCTCATACCTCTCATAGCTGCTAATGATCACCGTTCTCGCGGGGAGGTTTACTCCGGCAGCCAATGTCGGGGTTGCCGAAAGAATTTTCAGCCGGCCAGCCTTGAACGCATCCTCAATAATCTTACGATGGGGACCCGGCAAACCTGCGTGGTGGAAGGCCACCCCATTCAGGGCTTGTTCCGCCAAAACGTCCCCTAGGCGTGTCCTTTCGCCGGTCGCGAGAATTCTTTGGGCAAGGTTTTCCAGAGCCCTACGGTCCGGTTTAGGCATGTGCCTTCTAAGAAGTGCCGCTGCCTTCTTACCCATTTCCACGGCAGTGCGCCGGGTTTCAGCGAAGATTAGAACTTGACCGCCGTCCCGCACTACTTCAAGCGCTGTGTCAAAAATCGGGTTCATGTCAGTGTGTGGGATGAAGCGCGAGGACCCATCCTTGAATTGAATTTGCCCATTACAATAGACGCCTTCCCTGAGTGGGACGGGCCGCCACTCCGTAGTAATCGGGATGCCTTTGAGCCATTCACCAATCTCCGTTGCGTTCTTGATGGTCGCGCTCAAAGCTATGATCTGAATTTGCGGGTTGAGTTTGAGTAAGCGGGTTAGTACGACTTCAAGGGTCGGGCCCCTGTCGGCTTCAGTGATGAGGTGAATTTCATCGGCGACAACTACCGAAACCTCCGCAATCCAGGGTGAGCGGTGTCTTAGGAGTGAATCGGCTTTCTCGTTTGTAGAAATGATGACGTCGTAGTTGGCGAGGTATACGTCGGAACTATCGTAATCCCCGCTGGTAACGGCTACCCTTACCTTTCGGCCTGGTGCTTTTTCAACGGATGTATACTTTTGGAAGTCTTCGTACTTCTCACTTGCCAGCGCTCGCAACGGTGTGAGGTATAGGGCTTTTCCGCCCTTCTCGACTATTGATTTGAGAACTACCATTTCTGCGACAAGGGTCTTTCCAGAGGCCGTTGGGCTTGCTAGAACGATGTTCTTGCCCTTCAATGCCCCAGCTTTGATAGCATCCTCTTGGGGAGGGTACAGTATGTCGTAGCCCGCTTTAGCTAGAACGGCCTTAACAGCGTCTGGGATGGCTAGTTCGTCAACCCGCAACGCAGGGAGGCCTCTGTCAAGCAGCTGTTCGCTTCAAGTGGCCAGGCTTGGGCGAGTAAAGTATTCCTTCCCTGACTAATTGGTCGACCAGCCTTCTTGCGTCTTCGTCTGTTACGTCAACCTTCCGCGAAAGTGCCTGGTACAGCGTCGAGTCTTCGACGATTCCCAACTGCTTCTCCAAATCAGCGAACGTGCTCAGGACCACCTGCATCTTATCTCTCAAGCTCTTGGGCTTGCCCGTCATTATGACATCAATGTCCATCTTCCCAGTACTCGTGTCGATGCCCACGTCCTGCAGTGATAGCGTCATTAGCCGAATTATGCTGCGGGCGTCCTCAGCTTCAACACGGTCACGCAAAAAGCTCCTAGCCCTTGCTTCAGACAATCTAACTAGCGCTTCGAGCTGTCTGGGTGTTATGACAACGGGTGATTCTGATGAGCCGGACATCGAACGCATCTTAAGGTAATACTGCCTAATCTCATTCACAGCCTCTTCGGACAGGACTGGTTCGACGCGCTTGGCGTACGCAATATACTTGCGTAGTAGGTCGGGAAGGAGTGGTGGCTGCTCTGGAGTAGTCTTCAACCTGTGAAGGGTGAGTATGTGTTCCGACATTCTTCTATCCGAGTCGGGTTCTGGAACATCCTTCATGATGAAGAGTAGGTCGAAACGTGTCAGTAACGTTACGGGTAGGCTAATGTTATCCGTGATGTTCCGGTACGGGTCATATCTCCCCAAACTTGGGTTGGCAGCCGCGAGAACGGCGGCCCTTGCGTTTAGTGTCGCAACGATCCCTCCCTTGGCTACGCTGACGGTGTGCTGCTCCAGCGCCTCGTGTATCGCCACTCGATCTTCTGGGCGCATCTTGTCAACTTCGTCGATGCAAGCGACCCCTTTATCGGCCAGGACAAGGGCGCCCGCTTCTAGCACCATTCCTCCCGATTTTTCGCGGACTACTGCGGCGGTTAAGCCGGCGGCTGTTGTGCCGCGGCCGCTTGTGTATAGCCCTCGGGGTGCGATTCGTGCAACGTATTGTAGCAATTGACTTTTCGCCACTCCCGGGTCTCCCACGAGGAGAACGTTGATCTCGCTTCGTATCGAGACACCATCAGGGAGTCGCTTGGGTACTCCCCCAAAGAGGAGGTACAGGACAGCTTCTTTGATATCCCCGTAACCATAGATGGATGGGGCTAATGAGGCGATTAGCTTACGGTGGATGAATGGGTCTTTTGCCAGTTCCCTTATCAGCCTCTCATCCTCAGGCGTTATTTCTACAACCTCAATCTCCTTCCCCATGATGTCAACATAGTTGGCGTCGAGGAGAAGTTCGAATGTTCGTAGCCTCGCCTTTCGGCCGGCGAACTCTTGCTGCGCCCGTGCAATGCCTATTATTGATACGCGGTCGCCAGGGCGGGCGATGTCGACTAGGTCCTCCGAGAGCTTGATGTCGACTGCCCTCGGTAGCTGGCCAGGGGGAAGGTCTTCAGGCCGCTCTTGAATGCGGATTTCCTGGGAGTTCATGAAGATCGACATTTTCTCCATGAATTCAAAAACTTTCGAGCGACAATGGGCGCAGACTCCGGGCCCGCGCATCAATGTTCCCGCCTGTTCGACATAGCTCATGGCGTTGCACTTGCGGCATTGGAAGGCTGCTTTGAGAAGCAAAGGTTTGACGGATGTTGATCGCACGATTATGCCATCGATCGATAGCAACCGGCCAATGTTTTCCGATCCGATCTTGCGTAGGGAATGTTTCTCCGGCAGTTTTCTAAAACGAACGCGAAGGCGTTTTATGACCTCAGCGTATTCAGGATCCTCGATCTTGAGTTGCGCCCAGGCGCTTCGGTCTAAGTATTCCAAGTACTCGTCGGGTTTATCAAGAATGGAGCGGGCGAGGTCTGCATCATGGGCTATGAGGTCTTCAAAATCAACAATGATTGATCTAAAGCCGGAGAGTGCCACGTGGCCTAGGCGCTTTCTGTATTTGTACTCCTCGTCAGCCCTGAAAGTCCTGAGGAAGTCTTGAAAACGTTCCTCGGGGTTTTGGAGCGTGGTCACGCCTTCAATTCCTGCCCAAGAAGTTTAGATTTCCAATTCTCAATGATTTTGTTCAGAGTAGAATAGAGAACCCGTTCTTCGTACGTCAAACCCTGAATGAGTTCCTCTGAGGGTGTCGGGGAGGCCGCGATGGAAACTATCTTTCGAAGCCTGCAATTGACGATGTCGCGCACCAAGCTTTCGCTTCTTTCAAGTTCCCGAAGCTTTACTTGGTCTTGTCTGCTCAACTGATGGAGCTCAGCTAGGTGCCGCCTAAGTAGGCAGTAGAAGTTTGCCTGCAGTGCTGGCAATTGCCTCGACGCTGGAATGGTCTCCCTCCAGTGAATTTTCGACAACGAATTATAGTTGAGAACATCCTCTTCTCTGAATCTTGCGTACCCTAACTGGACGAGTTCCTTCGCGGTCCAATATGGAACTACCACTTCTTGCCCAACTTTCGCGGAGGACAGTTTCGCCATCCTAGGTGTTTCGGGCAACTCCCGGGTCACGACTACCCGGAACTGAGAGTTTTCAAAATCAAAGTCAACGTCGTCGACTGACATCAAGGCCTCTGCCAAGAATGAACCACCAAACCCGTAACCCGCTCTTTTCCAAGTTAAACCCTTAACTCGAATTCTTTTTGCTATTCAGTCGAGATTTCCATTGGAGCGACAAACGCGACGGGAGAGACGGCTGAAAGTGTAATGGACGTTTTCAGATGCATCATAAGCACGCCTTCCGGAGTGGGCCAATGCTTTTGAAGGTGGATTGTAAACTTCAGTTGCACTGGAAATCGAACGTGTGATTGGACGCGGTGGAGAAAAATTGAGCCAAGGCAACGTCATGTGGATCGAAAAGTATAGGCCCAAGTCTCTCGACGAAGTCTTCAACCAAAAGGAAACGGTCGAAGGAATCAGAGCGTTACTGAAAACGCCTGCAACGATGCCGCATTTTCTTTTTGCGGGCCCCCCGGGCACTGGAAAAAGCACGGTTGCTCTTTGTGTGGCCCGGCAATTGATGGGTGAAAGTTTTCGCAGCCTGGTTTTGGAGTTGAATGCTTCTGATGAGCGCGGAATCGGTGTTGTTCGCGAGCGAATCAAAGGGTTCTCGCAGATAATTCAGTCCACCCCGTCAGGGGTTCAATTCGGCCTCGTCATTCTTGACGAATGCGACGAAATGACTCGGGACGCCCAAACTGCGCTTAGGAGAATCATGGAGACCTCATCCAGAACCTGTCGCTTCATACTCATCTGTAACTATCAGAGTGGCATCATAGAACCTATCCAAAGCCGATGTTCCGTTTTCCGGTTTAGGAGATTGGAGAAACCAGAAGCTATCGAATACCTAGCGAAGATTTGCAAATCTGAAGGAGTAGACGCAGATTCAAGGGCCGTTGAACGTATTTTCGAAATCTCGGAGGGTGATCTTCGAAGAGCGGTCAACTTCCTTCAGGTCGCTGCGACGAGCACGAAAGGTGGAAAACTGGATTTGAAGGCACTTGACAAGACGGTGCCGGAAGCCCAGAGCGAGCTTATCGATGAGATGTTAAAGTTCGCCCTACAAGGCGAGTTCATGAAGTCGCGAGACGTAATGTATGAGCTGATGGGTAAACACGGCGTCAGCGGAAGAGAAATCATCCGTGGAGCTAACCGTGAAATCAGCCGCATGCCAGAAACTTCGGGCGATAAGCAGGCTGAGATTGTGCGTGCACTCGGTGAGTGTGATTTTAGGTTAACGCAGGGTGCGAACGAGGATATTCAACTCAGCGCCATGTTGGCCCAGTTGAGTGTGATTGGAAGAAAGTAGCGTGCAAGCGCTTCAAAGTGTCGCTTGGACAGAGAAGTACCGCCCCCTGTCCACAGCTGCACTTCTGGGCAACGAGGAATCAGTTGAGGCATTCAAGGCCTGGATGAAGCAATGGACCTTGAAGAGGAAACCCACAAAGGCATGCCTCCTAGTCGGGCCACCTGGGGTAGGAAAAACAACGCTCGCCAGAGCCGCTGCGAACGATTTCCAGTTCCGAGTCATCGAGATGAATGCAAGCGACATCAGGACTGAGAAAGCCATCAAGAACTTGCTCGCTCCCGCAAGGTCATCTGTAACGCTCGACAGCTTCACCTCCGACAGTCGAGGAAATTTGGTTCTCATGGACGAGGTGGATGGTGTTTTTGGGCGGGAAGACCGCGGAGGGTTGGGAGGGATTCTTTCAGTAATCAAACAGTCGCCCGTGCCAATTGTCCTGACGGCTAACAATGTAGACGACGAAAAGTTTGACGACCTTAAGAAGGCCTGCATTGTCGTCCCCCTTGTTGAAATTCGCCCTCGACTGTTGCTGCTGCTAATCAACCATACACTTGCCGAAGAGGGACGCTCAGTTCCTGAAAAGGCAAGGAGACGAATTGCGAGCGAAAGTCATGGGGACATAAGATCCGCGGTCAATGACATTCAAACCGTCGCAACCAGCGGCGCCGTTAACTTACGTCCGGAACGAACGAGGAGGCTAGATGAAAAAAGCACGTTAAGGGGACTATTTGCTTCCCGAGGAGTAGGCGAAGCCAGACGCGCCCTCAACGAGACTGAGATTCCTCTTTACCGCGACGAACTGCTCCTGCTGGTTCACGACCTACTACCGTACCTGTACACTACGCCCATCAAATTAGCGAAAGCCTACGACAGCCTCTCCCGCGCGGACATTGGGTATGGCAGGGTTGGTGCGAGCCGTTCCCGTGGCATGATGCCGCCCCCATTCAACCAGCCGCGCAGGGACGCGGTGCCAGAATGGAGCCTTCTGCCCGTCGCACTGAACGAATTGGCCTCGGTGGGAACGGACCCAGTGGATAACGACATAGAGCATGCGATGGATGTAGCCCCACTGCTCTCGAGGAAAATTGTCGATCGTTACCAGTACCGACTCTGGGCGTTGGACCACCTGTCCGGCAGAATAGCCAGGGCGTGCCATATGTCGAAACGTAAGGCGTTGCATGAAGTTGTTCCGTTCCTAGTTGCAATTTTCAAATCCGATGGGGAGCGGGGCCGAGAAATTGCGCTGAGCTTGGAAGCGGAGGAGCGGGACATAGACTTCCTGGTTTCAGAATCTAAGACGCAAGCTGCTGTGAAGGGCCCTAAGGAGGTTCTTGATCCGACGGGCTTCAAGTTGCCGTACATGGGCAAAGACAAGTTCATCCAACTCATGCGAGCTGGCATCAGCTACGATAGGAGCGGCGGCAAGTTCGCCGTGCGTCGCCTCGACAACCTTGACACGGTTGAGGAAAGGTTGTCGGACATAATGGCGAGGCCTATCAAATTCCAACGTCCTGAGCAAACTGCGACAGAAGTTGAGGGCAAGGTAGTCAAGGAATGCTACGTGGACGAACGGAAAATTATTTGCGAGGAATGCGATTTCATTGAGAATTGCCCAACACACATAATCCCATCTCTGAAGTTTTGTATCTGCGATCAAACGCTTTCAGACCCGACAGGTTATGAAAAGTATCTGGCAAAGAACGGCATGGCTGCGAAGGCAGCTAAAGCACCTAAGCCGGTTAAGGCGGCCAAGAAGACGAACGGGGCGAAGCGGGCTGTGACCCGCAAGAAGGGTTAACCTTGGAATGTTCACCCACGCCAGCGCAGGTTTGAGTTTCAATATGTGGTGTAGTTTTCTGGGGGATTTCGGCCGCGCGCACGCTTGGAAGACCCCTAGCGGGGGTGGTGCACTTTTTGGGGTCCGACGGGGCTGATTTCGCAACCTTTCCCGTCGCACGCTAGGTTGCGTGCGCACGTTTTTGGCGAGGGGGGGGTGGTGGCGTAGTTTTGTGGGGAAGGCATATTACTCATCCCAAACGGCGGTGGAGAATAAGGCTTGAGGGAGGCCACGCAAAATCTCGTCAGTGAAATGAGCGGGGTGTCTTTGAAACGTCTGTTAATGTTCGTGAGCTATCCTGATGATGTGCCCTAGTTCCGGAAGTATCAGCTTCTCCATGGCTGTTTGAACGGCATCCGGTGATCCTGGAAGACAGAAGATCGCTTTTCCTTTGCTCGTTCCCGCGAATGCGCGGCTAAGAATAGCTGAAGAGCCGATACTTTCAAAACTGATTTTCCTGAAGATTTCGCCAAAACCGGGGATTATTCTGTCAACGAGCGGGGCGATGCTCTCTGGGGTCACGTCCCTCGGGGAGAGCCCCGTCCCACCAGTAATGATTACCGCGTCAACCTTGCTAGATCTGAGGGCCTGTTTTGTTGATTTGATTATCATGGGTTTGGAGTCGGAGATCAGCTTGCGCCCTTCAATTCTGTGGCCCGCCGCCACGGCAAGACGCTGAATAATGTCCCCAGAGGCATCATCGGGCTCCTGACCTGCCTTGAGTTGATTGAACCTTGACGTGCTGCATGTTATGATGTAGATTCCGACCGACCTTGGCGCCGACGCCTTGTGGAGTTCCGGAACTTTGGCCATTTATCTTCGCTTAATTTTCTTTATCACTCTGATGTTCTCGATCGCGGTGTTTGGGTATTGGCCTTTCCCGTCCTTCTCGTACTGCTTCACCATGTCCCAGATGGTGAGTAGATAGGTTGCGGTTGCTGTTAGTGCCTCCATCTCAACCCCAGTCTTAGCTTGCCCCTTCACATATGATTCCACCTTCAACGTATCTCCAACATAGGAGTGCTCGGTACGCACCGTTGTTATCGGAATCGAGTGGCAGAAAGGAAGCATCTGGGGCGTGCTCTTCGCTGCCATGATTGCCGCCACCTCCGCCGCAGCAATGGCATCCCCCTTCCCAATCCTACCCGACCTAAGCCGCGCGATCGTGCCTGGCTTCAACCTAATCTCGCCCACCGCCGTAGCTTCCCTCATAACCACTTCCTTTGGCGAGATGTCAACCATCGAGAAACGGCGCATTCTCCATCAACCTCTTGCCCCACGTTAACGCCGCGCTAGCAAATTAGCTATTACGCTCGGGGGGATGGTACGAGCCGGTTTACTTTCGCTGTACGCGTTTCTTCCGACTTGTGGTTAGTGCGGCCTCTAGTTGTTCGCGCATAGTTGTGGCTGGTATGTTTTGTAGGCCGAGTAGGGTTGTTTTGCCGCGTACGCCTTCGCCCGATTTTGAGGCCGTTATTACGCCAATGGCGCCTAGGCCGCGGGCGTACTTCCAGATCTGGGTGTGCTTTCTGGGTTTGTCATCGTACTCTTCACAAACAGCCTTGTACTCGCGTTCAACAACGCCTATAGTAGCGTAGGCTTCCTGTGATTCCCCAAGAACCCTCGCTAAGGCTAGCAGCATGTATTTTTCGTGGGATGATAGGGCGGCGATGTATTCGCCCCTGAGCATCGGGTAAACGCTTCCGGCAGCCTTCCGCACATGGTCGGTTAGAATGTGCTTTGCACTTTCAGAGTCAGCGTATTTTCCGGCGCGCCAGAGTAGTTCGATTGAGTACCTGGCGTCACCGCTCTGGCCGCCTATGTCGGCGACGAGTTGAAGCGCCTCGTCGGCCACGGTATTCTCTTTGAAAGCTAAACCAACGCGGTCTTTGAGAATGTCAATTAGTTGGCGGGAATTGTACTTGTCGAGTTTAACGATATTCCGTTGCAGGGTGTCGGTAGTGCTCTTGTCGAGTTTTTGGAGGTATTCAATCTCGCGGAGTATGAGGATGAGTGAGAGCCGTATCGGTTTGCCAACCCTTTCCTCTTGGATGCGGGTTAGGTTGTAGATGGGCGTTGATTCTTCCACTCTTATTAGGTGTTCAAGTTCGTCGAGTGCGAGTATGAGGTGTATGTTCTTGTCGTCGAGCATGTCCATGAGGGTGTGGAGAAGTTCCTCGGGCGCGAAACCCCGCTTCGGAAATTCAGGTTCGAACTGGGTTAGGACTCGTTTTAGGATCATGAAGAGGCTGCCTTTCGCTTCGCGGCAGTTCACGTGAACGTAGTGAAGGTTGACCTTGCGGTTTCTCGCAGCCTTAACAAGGTCTGTCCCGAAACGTTGGGCGAGTACCGTCTTGCCGGTTCCCACGTCGCCCGTGATGAGGACGCGTTGGCTTGTGGAGAAGGGGCTGTCGAGCGTGAAGCGGAAGAGTTGGGTGAGAAAACGCATTTGCTCGTCGCGGTGGGGAAGCTTACGGGGTATGTATTCCAATGAGAGGGGCGCTTCGTCTTTGAAGACTGTGGGCCTTTCCAAAGTCTCCTTAACAATATCTGAAGACAATTGAACGAGAGCCCCTACTCTCGACATGGCTTAACCTACCCCCATCTTATCTGCTTTTGTTCCCCAACACGATAAAAACACGAGAGCCGGGTGAAACTGATTGACTACAAGTCATCATTTCGTTCGGTACGATTCGATGACCCTGTAGAGTTCATCCCGCTCAGACGCGCAAATCTCCCGCACCTTCCCGTTCAGCGCAACCAGCTTCCGTCCCCGCCTGCGCTGTGTCATCATGCCTATGATGGTAGCCTGGATCCGATGCGCCCTCAACCGACGTAAGATCAAGGCGCTCTTCCGTTTATCGGCGACTATGAGCAGACAACCCGAGCTCATCAGCCGCAACGGGTCCACTTTCAACGCGGAGCATATTTGCTTCGTTTCGGGACGAATTACGATGCGAGATTCGTGAATCAGGAAACCAGCCCTGGAGGCTTCCGCCAGTTCCCAGACTCCTTGGAGCAATCCACCTTCGGTGGGGTCGTGCATGGCTCTTACTCCTCCCGCTTCCACAGCGAGCAAGGCGTCATCCACGACGCTGATTAGGCTCCTCAGGCTTCTGCCACGCCTGAGTAGTTTTTCACCTATCTTCGGCCTTAGTTTGTGAGCGAAATCCGAGGCTAGGACAGCGGTTCCTTCGATGCCAACTGTCTTTGTCATGATAAGGTGATCTCCGGCTCGCGCACCATCGGAAGTAACGAATCGCTTTCTTGGGACGACGCCCATCATGTATCCAACTACGATCGGACGCTTCAGCCCAGGGGTTACCTCGGTGTGCCCTCCCACAACCGCAACGCCGACCTGTTTCGCAGCCTTATCGATCTGCTTCATGATTGCGTTTACTAATCCAACGTTCGATCTTTCAGGTAGAAGGAGGTCGCAGAGGAACCATCTTGGTTTCGCGGCCCTGCAGGCCACATCATTGGCGTTTATGTGCACAGCGAGCCATCCGATATCAGACGCTGTACCAGTGACTGGGTCCGTTGTTAGGACGAGTACATTCTTGCCCAGCGAAATTAGCGCGGCGTCTTCGCCTATGGAGGAGCCCATGATTACTGCCCGGTCTTTGATGCCCTTGTAGCGGAACACGTTACGGACTAGGAGCTGGGTTGGGATTTTCCCGGTGCGGAAAGGGGGCATTGCGCATCAGGCTCCAAACGTCGTGTCATGCTTTAAGTAATCACCCTGAATAAATGTGCGTCGAGGATAGTTCAATGATTAAGTCGATAATTGATGTAGCCGTAGTCGTGTCCGATGCGAAGAAGTCGGCTGAGTGGTACAAAGAAAAACTCGGCCTAGAATTACGTGATCAGCAGGACCACTGGGTGACGGTAGCCCCTAAGGGATCGGACCCCGTTCTTCACCTTTGCGAGAGTACTCCGCTCGAGCAAGGGAACACTGGCATAGCCTTCCGCGTAGACGACCTCGATGTGGCGTACAAGGAAATGAGCGGTAAGGGAGTAGAGTTCACTGTGAAACCGAAGAAAGAGCCTTGGGGGTACCACGCGATGTTCAAGGACCCCGACGGGAACGAATTCTGGCTCTTCGGAGAATAGCCCAAGAGAAGCATCCTCACTCTCAGCTTTAATATCGGTAGGGCTTCGGTTGGACAATTACCACATCGATGCTTGAGACACCCTGTATCACAGCTCGCCGTACTCAGACCCTTGTTTGATCGAAGAACCTCATAGTCGCACTCGCGTAAACTAACTGCGGGCTCCCGCACTCAAGATCCATCTCACTTTATGATCAATTGGGCCAGACTCGTCATCGCCCGCCAGTAAAGCTACTCCGAGCCCCGCTAATTTGCGTATCTAAACTAAGCACTTCGCAAGCTTATTTTCAAGATGACTCGTAGTCGCACTTCAAGCGTGCGAACGAAGGTAAACCCAAGAAATTGCCTGCGGTGCGAGTAATCCCCATCGGCTTCGAAAGTTTTGGCGTTAGATCGATGTGCACTTTCATAGAGACGCCCGATGTTAGAGTCTTGGTTGATGCGGGTGTTGCGTTGGGGCCACGGTTCCGAAAACTCCCCCATCCGCGCGAATACCATGCGCGCGACCAGTGCCGTAAGCGGATTAGGGAGTATGCGGCGAAGGCAGATGTTGTAGTTATTTCTCACTACCACAACGACCACCATACGCCAAATTACACCGAACCCGTATGGCTGGGGAGCAGCGCCGAAGAATCAGAGCAAATTTATCGGGACAAACTCGTTCTTACTAAGGACATTCGGAATGCGATTAACTTCAACCAGCGCAGAAGAGGCTGGATGTTCCAAAGATTCGTGAAACGAATCGGGAGCAAGTGCGAAGTGGCTGATGGGAAGAAGTATGAATTTGGCGCCACGACGATAAGCATCTCTACTCCTGTGCCACACGGTGAAGACGAAACGGCATTAGGCTGGGTTCTTATGACTACGGTGGAGACTCAGGGGGAGAAAGTACTTCACGCTTCTGACGTTCAGGGTCCGATGTCGAAAGTAACGACGCGCCTGATACTGAAAGAGACCCCTGGGATTCTAGTGCTGGGCGGGCCGCCGCTATACTTGGAAGGCGTTCGCGTGGAGAAAACCTCCATTCAAAAAGGAATAGAAAACGCCTCTACTATCGCGAGGAAGATCCCGAAGGTGATCTTCGAACACCATGTGCTTCGGTCCGCGAACTGGAAGGAACTAGCAGGACAGGTTATTGAGGCCGCTGGCAAGGTGGGTCACGAAGTCGTAACTGCGGCTGAATTCTCGGGGGAACAGCCGATTTTGCTGGAATCAATTCGGGAACGTTTGTATGAAGAGGAACCGCCTTCTGAGGAGTTCGTGAAATGGACTCAGCTCAACTATGAGAAGCGAAGGCGACAAGCTCCACCTGTTTAGGGCCTACAGCGAATTGCATTCGTGACCTGATTCGGTTGGTTCCACGGTTTGACTTGTTTCCATGTAAAATAAACGGGAAATGGGATGGAGGGATGGACGGAGAGAGTTCCGCTTACGCGCCTACCAGCTTTGTCGCTAGCCTGAACTTCTTTCCGCACGAGGGGCACGAGAAGTGTTTGATGTGCAGCGCCGGACCTCGCCCGTCCTTGGGGTGCATATCCCATTCCTTTGCTGGGCCTGTGACTTCACCGCCGCATTTGAGACATTTCACCATGTGTTTCACCTCTTCGCATGTTGGCGGCCGGACAGTGGGCATGGGCTATGAATGGTGAGAAGGATTAGGGGTAAGTTCAGGAGGATTTCCCCGTGTCCAACCGAGCGGGCTGCCATGGGCCAGCCATACATGATTGTTGGTATATGAATGTTTCATTTATGGTACATTAATATACCTCAACGACCAATTGCCAATTAAATCGCAATCACAGGAGGTAAGTCAAATAATGAATGGAGAATCCAAACGAAGCTTCGCCGTAGCCCTCGCATCCTTCGCAGTCGGCGCAGTCGTCGCCGGTGTACTCGGTAACTCAAAGACACGCGAGAAGCTGGTGGAAGCGAGCAAGAAGCTATCAAACCGGACAGCCGTCGCGTAGGCGGCCCCTGAAAGGCCAAACGGCCTTTCCTATTTTTCCACCCTTCCCGCACTCTCGGAAAGACTTATTTTCGATTTCAATCCCGTTACAGGAAGGCGCGTGAGTGGGGCCTCCCACCCGTTGCGCTGAAGAAACCCCGGAGTAGGGAGGTAAACTAGTGAAAAGCAAGAGTTCGATATTTGTTAGTTTGACCGCTGTGTTCGCAGCCGTTTACGCTGTGGGCGTTGTGGTTCTCGCGCAGATTAGTTTCTTGCCCTTCCAAGTAAGAGTCGCAGATGCGCTTCTGCCTCTTGCTATGGTTTTTGGTTGGCCAGCGGTGATTGGGTTATCGATTGGTGCTTTCGTTGCCAACGTTTTCGGCGGCTTGGGGCCTATCGATATGTTTGGTGGATCCATGGCCAACTTTCTTGCCACATTCGCTGCATGGCGGATAGCCCGCAACAGGTCAAAATCCTGGGGATTGGTTGGAGTAATCGTCGAGATCCTTGTAGTCACATTGATCGTGGGGAGTTACCTTAGCTACCTGTTTGCAATTCCCCTCGAGGCGGGTTGGGTTGATGTTATGTTGGGAAGCATCATATCCATCGGTATGCTGGGTTCGATTCTGTACTTCGCGGTAAAGGAGCGAGCAGCCACAATCCTCAGGCCATACGGGTTAGGCCAAAGTAACACCGACTCGAAGAAAGGCTAGGCGCTGCACGGTTCCTTCCAGCCGGATCTTCTAGCAATAAGCCTCATAGCCGTGGCCCACGCAGAGCCGGGGCTTGTGACTTGTTGAATGGCCCCGCGACCTTCGCGTCCAAGAATCGCCCTATGTTCCGCAGACCAATCCATCGAAGAACTTCGAGACATGCTTGCTCAGCATTTTGACGTTAATATGAAGGCGTGCAAGAATGAGGGCGAATTAATCGAGTTTGCCGCGGACGCGGACGGAATATTCGTTGACCTCTTCCCGGTAACCGAGAGTGCGATTGAGAGACTCCCGAAATGTAAAGCCATAGTCTTGTACAGCGATGGGTATGATTACGTGGACTACGCGGCCGCCGCGAAACGTCGAATAAGCGTCTCTAACATGCCGGATTACTGTGTGGAGGAGGTGGCCGATCACGCGGTCACAATGGCCCTCGCTCTCACAAGGAAAATATGGCAAGCAAACGCGGATATCAAGAACAAGATTTGGGACTGGCCAAGGCTCAGGCCCATTAAAGCGCTTCGAGACAGCGTCATGGGAATCATCGGTTTAGGCAAAATAGGGTCTATGGCTGCTCTCCGAGCGCATGCCTTTGGAATGCGAGTCTTAGAATGCGACCCTTACATTCCCCCCGGGCGCGAGAAAGTTTTCGGAGCCGAAGCAGTTAATCTGGAGACTTTGCTCAAAGAAAGCGATGTCGTCACTATACATGTCCCGCTAACCAAAGAGACCCACCACATGGTTGCCGAACGCCAGTTGCGCTCAATGAAGAAGACCGCTTATCTCATCAACACGTCGCGGGGCAAGGTGGTTGACACACTTGCCCTCTACAAGGCGTTGAAAGATGGTTGGATCGCCGGCGCAGCCCTGGATGTCCTGGAAGAGGAGCCGCCAAAGGCTTCGGACCCCTTGCTTGCATTACCAAACCTCATTTTCACGCCACACAGCGCCTTCTATTCGGAGCGTTCAATCAAGGACAAGCAGAAGAAGGTCGTTGAAGAATTTTCTAGAGTCCTAAGCGGGCAGCCCGGTCGCTACATAATTCAACCTCCAACATACGCATAATTGCTCGCTGAGGGTAACCGCACAAGCGCTGGGGAGAGCAAGTTGAGTAAGATTGAGCTAAGGCTGGGCGATATTACCAAGGAAAGCGTTGACGCGATAGTAAACGCTGCCAACACAACACTGCTGGGTGGCGGCGGAGTTGACGGCGCTATTCATCGCGCCGCTGGACCTGATCTCCTAGAGGAATGCCGCAGAATCGGAGGCTGCCCAACGGGAGAAGCAAGAGTCACGAAAGCGTACCGGCTTCCGGCGAAACATGTGATACATACTGTGGGTCCGGTTTGGCGCGGAGGAAAAACGAATGAAGAAGAGCTTCTTCGAAACTGCTATAGCAACTCGATGAAGCTTGCAGATGAGAACGGGATTAAGACGATTGCTTTCCCATCAATAAGCACAGGAGCATATGGTTTCCCCATCGAAAGGGCCGCGCCCATTGCACTCCAAGTAGTCCGCGAGAACCTACAGAGGATGATGAACTTGGAGAAGGTTATCTTCATGTGTTTCTCCCAATCTGATTACGACGTTT
This sequence comes from Bathyarchaeia archaeon, assembly GCA_049517415.1. Taxonomy (GTDB): domain Archaea; phylum Thermoproteota; class Bathyarchaeia; order 40CM-2-53-6; family 40CM-2-53-6; genus FEN-987. The sequence continues at coordinate 45,342 of JBEKSC010000017.1, forward strand.
ACGAGAAATCTATGAAGCTAAAATAGCGTAAGCAATTGGTTAAGTATTAAATCAGACTCAGGACACAAAAGTCAGGCGGGCCATTATGAATTCTTCTCGCGCCGTGGGTGTTGTGTGCCAAGTGAATGTCAAGCCAGAGGTGCATGGAGAGAGGGGGCTGCCGAAAACCCCTGTCGATCGAGTCTTGGTTAGACGGACTGGGCTTGTGGGCGACTTCAACAGGTATAGACGTGAGGAAGCGCACGACGACCCCGCGATGGCTGTGCTTCTCATGCCCATTGAAACCATTCAAGAACTCAACAGGGAAGGTTGGCCGATTAAGCCGGGGGATATCGGGGAGAATTTCACCACGTCAGGAATCTCATATGATGCTTTTGCGCCCGGGAAACGATTTAAGGTTGGGAAAGCTGTGGTCAGGATCACGAAGGCTTGTGACCCCTGCAGCAACTTGTACGTCCTGCCCTACGTAGAAAAGGACAAGGACATTGTGAAGGCAATGTACGGGAGAAGGGGATGGTACGCCAGCGTGGAACAGGAAGGAGAGATCTCGAAGGGCGACACGATAGAAGAACTGAACAGTTCATGAGCTACAATAACTAAAATGGTGAGGGCTAACACTGCCCATGGCGGCTCTCCATTGTAGTCACTGCCGATGGTTCTAAGCGCTAATCGTGCTACATCTCGAAGTCACAGTCGGGATTGGAACATTTCCAAGTCTCCGCTACTGGGAGTAGCGTGCCATCATCACATTTCTTACATTTTGGAAAGTTGGCTACCATTATGTTTACTGCCATTCAACTCACCTCCAAGAGCATCTGATCAAGCGATACTTCCATTGTAGGCACTTGGCGGGCATATATTTGCTAGTGGAAGGTGTGGCAGAAGATTGGACTTCAAAATGTAACTGCTAACAAACGTGACGAGGATATTGACACCGGGAACTCAACGCCATCATGCCTGAAAAAGTTTGACGTAGACGACGGGATTCTGTAGTCTCAGAAACATAGGCAAGTTCAATGCCCTTATGTATTTCCTCACTCGCGGAGTTCCGCTTCCAATACTGTAACCGCCTTGCCACCGATGTACACTCGCTTATCGCCGACTCGAACACGAATTACGCCGCCACGTGCAGAGGCCTGGTAGGCTAGGAGTTCGTTCTTGCCCAGCCGGTCCCGCCAGAAGGGGCCCAAAACGCAATGCGCCGAACCAGTTACTGGGTCCTCGTTGATTCCAGCCCTGGGAGCGAAGAAGCGACTAACAAAATCATACGGCTCAGTTGTTGCTTTGGCGGTCACGATGAGCCCCCGGATTGGGACGGCGGATAGCCGAGTGAAGTCCGGCGTTAGTTTTCGAACAGTCCTTTCCGAGCTAACTTCAACGATGTAATCAAAGCGACTTCTTCCAACGTACTTCGGCTTCGTCCCGAGAGCCTTCGGAAGGCCGGGAGGAACTTTCGACCGCTTATCTGGTAAGGAGGGAAAATCGAGTTCAATCCATTCACCTTGGCGTCGCGCCGTCAAGAGCCCACTGCGTGTATGAAACCGTGCAGCGTCCTCAGGCCTGATGACCCCTTGTTCCCATAGAGTGTGTGCGCTTGCGAGGGTAGCGTGGCCACAAAGGTCCACCTCAACGGCTGGCGTAAACCAGCGTAAGTTGAAACCGTCCCCGCGCTTCTGAAGGAAAGCGGTTTCGGATAGATTGATCTCCCGAGCCACATTCTGCATCCAGGCATCGTCGCGTGGTTCCGGAAGGATGCAAACCCCCGCGGGGTTTCCAGCGAAGGGCTTCGCGGTAAATGCGTCCACGTGGAAAATCTTCAGTCCCATGAACTGCCGGTTACCCAAACGTGCGTATTATGCTTTGGATGGCTTGGTTTGTTCGAGTAAGGGCCTGCGTAGGTGAGCCGTTCAGCCTTCTTGAAGCGTGACCAGTGGCGGTGCGCGCACGCTTGGAGGGACCCCCCAGGGGGGTGACTCAGTTTTCTGAGTCAAACCGGGCCTGTTTTGCTGTCTTATCGGCCTTAGAACAGAAGCGGCAAAAGCTTCCAGCGCGTCCGTTGCGCATAGGCTTGATACGCCGGGTCTTCCTTCAAGAGTCGCTCTTCTCCCTGCAACCTCAAAACAAGAAAGAAGCTGGCAATTGCCAGTATAAGCAGGTTGAAGAGTGAAAGATTACTGAAGACAAAACCAACTTCGGCGAGAAGGTAGCCCGAATACATCGGGTGCCGCACGATGCGATACATACCATTCATTTTGATACCCCGGTTTTCAGGGCCAATCCCGAAACTGTTATTCAACGAGAAGATTGCTCCAACGGTAAGAACTGCCCCCCCAAAAACAAACAGCTCACCGACAAGTGACCCCTTCGTGCCAACCACTGGATGGAAGAACATAGGCGAAACTAACGCGACGAGTGTGTAAACATAGTCAGAAATCCTAGACGAAAAAACAATCAGGCTCTTTCTCATAACAAGCAAAGCGAGGCCCGTTATCAGATAGATCAGGAAGAACGTTTGATATAGCAAGAATGAGGACGGAAGTTGGAGATTGAAGAAAAATGAATGAGCATAACCCACCAGAAAGTAGAAGGCGAGTATTACAAATATCAAATCCGTAAACAATGGCAGAACACGACCCCTGCTCACCTCGCTCATATCTCCGTTTTCTCTGAGCGCGGTACCTTCGGAATAAGGCTCTGGTTTTCACTGCGAGCAGCATCGGTTTAAAGCTGCGAGATAACCGCCGGTGAAGAGTTCTGTACGGTTCTGGATTTGAGGGTTAGGAAACTGGGTGGGTGCGGAGGGCTTTGAGGGATTCCTCCGCGGCGGTCAGTGTTTCTTCAATTTCGCGTTCTGTGTGGACCGCTGAGAGCGAGATGCGTTCAAGTCCATCGGGATGCATGTAGACGCCGCGTTTCACCATCTCTTCTCTGAAGCGTTTGTACTTCTCCTGGTCCGATTGGGCTGATTGTCGATAGGTGGACACTTTACGAAGTTTTGTGAAGTATATGGAGAGCAACGGGCCGACATTGTTAACGACCGCTTGGTAACCTGCCTCCCGGATTTTAGAAGATAGGCCTTCCTTCAGTTTTGCACCGTTGGCTGCCATTAGACGGAAAGCTTCGCCATCGTTTTCCATCAACGTCTGCAGGGTTGCTTTTGAAGCGGCGAGCGAGAGTGGGTTGGCGTTGTATGTTCCGCCGAAGCCTATTCTTCCAGGCCCAATCATGCTCATGAACTCCCTTTTCCCAGCAACTGCGGCCACGGGGGCACCGCCTCCAAGTGCTTTAGCGAAGCATGCGAGATCGGGTACTACGCCGTACAATTCTTGCGCACCGCCTCTCGCGACACGGAAACCTGTTAGGACTTCGTCGAAGATGAGCAAGACATCATACTTGATGGTCAGTTCGCGGAGGTGCTTGAGGTATTCAGGATCGGGGGGAATGACGCCTTGGTTTGCCATCACCGGTTCAGTGATGATTGCTGCCACGTCGCTGCTGTGTTTCTTGAGTATGCGTTCTAGGGAGGTCAGATTGTTCCAGGGCGCTACGATGACAGTCTTCGAGACCTCGTCGGGGATTCCAGGGAAGTAAGCTAGTCTTGTTGGGCTCGATTCTAACCCTGAGACCGGAGAGGGCGAGTCCACGCTGAAGAGAACGGAATCATGGTGGCCATGGTAATGGCCTTCGAATTTGATCAGCTTATCCTTCCCGGTGACTGCTCTTGCAATCCGCAGGGCTTCCATTGTTGCTTCGGTGCCTGTGTTCGCGAAAGTGACCATTTCTGCGCATGGGACTGCGCTGGTAACCATCTTAGCCACCTCAATTTCCAGTTCGGTTGTCGTCCCGAACATGGTGCCTTCTTGGAGTTGCTTCTGAATTGCAGAGATCACCTTGGGGTGCTTGTGGCCGAGAATCAGGGCGCCGTAGGCCATGAGGTAATCAATGTACTTGTTCCCGTCCACGTCCCAAACCCTTGGTCCTTCACCATTCTTGAATAGAATTGGAAAGGGATCATGCATGTGAACTCGGACGTTTGATGACGCTCCGGCAGGCATGTAGATTCTGGCCTGCTCGTACAGCTGCCTCGACCTTTCTAGCGAGGCGACCTCCGGAATCGGATTAATCACGCCGAGAAGCTTTCGTTCTTCGCGGCGATCTAGGAGGACTTCCATTTCTATCAACTCGCTTATACAAAATTTGCCTTGTTCTACCATATAAATCGGTATTATGGTTTTTTCGCTCGTTTTTCACATTTTTTGACCTCAAAATTGCGTTTTCTGACTGCAAAGTGTCGAGGAAAAATCGAATCTAAGGAATTCCGGATAAATTTGAACTGTTCAACTATAAACTACTCAATTCAATACCATTTGAACTAATGTGGCATTTGAACGGAGCGTTTGCAAAAGTCGGCCAGCCAATACGCTGGCTGTTCTTCGGTGAGAGCTGACATCCACCCAGGAAACGTTCGTGATTTCTTGGAAACAAATCGATCGAACAATAGGGCCGAGGTGAGGGTATTAGTTACACCTAAGCGCGACGGCGGGCCAAATTAACTCAATCTATAATCAGTCGGCAAAACTAAAGGCTAAACGTGGCTCTGTTAACTTGTCAGCTCATTGCTTTCACTGACCTCTCATGCCTAAAAGAAATTGAAAGTTGAGGGTATGTTATGCGGGCGGTCAAATCAGTTCAACAACACTACACGATTAGCCCCGAGATTCTACGGATGCTTGACGAGTTCCGCCAGATGATGAACACCTGTACACAGGTCGGTTTGGACGAGAATGTCACGAGCCTCAAGTCTTTGTCCCTGAAAGCGTACAAACAACTTGCAGCCTACGATGCTATGAGCTACTACAAGCTCTGCGCCATCAGTGGTGCAACCGGCATCTTGCGAAATTATCGCAGGATGGCTCGACATGGCCAGAAGCCAACCAGCCGGTACGTTCGGCGGTTGCGGTTGACCACATGCTACGGATTCAAGATTAAGGATGGCTGCTTGTTCCTGCCCTATCATCCAAGGGAACCGATCAGAATTCCTCTAACACCGCATGTTCAAGCAACCATTCGAAAGCACGCGGTTCGTTCGGTCACGTTGACCCAAGATAAGTTATCGCTGACATATGCGAAGCAGGTCGAGGATGTCAAGCCGGATGGCTTCATAGGTGTCGACCGGAACCTGAACAATGTCACATTGGCCGCAACGGACGGTTCGATCGTGAAGCATGACCTCTCCGAGGCGACACGGGTAAAGGCCACTTATCGTGAGACTCGCTCCCGCATGAGGCGAAACGATGTGCGCATCCGCCGCGAAATCACCAACAAGTATGGTTTGAAGCAGCGGGAGAAGGTGAATCGGATTCTCCACCATGCATCGAAAATGATCGTGCAATAAGCCAAGGACCGCGATTTCGGCCTCGTGATGGAGCGGCTCACTGGCCTTCGGAAACTGTATCAACGTGGAAACCGCCAAGGCCGACGGTATCGCGGCCGGATGAACTCTTGGTCGTATGCGGAGTTGCAACGTCAGATCGAGTATAAAGCCCGCTGGGAAGGTTTGCCGGTCATCTATGTTCATCCGCCTGGGACATCAGCGAAGTGTTCGATATGTGGGTCTCGCATGGCGAGAACACCCGAAGAGAACCGAACGCTGAGATGTCCGTCGTGCGGGGCGAGCGTAGACCGTGACGTAAACGCCGCCAGAAACATTTTGGCGAGAGGCATGAGGTTCGCGCCAATCGCGCTTCCAGTTGAAGCGATGGTACAGGAACCCGCAGTAGGTAATCCTGAAAGTCGATGGAAGCGAGTTAACGCGTCGAGGCTTCATGAGCCGACCAGTTAACGGAACCCTAAACGTTAAAGATTGCCAGCACATATCTTCGCTAGTAAATGGAGCAAATTCTGCAGATGAAGTTTCGATTGGGCAGGGCTGCTATCGGAAAGATGCAGGGCATCTTAGTAATCGTGGTCTTACTGCTCGTGATTGCCGGAGGTGTATACTTCTACTCTTCAACCAGGCCCGGAACCACTAGTACAACCAGCCAGGCGCCTACCTCGTTAGTTGTGGAGGAGGAGAGCCAGCCTGATTCGATGGACCCCGCAGTTTCCTATACGACCCCCGGATGGGAAATCGTTGAGCAAATCTACCAGGGGCTATTAGCGCCGAATGGCACTAGCTATACTACGTACATAGGTGTTCTCGCTGAGAATTGGACAGTTTCATCCGACGGGATGACTTACACATTTTCCCTTAGGCCAGGAGTGACCTTCAGCAATGGGGATCCGTTCAACGCGTTCGTGATGTGGTTCTCAATGTACAGGACGCTAATCATGAATCAATCACCTGCTTGGATTCTTGGTCAAAATTTGGCTGCAACTAACGGTGCAGGGTTCAACATAACCGATAGCATACTAAATTCCATAAACTACACTAACCCTACACCCAAAGATCTTAGCTACATGAGTTATCCAAACCAATCGATACAAGCCGCTTCGCCCGATCAACTGGTAATCCACCTCGGATACGGCTACAATGGGAATGCACCGTATTCCGCATTTCTCGCTACTCTCATTACGCCAATGGCTATGGCCGTCGACCCGAGCGTTGTGGAAGCGAACGGCGGCGTGGTTGCAGGGCAACCAAACAATTACATGGAAACCCATGTTATCGGAACCAGCTTCTATAAGTTGCAGTCTTGGGTTCAGGGGCAGAGCATCACACTGATCAAAAGTCAGAATTATTGGGGAACTAATGTTTCATCATCTGAAAGCAATTATGCAATTCAGCCGGCGATCCTCGACACGATTAGCTTCTACTACAAAGCTACATCCGCAATGATTGCTGATTTGGAATCTAACACTGCTCAAATGATCATCGCGCCTCCGACCCAGAACGGCGTTCTGAAACAGGCGACAGGCATCACAACGACTATCCTGCCCACTGCTTTCGGTTCGGCCGCAAGCATAATTTTCGTTTACATGGATCCGTACGCCTTCCCGCCATTTCAAGACCGGCGAGTTAGAGAAGCTATCTCCTACGCCATCGATTACAAATCCATAATTCATTCAGTATACGATGATCTGGCGACTCAATGGATTGGTCCTGTTCCCCCAGGCTTCCCTGACTACGATCAATCCACAGCGGGCTTGCAGCCCTATCAATTCGATCCGACCAAGGCTGCATCGTTGCTTGCGCAAGCCGGCTACAAGTCTTCCCTGCCAAACGGAACATCTCTTAATCCCGGCGGGAAATCTTTTCCATCAGTGAACTTCCTATACGACGCTGACAGTTCACCTGAAACTCAAACTGCACAAATCATATCGTCTGAGCTCCAGGTAGTGGGCATTACAGTTACTCTCAGTCCTCTCACGTTCAAGCAGTACGCCAATGTGGTAACCTCGACTGGAAACGTTAACAGTACCGCTTACCCATTCGGCATAAGCTACTATAGCGAAGACTACACCGCGAGCATAGATTACGTGTCCGCTTTAACTACAACTGGCCAAGTAGGATTCTCCGGATTCTCCAACCAGACCGTTGCGGGTTGGACGACATCAGCAGCAACCGCATTAGACGAAAACACAATAATTCAAAACTTTCAACAAATTACCCGAGCCATGTATTATGACTACACGAACATTTGGCTATACGTGCCGTACTTCTTGGCGGCGAATAGAAGCGACGTCGTCGGAATGATTCCTAACCCTGCCGGCTCAGGCATGGGATACTTCATGTTTTACAATACAATACATTTTAGCTCATAGATGACTGGTTCTGGTCTACTTCAAAGATTTTCTTCCCGTTCTTGGAAAAAGAATAGTGGGCTCGCTACTCGTAGCCATCGGAACCGTTACAATCATTTTCTTCATCTCGCACATCCTCAACCCAGACCCTGCACGATTGTGGGCGGGGCCGAGGGCCCGTGAGTCCACGATTCTGGCTGTAGTAGCGAGATACCACTTGAATGAGCCACTGTACTCGCAGTATTACTATTTCATGCGAGACCTATTCACCGGGAACTTCGGCATCGATCCGTTAACTGGCCAAACAATTCTCTCTGAAATCCGATTCTACCTGCCAAACACCCTTGAACTAGTTCTGTTCTCATTCGTCATCCTGGTCATAGCTGGGATAGGATTAGGATACTTTGCGGGAATGCACTTCAGCACTCTTGGCGACTCAATTGCTAGGGTGATCTACTTAGTTTCTTGGTCGACGCCAATGTATTTGGCAGCAATCCTTGCCATCCTCTTTTTCGCTACTTACATCCCCGTGTTTCCATCAGGCGGGATGTACTCGTTATCTATCGCGCCACCCGAACCCGTAACGGGCATTTTCTTGATCGACGCACTTCTTGGATTTAACGCGGCCGCGTTTCTGTCAGGGCTTCAACACTTGATTCTTCCGGCCACGGCTCTTGCCTTCGTGAATTTTGGTCTAATCTCCAGAGCAGTTCGGTCCTCAATCCTAAACGTGCGTTGGTCAACGCATGTGAAGACTGCACGGGCAAAGGGATTGAATGAAGACGAAGTTAGGCGCAAGCACATTCTACGAAATGCTTTGATCGACGCCACAAGTATCAGCGCTGTAATCTTTGGTTGGGTCTTAACGAGTACTCTGGTTGTGGAGGAGTTATTCGCGTGGCCCGGTTTAGGCCAGTTCGCTTACCAGGCGATTTTCAGTAATGATTATCCTGTTTTGATTCCCATCGTCGTAGTATTCACTTTCGGTGTAATTGCGGCTAACTTCGTAGCGGACGTTGCCTACTCGCTTCTTGATCCTCGAATCCTAATCGGAGGTCACGACGCTGCAATCACTTAAGTTCAGACAACTGGTCCTATCCAACCGGCTCTCGTCCTTAGGCTTGGCCATCGTAATCATATCTGTCAGCTTAGCTGCAGGTTTCGTGATTTTTGGCGGGCGAATCACTCCTTACAGTCCATATGCGCTGAATCTTCAGGATTCCAATTTGCCGCCGAGCTTTACCCACCTGTTTGGCACAGACTTCCAGGGAAGAGACATATTCTCTCGAGTCATCGCTGCCTTGCCCATCGACTTGGGCTTGCCGATCGCTATCGTCCTGCTCTCGTCGGTATTGGGAATCCTCCTCGGTATGGCAGCGGGCTACTTAGGAGGCGTCGTCGACGAGGTCATCATGCGAGTAACCGACCTCTTCTTGGCCTTTCCTACCATCATAATGGTGTTGGCAGTCGCCGCAACGTTAGGGGCAGGTCTAATCAACGCGATGCTGGCCTTCGTATTCGTTTGGTGGCCTCCCTATGTGAGGTTAGTTAGAGGGGGGGTACTCGAGGTGGTTGCGGAAGATTTCATCGCGATCTCGAAAGCGTTGAATTCGTCTTTCAGCCACATAATCTTCAAAGGCATCCTACCAAACATCTTGCCATCTGTCCTAACGTACGCTACTCTTGACATCGGAACCGCTCTGCTCGAAGTATCCATACTCGGCTTCTTGGGGATCGGGATTCCACCGAATACCCCTGAGCTTGGCGTAATGGTCGGCTCGATCAGTTATGGGCTTTATAGTTACCCGTGGCAGGCCCTCTTTCCAGCCTTCGTAACAATGCTTCTCGTGGTCGGTTTTAGCTTCCTGGGCGACGGCGCCAGAGAAGCTTCTGACGTGAAAGTCAGACCGTATATTCTCTTCAAGGGAAGAGCCTTCAGAAAGGCGGGCGAGATTCAGCAACAGGAATCGACAAAGCAGTGAACACGTCAACTACTCTTATCGTGAAGGAAGCAAGCGGCAAAATGGTCGGAACCCAAACTAATCATTGGTGGAGAATTACTGCATTTTTCAAAGACATGTGGACAAACCTTGCTGTACACGCACCCGGTCGGTGACGATCCCCGCTCACCCAAATCTTCTTCCTCTTTATGTTCAGCACGCCTGAGTCCTGGGACGTTCGACATCAGTCTCACTGTGAATGGATGCTTAGGATTTGTTACAACATCATAGGTCCGTCCCACTTCCAGGAGCTTGCCATAATAGAGGATTCCAAGCGAATCGCTCATGTATTTCATGACGTTGATGTCATGCGTTATGAAGAAGTAGGAGAGATGCAACTTTGACTTCAGCTCTTTCAATGTGTTCAAAACTTGGGCCTGGACGGATACGTCCAATGAACTCGTAGGTTCGTCGAGCACCAACATTTTTTTCGGCACACCGATAGCTCTAGCAATGCTTACCCGTTGCTTCTCACCACCGCTGAGCTCCCTCGGGTAAGCATCGAGACTGCTCTTTCTCAAACCCACCAGATCAATGGTTTCTTCTATTCTGCTATCATAATCTCGCCTATCGAAAGTCTTCGACGCCACTAAGGCCTCTTTTATGATTTCCTTAACACGCAAACGCGGGTTTAGAGACCCGACCGGGTCTTGAAAGACTATTCCGACATTTCGCCTAAGGTAAGTCACGTCCGTCTTCTTTCGGAAGTTTATCTCCTTACCCAGTAACTTTACGGACCCAGACCTTGGCTTGAACAGGCCAACCAGAACCCAAGCTATTATTGACTTACCTGAACCGGTCTCGCCACCCAAACCAAAAGTCTCACCCTCCCTGACATGGAAGGAGACATCGTTAACTACGTTCATCATTCCGGATCCTCTCTCGAACAACAATAGGTTCCCTCCCCTAACGATGAAGGAAACTGTGAGGTTGTTCACTTCGAGGATGTTGCTCATTTCTTCTCTAGCAACCAGCATGAGGCGTTGCGGTCATCATCGGTCTCAAAAACGGGCGGCTCAGTCTCTTTGCATTTCTGCATCACGAATGGACACCTCGGGTGGAATTTGCAGCCTGTGGGTAAGCTCCTGAGGTCTGGCGCTTCACCGGTAGGAGCGGGCAACGGCGGGGAATCAACAAACCCCTGCGGTATCGCTGCGAAGAGTTTCTGAGTGTAAGGATGCGCCGGTGCATCCAATATACGCTCTGTACTGCCCTCCTCCATCACTCTCCCTGCATACATCACGTACAATCTGTCGCAAATCTGTGAGGCGACCATCAAGTCGTGGGTGATGAATATCATTGCGGTTCCTGTTCGCCGATTCAAATCCTTCAGAATGTTCAGTATTCTGTTCTGGACGTACACGTCAAGCCCAGTAGTCACCTCATCCAATATCAGAAGTTTCGGCTTTTCCACTATGGCCATTGCTATCGAGACCCGCTGCCTCATTCCGCCGGAAAGTTCGTGGGGGTATTTCTTCAGGACCCACTCAGGTTTGTCGAGGCGCAAATCATTCAGGATCTCCACCATCATTTTCGTTTCATCTTTAGCTGAAAGATTCAACTTGAGAGTTCTTTGAAGAATTTCGATGGACTCCTTAAGCTGTGTATCAGTTCTGTAAACTGGATTTAGAGCTGCGAGGGATTCTTGGAACACCATGCCTATTCCTGTTCCACGGTAGCGTGATAGCTCAACAGGGTTCAACGCGCGCATGTCGTTTCCTTCGAAGGCTATGGAGCCATTGATGATTTCTGCGGGCGGCGTGTCTAGAAGGCCGATTATAGCTAATCCAAGTGTCGTCTTGCCAGACCCGCTCTCACCCACAATCCCAACTATCTCCCCTTTCTCGATGTGCAATGAGACATTCTCAAGAACACGCACCCGTCCGTCGACCGTCGCGTAATCCATGCTCAACCCATCAACCGCTAGAAGGTTACGGCTGGGCACTTCAGGCGATTCCATAGACACATCTCATTCGAGTGGTACCAAATTCAAAGAGCTTGCGTAACTCGTTTGCGATTTCTCAGCCAATCTAATTTGCGCAAGCCGCAAACTGTCCAGTTGGACATTAAATTCTTGTGGTATAATGCGCACGAAAGCTTCGGTTAACTCGTTGCAGGCTAGTACTCAAACAATGCCCCGTTTGCCCCGTTTGGGAGAAGGGGATTCGTAAAGAAGATGGATTCCATTTCGATTCAGAAGCAGCACGGTAAAAAGACAGACATAACTTGTTGGCTCGCCGCCAAGAGCCACCACTGGTTTGGTCGGGCCGGCCGAGGGATTCAGCTTGGCTTCCTCAAATGACAACGTAAAATCAAAGGATGTTAAGGACGATTGGATTTACTCCACTCTACCGATTAACATCGCAATTGGGCCCGTATCAACATTCGTTCAATTGTACATTTTGACGCTTCATGGGACAGTGATCGATATTGCGCTCGCAACTACATTGTTCAACGCTGTAACGATCCCGGCCTCAATAATCTGGGGGTTTGCAACAGACCGGTCTGATAGAAGAAAACCAATCATAGTCCTGAGTTACGCGGCTGTTGCAGGAACGCTCATCTTATTTCTATTTGCTAGAACGATCTATGGAGTGGAAGTTCTTTACTCAATCTTCTCGCTCGTCTCATCTGCGGCTGCGACGCCGTTGAACATGCTCATAATGGAAAGTCAGCGAAAGTCTCGTTGGGCGCTTGTCTTTGCCCGCTTATCGATGATCTCGAGTGTCGGGGTAGTCGTTGGATTGGTGCTTGGGGTTGCGTGGGGTGATTTCCTGCCATTCACCCTTCTCGTTGTCCCGCTAACGTGGCTCTCAGTGCTCTCGGCCGCAATGGCGGCGGTTATGATCAGGGAGCCTGGCTTCGTTTTTGAGCGTGAGATGATTGTAATGTTCAGCCGGAGTTTCTTCCAACGGCTCTTAGCGTTGCCGTTATTCTTCTTGAAGATACCGAGCTTGATGGATTTCAGGCGATTCTTCAAGGGCGGAAGGTCTCCATTGACCCGGGAGCCCGTTCTGCTTTACAGCTCTATTGCAGCATTCTACTTCGCTAGTGGAATATTCAACACGTCCCTCGTTCCTTCGCTTTACAACGCCAATGTTTCAAAGAGTGAAGTTTTCCTTGTAAACCTAATCGCCATGATTGTTCAAACAATTTCGTTTAGCTACTACGGGAAGCGTATGAACCAGCAAAACTTGAGGCAGAGTGCTTTCGGGGGGCTTGTGCTGCGGTCGGTTAGCTATTTGATTATAGGCGCCTCCGCCATCTTCTTCACAGGGCTTCCATTTTTGGCGTATACGCTGGTGTTCTATACGTTGGCCGGGGGACTTGCCTATGCAGTCTACTATGCGGCGTCTAATGTGATGGTCTTCAACACATTGGGCCGGAGTGGGCAGGGCTCCGCTTTGGGGATATACAGCGCCCTAGTAGGGTTCGCGACAATGATAGGCTCATTCATCTCAGGATTCATATCCTTCTACACGGGATTCTACCTAACCTTCCTAATCTCCGGGTTATTCATGGCCATCGCAGCGGCCTTCACGTACTTGCTTAGCCCTTCGAACCCTTACTTCGATGAAGACATCGCGTAATGGGCCAAACAGCTAACGCGACTTGGTTCCGATCACAGTTTAGTAGCGATTTTTTCGATGAAGTTCTCTAGGATTCGCTTGCCTGCCAAGTTCTCTTCGTTCCATCTCTCTGGATGGAACTGTACGCCGTACAAGGGTTTCTGCTCATGCTTCATCGCCTCATTTTTCGTTTCTTTAGATCTGGCTATTCGCACGAAACCCGGTGGCAGGCGCTTCACTTCCTCATAGTGACTTTGCACCACCCTGATCTTTGATGGCAACCCCGCCAAGAGGTGATTCTTGTCTTCAAGTTCAACCGTCCGAAAACCATCAACATGACGGCCTGACTTAGCCACTTCACCACCATAAGCGATCGCTAGCGCTTGATGACCTCCGCATATTCCCAATGTCGGGACCTCGATTCTAGGAAGAAAGGCGAAGAGATCCCCGAATTCCTTCCGGTCGGCTGTGCGCGTGAATAATGCTTCTGTGCCGCTCAGTATGATACCGTCGTAGCTAAGGAGCTGGGATGGGTCAAGGGCGGGTAAACTTGTATGGTCAGAAATTGAAACTTCTGCACCAAGTGTCTTGACTCGTGTTACGAGTTTGTTGAAACTTAACTTACGTTTAGGGTCAAGGAAGAGGTTCACGACTAGGATCCGCTTCATCCACCAGAGCACCAGGATTTGTATCGGGCTCATTTCCAAGAGCGTGCATTTTGGTGTTGCGTCTGTCCCCGAGTTGGTCGATTGTGGTATAGAGTTTGGTGGGGCCGCCGAAACTTAGACTTTAGGTTCAGATTACGGAGCGCCCGAACGCGGCTCAGCCGATTTGCGCTTATTCTTAGCGTGGGCTTGGTTCTTCGAATGACATGGTGGACGAATTGTTCGCTATCTCCACCTTAGGGGCAACTCCGACGATGTTCCTGACGGCTTGGTCGAAGTAGTTCACTAAGGCTACGTTGTAGCGCGGCCCGAGTTCATGGTGGAAAGTTATGGTGTACGAGCGGCCGTTACTGACGAGTTCTTAATGGTAAATTCCGCTGTATTTTGAATGCACTTGCAGGAATGAGAAGAATGTTTCAAGGTTGAGTTTACCGAACCAGAAACGAGTGATTTCAGGAGCGTTCTTGCCACCAACCTCTCTACCGTGAGTCACGAGCGCCTCGTCGCTCAGCAAATCGAACAAGCTTTTGAACCCCTGCCGCCCCAAGGATACATAGCCGAACCTTTCCGTGAAGCGATCCCATTCAACGTATTTCGTTATCAGCGTCGTGAGAAGTGAATTGACGCTTAGTCCCTTCTTCTCGGCGTCCTCCTCTAGAATCTTATTGTGCTCGGCACTTAGGCGGATGCTTCTCAGAATAGTCTTCTTGCTACAGATCAAGACTCTTCTTGGAGCATCCTCGAACGTGTGTGAATAAGTGTTACGATGTAAACGTCGTTCCTAAATGCTAAGAACGCTCCATCCCGGGGATGGAGAGCAAAAGGCATGGCGACTCAACCAATTTCGAATTATGGAGAAGCCTTGAAGGCCCTGAAGTCTAACCTCAGGGGAGAAGTTCTGCTTCCAAGCGACAATGGCTACGAGCAGGCACGGAAGGTATGGAATGGAATGATTGACAGGCACCCTGCAATCATTGTAAGATGTTCCGGGACTAGCGACATAATGAAAGCGGTCAAGTTTGCCAGCGACCAAGGGCTGACGGTTTCTGTGAGGGGAGGAGGGCATAATGTCGCTGGCAACGCCGTCTGTGATGGCGGGTTGATGATTGATCTATCAGGGATGAAAAGCGTGAGAGTCGACCCGTTGCGAAGAACGGCCCGCGTAGAACCAGGAGCAACCTGGAGGCAGTTCGACCTGGAAACGCAAGCATTCGGCCTTGCATCCACCGGCGGCCTCGTTTCAAGTACGGGGGTTGCTGGCTTCACACTTGGCGGCGGAATTGGATGGCTAGTGAGGAAACATGGCCTTGCGCTTGATAACCTCATCTCGGTTGACGTGGTAACTGCCAACGGCGAACTTCTGACCGCGAGCATGAATGAAAACACCGACTTGTTCTGGGGGATAAGGGGCGGCGGCGGAAATTTCGGAGTAGTAGCCTCATTCGAGTTCCAGCTTCACCACGTCGGACCAATCGTGCTTGGTGGGCTCATAGTTTACAGGGCTGAAGATGGGCAAGCGCTACTCCGGTTTCACAGGGAGTTTGTGAAAAATACGCCAGATGAGCTGACAACGCTTCTCGTCTACTTGACAGCCCCACCCTTACCATTCCTGCCCAAAGAGGTCCACGGGAAGCACTTGGTTGCGATCGTTCTATGCTACTGCGGGAAAGTCGAAGAAGGGGAGCGGATTCTAGCTCTGCTTCGTAAATTCGGAAAGCCTGTGGCTGACGTAATCCAACCCATGCCGTATACGGTCCTGCAAAGCATGTTGGATGAGGCCGCGCCTGCGGGCATACAAAACTACTGGAAGTCCACCTACATCTCAGGCTTGAGCGACGATGCGATCGACACGATTCTTTCATTCGGCAACACAATATCATCACCCTTCTCAGCAATTCACATACACCAGCTTGGAGGAGCGATGAGGCGAATAGGGGACGACGCTACTGCCTTCAGCCATCGTGACGCGCCCTTCGTCCTAAACCTCGTCTCGGCTTGGCGAGACCCATCCGAGAATGATATGCACCTCAAGTGGACGAGAGATGCGTTCAATGCTATGAAGAAATTCGCCACTGGTGCCTACGTAAACTTCCTAGGTGATGAAGGCGCGGACAGGGTCAAGGAAGCCTACGAAGAGGAAAAGTACAGAAAGCTAGTCGTACTCAAGGACAAATA
>JBEKSC010000018.1:0-58192 GCA_049517415.1 Bathyarchaeia archaeon
CCAATGGAAATCCAACGAGAAGTCGGTATAAAGAAGGGCGACGAACTCCTTCTGATCAGAAAAGGGCAGAAGATAGTTCTGGAGAAGCCTCGAAGAATCGTCAAGGTTCTTGAAGATGAGTTCGCAGATTTGCAAGATATTTCGGAAGCTTCGTTACGACGCATGTGGCTAAGGAAGAAGGAAGATATCTGGGACCGGTACCTCAAGGCGAGCACTAAGTGATTTTCCAACGAGATATCGTTTTACTCACATTCCCATTCTCTGATCTTAAGAGCTCGAAAGTCAGACCTGCCATTGTTCTATCAAACAACAAGTACAACCGAAACTCAGAGGACTTTGTGGCGGTCCCACTTACTTCTAATTTGAAGTTAAGGGATTACGCTATCTCCGTTACCAACAACGAACTAGAGAGCGGCAACTTGATAGTCGATAGCAAAGTGAAAGTGGATAGGATCTTCAGCGTGAGCCAACGACTCGTCAGGATGAAGATCGGAAGAATCACGCCTGAAATTCACGAGCGAATTACCGGCATACTGTTTGAGCTGCTGCATGTCACATGAATTCTTCACGAAGGAGACTCAAAAAGCAGATGGGGGCCCCGAGCTACGACGAAGTTATCAGCAAGCTAGCTAGGTCAAAAGCGGGCATCCCCGACTCTCTCTTTGGTGTCTGCCGGAGTTCCCGTCGGTTTGTGAGGGAGAAAGAAGACGAGCACCGCTTCTAACTTTGTAATGGAGAGTATCTGATTGGATCCAAGCAGGGTTCCAAAGCTGGAACCTACATTGAAGGGGGACGTGGTCTTACGCCTTCAATCGTGCTAAGCGAACTGCGGAGATGGTACCTCAGAGAAATCCAGGCGGGGCGCAAGTCTCAAAGAGATATGCAAGAATACTTCACTTACGTTGAGTCTGTAACTGAGGTTGTGCCTCTCAATGCTCCACTCGCCCTATAAGCGGGGGAGACCGACTTTATCATGAAGAAGAGAATCAAGGCTTGGCCGCTAGCGGATTCGGTAATCTACGCAACTGCAAAGTCACGCGCGGCTAAGGTAGTGAGCGGAGATCCGCACTTCAGATCGATGGAAGACGTGATTTTCATAGGTTGGATGGCTACTTACAGACGACCCAAACGAATGTCTGAAGCAACTCATGCAATACCGCTCGGTTTAGACCACTTTTTTCAAAGCCTATGATTTCAGCGACCGAGAGTTGTTGAAAATCAAATCGAACGATCTTGTCAAAGCTTAAGACGCTCAGAGGATTTTATTGACAAATATTCTGTTTTCATCCAGTCAGGCACAGGAACTGCAGAGGTTTCAAATCCCACGCTCGGCACTTTCAGTTGCTATCTCATCCAATTGCCAGCGCTTGGCTTGTCACAATGAAGCGAGAAAATCGTCTCTTGATATGTTACAGTCCCTCAGTATCCTATTCAAAAGGCCGATGCGTATTTCCTTCGTCGGCACGGTCACGAAAGTCCCGTTGCGCTGCAGAGTTACATGGCTGCCCTTCTGTCGAACCTTGACGAACCCGAACTTGTTGCAGAGAATTTTAATGAGTTCTTTACCTTCTACCGGCCGTAGACGAGGCAAAGGTCTGGCCTAGGAATCAATGTGCTGCAACTGTAAGTTCCCTTGTAGCCTTCTCCCTGAGAACGGACAAATGGAGGTCCAGCGCCTGTTGGAAATTTCGCTTGGCCTCCCTCAGAGTCCTCCCGACTGAGTAGACACCGAGAGCAGAGCACACGACGGCGTAGGTTCCGTTATCCTCTTCTATAATCTCCGTCTTCACGTCTTTCAGTTTCAAAGCCAAGCCTCAATCACGCACGAAGTGGAAATGGCCATGACTCCTATAAGTGCTTCAAGTTTTGCGTATTCTTTGAGATGTGTCGGACGAAAGATCTCTTTCCTGCTTTATCACGTGCAGTGGACATTACAATTGAATCAGCCAACCCCCAACCAGCTACACGTCTCTTCATCACGACATCCAGCTTGGCGGCTTCCACAGCCAGTAATGCGGTCAAGTTCACTAAATTTGATGAAGTTCTACAAATTGTCAACGCGAATTCGGGCGAAGCGTGTTGCTGCGAGAGTCAGTACCTGACTTCGGGGAAGAATTTCTTCATGATTGCAACTATGGACTCGTTCTGG
The DNA here is from genome assembly GCA_049517415.1 of Bathyarchaeia archaeon. Classification (GTDB taxonomy): domain Archaea; phylum Thermoproteota; class Bathyarchaeia; order 40CM-2-53-6; family 40CM-2-53-6; genus FEN-987. The sequence continues at coordinate 2,150 of JBEKSC010000018.1, forward strand.
CACGGATTGAGGGAGACTTGCAGGCCGTAGCCTGTCGGCTTAGGAACAATCAGACCCTCACGGGTTAGTTGCTTTGTCAGTTTTTCCACTCTTGCCACATTGTGTTTGCCGGGATCCTCAGCCTTCCATCCCTTCTTCAGATTGTCCAGAGCTGTGTGGCTTGCTCCCCAGTTTCCCCTTTTGTAAAGCTTGAAAAGTATCGTGGCCTTGAATTGATCATCGGAAAACATAAGTTCACTTTTGGTACTTTGGGAGTCTAGTTTTAAATACTTTCAAAACCAATCCAATTGTTATGTCGTATAAGCGGAACGAGACTTTGCTGGTCGAGTACCTCGGCCGAAGCCCGATACTGAGAATCATAGACTTCTTCCTAGACAACCCCCTGTCAGATTATTCCAAGAACGAGATAGTGAAGAACTTGGGAATGGGGCGGGTGACGTTCTTCAAGTATTGGAAGGAGCTAGAAAAATCTGGAGCTGTCAAGGTCACGAGATCGGTTGGCAGAGCCACTATGTATCAGCTCGCTAGGCAGAATGAGGTTGTCAAGCAGCTGGTTCGCTTGGACATGGCTCTTGCAAGAGGAGCGATGGATAAGTCTGTCAAGGGATATGAGAAGGCTGTTGCAGTAAGACCTCGCTAAGTTTTGCTCTTGCCGCTTTCGTTCTCTTGCACTTTATGAAATGTTCTCCTGCGAGCCCCTCTAAGGATTTTGTTCTAACTTCGCCATTTCTCATTTCATGAAATACTGCGAGTTTGGAGATTGCGACGGTGAAGCAACGCAAAGCTTTGAAACTTGGCAAATTAAAGAAGTTGTACTGCGACGAGCATTACTCTTCCCCGTTGGAGAGCAACCAAAGCGAAACCCCAGCTAATGCGAATGTAGTACTAGGGTACTACAGTCAAGTTTGTGGTGCTGGGTGGTTTTCAGTTTGCCTGCGCACTCGTTGATTTAGCGGTCCGACTCAAGCGACAATAATATCCCATTTTCGCGACGATTTGAACGTAACGTTCTCGTCAACCAATATTCCTAAGGTATTCTAAACTCAGTCCCAACCAGGGGACGAGGGATGAGGATTTCTAAGGCTACTAGAAAATTCGAGAATTGGCTTGGGAAGCGCCTGCGGCTCGTCCAGGCAGACTTGGATTTGAAGCATAAGCTCTTGGCGGAACACCCATTCACGTTCCTTCGAGGAACATTCTATCGGTGGGCTCAAGTGCGGCCCGAACTCTGTCCGGAGCTTGCGAAGGCACCGGAAGTTTTGGCGGTCGGTGACCTTCACGTTGAAAATTTCGGAACCTGGCGAGACAGTGAAGGCCGGTTGGTCTGGGGGGTTAACGACTTCGACGAAGCCTACCCACTACCGTACACAAATGACCTAGTCCGCTTGGCGGTAAGCGCCCAACTCGCGGTCACGTCGAGGCACCTGAAAATTGGAGGTGCCCGAGCGTGCAAAGCTATACTTGACGGCTACAGCGCCTGTTTGAATGATGGGGGTAGGCCATTCATTCTTGAGGAGCATCATGGTTGGCTTCGGGAGATTGCCACAAGCGACCTTCGCGACCCACATAGCTTCTGGAGTAAAATGGCTGCCCTGCCTAGGGCTCGCGATGTGCCGAAAAGCGCCAAGAACCCGCTTGAAAGCCTAATGCCTGAAGGGAACCTCGACTACAAGGTAGCTCGTCGGGTTGCGGGCGGAGGGAGTTTGGGTTTTGAACGATTTGTGGCGTTGGCTGAATGGCAAGGTGGCAAAATAGCGCGCGAAGCCAAAGCCCTCGCCCCATCAGCTTGCGTCTGGGCTTCCGCTGGCAGAAGCTCGAAGAAGATTCTTTACGAGGAGATCCTTAGAACCTCGTGTCGAGCACCCGACCCTTATGTTCGGACGCGAGGCCGATGGCTCGTGCGCCGACTCGCACCCGATTGTTCACGGATCGAACTGGTAATGCTCCCTAAGAAAGTGGATGAGGCGCTGCTTCTCGAAGCTATGGGATTTGAGACCGCTAACGTTCACCTCGGCAGCAAGACGGCGATGAAAGCCTTGCGCAATGATTTAGCGAAACGCAAAGACGGTTGGCTGCACGCCGCCGCGAGGAAGATGACTGAAAGCGTTGAAGACGACTATGAGGAGTGGTGTGAGAAACAGCCCTAACGCGACCTAGAGCTTGTGACTGGCGCTCGCTTTCGTTTTCTACTTATGATCAGCTTTGAGTCGATTGCTTGTATGCAGGCTCCAACTCGTGGATTCTTCCGAAGATGTAATCGTTCCCGACCAGCTTAGTGATTCCGTAACGATCTAATTCGGCGCGCACGTTAGCTTGAACTTCAACCAGCGTGAAACGGATGCCTCTTTGCTTCAATAGCTCGCATGTTTCTCGTAGAGCTTCGGCCGCCGAGAAGTCTACGTCATCTACGGCGCCAAGGTCTAAGCAGAACCAGGAGATGGGAGGCAGAGCTCCCGTTATCAACTCGCGCACTTCAGTTTTGAACTGCTCGCAGTTTGCGTAGTACATGCTGTGGTTGAAGCGGTAAACGATTAGTCCCGGAAATAATTGGCCACGGCTAGATACGGGAGTAGAATTCCTAACGCCGTCGCTGTCCACTGAAAGCACGGTGTTGCTTGGCCGGTACCCACGTCGTGTATGGTCAAGGAGTGAGAGAACAATGGCTAGTATGATTCCTTCCCCCACCCCAACGAAAACCACGATGCCAGCAGTAAGCACGGCTATCCAGAATTCGCTGGGACGCTGAAGTAAGATCTGACGCATCTGCTTAATGTCTACGAGCTCAATCGCGATGACGAAAACGATAGCCGCCAAGACTGCGATTGGCATGTATGAGAGCGGGCCGGTTAGGAAGAGTATGACGATAAGGACGATGAAGACGGTCGTGAGTTGTGCAAGTTGAGTTCGGCCTCCGGCGCTGTCAACCATCTCAGTCTTCGTTGGACTACCGTTCACGACAAACGTGCCGGAAAGGGCTGCGCCCAAGTTGGCTATGCCGAGCCCAATTATGTCTAGGTTCTCGTCGAAAGTTTCATTGTACCGCGCTGCGTACGCTCTGGAGGTGGCAGCGCTTTGAGCGAGGATGATTACGAACATGGAAACGGCGGTTGGAAGCAATTTCTGGAATATGCTCCAACTCACTGGCGCGTTTGGGATTCCAAGTTTCGGCAAACCGCTTGGAATCGTGCCGAGCACGGAGACACCGTGTGAGGCAAAATTTAGAGTGTAACTCAGGATGATTACGGAGACAACTGCTATCAGCGCGACTGGAATCTCTTTTGAGATTTTTCTCGCACCAAAAATCACAATCAAAACGGCGATCGAGATTAGGACTGAGTAGATGTTCGTTCTTGGCATTTGCAGAATATCCGTGGTCACTGATTGAATTACGCCGCCGTGTCCCTGAATTCCAAGCATGTCTGGAATTTGCGTGATGGCAACTTCGATGCCTACGCCCGCCAGAAAACCAATCAGGACGGTGCGTGAGAGGAAGTCGGTTAGGAAACCTATTTTTGCTAAACGGGCCACGATAAGCATTCCTGCAACCATCAAAGTGAGGACACCTGCATACGCCACATACTCAGGTGACCCCACCGCAGCAATTCCTACAAGCCCTGCCGCTAGAACCGCGGCAGTCGCCGAATCCGCGCCCACAACCAAGTGGCGTGATGAACCCAATAAAGCGTACAACGCCATCGGAAGCAAAATTGTGAAGAGGCCTGTGATTACTGGAGTGCCGGAAATTCTCGTGTACCCCATCACCTCAGGAACCGCCAGAGTTGCAAGGGTAACGCCGGCGAGTACATCCTTCAGAATCTGAGACTTCTCTACTGGCAGTATGCCCTGGAAGATTGGCCAACGCATACGCGAACGCTCATTCTCCTTTGCGTTGATCATAGACTAACCACACAAAGGACATACTAGTATGCCCACTAACTCCTTGCGCAAAACCTCCATTTCGAACCAGATCCTCCGAGGAGACATCGGCCATTAGGTTGAGCCTAATTGAAAAAAACAGCGGTCGGTTCGACGCAGTCACTATGACGGAAAGAGAGAGGCTAGGTTGTAGTTAATGTGTCAATCAAGTCATCACGTACCTGTGGCACATTCGCAAACTTCTTGGCCATAGCGGCCGCTTGAAAGGCATAGCTGCGTTCGAACTTCGTGTACCATGCTATCAATGAGGGTTCGGGCATGAGTGAGCAGGCGGTGAAGCTCTGGGGTACCCCCCCTGGAGTACACTGGTAACTTATCGGGTGGTGGGCACTAATGTTGGTTCTGTTAATTCTTAGGGACTCTATTTCGGCTGTTAACCGTCGGGACTTGGCTTACGGCACTAGATTTTTGCACCGCAAAATGGGCAGTAAGCATGGTTACGCAGAGTCTGTTCCTTACACTTGGGACAATGTGGTGTCAATGATTTCATCGTTCTAGTTTCTGAAAGAAACGGAACCTTGAACCGAGATTCACTGCGGTGGCAGACTCCGCAGGTAACTTTGTCTCCAATCGGAGTCATCTTGAGACCGCATTTGCAACAAAACTTCACTTCGGGTTGCATCTGACATCTGAGCGTAAGCCACATGTGTTTACATTATTTGAGTTTGTGGCGGGACGTATTCTGTATAATCGAAGAAAGCGACTACTTACTCGTTCCGTTCTGACTTGGTGCTTGCCATCTAGTGTGCAAGCATTTGTAATAGGCTCACTAATCCGAAAATCCAACCAAATCCAAGTAGGAACCCGTCTATGGCTGGATAGGTGGACAGGCTTTTGTGATGAGCGGCGTTGTAGTAGGTGACATATGCGGAGAGTAGTAGTAAAATCACGACAGCGGTAGTCTGCTCCAATGCAACAATCTTGAGAACGCCTAACAGAAGTAGAACGGCGAATATGGCTCCCACGATAAAGCCATCTTTCATCTTTGCCAACGCAAACTCAGCAAAGAAACTCCGTGGGCTTTCAGTATTTGACAAACCACCCGATAAGTTACCAGTGTACCCCTGGAGGGGGGGTACATGATGACTCAAATTCTAACCAGCTTCCTTGGCAACGATTTTCTTGACCTTCTTCGCGGCAACTATCACGTTGTTTCGCGCCATGGCTCTAGCGCGGAGGCCGCTGCACAGGAGGGGATCCAGGCGTAGAAGTGCCTGGTTGCCTTCTGAGGTCAAGGGTGCATTCACCCTCTCTTGGGTGCATTCGGTGTACTTGCCCAGCAGGTTCGCCGGCTAAACGCGGGACTGTGAGACGATCCAAGTCCCTGATTTGGGACCAGTGAGACCAAGCTCGCGGCAATTTGTATGGTGATTTGCGGGAATCGCCATACAATTCAGTCCCGCATCCCTCTGAACGATGTACTTGGTCGCCAGCGACCATGTACATGGTTTGTGGCCCCAATCCCGTTTTCGGAAACATGTACCTATTCGCGGGTCCATTCGTACGGTCAGAATTGGGTTTCCAGATCCTGCCAAATGTAATACACCCTACTCAGGGCGTATTACACCCTTGGAAAGGTATTGCTCTTCGTTGTCGAACAGCCATACCTTTTCCCGGCAACGGTCTTCTTCACTTTCTTTGCTGCGACTATGACGTTGTTGGCCACCACGGCCGCATACGTCGCGGCTGGAGCGATGATCGTGGCCATGCCAAGCCTAGGGCCTTTCCATCTGTGTGCTATCCACCAAACGACCAGCATGGCTACGGAGACGACGATCAGTTTCAGGAGGAACACGATCGGGGAGAATGGACCGCCCAACTGTAGCACAATTGGGTTGGCTTCAATCCCTCGGTCGGTGTTGACTGCGATCTGCGTGGATACGACGTCCGCCAGGTTGAGAGAGCAATCTTGGTGTTGGTCTGCAAGTATAAGCGATTTGAAATTGTACGTGCTCGACCAATTCGAAGCGGATACTGAATCTTTCCTTCCGTTTTCTTAGGATTGTTAGGCGGATATTACGACTACCGTGCCTTTCATCCAGGGATGATAGGTGCAGACGTAAGTGTATGTGCCCGATTTGGTGAACGTGTAGGTCCAAGTATCGCCAGGATTCAGGTTACCTGAGTCGAAGCTATGGTCGGTGGCCGTGACGGTGTGAGGGGCAGTGTCGTTGTTTACCCATTCCACAGTGTTGTTAACTCCAATCACGACGGTTATGATTGAGGGTGAGTACCCGGTCGAGTTGGGGTAAGCTGCACCAGGCTGTATGGTCACCTGAGAGGTTGCGGGGCTTGTTGATGTTGTCAAGATGGTTGCGCTTGTTGATTGGTACGCAGCATTGGGCAATACCACTAGGTAGCCAAACATTCCCACTATGACATGGTAAGTGCAGATGAACTCGTATATGCCCGCGTATTGGGCTACGAAGGTATACCTTGCAGTAACATTTCCAGGAGTGCCGGTTACCACTACGCCTGGAGAGTTATTGGTTGCTGGGACTGTGTTCTTCACGCCGGTAAGGTCGTTGTATAAGCCTGGGACGGAGGCATTCACGTTAATGTCGTAAGGTGCCCCGATGACGAAGTTGTGCATGACCGTGTCGTTGTTGATGAAAGTCAGCTTCACAGTGTCCCCCTGATTGACCACAATGAAGTCTGGGTAGAAGCGGTCTTGCCCCGACTGGGTTTCCTCCCACTGTACCCAGATTTCACGGCTCGTGGGCGGTTGGTTCATCACTGGTAGCTGAGCGGGCCCGCCGTTCTGTTGAGATGAAGATGCGGTTGCTTGTAAGATGCTTGGGGGAAGCGGCCGATATGCAAGGGAAAATGCCGCTGCGAGAATGATAACAGCGATGAGCGCCAATGCTCCAACCTCAAACGAAAGCGCTCTTCGAATGACGAGAGCACGGCTTCGTTTCATATTCAGTCCCGAGCCCCAAGTTACCTCTTCCAAATAGAGATTGCGCGCATTCCCAACTCTGAGAGACAGGTGAAGAACGCTTCCTCTCACGGATGTTCGCGCAAACTTGTCTGCAGTTCAGCCCCTTAGAGGAGAAGTTCAGAGTGAAGTGAAAGATGTACGAGCTTCAGAGCTCGTGACTTCCGAGAGTACGAGGACTGCGCTATCCCGGGTTGAGAATCGCATGAACACAATCTAATGTTCGGCTTGACTCAGCTTATCCAACGAACTGATGGATGCTCTCTTACGATTCAAGTATCGGTCTTCTTCTTGCCCTTCGGTACGTAGTCGAAGAAACGTTCCGTGATACCGTCCGCAGTCCATTCCGCACGCAATCTTGTACGGCGTTCAAGTTTACGCATCCGTGATAGGAGCGTGCGGTTGAGATCACGTGCACTCTCCCCCGTCAACTCAGCTTCAACATCGAATCCCTCCTCGGTAGCTTTGACAGAGCCCTTCCCACCCAGGAATTCTTGCAGTGCAGTTTTGATAGCCGCTGGGTTATCGCTGCTTATGTGTGCGGAAAGCTTGAACCTTCTTTGAACCAAAACCTCACCCGCTACAGGGTCGGCTCATGCTCGGTGTCTCTCCTATTTCTAGATCACTCTAATGTAAGGCCTTATTGACACAAGATAATCGCATGTTACGGGATGATCTTCACCATAGTGACAACGATCTTCCCAGGCTACGCAAGCTCCGTCGGCGTCACCGCTGAACTGATAGGGATACTGTTTGCAATTTTCGGCATATCTAGAGTTGCGGTTTTTGCAACTATTCAACACTACTTAAGTTTCGGTGAAGCCAGAGCTTTGATGCTTGTATCCTTAATGATAAGTGGAAGCTGGGTTCAGTTGTAAACATCTCCAATTATTCACCTGCCGGTGACCATCTGGAATGATAGTGGCGTCATTACTGAACATACTATCCTATGACAGCGGATAAATCCGCTAAACGTCCTCGTGTCTAGTGCAAACGATACACTCGGTTACTTGAGTTGAAAGCATGCACCAAGTCTTCGATGATATATGGAAGGTCTATCCGGATCATATGTTCAAGAATCACACATGGCATTGGTGGTGGTGGATTCACTTCTTCGAGAATCCAGATGCTCCCAAATTTCCCAGGCAGCTCATGATCCTATGGGGCACTAGGAATTGCAAGAAGGTTCGCGTGAATGATTTCTGCTGGGAACCGACAATCCCAATGGAGACTGACGGCAAGCACGCTGCTTTTGATTCAATCGTAGCCTCCTGGTACTATGACGGAGCAAAAATGCATGACCCTCTCCTCCTCGACCACGGGAAAACCGAAACCGAACGAGATGACCACTCTGGACTAATCAGGATGGAAGGAGACAAGGGCGTTTATGCCTATGGCGGAAGCTCTGCGGATTTCTGGCTGGACATAGGAACCAAGAATGTCAGAATTAAGTTATCAATGGAGAGATGGAAAGACGCGATGGCGGAACTCATGCCTACGGGAAAGAACTTCATTGGAAACATGGGGTACTCGATGTTGAAATATAGGGCACTGTCGTCATCGGGAAAGATCCGAGTGGGTGAAACGGAGACTCCTGTAAAGGGCAGATCGTATTTCCAGAAGGTGCGAATATCCTCGATAACCCCATGTTGGTATTGGGGCACAGTACAGTGGGATAATGGAGCCTACTTGCAATACTTCTTACCTCACATTGGAATACCAATGCTTAGACACTCGAGATCTCATGAGAGCACTATGGATTGGGGTGAAAGAATGGTTTCAAAGACCCTTAACTTCTACGACCCCGATGAAGGCAAGGACCATATTATGGAAGACATCAAAATAACCAAGCACTATGAGAATGACCTACCAATATTCAGTGTGAACGCCTCCTCCCCTCAAACTGAGGTCAGCATTGAGATGGAAACATACGCACGATGCTGCTGGAACATATCGCAACCCCTACTGGGACCACTTTGGCACGGTATATTCTACAACGAGTATCCCGCAAGGGTTAGGAACTTCGAATTCAAAAGCGAATCCCGAAGCGCAAACAATGCTGATTTTGGCAAAAGCTACTGCAACTGTGAGCACACGTGGGGCACGGTCTAGGGCACCTGATCAGTGCGAGTCATCAGATAAGGCCACCATTGTCTTGTTCATTGCCAAGTTAGACACGCTACACATAGGCGATTGGCATATGACAACCCTAAGAGAAACACACACGTTTTTCTAAGAGTTAGAGTGGCGTCTGGTGGCAGGAAGAGATTCTTGAGGCAAAAATACTCGGCCCTTGTTGGAATCGTCGGTGGCCTTGTTGACGTGATCGCGGGCCTAGCGCTGGTTCAACCTACGATGATGATGGAAAGCGAAACGATGGTGACCCCTTCCACCGCCCTCTGGGCTGGGGTTTTCCTCATTGCGCTAGGAGTAATCGTCCTACTAACGGGCTTGTACTTGCTGACTGCTCGTATGATGAAACACTCAATCATCGGACCTTCGATGTTGCTCTACGGTGTTGTCATGTTGGTTTTGGGCTTTGGCATGTTAGCGAGAGTCTTCTCGATGATGCAGAATTCAACGCTTTCCGGAGCTGTGATGCTCCTGACGGGAATAGCCATGCTATGCAGCGGCTACGGTATGACGAATCACTTCGGTAGCATTAGAGCGCGCCATCAAAATACTTGATCCGGCGCGGGCGATCAGCAGCTTAGTTCAGAGAGAGTCGTTTTCCAAATGGAGAAGGGACGAATGAAGAGGATAGCCGTTTGTACAACTGGTGGAGACGCGCCTGGCATGAATGCTGCCATCAGAGGCGTTGTCCGTATCGCCTCTTCAAAGAAATTTCAAGTTTTTGGTTTCAGGAGAGGGTGGGAAGGCTTGATCACGAATACGTTTACCCAGTTGACGCCTCGAAGCGTGGGCGGCATTCTACACTTAGGTGGAACAATTCTGCATACATCAAGATGCCCGGAGTTTGAGAAGAAGGAAGGAATCAGGAAAGCCGCGGAATCTCTCGCATCGAATCACATTGACGGACTAGTGGTCATCGGCGGGAACGGCTCTTTCAAGGGCGCTCTGAACCTTAGCGCGTACACGGATACAATGATAATTGGAATTCCTGCGTCAATCGACAACGATGTCTATGGAACAGAGGAAACCATAGGTTTTGACACGGCAGCAAACACAGCGGTCGCCGAAATTGACAAGATCCGGGACACGGCAGTTTCCCATGAGAGAATTTTCATGATTGAGGTGATGGGGCGAGAGAGGGGTTTTCTCGCGTTGGAGATCGGCCTCGCCGTTGGCGCGGAGATAATTCTAGTTCCAGAAGTGAAATATGGAAACGAGAACCTCTTCGAGACGGTAAGAGAAAACATGGCCAAAGGAAAAAAGTCGGGCCTGATCGTGGCGGCGGAAGGAATAGGAGACACTCGTCTTCTTGCGGCACAGATTCAGCGAAACACAAAGGCAGAGGTCAGATTGAGCATCATAGGCTACGCTCAAAGAGGCGGCAACCCCACGACGAGGAGCAGGCTCTTGGCGAGCTTGTTTGCACACAAAGCGATCCAGCTCTTGTCACAGAAAGACGGTGACAGAGTAGTCGGATTGCAAGATGGCGAGATTGGGAGTGTGGAGCTTCAGAAATCATGTAATACGGAGAAGGTTTTGGATCCGGGCCTACTTAGACTGGCTAATCTACTTGCAACATGAAAGCATCAATGCGGTTGCGGCGTCCGGTTGTCATGTGTCGGGGAAAGGTACGACTTTGGCACTCTGAATTATTCTTCGTATCAGTTCCTTTGTTTCCTTCGGGCCCGAGACTGATATGCACTTAATACCTGTGCTCTTCATGATGTAGTCGTTCCCACCTCTGAACAAAGCATCCCCGACAAACAACATACCCTTCCGTTCCACACCGAGCCGTTCTTTCAACTTCTTTACGCATAATGTCTTGTCAACGCCTTTTCTCGTGACGTCGATGGACGAGGTCCCGCCAATAGATATCTCAAAGTCGGGCAGCTGCTTTCTCAGGAGCTTTCTGATCCTTAGACGCTTCTGCTGATTGGGATCCCATTTACGCTTGAACCGCAACGGAGCTTTCTGGCCCATAGCGGAGAAGGTGAGCTGACTCCCCCTGTTCTCGAAAACTGGTCCGTATGTCTTTGCCGGGTGAACGTATTCGGTTTCCGCGAAGACTCTTTGAAATGATTTGAGTATTTTCTTGATGTCCCTTACGGACAGGAGATTAGTGTAAGCTCGAAAGAAACGGCGTCGTTTTCTGTCAAAATAGTAACCACTGGCCGAGCATGTCGGAAACAGGAACAAGTTGCATAGGTTGCTGCTCTCTGGAAGTCCACTCAAGAATTGACTCTCAAATTGTTGAAAAGAACACCCCGAGGTCACTGCAACATATCTTAGCCGGAGCAGTTCGCAAACCAGCGACGCCATTTCATGATCGAGGTCTGACTTGCTCTTTGTTAGAGTACCGTCAAGATCGAAGATGACGATTTTCTTATGCGATATGGAATTCACAAGCTTTGATTAGACGGATCCTAGCTGTAGCTTTCTAAGGCTTCTATTAGCAATTTCATTGGGATACTCGCGACGCAGCAGATTCTGTCTGCTCCGCCGTAGAAGACCTTGAGGTCATCCTTTACGACGACAGCGCCTTCAGGGAAAACAACATTAGGTACCACTCCGACCCTTTCGAAGTCTTCTTCCGGTTCTAGGATAGGTTCCGGAGTTCGGGCGATCACTCGGAATGGGTTTTCAAGGTCAAGGAGGGCTGCCCCTGCGCGATATACGGTGTTAGAATCCACGCCGTGATAGATTACCAGCCATCCGGCGTCCGTTCGGATCGGAGGTGGGCCTATTCCGACCTTCTGTTCTTCCCACTTCCACTTTGGTTTCATGATAGTGTTTGTTTCTATACGTTTCAGATAGTTCTTCGAGTATGGGTTCTGCGAAACCTTCTCCATCCGCTTTATGCTATGAAAGAAAACCAACTCAATGTTTGGTGCTATTCTGTGTATAACGGCGAATTTTCCGCCAATTAGCTCAGGAAAGAGGGCGGCGTCCTTGTCGTCATAGTCCGGTGCTACTACGCCGTAGCGTTCGTAACTCATAAAGTCGGTAGTCGAGGCCAGAGCTACTCGTGGACCCCGTGGCGAATAAGCCGTATAGAAAACGTAGAATCCGCCATCGAAGGCTGTTATGCGCGGGTCTTCGCAACCCAGTACTTCCCAAGAGTCAACCGGAGCGAAGACAGGTTCCATAGATCGGCCCACGATCGTTTCGCCGTCTGTAGTTGTCGCATGGCCAAGCGATGAAATTTTGTGTTCGTTGACAGCCCTATACAGAATGTGAATGACCTCACCGTTTCTCGCGGCTCCAGGGTTGAAGGTGCCCGCGACTTCCCATGCGATGCCGGGTCTTGGTTCAATGATAGGATTCTTGGGGCTTCGGACGAGCTTAATGTTCATATCATCACCTCATTATGCTCATACTTGAAGCCCTGGGCTTTTTTCCCAAATAACTCAATCGATGACTTCAGAGGTTAAGGGTGTGATACACTATTTCTATTCCCTGTGCGTGTTCTTCCCAGTATCTGAATGCAAAGAGCAGTGCCTCCTCGCTCTCTGAGTGGATACGCAGGAGTAGTTCTCCTTCGTCGACGTTATCGCCAACATGTTTCATGAGGTAAATTCCTGCTCCTAGATTGCGAGGTGCACCAGCGAGTTTTGCTGTTCGTGCTATTATTCGGTTCCGAACCGCGTTCACTCGTCCGCTTCTCCGTGCGTAAATTTCCTTGACATGCGTTCCTAGAGGAGTCAATTCCTTACGCCCTTGGAGGTTTCGAATTCGTTCAAACTTCTCGTAAGCTTCACCAGATTGTAATAGATTCTCTGCGCGATTACGTCCTCGACCGCGTGGAACCTGACCGGTGAACTCCAACAGTTGTCCAGAAAGATAGAGAGACCTTTCTTTAAGGTCGGTTGGGGCATCAGGTTCGTTCCTTAAGACTTTCAGTACGTCTTTAGCCTCCAAAACTGGACCGACGCCGTTGCCTATAGGTTGCGATCCATCGGTAATCTCGACTTGAATATTCAAGCCTAGCCTGGCTCCAATTTGTCGAAAACGCTGCTCAAGACCAATAGCCCTTTCAGCCGTTTCTGCTTTGGAATCTGAACCCGTTGGAACTTCCAGCAGCACATGTGTAGCTCCCGCAGCCTTCTTTTTTGCAAGGATGGAAGCGATCATGAAACTTTCTGAGTCTATGTTTAGTGGATGCTCTACCTGGATGATTAGGTCATCCGCTGGAGCAAGATTGAGGGCTCCTCCCCATACAAGACAGCCCTTTTCACTCGCCGCTAATTCTTTGATGCGCTTGACCGGCAATTCGACGTTCATTAGTGTCTCCACAGTGTCCGCGGTACCTGAAGGTGACGTTACGGACCGCGATGACGTATTCGGAATAATCAAACCGGAAGCTGCGGCGATTGATACCACGATCGGAGTCGTTCGATTTCCCGGAACTCCTCCGATCGAGTGCTTATCAGCGATTATTGAACCGTTGAAGTTTATCTGTTCGCCACGATCGACCATCGCGCTTGTCAACCAATATACTTCATCATCGTTGAGAGGGTTCATCGTTGCCGCTACGACGAACGCCGTTAACTCAACTGTTGAGTATCGTCCTTCCACAATGTCATCCACGATATTCACAAAGTCTTGTGACAACAGATGCGCCCCCGACATCTCGCGACGCAGTTGCTCCAACGATTTTGGCGGATCAGCAGGCCTCACATCTACCGTTTCCCCGGATTCCACTCCAAGCTTAGCGAACGCGGAATCGCTTAAACCAATAGAACCGGACGGTACGGTTGTCCCTTCTGCCACGTTGAGCACAGCGAGAACTTTTCTATCCTTCGCTGAGACTTCAACGCGATCCATCGGATGTAATCCTACAGAGAATTTCTTCAGTTCATCATGGTCTAGAAACGCAATGTTTTCTCTGTACGCGTCAATCCCGATCCGTTTTAATGTCAGCTTCATGTGTGACGCTCCAAAAAATGATGAGGCGTCAGGACAGGGCGCCGCTCCAAGCGATTCATACGCCTAAACTTAAGCGTCTGATATTTCAGAATGTGCTCGTGTTATTTTCAATAAGGACAGTTCCGGTACTTTTCCGATGACCCAATTTCAAGTCGGTAATGGTAAATGTTGGTGGAAATCTGGCATAATTTCATATAACCAGTAATCCACCGAAACCTCCAGACTAGAATTGGATGGGTCGCTCATGGCTAAGGATTTTGCGAAGTTGAGGTTGAGAAGGTTCTTTGTTGGGGGATTGTTTGGCGGCATTCTTGCCACAGTTATACTATTTTTTGCCACTGAGTTTCTTGGGTTCCCCTTCCCACCCTTAGCAATCTTTCAAGTGCTAATCGCTCCGGTTCCAGGGTCGATTCAATCGGTCGTGGTTGATACGTTTCGTGAATATGCCAAATATTCGGCGTTCGTTGCTTCATCCGCTATCTACGCGATAATGTACGGCCTGATCGCTGTCGGCTTAGCGTTTGTGTTCAGGGGAGATTTGCATGCCAAGGTGAAGGAAGCAACACTTGTCGGCGTCCTAGTGCCAACCGTGATCGGCCTCGGCCTTCAATTGGAGTTAGCTAACGCGTTCCCAGCCATATCGTCCTTGTACGGTTGGGTTCTTGCCGGCATTCTCGTTGTAGCAGTGAACCTCATCTACGCTAAAACGGTCATCAACTACACCACAATTCCTCCAGCCGCCGTAACCGTGAAGCAACCCCCTATGGCCGCTGTCTCATCCGTGCGGCGTGTTCTATTGAAGAAGGCTGTGGTCGCGGCTGCCGTCCTAGTGTTCGCGGGTGTTGCAGCTAAGATTGCGTTATCCGTACTCTCAAACCAGCCAGTCGTGACAAGCGGGACGTCCGTCCCAATCAACCCTAACGCAGGCCAAACAACAATCACCGCTAACAGCAGTAGCGGCGTCGCGGATATTTTCAGTGACCCTAGAATCAGCGACCTAGTAGCCTCCGAGGTGAGCGATAACCGGGTCTTCTACAGGGTGGACATTAACCCAATTCCGCCGCAACTGGACTTCGACACGTGGACACTGAATCTTCACGGGAAAGTGAACAATGCCCAGACTCTGGACAAGAACTCGTTGCTTCAACTGGCTACCGTTGATGAGTACGCTACGCTTGAGTGCGTTAGCAACACTATCTATCCACCTGGTGGGCTCATCAGTAATGCCAAGTGGACCGGCGTCCCGCTCGCTACGCTACTCAAACAGGCTGGCTTACTTGCCGATTCGAAGTACGTGGTTTTCACGTGCGCGGACGGTTACACGGTGGGCATACCAATCGAACGCGCATTAGAACCAGGCGCTCTCTTGGCGTACAAGATGAATGATGTCATGCTTCCCAACGAGCATGGGTTCCCTCTACGAGCGATCGTTCCAGGGATTTATGGGATGATGAATGCGAAGTGGATTACGGAGATCGAAGTCACAGACCAAGTTTACTTGGGCTACTGGCAGGTACGCGGCTGGTCAAACGACGCCCGTATCAAGACAACCTCGATCATCTACTACCCCACAAGCAACGTCCAACTAAATAGCTCCACGCCAATCGCAGGCGTCGCCTTCGCCGGCGACCGCGGCATCAGTAAGGTTGAAGTCAGCGTTGATGGTGGAAACACGTGGAATGAGGCCACCTTGAAGCCGCCGGGCTCACCCTACTCCTGGGTGCTATGGGCTTATGAATGGAAGCCGACGGTAACCGGCACCGCCAACATCGTTGTGAGAGCGACTGACGGCACAGGCCAACTACAAGACGCAACCGTTACACAATCCTTCCCAAACGGAGCCTCCGGATATCCCTCTGTCCAAGTTACAGTTGCATGATTCCCCTGACAGAAACTCCCTCCTACACACGCAAACAGAACCGTCAATACCAGGTTAGGGGACCGGCGTCTTCTATTCAGTTTCATTTCTTGGTGAATTTTAGGGAAGCGGAGTTGATGCAATAGCGGAGGCCGGTTGGTGCTGGGCCGTCGTTGAAGACGTGACCGAGGTGCGCTTCGCATTGACTGCATTCAACCTCGGTCCGCCTCATGAAGAAGCTGTTGTCGGCCTTGGTTTTGATGTTGTTCTGATCCATTGGTGCGGTGAAGCTTGGCCATCCTGTTCCAGAGTCAAATTTAGTCTCGGAACTGAATAGGTTGTTGCCGCAACAGACGCACTGGTAGACGCCGGGCTCATCGTTGTCCCAGTACGCGCCCGTGTAGGCTCGCTCGGTTCCCTTCTTCCGGGTAACGTGAAACTGTTCTGGGGTTAGCTGCTGCTTCCACTCTTCTTCGCTCTTGACAACTTTCTGCGCCATCTATCTCAACCCATTAGACGCGATCATAAGGCTGCCACGCTAGCGAAGGCTCAACCATAGAAGCACCGCCAACCCCGCAGTTTCCGCAACCGTAATCGCCATCACAAGCATCTCCACATCCGACGCATAGTACATGAACATCGCAACGTACGAATAGAAGGCTAAGAGGTTCTGGAGCAGAAAGATCCCAGCGAAGAAAAGTAATCCCGCCGTAAACGCGGCTTTAATTTTCCTGAAGCCATTAGCGTACACGGCAAGCAGGCCTATTAGAAGTAGGATGTTCACTAAGGAGAACACTGCCGCCGCCTGAAGCATCATCTCCGCCATGCTCAATCACCCCCGCTTTCAACGCTCAAAACATTATCTACTTTGGCCCAATTTTCTCCCAAATCTTCACGAACTCCTCATAATTCTGTTCAAGCTCAGGGGAAAGAAAATACAATGAACCATAACCTTCCCCCACCCCAAGGATTAGCCTATTCTTCGACAAAACGCTCAGATGATGTCGCACGGTCTTGTAATCCATTCCTAACCTCTGAGCAAGTTGATTCGCATTAAGTGGTTGGTCTTTGATAGCCAGTATGATTCGTGCGCGGTTCGCTCCACCTCGGTTCCCTGCGACCACCCACCAAAGAATCCGGCGGACAGCGCTTGACATTTCGTATCTGGCCTCAGTAAGGCTTCCTGTTTCTCCATACATAAGTTGTGAATTAGCCAAAACATTTGCGTGATACTCTGAATCTCCTTCAAGCTTCTTATGGAACCGGTGTGCAGAGAAGGAAAAGTTGGCCTTGACCGCCCCCATTGATGCAGGCACCGCCAACCTGCGGTGTCCTAGCTGTGACACTGAATCCATGCTAACGAGTCAGACGGAGTATGAGGTTGAGCATTTCGGTTCCGTCCTCTTGAGCATCGTCACCTGTGGGAAGTGCGGTTACCGGCATACCGACGTTATGACGTTGAGGGAACGTGAACCCATCTCGCTAACCGCCAAGATCAGTTCCATCGAGGACCTGAACCTACGGGTCATAAAGTCTGGAACAGCTACGGTGATTATACCGGAATTCGGGGCAACTATCACTCCCGGCCCGTATAGCGAAGGTTACATTTCGAACGTTGAAGGCATCCTAGACAGGATTCAGGATGCGCTAATTTTTATGCTCTCCACGGCGGACGGAAAACGGCTTGCGAAGGGCGAGAAGATGCTCAAACAATTTCGGTCCGCTAAGGAGTCGAAGCCCCGTTTCACCTTCACCCTTAAGGACCCTCTAGGCAACAGCGCAATCGTCTCACCAAACCCCCGGAAAGTGAAGAAACGGCGCCTCACAAAACGGGAACTTCTAACCGTTAAGTATGGACAATTTGCATTAGCGCAGGCACCAAGACGGCGTTGAGTTAAGAGCGAGCGGTTCCTTGCGGCAAGAAAGAATCGGATGGGTCAACGGAATATCTTTTGATACTGGAACCTCACGTTTAATCTTCGACCCTACCAGCGGCAGGCCGTTAGGCGAAACTTGGAACGTTTTCGTAACCCACGCACACTCCGACCATACCTACGGCTTCACCACGCGCGCCAAGAAGCATTCTACACCTGAGACACTTCGAATCTACGAAGCACTCCAAAACCGTCAAGTCAAAAACTGCCACACTCTGAAGTTGGGCGACGCGATTCGAATCGATGATGTTGAGGTTAAGGTCCTCGACGCCGGCCACATGTTGGGCTCATGCCAATTCGAAGTTGTGACTCCCGAATTTACGGGAGTATACACGGGTGACATTAATTGCGTGGAGACGCTGACCACACAGGCGGCGCAGGTTAAGCAATGTGATTACTTAATCATCGAAGCAACATACGGCCACCCCTCCTATGTTTTCCCGCAACGGAGCACAATCTACGCGGACATAATCAGATGGACTACGACCGAACTAAAGGATGGAAAGATTCCAACATTCCAAGTATACTCCTCGGGAAAACCCCAAGACTTAGTTCGATTGTTCAACGTGTACACGAAGGTTCCCGTAGTCTGCAGCCCAGGTATAGCTCGCGCCAACAACGCTCATGCCATTAACGGTGTCCCATTGGACTTCCTTGACTCGTCTACGGGCGAAGGCAAGCAGGCGTTGAAGGCTGGCGGTTGCATTTACGTTACCACGCGATCGGAGCACATACCGCGTAATGCTTCTCGCGCCGTAGCCACCGGTTGGGCGCTGCGCATGGCGTTCCGTCATTACGCTGCCTTCCCACTTAGCAGCCACGCGGATTACAGCCAACTATTGCAGTTCGTGAGCAATGTGAACCCGAAGAGGGTGTACGTTTTCACCGGCTACACGGACCTATTGCCAACCGTAATAGAGCGTAAGCTGGGCATCAAAGCAAGCCCACTCCCCGTCGTAGCTCAAACGAAACTCTTGGACTTTAAAGAAGTCGTTACTTGAAGGTGATGTACATGAATAGGCTTACAGCGACGAGGCCGATCGAGAACATTACCACAACCTCCGGCCTGATCTTAATTCCCGGAGTATCCTCCTCAAAGAATCGGAGCAACCCGGCGCTTGCCGCAGGCATAGGAGACTCACGTTTCCGCCTTTTCTCACGCGCGCTAGACAATCTACAAGCCCTCTAGACGCGACTGAGTTTGATACGGGGCAATTAAACTTTGATACCTAAGCGTCAAGTCTCGTTCTGCTTTTTCTGTCTCAGTCGCTGATCAAATCGGGCCGCATTTA
The DNA here is from genome assembly GCA_049517415.1 of Bathyarchaeia archaeon. Classification (GTDB taxonomy): domain Archaea; phylum Thermoproteota; class Bathyarchaeia; order 40CM-2-53-6; family 40CM-2-53-6; genus FEN-987. The sequence goes on from JBEKSC010000018.1 coordinate 21,167, forward strand.
AGATCGCCCGAACGTGTAACCCTTCGCCTATCTTCTCTTTGTCGTCCCACGCCTCCACCTAGAACTTAAGTCGATTCCCATTAATCTCGAGCAGCGAGGCGCGAGCCCTCACGCGCATGCCAACAGGCGTCGAGGCGAGATGCTTTACGGCAATCTCAATTCCGACTGAGGTTTGTCCCTCGCTCAGATGCGCTTGAATCGCAGAGACACTCGCATTCTCCATTAGGGCAACCATCGAGGGCGTTGAGTAAGCCTCTACCAGGCCACTGCCCAGCCTCGCGGCCGTATCTTGGTCCGTGACAACGCGGCTCACTTCACCGCGCATTCCTAACTCTAATTCTCCCATCGCGCAGCACAACCATACTTGTATGACACCTAATCGGGCAGCGATTAGTATCTGCCTTTTGATGCAAACATAGTGTAAGAAATTTCCGGAGGATGTGGCAGCAAAGTTTCCCTAAGTCTTGAGGAGATGGGCTGTGACACTTTTCAATAGTCCACAATATGAAATTGGTGCAGCTAGATTGTGAAGCCAAATGCGGATGCGAAGGAGTCTACTTTCCTGAAATTGTTGACGAATTCGACTCCTTTCTGGGTTAGGCTGTAAGTCTTGTCGTCGATCCCGTTCTCCTGTATTACACCTAAGTTCTTGAGTTCGTCTAAATATTTGGTTAATCTGTCGTGGGATAAGTTTGCACGGTACAGGATCCTCGTGGGTTTGGCTTCGTTGTTTTCGTGTTGGATGACGTGCATTATGTCGACGTAGATTCGAAACTGGGAACGATATTTTGAGACGGCCTTGGTTGCCTGGCCCTGTTCGCTGGGGATCATGTGGGATGGTTCACCCTGAGCAGCATCGCTAGCAGTAATAGGAAACCGAACAATTGTGCGATGTGAGCGAACGGGAAGAAGAAGGCAGCGAGCGTGAAGAGGAGGAAGAATAGGTGTGCGACTGAGAGCGAAGCGAAGGCGCCGAAGACGAGCAGCGCGCTCGCAGACTTATTCATCTTGTAATTGATTGCGGTTTGAGTTGTAATGTAAACGAGCAGGAAGATCAAGATGAGTTCGGTTACGGCGTTGTGTTCAAAGAAGAGGCCGGGTACCGCGGCCACCGCGATGGAGGCCTCTGCGCCGACATTCCTCGTTTGCTGCATGTACGCGAAAACTAGGAGTCCATAAGCCAAAAACTGTGCCACGAAATCAATTGTATAGCCAAACGCGGAGAGGAAAAGAAAGGCTCTGTGGAAGCGAACCAGGACAACGACTAAGTTCGCAAGGCCCTCGATGAGCAACCCCGCCCCCAGCAAGCCGAAGCTTAGGTTTAGGTAGAGAAGGGTTCGTTCCTTCGAAAGCCTGTAACTTTTCAACGCCTGGTATGCGACTGCGCTCGCGATTGCAAATCCAATGAACTCCATTAAGGATTCAAAGCGAAAGAACCAAAGAGGGGCAAGCATGCGCCTTCAACACAGTCGTCTACAGCCGGCGAGGCGCACTTTTCAGGATTGCGTATGCATCATTCAACGGAATTTGATTTGTGAAAAACAGTATGGGGTTTAGGTTGTGGCTAACTGGACGAGTTTTCCGTTCATGAAGAAGCCCTTGAGGCCGCACACTTCACAGCGTGCTCCAAGCTGCAAGTCCGAGCCCTCTTCATAGTACACATCGAGGGTTTTCTCCCCGCATCTTGGGCAAGTATCGCCTTCGGTTTTATCCATCCCCAACCATGAAATATACACACATGCATCCATATAGGCCTGACAGGTCAGTGAAACTAACAGAAATCAGTCTATGGTTATGGGTACCGGCCAAAGACAGACCTGTCCGTTTTTCGGTTCAAAAATGCGTTTTTAACCACTCCAAATGAAGACGCCTAACATGGACAACGTCTCGCTAATCGGCCTTCCATTCTACAGCCTCTCAAAATACCGAGGCGTGGCCACCGCCGTAACGGCCCTTCGCTCAGCTGGGATCGCCGAAACGCTGAGGAAATCTACTGAGCACTTCACCGATATGGGCGACTGTGATCTATCCGAGATTCTGGAAGACTCAGGCCCACCCAACCTCAGAAACTTTCCACAGTTCCTCCACGATACGGACATCGTGCAAGAAATGGCGGGCAAGGTTGGCCGAGATGATTTCGTCTTCTGCCTCGGCGGGGAATGCACTCTCATTACTGGCACGTTAGCCGGGTTCAAGAATAGGTTCAAAGGAAAACCGGGAATCCTCTGGGCGGACGCTCACGGCGACTTCAACATACCCGAAACAACCAGCTCAGGGTTCATCGGTGGGATGCCCCTCGCGTTCGCCTGCGGCCGTGGCCCCAAACTAACCTAGAGCGTAGAACACGCACGGCCGTTGCTTGAAGAGGAGAACGTTGTGCACTTAGCGAGCAGGTCCGTTGACCCTCTCGAATCCAAAGCCATGTCTTCCTCAGGAATGAAAGTCTACTCCGACGCAACCGCACACAAGGAAGGTATACTGAAAGTAGCCGCGGAAGCAGCAGATTACCTCGCGGATCACTCCGACTGGATAACCTGCCACCTAGACGTGGACTCGATCGACCCCACGATCATCCCCGCAGTGAACTACCCCGAACCGGGCGGCCTGACCCTCGAAGAAGTCAGAACGATTGTAAGGGCACTGCGTGGAATTGGTAAATTGAAAGTCTTCAACCTCACAGCCTACAACCCAACATTAGCTCAGGGCCAAATTTCAGCCAAGAAGCTTCTAACACTCATAGCGGACTTGATGGGCAACCCATAAAAAACGGCGAAAGTTAGGAAGAGTCTATGATCATTGGACGGGTTGTATCGGTTAACGTTGGGTTGCCCAGGGATGTGGTTTGGAACGGCCACAGCGTGAGAACTGGGATATTCAAAGAACCAGTTACGGGACGGGTGAGAGTTCATACGTTAGGGTTGGAGGGCGACCAGCAAGCTGACCTCACGGTTCACGGGGGTCCTAAGCAGGCTGTGTACGCATACCCATCGGAGCACTATGAGTTCTGGAAGAAAGAATTGGGCCGAGCACAACTGACGTGGGGGATGTTTGGCGAGACCTTGACGACCCAAGGACTTCTCGAAGACACAGTCCGCACAGAGGATGAGTATCATGTTGGTTCTGCAACTGTTGTTGTGACGCGCCCACGCTCCCCATGCTACAAGCTCGACATCAAATTCGGAACAATGGATATGGTGAAGCAGTTTCAGGCAAGCGGCCGGAGCGGCTTTTACCTTTCCGTCAAGCAAGAAGGAGACGTAGGGATAGGAGATGCAATTGAGCTAATCTCCAGCGACAAATCGAAACCGAAAATCTCAGAGCTCTTCTTAGAGCGAGTGGAATAAGATAATGAACGCCGCAAAGGGTCGTAGCGACCTGCCGTCAAGCGTAACGGTTTAGGAATGGGATCGTGGCTAGCCCGGATTCGCCAGCAACTATTGTCTTGAAGTCTAGCTTTGGGCCGTCCACGATCTTCAGCCATGCGCGATACTGTCCCTTCTTGATTTCGACTATGTTGTATGAGTTGGAAAAGAAGCCGCGGAGGCGTTCGGATGATAGGCTGCCGGCGTGAACTATGGGGATGCGGTTTAGAATCCATCTCCACGGTCTGTGTCTGTGGCCGCAGAGAATCAACCCTACCCCAGACCGGTCCAAGGCGCGAAGTACATCCCCCGCGTCCAAGATCGGAATTGTGTTAGGCCCCGTGTCCGGGACGGGGACTAAGTGGTGGTGCATCATCACTAGCTTGAATCTTCTTCTCTCCCGCCGTAGAAGGTTTTGAAGCCAAACGATTTGCCTGTGCCCCGCTTCACCATCATTTCGTTCTGGTCGAGCTGTACCTAAAGTCGCGACCAAGAGATCACTTGTTCTTAACACTGGTTTTGACGGGAAGAATTGCCGAAAAAGCAAGTAACCCGTGCTGCGGTAGTCGTGGTTGCCGCTCGTGTAAAGCCGACGCCTGCAAGTGAATTGCTTCATCAACTCAGCGGCGCTCTCGTACTGTGACAGTAAACCGTTCTCGGTGAGGTCGCCAGTCACCAAAAGAAGGTCGGGGTCGAGTTCATTGATCTCATCAACTGCACGGTGGAATACATCGTCCCGAAACTCGGGGCCTACGTGTATGTCGGAAATTTGGATTATGAGCAAATCAAGTCATCTGCTTATCATGCGCCGATTTAAGGCTCTTTCTCGACTAGCTCTCTTATCAGTATGTGTAGAAACGATCACAATGACAAGTCTTGGTGGAGTTGAGCGATAGCTCGGAGCATTTAAGAAGACGGCCCAGCCGAGCTAGCCAAGTCGAGGCGTTAGTATGATTACTGCATTTGTTATGATGAACGCTGAACGGGACCGCATAGCGGCAGTCCCCGACGAGCTTCTGAAAATCAGTGGGGTCACTGAGGTCTACTCCGTTGCGGGCGACTATGACCTCGTAGCCATCGTTCGCGTCAAGGAAGCTGAAGACCTCGCTAAGGTTGTAACCGAAGGGTTCGTGAAAGTCCGCGGCATAACAAAGACGATGACGCTCACAGCCTTCCGCTGCTACAGCGATTACGACCTAGACCACATGTTCGGCTAAGAATAACCTATGCTATTTAATAATGTGTTCTAAGCCAGCTACTGTTAGGGCTCGGTTCCAGTAGGTGTTAGGGTCTTAGGTTAAGGTAAGTGTGTGTAACCCAAGTGCGGTATCGTAAAGTAGGTCACTAAAGACGGCCAAGACTTACCCGAGATAAGGAAGTCAAATAATTTCAAGGTCAGTTAGCTTATCGCCACTGAGTTAACTAAACCACACGTACGTCATGCCTACTCCGTTTAGCGTTTAGCGTATCACATGAAAAGTGTTTTATCATAATTTATGAAGTTCATGAATTGGTCTGTGTGGAGACCTTGTATCTTGGAACGTTCAAAGGAATCCAAGAGAGGGCTGAGACCTGCTGGGTTTAGGTAAGCTTGTGATTTTCGTTGATGGAGCATGCGAACCTAAGAATCCCCGCGGGGTTGCTACATATGGATTTGTTATTTATCGTGAAGAAAAACAGTTGGCCGTTGGGTCTGGGCTAGCTGCGGAGCCTTGGACAGAACAGGCAAGTAACAATGTTGCTGAGTATGTTGCTCTGATAATGGCATTGGAGAAGGTACTGTCCCTTAGACTTGAGGCTTCCGAAGTAGAAGTTAGGGCTGACAGTAAATTGCTTGTTGAACAAGTGAATGGAACCTACGCTGTTAGAGCGCCTCGATTGAAACCGCTTCATGAACGAGTGAAGCGTTTGCTACCGCAGTTCAAGAATCTATATCTAAGATGGATTCAACGCGAAGAAAACGCTGAGGCAGATGCCTTAAGCAAAGAAGCTTATACATCATACATTCGGTCTAGTTAGTTATCACAATCGATACCTTGATTGTTTTGTCGCTGTGATCTTCTTCACCGTTTGCGTCTGAATCTGGGCAAAACGAGAACGACGCCCAACGCGGCTACTAGTATGATGCCTGCCAGGTACCACAGGACAGGTCGAATTGCCCCGAAGGCAATGGTTGACGGACTTTCAGTAACTTCAGCGCTCGTTTCTGTTCTATATTGTGTCAAGTAACTAGCGAGGGTAACATTGGCATTGACCAAGAACCCATCTACTTTCAACGTGAATTCAGGGTAGGAAAATGTGTTAGGGTAGGAGGGTGTATTCTGGGGCGTATACTGAAGGTAATAGTTTGCCAGGATGAAATATGTTCCATCGCTAGGTGGAGTGAAGTCGATTGTAAGTGAAGTAACCTGTAAGGACGCGGTTGTGTAGCCATCCGGAGGGTAGCAGCTTGGAAATCGGTTTCGCTCTTGGTTTATCCATTCAGCCCATTGAGACTCCGAGAGAAAATAAAAGTCGCTGAAGGTCGGAGGGGTAGACGAATAAGTGATGTGAACATCCTGCCCTGCCCTTGCCATGAACGAATCTATTACAGCATATGGGCACTGTAGTACGTGCTGAGGGACGTCGTTAGCGCAACATTGGTATGTTGCATAACCCAAAAAATTGCTGGCATTTAAGGAATAGGTGAATGTCACCGATGTTAAAGCGAGGGAAGTCGTTGTGCTTAACATTGTTGACACTGAAGTTAATGTGTCGGTTAACGTTTCAGTTACTGGGACGGTTGTTGTGGAATCCATTTGTGCATTTGTTGTTGTGACACCGAACGAAACTAACGTAACTAGAAGGATCAGAATTACGATTCTTTGCTGTTTCTTCATTGCATCTTCGCCTGTCTTCGTCGTAGTAAGTATAGCGAAGCTGCGAGCGCAGTGAACGCTACGATTTGGATTGCGTTAAATTCAGGGACAGGAACCGTCGGCTTCGCCACTCTAAAGATGCTGCACATTGGGCTACCAATATTAGCATAGTAAGCGTAGACTACAAGGCCGTATAGCCCAGCAGGCAGGCCCGCCGTTGAGGTGGCGCTCCAAACATTTTCACTATTAGGCGAAGCATGAAGCGTTAGGGACGGACTAAGCTGGAGCCAGTCTCCAGTATCACATAAGTTCAAGGACGCGTTAGGGTAAATGGAAAACGTAACTTGGAATACTTCCGAGTTCGAGATTGTCACACTGAAAGTAACTGGTTGATTAGCTGTGGGGTTTGCGGGGCTGATTTGAGGGTAACCATTGAATTGCCCATAAGCGGGCGTAAAGTTGCTCGCCCTCAGACCAACTAACGTAACCATCACGAGAAGTAAGCCTGTAATTATGACTTGTTTACTCATAATGTAGGCTTCCAACGTTCAAGTAACTTATTACTCCATAACTAACGCTCTAAGATTGCGGTAACGTCCCAAACATCACCTAAGTTGACCGTCTAATTATCCTGCCTCCGTTCACTGCGAGCCTTGCGAGCAAAAGTCTGGGAAACCCCAAAAACAAATCCGATTAATTATAGCGCACTCAACTATGACAAACGCCGTTAAAATTACCCGTTGAGATCTCTAGTTAGCCATCTGTATGTGACCGGTCACTACGCTAGTTCTGTAGGTATACGTCGATTGCGTCCGCATAGCAGGACGATTAGAGGTATGAACGAGGTCTGTTCGAGGTTCCAGCGGATAAACTAAGCCCTAGGCTCGATCGTAATCTTTCGACACTTCAGGTTCTTTAGCCACATTACCCATCAACGCTCCTTCAATAACCAATAAACCGCGACCCCGACACCGACCGCAGCGCCTATCACAAAACTCACCAGGAGATGTAGGCCCAAGTCGTTCAACCATATTGGGATAATTAGCGGCGCGAGTGAGACTATGGTAGCGATGACGATGGATTTGCCTAGAATGCCGAGGATTCGACTTTGTGCAACCCTGCGCTTTTGTGTAGTCTCTTCGATTGAACCCAATTGAGACCCAGCGAAGGCAACGGTAACCATTACGACCCCAACTAGTGCCATAGCCACTATCGTATTGAATAACGGGGCATCCCAGCCGCTACCGTAACCACACCACATACTCTGAGGAGTAAACTGAATACAGTTGAAGTAACTCAATAACCCGAAACCGGCTCCCGATAACAGGAAAGCACCGATGCTGAGTATGATGCGCCAGAATATCTTCAAATTTATTCGATTCTAACGCTATTCTGTTAATTTATTTGATTTTGCGTTGAATCCTGAACTAAGGCGATAACGACGTATCAGTAATTTACCTTACTTTAACCGTGGTCTGGATCTCGGGTTGACCATCTGTAAGCCTTCCCTAACGTTGTAACTTGCTGTAACTGGTTTGTTGTGTTGTTTGTTTTTCTTATTCGACGTGCGAACAATCGAGCGCATATAGGAAGTCGCATTGAGGAAGAGAGGAAGCCGCATGCGGAGAGAAAGGAAGTCTTACAATGACAGACCGCAGGTACTACTCACAACACATATTCTTACTCTAAGCTAACATCTGGGGGCCTCAGCATTCCAACAGAATCCAACGTTAACCCGTTAACCGTCAGTCTATCAATAAGAATGGGAATAGATCAACCACCCTAACCTTACCTAAGGATACGAACCAGCACAGACCGGTGATTCATCCGTCAAACCCGATTACTACACCACTAGAAATATGACTTGAATACTACTTTGAATGAATGATAGAATAAGTTCCTACTCCTAGTTAGACCAGTGTGTTAGCTGTAAGTTAACAGGTTCACCGTTTTATTTAGGATGTATAGGGGAAACGTAGGGGAGCTGGTTAAATCGGCTTCGTGTAATTGTGCCCTAAGATGAACTGGGAAATATTCTTGTAGAGCGGTTCGCTGTTAGATGGATTGTCAGTTATCACAAATCCGTAAGATAGTCGCTGATTTAGTTCTTCGTATAAGTCATGGTATTTCTCTGGCGCATAAATGTTACCCGCATATGCGATGGGGATGTGCTCTGCGATCAGTATGCTTGCGGCCTTGGGCTGAGTTCTAACTGCAACGACTGCTGTTCGAATGTCAAGTTTCCAGCGTAGGCGGGCTATAGATGTTGTTCGGATGAATTCGTCTACCTCCTTTGTTTCGAGTTTGGCACGCCTATTTTTCACCTGGATGTTTTGGTAGTAGCCATTGGTGGGATGTTTGGCGAATACGTCGATGTCACGACGAGCGATGCCTGGTTCGAGAAGATCCTGAGTTAGGTGGCTCTTCTTGCGTGTTTCCACCTCAGTATAGCCTAAAGCTTGGCATATCTGGGTTACCAAGTTTTCGCCGTGCAAGCCTATTTCTTCATGAAGGTCGTAGTGCTTCGCTAGGAGCTGCGCCTTTTCTTGAATTACCTCGTCTATTTGTGTCTGTGAGAAATCTGTACAGTAGATGAACCGTGTCTCGGTCTTTTCCTCGCTGGGTGTCGTAATCAGCCTTACGGAGACTTTTTTTTCTGCCTGAAGCTGACGGATAGCTGGGTCAACAACTGTAGGCGGACATGTGAGGGCCTGGATGCGGTTGTTGAGTTCTTCTAGCTGGCATGCGACCTGGCTCTGTAGTATCTGTAGAACTAGGTTCGCTTCGGGTGACCTCATGGCGTTGCGCCCGATGGTTGCGGTTGTTGCTGTATCGGCTGTTGGTGAGAAATTACTACGGGCAAAGTAAAAGTAATCGATATTTCCTATTGAATTACCATCTGGCTACCAAAAGGGCCAGACGCAACGATTCCTGCCGATTTAAGCTTAACCGTGCAGAATCAGCCTCTGATTGGCGTCGACACTCACAACTCATACAAATTAACACCCAATTACATTAGACGGTTAGTGGAGTTATTAGAACACTAGACTAGCTATCGGTACAGTATACCTTTGTGTACTCAATGGAATAGAAGTATACAGACATCGTGTAGGACAACCTTAGTAACGATAAAGGGTTGGTTTTAGGCCGTTTTTGGGTACCCATAAGGGTGTTAGATAGTCCCTGAATACGGTTTAGGTTAATGGTTATTGACCGAGCACATGTTTTTCGTTCGTAAGGCGATTCCATATGTTGCGGCGCCCCGTTGCACCTCGCATGATTGGGTGGTCTCTGCTGTAATAGGTCGGTAATGGTGTTTGTTGGGGTAATTTTGTTGAATGGAAGTTGCGTTTCAGTGATTCTTTCAGCCATGCGCTGAGAGTCTTCCTCAGTTTCGTTTCAATATTTTTGGGGAGTTGTTCTCCAGGCTTCAGGTCGTAACCTAACTGGTATACTCTGAGACCAAGTCGCTTGATCCGCCATAGGATTTTGTCATTCTCACTCGTGGAAGCGGGTATGAGTCCAAGCTTACGCTTTTCTTCAAGCTCATGAGCTACGTCCGGCGCCATGGTTTTGTGAGTGTGTGGGATTCTCTCTGCTTTTGCTGTGAAACCGAATGTCGGCTGAATTAGAATTTTGATAGCGTTAGGAAAAGAATTTCTGAAATTTGCTTCCCAATTCTCCACGCTGAGCAGTTTGGGAACGTCAGTTGCCTTTACCCTGAGGAATCGTCGCATTACGTCTCTATCGAAAACCCAAGCTTTGTTCCATCGGTACCCTAAGTTGTAGTTCTTCAGTTCAACAGCCATAATCGGTACATTGGTCCAACTAGGAGGTATTCCTTCCCAATCTGATTCGGTCCAGATTTTGTGGCAAAGAACCAAATCGGGTTGCCTGTATGTTATTATCCTCTCGCCCTCATCGTCGGTGTAGCTAGACTTAGGCACTTGACTATTCCAGAAAAGATAGATAGTGCCATGACCGACCCAGACCTTGCCAAAATTGGTGGACTCTTCTTTGCCTGGCGTGCGCATCTGCAACTGCAGAATTTTCAGAAAGGTCTGATATGTTGCCTCTTCGAGGGTAAGTCCCTTTAACTGCTTATATGATGGCATAGTTGAGAACTGGCTTGTAGACTAAATTAGGTTAAGTTATCCATACCGAGCTGGAGCGAATTAGCGGGACTCCAAATGTGGGTGCCGAGGCAGTACGACTATTCCCACCTTGTAGGCGTGGCCGAAAGCCGACAATAAGCAAACGGATCTGAGCTGAGTTAATGTAAGGCAGGTCAAGAACCGGGAATCAGTCATATGCAAGTAAAGCTAATTTGGGGGCGTGAGGCGTAAGATGGCAAACAACCCGAAGACGAGTTTCGATTACGTAGCAGAAATCCGCAGCGTTTGGAAAATTGCCTCCGATGCGATATCACTTCAATTCACTTATGACCCGACTCTCGGATTCGCAAGGACGACGAGAAAACGGGTACGTGACGGGGGCATTATGGCCGAGGTGAGCGCGCCAGATACAAATGACTACGAGACTATTGTTTTCCACGAGGGGGCTCATGTCTATTTAATGACATTGAACTATCCCGCCGTGTTAATCGAGCGGAGCCCCACCTCTATGTTCGACTGCTACGACTTTCTCAATGAATACTATACAATCACGCTTGAGCTGGAGAAGACGGACTCAAATAAGCAGGCCCGAGCAGCGACAGTCAAGAAACGCATGATGGACATTCTCAACACGAAGTGGATTCTATTTGAACGTACGGCTTACAATGCAGCAGTGTACATTCGTGTCTTAGAGGACCTGGGAGAGCCCAACCAAGACCTTAGAGATTTACTTTTCAAAAAGATATGTGATTGGAAAGGACCAGAGGCACTGTCCGTCTTTAGATCGTTATTCTTCGAGGTCTTGAAGATATTAGAAGCTGCCCCCAGAATCCAGAACCGAAGATTCAGTGACATCGAAGCCGCAGAAATAACTGAGTTGTTAAATCGTGCATGCAGTATAGTGTATCAAGGAACATGCAAGCTGATGCCCCCCGACCTAGTTTGAGGTGTAATATAATTCGGTACTATCTTAGGTGATGAAATAAGATTACTTCCCAACCGTAAGAGGCACCGAGAATTCGGACATACTACGGCTTGTTGACTCGCCCTGCAACAGGTCTTTCTATGCTTGAGCGTTGGTCAAGCGTAACTTGGATAAACCTGCTCAACATTGCCTTTGGAATCTACACCCAACAAGGCTAATCCTAACTTATCAAAAACCTTAGAGTCAATATCCTTAGCCGACCGTAAGGTCGTAACCATCGCTACTTGGTCGTACCGTAGGCTAATGCTTCCGCTAATTGTCCTATGCCCCTCGTAACATCATCCCGTGGGGTTTTCAGTTCTAGAGCCGTCTTCCAGCCTTCGCCAGGAACCTCGCCGTCTATCGCCACATTACCTAATCTTATCGAACGCATCTGCTATCCAACAAAAGCATAAGGCCAGAAGAGGCAAGCCGAATATCCACACAACACTGATGAGATTCTGTGTCGAATCGTCAGGTCGGTTTGGGGAGTAACTCCAAGTGCCAAGGAACATAATCCCGAAAGCCCAGATGAAAAAAAATAAAGCCACGGCTGCTCCCTTCCAGGTCCATTTGATTTCTACGTCTCGTCCCAACGAGTTAACCGGCAAAGAATGAGCTCATTCAATAAAATTAAACTATTCACATTCGCTAGTCCAAATCTCACTTTCCTCGCTTACAGATACTAGTTGGCATTCTCCACAATCAGATAACCAGAGGATGACGGTGTGGTCTAACAGTCAGTGAATTGTGAAAGTAGAATTACTTAAAGTGGGAGAGAAGGCTGAAGCTAATTGTCGGATATGTTATGCTACAAGAAATCGTGGCACTAAGCTCTTAGCTCTCTCGTAAGATTGCTTAACAATAAGTTCATAGCGATTTATTGGGTTCACTTGCTCATTTTCCAGAGGCCTAATATAATGCTGAAAAATCCGAATACAAGTCCAGCCTGCATCCACCAGGTAAAGGAGGGTGGCGAGGAGGGAAGATACGGAAACTGTTGGTAATTGAGCTGATAAAAATACTCCTGCCCATACCAGCCGATAGCTACGACCAAGACCAAAGCTATGCCAGCAAGTAATTGACTAATCCCTTTATCCCAATCCCATATAGACCTCTTTTTCTGCATGTGTATCGCTGGTTGAAGCGTAGTCTTCTGAAGTGGGCTAACCCGTCCTTCTTCGACAGGAACGGAACGGCTCACCAATACTCCTTGACCACGAGTAGGAGGTGGTTCAGGAATTCTCTGGTCAACGCTACGCTTTATTGGTGGTCTTCTGCTGCTCCGTGTTAGCATAAGGAACATGATTCCACCTAATATTCCAAACTCCAGAGCTGTTAGAGTCACAAACTCAATTGAACTAAGTCCAAACTGCGTGTACGGTGGGACTACGTAGGTCTGATATGTCGTGGAAGAATAGACTATGCTACTGTATTGCGTCCCCAAGGATTGATTTGTAATTTGCAGCTGAGAAGTACTATAGCTGCACAATTGCTGAGAGCCGTGCCCGTTTGCCTCCAAAGAGCATGATGTTATTGTGGAAGAGATAGTGTTTGTCGAAAACGAAGTATACGCATAGGGTGAAGTGGATGAAACAACCCCCACATCAGAAGTTACCTGCCCCACTGACGGGTAGACAAGATAGAGCGAGGTGGCTACTGCAATTACGAGGACCAGCAGCAGCAAGAGGAGCGCCATTCTTGGTTTCAATACGACAAATGCCGTCAAAAGAGCCAGAATGCCGATCACCACAACAGCCAGTGTGGTAAACAAACCGTCGGTTAATCCGAGAGCAGCAGACGCAGGCACAAGGCTTGTTGAACTCTCCGTCCCTAAACTAGTCGCTGTGTAATTTGATGTCAGCTGATAAGAAGTTGTGCGTGTGCTCCATATCACGTTAAAAGTGGTGCCCGTTGCATATTCGGTATTATAAACGAAGCCGCCACCACAAAGCAATTGCCAGCAATTCGGTTCATAGTATTCAGCATTAACTCCTATGATGTACGTAGTTGTCGTTAGACTGTCACTCAATTCATCGACAGTAGTCGGAATAGTTGCAACCTGAAGTAGAATGGATTGCTGAGTTATCGTCTGGGTTGTGCTCATAGGAACTTCTTGGTAGGCGAGACCTGCGAACGCTAAGATTGCCACTGCGAGAAGTAGACCTGTAACCATAGCCGGTTTTGGTATCACTGGATTTAACCAGCGAACTATAATGCAACTCGGTGCGTTTGGAATTAATTCTTTTCTATATGTTTGCTAATCATCGAACGGCTAAAGCCGCCTTACTCGGTAACTTAAGCCGTTAACTTATTTCTGGTTTAGCCGAACTCGTCCCCTGATTTAATTAAGCCTAATCTGAGCAACCGTTCTGTGCTAGTTACTTTCTTCGTTTCTTAACCTTGACTCTACCAACTTTCTTCAGTTGCTTAGCTTTTCGTCTAACAACCTTCCCTGAGGGGAGCTTTAGCTTCGGTTTAGGTGCTTCTACGGATGGTTCGGGCTGCAAGTTCTTACTAATGTATAACTGGTTAATGTGTTCCCTCGTGTACTTGTTACTGCCACATTGAGGACATTTGAAGTGGTCTAAATCATCTTCCGGCCCCAACTGATAGCCGCACCTATCGCAGGTTACAAGGTACATACCTAACTTCTGGGTTACGAGGTTCGTCAAGCCTTTTACCATCGATTCTAACTCTTCGATCTTCCTGTCTCTAGCCTCAAGTTCCGTTGTTGTTGCTACGCTAGGGCCGTAAATTACTTTAATTCGATTCCACAGCCAACTTTCATCGCGATAGCATTTGTTATAATTTTGCGCATCGAGTCGGTGGCCGAGGAAGAATTCACTTACGCTATCGTTCACGTCCAAGTGGGTGCAGTAAGTTTTGAACGTGTCCCGTAGTTCATGTAGGCTAGGCTTAGTGCCATTGAATGGCGGAATTGGAGCCCTAACTAATGCGGTTCGCCAAGCGCCTTCAAGGGCTGCTTTAGCGGTAACGTAATGTTGAACATTCAATGGTGCCCCCATCTTCCCTGACTTCTTAACAGTCCGGAACGGTAACTGCACGCCTGAATTCAATATGTCCCTAAGAACCGTTAACGGAATTAGACTATAGAATTTCTTCCTGTTACTTTTACGGCCGAGAAAGCCGACCCTGAAATATTCCTGAGTCGGATTAGCTTGAATGAACGCTCTAATGGCCGCCCATGATTCGTCACTGTTGAATTGGAGGAATTGGGTTAACCCCCAGCCGTTCAGAAGCATGAGCCGCAAAATCAAATTGAAGGGCTTACTTGCCGAATTACATACGGCTTCGGCCTGCTGCCAAGTCAGGCCCGTTTCTTCCTTAACGTTACCGGGCAAACCAAGTTTAGGTTCAGGTAAATTGAGGATGCCGTTATACTCTAACCAGGATTTCAAAGAGTACATGGCATGGTTGCGGCCCCGTTCCCCATGCCTCACCCCGTTCTGGTCCACACGCACAATGCTGCCTGCAAGCTGCTTAGCTTTCACCCACAATTCAACGGGGTTAGCTTTAGCTGCCGCCACAACGTCGCTAGATGACATCTCCATTAATTTGAGTAGACGCTTAAGGTAAGCTGAGTAAGTTATTCGAGTGGATTCTTTAAGGGATTGACGCCATAATTCGAATGTGTCAGTCATGCGTAAACCCTCTGTAGGGGAGTAGAGGGCTTTTCTCCCTCTACCTCTAAGAATTCCTCAATCGAATGGTTGACTTTGCGGATTAATTCACTATGATGTTTATAGTGGCATCCGCAAGTGCATTTTGGCCGTAAAGCTACCCGACATTTTCCACGGCATTTATGTTCTACAGGTACAGGGCTAACCCACGGCTGTTCAACGGCCTCCGATCTTACTTGGCCCAAAAAACTTAGGGGCATGGGGGATACTATTGGCTCCGAGGACACGGTCATCCTTGGAGCTAGGAACCTAGAGCCGTCAACGCTCAAAGTTCCATCCTTTGTGTTAAGGACTGATTTCAAGGCTCTAACTGCCTCAAAACCCCCGTTAGAACGAGGGGTAACTTAAAGGTTCTTAGACCACATGTTCCAAATAGGATTCAAAGGCTAACCGTACTTCGATATGACTGAGGCCAGAGTTTTCAGTGAAACGTTCCCGCCACTCACAACCAAGACAACCTTCTCCCCGGCCTTAGGATGGACTTTCTCAAGTAGTGCCGCTATAACCGCGGCCGCTGAAGGTTCGATTGCCAAGTGACAATCATTCAGGGCGGTGAAAACTGCTTTCTCAATCTGTTCTTCACTTACTAGGATTATATCGTCGACGTAGCGTTTGACTATTTCGTAAGTTAGCGAACCGGGCTCACGTGTGGCAAGCCCGTCAGCGATCGAAGTTGTGTCGGAGAGGCGTGTGATTTTGCCGCTTCTAACTGATTGGTACATGGAAGATGCCTTCTCCGGTTCAACGCCCAGCACCTTCACACTTGGTTTGAGGCCTTTGATTGCAGTGGCAATTCCTGAGATGAGGCCGCCCCCACCGATGGGTACGATCACCATGTTTACGTCGGGTAGGTCCTCGCAAATTTCCAGGCCGGCGGTTCCTTGCCCAGCGATAATCTCTGGGTCGTCGAAGGGTGGGATAGGGATGGCTCCGGTGGCCTTCTGAATTTCCAACGCTTTCTCGAAGCGTTCATCGTGGAAGAGCCCGTGCTTGACGACCGTAGCGCCGTATTCTTCGATCGCCTTAACCTTCTCCTCCACTGCGTTCGTTGGAACGACAATGGTCGCGTGTGTGCCGGTCAATTTCGCGAGGTATGATACGGCTAGGCCGTGGTTGCCCGAGGAGGCGGCGATTAAGCCGTGTTTGCGCTCGTCCGGGCTTAGTTGAAGGATTTTGTTGGCTGCGCCGCGGATTTTGAAGACTCGGATTGGTTGGTAGGATTCGAGTTTCAGGTAGACCTTCGCGTCAGTTAGCGCGCTTAACCGGGGCGAGAGGTAGAGTGGCGTGCGGTACGCGACGTTTACGATGCGGGCTTTTGCGGCTTGAATCTCTTTGAGAGTAACTAGTCGGTTGCTCATGGTCCCGTGGACCTTTTGTTGGTCGTGGATGCGGCGACCGAGGGTTTCCCTTTACCGAAGTAGCTTTGGACGCGTGGCTGCATAAGATAATAGATTATCACCAAGTTCAGAACCAGCGCTATGGCCTCACCCACACGAGCCCTCATGAATAATGTAAGCGTCGAAAAAACAAGGCCAATCACAGCAAAGATCAGGGAACCAATCCAAGCCCAACCTTTCCCCTTCCACAACCCATAAGCAAGAAGGAACTCGACGAAAGCGAAAACAACCAAACCCAACCCGGAAAACGGCGCAAAGAACCTCACATGCGGAAACATTTCCGGTAGAACAAAACTAACGAAGGCCACGATAAAGGCCCCTAGGAGTTCGAGAATCCCCAAGAGAATCTGTAGTACGACTAAGAGTGTGATGCCAAATGGGCGAGTTGTGTGTAGCAATGCGAATCAGCCTATTTGCCTGCTTTGCCTTGCTGGGACAAAAGCTGCCTAATCTGTTCAGCAAGCTTCTTCCGTTCAGCCTCGTCCTTCGAAGACATCCACTGCAACTTCAGGTAGAAAACATCCTTGTCCTTTGAAGGCATTAGCGTCGCCTGAAACTAGTACACATTGAGTGGCGCAACAGTTCGGGAATGCGAAATATAACTTTAGACCGACGGCGCCACGCTTGGCTTCAAGCAGAGGTGTTTGAACAATTATTTGTACGTCCCGTAACCGTGCGGCTATATTCCGGCCTGGCCGTGGTGGCCTCACGTGCTAGTCTTTCACTGTGGCGACGAATTCGTTTAGCATCATTGCTGGAAGCGTAGTAATCTCTATGGTTCCCCTTGAACCAAGTTCCACTGAAACCTTGACCACCGTTTTGTTGTCTGGTGCGTCGACGATGTTAACGAAATCATAGGCACCGAGCGTAGCGTATTGTGAGAGAACTTTTACTCCGAATTTTTCGATTTCTTTATTGACCTCTTGGATGCGCCCTGGATTCTCGCGAACTGTCTTCCGGCCTTCGGCTGTCAACTTCGAAAGCAGAATGTAAACTGCCAAGCTATCTCCCTGCCTACAAATTGCGCCCAGCGCATTTGGAGCTTTCTATCCCCAGCAAATCTCTACTTCAAGTTTTTCCGCATTGCAACCGCAGACGCACACATGTCTCCAAACTCAACCGACGCCTTAACAGCTTCGTCAACATCTTTCCGGTCAACGACAGCGAAACCGAGGCCGCCAAAATAAGACTCAGCGTTATCGGTTAGCAAGTAGACTGTTTTGATATTTTTCGCCTGAGCGCTCCTGAGACCCGCGGCCACTAAAGCTCGGCCCTGGCCCATGCCCCTAAACCGCGCATCAACTGCAACGGATCTCAATAGACCGCTCTTACCGTAAACCTCAAGCCCAGCCGTGCCAACCCAAGAACCGTTCTTGTCTTCGGCGACGACGAAATTCTCAACACATTTGTCGACCCCAGACAACGGCAACCCGTTGTCCTCAAGGAAACGGGAAATTCTTGCCACCTCGCCCTTCATGGCGGGCCTAATTTGGACATCGGCTAACATGGCTAAGTCAGGCTTTGTTCTCTTCACTTGAATGAAAATCATTCGAAGATGCGACAACGCAAGGCGTTCAGTGTGTCACACAGGAATTCGAAGCGGCATTAGAGTATGGATACTTGTCCAAGAACCTCGCAAACCAAGCCCTGAAGCAAATGGATTCGCTAATTCAGATCCGAATAATCCCAAGCAAGCTACGCGGCTTCTAAGCCGACATACATTCCATTAATTGTTTCCTCCGCAGAGTCTGAATACGAATCTGTCCATGACGTTGACTGTCTTTTCACGCATTGAACGTTTTAGTTTCTGTTGACGCTATCGCCGCCAAGATGTTGCTCTTCCATGTCCATGCCACATCGCTGAAGAAGAAGTCTGGGGCACTGAAGATTAAGTTCAGAGAGTTACCGTTCCAGAAGAAGACCGTTCCTTTAGCCATTCCAACCTGGCCGGTTGCTGTTACAATTGCCGCGACATCGGCCGAAGGCTTCCAGGCCACTGCGACTGGGTATACGTGGTTGTTCTCGAACGAGACGGGTGAAACGGTCGTTCCATTGTAACTTCCGATGAACCCAGTATGCCAAACAACATCATACCCTACAACTAGCGCCGACTCTCCAGTCTGCTTCCAGTCTACACCGATGAGGTCCAGGTGTCCCTCGTTCATGGCTCCTACGATGTTGGTATCAGCATCGTAGGTGAAGAGGTTAGGCGATGGGATGAATTCCTCGGCAAAGCAGTTGGATGAGATTAATGCGCTGCTGGTTTTTGGCCGCCACGAGATATCCCGCAGGTTCGCCTTTCCCGCGTCCACCATTACAGCCTGTCCGCGTGAAAACTTGAACAAGGTCCCGTTGTTGCCCGCAAGAAGGGCCACGTAGCCATCATGGTTCCACGCGACCGTGCGGAGGTTTTCGAGAGTGGGCACGGGTATCTTCTTAAAGCGTTCTCCGTCTAGAAGCAAAACCGTCCCAGCGTTTCCAACAATTAGCGCAGTTCCATCTCTGGGATTCACGGATACTGCCCTGAGGTTATGGTGCGTCCCAGAATCAAGAGAAATAGGCCTTTCGCCCTGAACCTTTAGAACTCGGCCACCGTTGCCAACAATGATTGGAAAACGGTCCTGTAGTTCCCAAGCGAGCCCTCGAAGGTGGCCCTGCAGGTTCACGGTTCGCAGGTTCTCCCGATCGTAATAGAGCAGCTTCGAGGCCAACAAATCACAACCTAGGTGCGCTGCCTCTCTCAGCCCAAAAGTAGATTTGAAGGCAGTATTAAGAATGGGACAAGTGCCCCCGCAACATGCCCAGGACCCAAACTCGCAGTTCACGAACCGTTCAGTTGTATTCTGAACGGCCCATCCACAATGAACAGGACCTTCTGGACTTCATAGAGGCGCTGGACGAGGATGAGGGGGTTAGAATTGAGGGAAACCTCAAGAACCATGAGAATGGTGGCTTCGTATTCGTCGGAACCTACAGAGGAAGCTACTGCGTTAACATATGCGACAAGGTGTGGGCCCCGAAGCTGAGACAGTACGTAGCCGGCGGAAGAGATGAATGGTATTACTTCGACAAGGGCAAAGAGGCATTCCGCTTCGTCTTGAAAGAAGCAAAGAGACCCCTACGAGCTTGGCTGTACTGAGAGCGTATGGTGTTAAGGGAGATTCCACCAATAGCCGCAATTCTCTTGGTTACATAGCCGAATGAGATGTACGTGCTCGGCAAGCTTATCCTACTCCGTAGCTGGCACCGAGACTGTTGCCCTTTCGACTTTTGACTGCCGGAAATAACGTTTCTTCGCCCACAAAGCCACATTCACAAGACCGATCAGAATTGGAACTTCGAATAGGGGCCCGATTACGGCGGCGAAGGCCTGGCCAGAATTTATTCCGAAGACTCCGACTGTAACCGCTATTGCCAACTCGAAGTTATTGCTGGCGGCTGTGAAGGATAACGTGGCGGTTTCTGGATAAGAGAAGTTCCACGCTCTGGACATGATGAATGAGACTGTGAACATGATCAGGAAATAGCAGATGAGCGGTATTGCAATTCGCACAACATCCCATGGCAGTGCAAGAATATCCTCGCCTTTCAGTGAGAACATGACTACGATCGTGAAGAGCAAGGCGATCAAAGCTGTTGGGCTAAGCTTCTCCACAAAGACTTCATCATACCATTCCTTCCCTTTCCTTCGTACGAGCGTGTATCTGGTTACTATGCCGGCGATGAATGGGAGGCCCAGATAGATGAATACGGTTTTGGCTATGTCCCATATGGAGATCGCAACCGTTACGCCTGAACCATGGGACACCCAAGATGAGAGCAACGTGACGAAGAACCACGCGTAAACTGAATATAACGCAACTTGAAAGATTGAATTGAGGGCAACGAGAACGGCTGCGTATTCGTTGTCTCCCCCTGCGAGCATGTTCCAGACTAAGACCATAGCGATGCATCTTGCTAGTCCGACGATGATGATTCCGATTCTATATTCGGGCAGGTCAGGTAAGAACAACCATGCGAGACCGAACATTAGGAAAGGCCCGACGAGCCAATTCTGGATGAGGGAGACGCTGAGCACCTTCCAGGCCCTTCCAACCTTCGAGAGCTCCTCATACTTCACACGAGCTAAGGGGGGATACATCATCCAGAGTAGTCCAACCGCAATAGGAAGCGAGATTGTGCCTACGCTCAACGTGCCAAGAAGCTTCGGAAGTTGTGGAAAAACCGCTCCTGCCCCAACTCCTAAGGCCATTGCTAAGAAAATCCAGAGCGTAAGAAACCTGTCTAGCAGCGGTAGCCGCTGCGTCATTTTCTTCAAGCTCGTGATTCTACGATCTTAGGGCACAAAGGAAATGATCAGCTAGGTTTCGTGGCCTGCCAGGCCATGCTCTTTACGTGAAGTTGCCGCGACGCCGTTTCCTCGTTTATTGGGTGGGATTCATCCGACCCTTGGATTTCTATAAAACCCGCCTTTTCGAGGATGCTTCGGTACTCGTTGGACGTAACGGCCCCTGATATGCAATCTGCCCATTCTTCTGGGTTGATCGGCTTTCGGCCTCCTTGAGTAGCAACCATGTCTGACACTGAAATTCTACCTCCGGGTTTGAGGACACGGTAGATTTCTTCGAACGCTAATTCTTTGTTTGGGACCAAGTTCAGCACGCAGTTGCTTATGACTAGGTCCACAGAGTTACTCTCAATGGGCATGTGCTCTATCTCGCCGAGTCGAAACTCCACATTGTCATAATCATGTTTCTTGGCGGTTTCACGTGCGCGGAAAATCATTTCGGGCGTGGCATCAAGCCCGATTACCTTGCCCGATATGCCTACGAGTTTCGACGCACGGAAGACATCGACGCCTCCCCCACTACCAAGGTCCAATATGGTTTCCCCTTCCCGAACCTCGGCATGCTCTAGGGGCAAGCCACAACTTGCAACGACATTCAAAGCCTCCGGTGGAAGATCCTCTTCCTGCATTACGCTCGTGGCGCAGCACGAATTCTCCGCCCCTCCTCCGCAGCACGGTTCATTCAACACGGCCAGTTTGCTGTAGTGTTTTCTTACAGCTTCCTTGATTTGTTCCTCACTCATGTTCGCTCGTCCACAAGACATCAGAACAACATATTTAAGAATGTTGATATGTATTGTGATTGGCCAACATGAGCGCAACAATAGCCCAAGCAAGAGTCAAACGCCTCGTAAACCTAGGGTTAGTGGACTCTAATTGCACGCCCAGTGGACGAATTACGCAACTGAAATCGAGAATAAGCGAGGATGACGTCACCTTTCGAGAACTGAAGGCGTTCTTCTCCGCGCTTGGTGATTCTACTCGGCTGAAGATGCTTAGGCTGATTGGTGATGAGGCGTTGTGCTCTTGCGAAGTTATGGCCACCCTTGAGCTGACACAGCCGACCACCTCGCACCACCTAGGAATACTCGAAAGGGCTGGGCTCCTCAGTTCACGGCGCAACGGGAAATGGGTTTTCTACAGGATAGCGAATCCGAAAGTCAAGAACCTGATCACCAAAGGATTCAACCTCATTGGGGGCGCGGAGTGATGAGGCGAGTGCTCTTTGTCTGCGTAGAGAACGCTGGCAGAAGCCAGATGGCTGAGGCTATTGCACGCTCATACGGAATTGAGGCTGCTAGCGCAGGCACGATCCCGGCTGCAGCGGTTAACCCAACCGTTGTTGAAGCCATGAAAGAGAGAGGGTTCAGTTTGTCTTCCGCTAAGCCGAAGCTTCTGACCTCCCAGATGATCGAAGCGGCCGACTACGTTGTTACAATGGGCTGCCGTGTCGAAGACGTTTGCCCAAGACCCCTGATTGTCAAGATGGAGAAGAAGCTTGTTGATTGGAATATCGACGACCCTAAAGGAAAACCGTTAGAGGATGTCCGCAAGATACGAAGTGAAATAGAAACCCGCGTTATTGAGTTGCTCAAGAAACCAAGCTAACCCGCGCAATTTACAAGTTAAGCCCCGCATATCTACCTAAACGCAAGAGACAGGCAGCAGGCATCCCATCTAAGCATATTCCTCGAAGTTAATTATGTCAATTTACTTAGTCTTCGCGTCTGCACATGATTAACCTCCATCTGCTTCCTGGTTGTGTCGGTCTAATGGCGTGCACTTACAACGATGGATTGAGCCTATCGGCCTGACATGATCGAGGCTAGGGTGAACATTGTGCACCCCAACCCAAGAGGAACCAACCCAATCAATAGGAAAAACGCTGATAAGTTTGGCGCGGCACCCGTTAGCGGTCGAAACATGGAAAGGTAGAATGAAAGTGAAATTTCTGCAGTGAACACGGAAAGTGTTAGAACCCCAAACAAAACTGCTGCTGCGTTAGCTTTTGATTTCTCAAACGATAAGAGTACAGCAGCTACGATAAAGGATGAAGCCATTGAAGCATTAGTTACGAATGGTGTCAACGCCCTAAGATAACCCGATCTGAAAGCTGTGCCTGTTCCACCATTTTCGGTGATTGCTCCCATCAAGATCGGGAGAAGTACTGAGAATGTGACCAATGCCAATCCAACAATGGCCAAGAGAGCTTCAGGGAATCGTAGACGTGTGGAATGTTTCGTATCCTGATCATCGGGTTGTGCTGACGTTGATTTCACCCAGTCCCGGCGACCGCGGCATGGGTCAGCGTGAACATGATAGAGCGTTAGGTGACGGCTTTCAGCTTTGTTTGTATCGTTGCAGGTTTGTCGCGCCTATCATCGATCTTCAAAGTGGTGACCACCCTCTTGGCACCCGTCTCGACGACTGCTAGGTGAGCTGCCTTCACCGCGTAAAGAATCTCATCAATGCTAGCAGCTTCAATCGAAGTTCCATTAGGTCCTGAAAGCGTTTTGAGCCCTGACTTCTTCAGACTCGCCACTGCGACCTTGACGAACCGGCTGATGCTTGACCCTTCACCGAGAACTGAAACACTAACCTCTGCAACTATCATCTTACGATCGACAATACTAGAATGCCCCCACCAAATATCTTCGCCGATACTGACCGGGCGATCGGACTCTTGCCATTGAAGGCCATCAATGTGACGAACCTCCTCAACTTTTGCGTATCCCTCTTGATCAGGTCACGTTAAGGACGCGAAGTTAAAGCAACGGGCACAAAAACTCTAGGTAAGTCAGAGAAGCATTTCCAGCTCTAACTCATCTCCAAGTGGAATGCCATCTAAGCCTAATAGGGAAATTTCTGGCTTGAGCTGGCGTGATCGTTCAAGCGCGTTGCTGTATAATGCGGCTAACGTGAAGCCCCTCCGTTGATAGAACCGTAAGGCTGGGAGGTTGTCCACTAAGGTTCGGAGCCACGACGACGCTATTGAGTAATTTAGAGGGACGGATGAGGTGGTTCCCCAGGGTGCCGGCGCGGGCTAAGAGCCCGAGTGATGAAGGCGAGCTTCCACACGCGAGTGGCAAAGGTGAAGCATTTCTCATGCATTGGAGCTTCCATGACATCGCCAATGCGCCAGCTTGACGACGTGAAGCCCAATGCCCTAGCTGAATCCAACAGCTTCTGCTGGCCATGGGTAATCTTAAGCCTCAACGGCGTGGACTTCCCGCGAATAATAGCCCCACAACCTACACAATGAACCTTGACTTTCTTCGACATAGCCTTCCACTTCATTTTGCGGGTGAATACTGCGGTAGTATGCCGAATACGTTTGCCATTCTCAGAAAGATAGTTTCCGCCCTCTGTTTCGATTCTTGGTTCACTCGCAAACTTGACAAGTTCCTTGCGAGCGCCTTCAGGACGCTGAGGGCCTTGGGCGTGTCGAAGTCGTCATCCATGCTGCGTCTGAACGCCGATTCAGACCTTTCGAGTAGGACCTGGAGTTTTCTCTCCTGCTTCGAGTTGGTGGTTGGCGGGACTGTCGTGAAAGCTTGAAGGTTCTTGGTTATCGCAGTCAGTTCGGCCGTGGCTTTCCTGAGTCCGGTTACGGAGAGGACCATTGGTTGCCTGTAGTGGAATGAGGCAAAGTAAAACCTCAGCGTGGGGACACCGTATTCTTTGATGGCGTCGCGTATACGAACCACGTTGCCTAATGATTTGCTCATCTTGCGCCCTTCCACACTCAACAAACCCGTATGAAGCCAGTACCGCACGAAGGGGACCTTGCCGGTCAGGGCTTCGGCTTGCGCTATCTCTGCTTCGTGGTGGGGGAAGATGAGTTCTGAGGCGCCGCCGTGCATGTCGTAAGTATCCCCGAAATGGGCCATCGAAACCGCAGTATCCTCAATATGCCATCCCGGCCGCCCGTAACCCCACGGCGAGTCCCAACCTAGGCCCTTCTCATATTTCCTCCATAACGAGAAGTCTTCGGGGCTGCGCTTCGATGAGCACAATTCAAGGCGCCTCAAACCGAGCTCTTCATGACTCTGCCCGGAGAGTTCCCCGAAACTTGGAAACTTGTTCACTTGGAAGTATACGCCGGTCTCAGTCTCGTACGCCACACCATTCTTGACCAACCCCGCCACTTGGGCAATCATTTGTGGAATGTAGTCGGAGGCTCTCTCGTACTGGTCCACGCTAGTTATCCCGAGGGCTTGCATGTCCTCTAGAAAGGCTGTTTCATAATGGCGGGCAAGGTCGAGCGGATCCCTTTTGAGTTCCTCCGCTCGCTGCACAACCCGCTCCGCCACGTCCGTGACATTCATCAAATAACGCATCCGATATCCCGAATACTTCAGGTAACGGGCGATTGTGTCAAAGGCCAAATACGTTCTAGCGTGGCCTAAGTGAAGGTAATCATAGACGGTTGGCCCACAGACGAAGAATTTCACTTCCCTGTCCATGGAAGCTGCGAATGGCTCCTTTCGGCGGGAAAGCGAATTGTACACTCTGAGCGGCATCTGCTAATCTTAACCTCTCTTACTGGTGCACCGGTTTTGTCTAACTCCCACCTTAACCACTTACCGCCCTGAGCCGCCCAGAATTCAGCTAGAGCCCAGTAAATACCCCTCGGTCACAGGCTCGGCTAACCTATCGAATAGGCCGTCACCAATCGTCCAGACACCCGTATTCTTCCTTAACAAGAAGCTCAATTGCATGTTCTCAGGTGCTCAATCGTCAAGCTCTGGGAACCCTACGGTTGAAAAAGGGCCATTTGACCCTCAGACATGAAGGGTGCCTAGAACTGGCTTGTTTGCAAGCTAAGCGCGGGCTTTCTTCGGTTGAACGATGTAGTAGTTTTCGTCCACATCAATTTCCAGGTCGGGAACGAAAGACAGGACGAACTCGATTAGTTCATCCATGCTGCGCTTACGCCTCTCTTTCAACTGGAGAAATCCCTGAAGGCTTACCAATCGCTCATACATGTCGGAGCTAATCTTTATGCTGCGGCTTAGGCGCCTTTTCTTCCCTCGTTCGATACTTCTTGACACTAGTTCTCCCTTGTAGAAATGTGGAACGTTCGGCCTTTTTTTATTTTTCCTCCAACCATCGCCATATTGGTAAGACCGTGGTTGATGGGGGGTCACTGAATTATTTTAGTGAAGAAACGCAAGATTAAGATGAAGCTAGACAGCCGTGAGGCGAGAGACAATACAAGGCAAATGAAGACTCGCGGGATCCCAGGCCTTGAAAGAATTCTCACTCATAGTGAGAAGACTCATCCTAGCGGTGAGTAATGCATTTGCCATTAAGTTCCAGTTGGCCAAATGGGGCTATCGGTAAGTTCTTCAGTTCAGTCGGTCAAGTTTCACCAAAGAAAACCGAGGTTCGAGATGTTGGAGCAACTGCGGCGCCTGGTTCAGGAACTTGCGTTGGCAGGATACCAACTCGACCGTTCAGCGTATGATTATCTTAGGTCGATGAACGAACTTGACGCGACAAGGTTCGCTAAGAACCTCCTGATAACGATAGGTGAAACTCCTGAAGCGGGACGAATTCTTACCAAGGAAGAATTGCTGGAACTCACTGAGCCACCGCAGGCGCTTCAAATGCCCATCCCAGTCTCAACGACCATTCCGGCAAAGCAAATGTCCTCGAGGCTAGAAATCGTAAGGGACCCTTCCAAAGAGATCGGAACAGGCGGCAGCATCGATGATTTCTCACACTACTTCCGAGATAGATTCCACAAGTTGTCATCTGCCTTTCGTGATCGATACGATGCAAGGGACGCAACAACCGTCGCCGATGCCCTAGCCGCCGAACAAAATCATAAAGTGAAATTTCTAGCCATGGTTATGGAGAAACGCGAACGACAAGAGAAACTCTTCTTACAAATCGACGACCTAGAGGATTCAGCCACAGTACTCGTCTCGGCCGACGCCCGAGGAGCTTACGAAGTGGCGCAGAAGACCCCCCTCGATCAAGTGATCTGCGTTTCCGGGTTACGGGCGAAAGGTGACTTAATCGTTGCAAAGGAGATCTTACTTCCCGACATCCCTGACCACAAGCCACACCTCGCCGACGAGGAGGTTTGGGCAGTGCTGCTCTCAGACCTGCATGCCGGCAGCAAGAAGTTCCTCGGGGCTGAGCTCGCTAGGGTTTTCGATTGGTTGAACCTGAAGATCGGCGGCCCCGACCAACGAGCAATTGCTGAACGAACCAAGTACCTAGTCATCTGCGGGGACATCGTCGACGGAATCGGAATATACCCACGCCAGGAACAGGAATTGGCAATCGTAGACCTCTATGAACAGTATCATGAAGCCGCAAAATACGTGAGCAGGATACCTGAACACATTGAGACGGTTGTCCTTCCAGGAAACCACGACCCAGTGAGACAGGCGCTGCCGCAACCTCCCATACCCAAAGACTTCGGGGAACCTCTCTATGAGTCACGCAATCTAATTTCTCTAGGCAACCCTGCCGAGGTTTCAATGCATGGAGTCAAGCTTCTACTTCACCACGGCCGCAGCCTCGACGACATCATCACGAGCGTTCCCAACATTGACTTCACGCAACCCGAGAAGGCGATGAAACTTCAACTGCAATGCCGGCACTTAGCCTCGGAGTACGGGAACAGGACGGCCATAGCCCCCGAGAAAGTCGACCACCTAACCATTGAAAATATACCTGACATTTTCCAATCAGGTCACATACACGTAGTCAAATACGAAAACTACCGAGGCACGCAAATCATCAACTCAGGAGCCTGGCAAGCCCAAACTGACTACCAACGTCGAGTCGGCTTGGTTCCGACACCTGGCATCCTCACGGCGGTCAACCTACACACGCTACAGGTACGATTGATGAACTTCATGGAAGCTTCACCATAGAGGAATAACTCTAGGGCGGTCAACTTCCGCGTTCACGATTCTAACCTTCGCTCTTTTCCTAAATCCACTAATTCAGGTGTTGTCTGGCGGTTAAGGCTTCATGTGTGAGTCTGATGGTTGGCGCGTGAGAATTTGGATTAGTTTCCGTCTGTTTGCGTGGTCAAAGCACTGAGGCCGCGAGCCAGGATGCCGGCGACTCGGACGGGTTCGGGTAATCTGGAAATTATCGCTGCAGATGCGATTGTTTTCTTGGCGAATGAGGGGCCGGCACCATTCACTTCGAAGTATAGTTTGGGTTCTTGCGGAAGCGGTTTGAAAGCGTAGAGGCGTCCAGCATTTCGAACTATGTGCCAGCGTTCTTCCCAATCGCTGAAATGTTTTCGCAAAGCCCGCAGGACGGCTGGGTTGTCCGGCTTCTGTCTAGTGATAGCAATAACTGGCTTCCGCGTGGATCGGGCGAGTTGCTGGATGTCGACGAGGTTGAACCCTCCGAAGGAAATGCCGGAAAGCATCACAACGTCAAACCGCAAGTTCTTGAGAAGAGAGTTTAGAACGCGGTTGGCGTCCCTCCCATCAACCCCTATGCGTCCGAGTGTGACATCGGAAATCATTGAGCCCTGGAAGAGTATTGCGACTAGGAGAGCGCTTTGCTTCGCTGTCCTAATTGCTGGAATTGCGCCGTCGTCCACTCCAACAATTCTCAAGTTAGGGTTGGTGTTTCTGGAGGGACTTCGGGACATATCCGAAGAGTCGGCCTGCAAGATTGTCCTCGGCGTAGGTGTCTGTGATCACTCGCGGTGAGATGCCTAGTCTTATCTTCTTGGTGCGGCCATACCGGCCGAAACTCACCACGCGTGCATTCAGTATCCCCAGCACGTCCAATTCGTTGATCAGCCCGCTTACTCTACGCTGCGTTAGGGGTTCCAGGTCGCTGTGTGAACAGAGTTCATGGTAGACCTCGTATACGTCCCCCGTAATTGCGCCCGCGGGAAGGTTGTTGCTGAGCAGGAAGGCGCTTACTAAGAGTATCTTGGAATGCGCTGGAAGGGACTTCAATACCTCTGACACGCGGTCGTGTTCAATTTTTTGTTGCGCCGTACGAACATGTTGTTCCACGATGTGTGTGGCGCCTTCACGTTCCGCCAATTCTCCAGCCACTCTAAGCAGGTCCAAAGCACGCCGAGCATCACCATGCTCCCCAGCCGCGAGAGCTGAGCAAAGCCTCAGGGCGTTCTCATCAAGGCGGTCGTTAATGAAAGCCAGTTTAGCGCGGTCCATCAAAATATCGAATAGCTCATTCGCCAGGTATGGCCGAAAGACCACCTCCTCTTCACTTAGAGAACTAAGCACCCGCGGATCCAGAAATTCCTTGAAATGAAGATCGTTCGAAATTCCCACGATGCTAATCCAAGAGGAGTTCAAGCTCTCATTGATTCTCGTCAACTCGTAGAGTAGCGAATCGTCCGCGCTATGCTTTATGAGGGCATCAATCTCGTCCAAAGTGACCAGCAACGCAGTGCGGTCCGCATTTATCCCACTACAGAACCGGTCGAGCAACTCACCGACCGCAATCCCCGTGAAGGGCACCTCCACGCCAACAGCCCTACATATCTCAGCAAGCACCCGGTAATTCGTTCCAGCCAAACGGCAGTTTATGTAAGCAATCCTAACCGGCGCTCCAATCTCTGTCGCTTTCTTCTCAAGTTTGTCAAGCACAAACTTCGTGACAATTGTCTTGCCGGTGCCTGTCTTACCATAAACGAACACGTTCGAGATCTTCGACTGCTGAAGTGCCGGAGCTAGCATACCGGCCAAGCGCTGAATATGTTCGTCCCTGTGAGGTAGGTGACTGGGCATGTAATCGTGGCGTAACACATCACGGTCTTCGAAAATGTTCGCAGTCGAGAGATATTTATCAAACAGAGTCTCCATAACATCTACGGTTGGCATATTGAAACTTCCAATGGCAAATGTGCCATTACATGTTGAAAACTAGCTAACCATTCTTGTACAAGAAAACCAACAAGAGCAACTGGAAACATCAACCGTAAACGAACCATACAGTCGCAAAAATTGTTGTAAAATCTAAAAAATAATTAGAAAACAACCCCCTCACCCCTGCACTTCCACTCGAAGTGTAGTTATGGTTGGGGGTGTTTTTGTTGTTGTTAGAAAGAAGTCATTGGTGTTAATGCTTTTCGGGACTATAGCGTAACGCGTTTATCCAATTGTATAATCTGCTCTAATTTCCATATTCTAGTGGTTGGAGGATTAATGCATACTTCAAGGCTTGTCCAGTCGAAATGAAGGGGTTAGGGGGGACGTTTCTGAATACGATTAGCACTTTTAACGTGTTGTCCTCTGTGGAATGTAACAATAACCCCTCTATTTCCACTGTAAGCACAAAATTGCTACTAGAACTCTATGGATTAGATGGTCCACAATTAAGTTCAACTTATTACATGTGAATGATTAACCGTGTGGCTCCTATGAAGAAGCGTATCAAACTAGAATTCTTCGATCGCCACGGCATGAAACATAGCATTGCAATTGAAGGTGAAGTTACAGCCGACAAAGTCAACCACTTGCTCGAATATGCTGAGATCGTTGCCGGCTCAAATGAGAGAGCCCCATTACTCCCTGGTACCCAGGATAGTAAGATGGGTAGATTGTTGGACGTGATCAACACACGGTTAGTGGATCGTAGCTTTGATTCACGTGAGATTTTGCAAGCTTACAGGGAAGCTTGGGGGGATGATTTTACGCTCGGCGCGGTATCAACCTACCTGTCTCGTTTGGTTGATCGGGGAACGTTGGAGAGGACTGGTTCGGCTTCCCACTGGTTCTATAAGCTTAAGCCTTCGCCGACTCTTTCTCCGTGACCTCCGTCCCCGCGGGCTGCAAGGCAGAACGGGCCGTCTCGCTCAACTTATACCTAAACGGGGCTCGGTTTGATTCTCGGTCCACATACCCTTCCAAATACAATTTCTTCATCAACCGCGAGGTGTGCTCCCTCGACTTCCTTAGTCGTTGCCCTAGTTCGGGCGCCGCCTTCGAGCCTTCAACGTTCAAAATCATGAGTGTCTCACGCTCCGTAGGTGTCAGTGGGGACAGGATGTCTCCTTCACTGACGACGCCAGCTAGGTTCATGCGTTTAGCGGGGGGATGGGCCACTGTTCCTACGGGTGGTAGGGAGGCGAACCTAGCTTTCAAGTTCTCAAGGTCGACTACGAGGCGTTTATCATTGCTTAGGACTTCTTCGAGGCGCTTGAACACCTGAAGGTTGGACGAGCGAAGTTCCGCCTCCTCCCATTCCACCCCACCAATGCGCGTTTTCAAGCCGTCCATCTCAGTCTGCGCTTGGCTGAGCACGAACTCGGATTGCGCAATGCGGGACGTAAGGGCGTCCACGATTACGCTGATGATTGAGGCTGATTCCATGAGCGCCTGCTTACTTTGTTTGAAGGCGTGGACGGCCTTGGTTGCTATTAGGAGGAGGATTACAAGGACGACGGCGGAAACTGCGTCCACGGCGATTATGAAGGGATCCAAGGTTGATGTGTAGTTGCCGATTAGGTATTTCAGTCTCATTTACACGTGTGATGTCACAATGGTTGTTTGACGTCACAATGATAACGCGGTGATGAAAGTATGATGCACTCATGTCACAGCCTCAGGAAAATAAGGCCGCTATAGCTGGATAGAGCTGAGAAAGACTCATTTTTAGCCTTTCACAATGTTTGACTTCATTATCGTGATGTTGGGTGGATATCAGAAGTTCGATGGATATCACGTGATGTCACATTGACACATTGAATTCTTAGACTTCAAGAGTATCCTTGAAGCTCTGACGTTTGGCTAGGGCGGAAATGCTGTCGCGAAGCCTTTGGTTCAGTTGTTCGATGGCCTCGTGGTCTGTTTGACCAATTTGTCTAGCTTGTTGGATATAGTCTTGAATTGTGTCGGAGAGTTCCGTGAAGGGTTGAAGAGAGGGCGTATCGAAGAGCCCTACGTACCCGAGCAGAAGAATGGTGTAAATTGAGCGGATTACATTGTTTTGGGCTTGAATTAAGGTCCGATTATAGGCGCCACGGCTGACACGTTTCCCGGATGGCCTGAACAGCCGCCTATGGGCCTTCAATGCCCCTTTTTCGCTAGAGAGAGAGTCGGCGAGAATTGTTTCTAACTGAGGGAGAGTCAGTTGGCTAGTTCGGAGAAGCAGCTTTGTAACGGGATCGCCGAGCGTATCACGAATTGAGGCACGAGCCTCTGACACCGTATCGGGATGGTCGGACGTATGAACGGCCTCATGGATACGATTTTGTATTCGCTTAAGGCTTTTTCGACAACGTGGACCCACCTTTCTTGGCACTGTTTGGCACCACCCCTTGATGGGTGGATCCACCCTCTCCGCGGCGAAGCTATCACGGAGAAATTGTCCCATTTCGCGATGCTCCATTCTGCAATGGTGATGTTGAGCGTCATGGAATCTGCAATCTTGAAATACGGCGGGATTCATGTCGCCTCCTCGCAAAGAAGGGGATTCTAGTTGGGTAGGCGCAGAAGAAGGGTCATCAAGGTAGTCAAGAAGAAACTTCCATCCGTTTTCACTTGCCCCTCATGTGGCGAGGAATCAATACGCGTCAAACTGCCCCAGGGGCCCGGCCCTGCCATCGTTCAATGCGGCGCATGTGGACTCAAACGTGAATTCGAGGCCACACCGTCCAGCCAGATTGTCGACATATATTGCATGTTCACGGACTCCTATTACTCAAAAGAGAAACCACCCGAACCCCCTCAGCAAACGTCGTAACGTCCAACGTACTCGTATAATCAGTCAGATCATCGGCCCTCTCAGTGTTAAATTACGGTTAGCCCTTCTGTAAGCTAGGCTAGCCTAATGGCAGCAACTATTCTCAGCGAGCACGATGCGTATTTCCAACGTCTCAAAGAAGAGTTGGATGAAATTTACGATCTTGCTAGGCAGGCGAGGGCAAAAGGGCTCGACCCTTCACAAGAACCCGAATCCGTACTGACCCATGATGTCGCAGAGCGTGTCGAGAAAGCAGTTGGCCCAGTTGGAGTATCGTCCCGAATTCGTGAACTCTCGCATGTCATGCAGCGCGAGCTCGTCGCGCTCAAAATTGCTGAGGAAATTGCCCTCGGTAAGTACGGAGGCATAGATGAAGGGGCAGCGGAGCAAGCTGTGCGGACCGCTTCAGCCATACTAGATGAGGGAGTGACCGCGGCGCCGATAGAGGGGATCTCTAGCGTCCGCATTAGAGCAAACCAAGATGGGAGCAGGTATCTTGCAGTCTACTTTGCCGGCCCCATAAGGTCCGCCGGCGGCACCGATATGGCTCTTATTCTCGTGATCGCCGATTACGTTCGCCATCAGCTCGGCTTGGGTAAGTACAAGGCTACGGAACTTGAAGCGAAACGATTCGTGGAAGAACTCCGCATCTATGAGAGAGAAGTCGCCCGTTTTCAATTCAAAGTCTCGGATGAGGAGTTGTTCAACGCCATCATGCGGCTGCCGGTGGAAGTTAACGGAGTTGAAACAGACCCTGTCGAGGTGAGCGCGTACCGAAATGTTCCGAGAGTAGACACAAACAGGGTCAGGGGTGGGGCGCTCAGGGTCGTTCACGATGGTTTGATTGGGAGAAGCCACAAGGTACTGAAGATTGTAGACAGTCTCGGTATCGAAGGGTGGAGTTGGCTGAGGGAGATCAAGCCCCCAGTCGCTGAGGCGGAGGAGGCGCGTGAGTTCATGTTTATGGAGGATGTCCTCGCAGGCCGGCCGATATTCTCCTTTCCACAGTTTACAGGAGGCTTTAGGCTCAGGTATGGGCGGGCCCGAAACACAGGGCTTGCGGCCATCGGGCTACATCCATCAACTATGCTGGTCCTTGGAAAGTTCATAGCAGTTGGAACGCAGCTGAGGCTTGAGAAGCCAGGAAAAGCGGGAATAGCTGCGACGGTCGACTCCATCGAACCCCCAATCGTGAAACTGAACGACGGATCCGTTGTAAGGCTCTCCGACCCTAAGCAAGCCGAAAGACTGCTTGATTCGATCAGCCAAATCCTTTTCCTCGGTGACATTCTTGTGGGATTCGGAGAATTCCTTGAGAACAACCGCCCCCTGCTACCATCGGGTTTTGTTGAAGAATGGTGGCGTGAACTCGTTAGGATTGAAGCTGCGAACTACGGCGGCCTTGAGGGCTTCGCGAAACATGTCGGTGTGAATGGAACCGAATTAGTAGGTTGGGTTGCAGACTCAGGTGGAACCATCCCAACCGCCGAGAACGCGCTGGGCATCGCGAGACACTCAAAAATACCGTTACACCCGAGGTACACGTACTTCTGGGAGAATATTGCCCCCCAAGACTTCGACAAGTTACGCTCTAGGCTGATGGACAAGGGCCAAACAGACGCCTCCCCTGCACGAATCGTGACTAGGAAAGAACCCCTAATCAAGGCTATTCTTGAGAACCTCTGTATCCCCCACAAAGTCAACGGCGAGTCCATTGTAATCGAAGAGGAGGCGCCCATACTGTACGAATGCCTCGGCCTGTCTTCGTCCGCGAAACCACTTGACGGTGGAGATGTCTTCCAAAAAATCGCCCAAGCATCGGCCATACAAGTGATGAAGAAGGCCCCGGTTTACGTTGGCGCTAGGATGGGCCGGCCGGAAAAGGCAAAACGGCGGGAAATGCGGCCAATGGTACACTGCCTCTTCCCAGTGGGGTTGGCTGGAGGTCCAAGGAGAAGCATCGTTGAGGCGGCGACGGAGCATTCTGTTATTTCGGTCGAAATAGCGTATCGTAAATGCGGCAGATGCGGCAACATAACTCACCTCAATTTCTGTGAAAGATGCGGCGAGAAGACCGCGAAAGTCTTTGTCTGCCCGAAATGTGGCGCTGAGGGCGCCAACCAGATCTGCCCCAACTGTCGGAGCACTTCGCGTGCGTACACCGAGAGAAGTGTGCCGCTAAGAGACTTGTTGAATTCAGCAGAAAGAAAGCTCTCCTTGACAGTGATTCCTGAAGCTGTTAAGGGAGTGCGGGGCTTGACTAACGATGCTAAAGCCCCAGAACCCCTCGAGAAAGGTCTCCTACGGGCGAAACATGACGTATCGGTCTTCAAAGATGGGACGGTTCGCTTTGACGCAACCAATGCGCCCCTCACACACTTCAAACCGGCCGAGATAGGCGTTGAGGTTGAGAAACTTCAAGCGCTAGGGTACAACTTGGACATGAACGGCGAACCCCTCAAGTCGGCCGAGCAGTGCTGCGCTCTCAAAGTGCACGATATCATAGTGACCGAACAATGCGGCGACTATTTCGTTAGAGTTGCAAAGTTCCTCGACGAACTACTACAAACCTTCTACGGCCTACCCGCATTCTACCAAGCAAGAACAAGGCAGGACATAGTCGGCCAATTAGTCGTTGGCCTATCACCCCACACCTCAGTTGGAGTCATAGGCCGCATAATCGGTTACACTCGCGCCAGCGTCTGCTTCGCGCACCCCTTCTGGCACGCTACCAAGCGCAGGGATTGTGACGGTGATGAGGACTCAGTTAGCTTGGCTTTGGATATCTTGTTGAATTTCTCCAGGCAGTTTCTGCCTTCAAGGATTGGGGGTATTATGGATGCGCCGCTCTTGTTGTCGGCGGCCATCAAGCCCAGCGAGATCGCACGCCAGGCCTTCAACCTTGAAACCGTCCAGCGCCTACCGTTGAAGTTTTTTGACGAGACGCAGACTCGTGCGGATCCGAAGGCGTTGACGGAGTTGATTGAGACGGTGCAGAAGAAACTTGGCTCCGACGCCGTCTTGGGATCGCTTGGGTTCACGCATGACACGCATGACTTTAACAGCGGAAACTTGGAAAGCGTGTACAAGAAGCTTGGATCGATGGTCGACAAGGTAACCCTGCAACTCAAGCTCGCTGAGTCAGTTAAGGCGGTGGCAGCGGGGGAAGTTGCGAAACGCGTTCTCTCGACACATTTCATGCGAGACTTAACCGGAAATCTGAAGGCATTCGCGAGTCAGCGGTTCCGCTGCACCAAATGTAATGCGAAGTTTCGAAGGATACCGTTAAAGGGCGCTTGCCCTCGTTGCGGCGGCAAACTATCCCTAACCGTCTACAGGGGCAGCGTGGAAAAATACTTGACCGTAGCGCAAGATCTGGTCAAGCGATACAATCTAGGCAAATACCATGAACAGCGCCTACTCCTCCTCCATGAGGAAATTAATTCACTCTTCAACGAACCGGAGGAAAAGAAGAAACAACCCACACTCGCGCAGTTTGTGTGAGATGATAGCATGCCAAAGGCCCCTGCGTTCCATCCCAAAGCCTTCCTAACATCGAAAAGGAACGTCAAGGCCGGACTAATTTCCCGTTCGAAAATCTTGGTCGTTCTTGAGAGGGAGCGGAAAAGCGCGAGCGCCATAGCGAAGGAAGCTTCTCTATCATACGAATGCGTCATGTACCATCTGAAGGCGTTGAAAAAAGAACGGTTAGTAGACAAGCTGACCAAGACGAAGCCATTCACGTGGGGGTTTACACCATTTGGGCAACAGAAGCTGCCCACCTAACGCCGCATCTCAGAGGCCGCATGTATTTAGGGCAAAGGATCGCGACCCCGATGGCGTTTCATAAACACACTAAATACGAGCCTTTCCATACTTCTTCCGTCTAAGAAAATTAGTGCCGGCGAAACGTAATGCAAACAGAAGTTAAGTACCATCAACAACCACAACTAAACAACCCCGTAATGGTTTGCGGGCTTCCAGGGATCGGGTCAGTGGCTTGGCTTGCCGTCAGTCATCTCCAGAAGGAGTTGAAAGCAGAGCTTTTCGCCGAGGTTTTTTCTCCCATGTTTTCGCCGAAGGTTTGGCTTACCGATGAGGGGGTAGTGCAACTGATGAAGGGGGAGTTTCATGTTTGGAAGAACAGCGCTGGCGGAATCGACCTGTTACTCTTCTCGGCAAATGAGCAACCGTATTCGCCTGAAGGGCAATATGAGCTGGCTGAAGTTGTTCTGGATATGGCGGAGAAGTTTGGTGTGAAAAGGGTCATCACGATGGGCGGGATGGCTACAGAGAGGTTCACTGAACAGCCAAAGGTGTACGTTGGCGGTACCGATGTTGAGCAAGTGAAGGAATTGGAGGGCCTCGGTGCGGTAAAGCTTGCAGGAGGCGCGATAACAGGAACAAACGGCCTAATTTTTGGTTTGGCAAAACCAAGAAAAATGCCTGCAATCTGCCTTCTGGCCGAAACTCCCGGTTACCTAACCCTGGACGCAAACGCTGCGAAAACGGCTTTGCAGCTCGCGTCCAAACTACTGAACATCCCAATGGATGTGGCGGCTTTGGAAA
>JBEKSC010000019.1:0-55145 GCA_049517415.1 Bathyarchaeia archaeon
TGCACGGTGTTCATCATGATCATTCTAGCGGATGACCACTACACCCTTAGCCACTGAGCGAAGGCTCAGCAGCCGCATTATCGGACGGTTAGGCTTACAGTCATAACTCATTTGCATTCCAGCCCGTTCGAAGTTTACTAAGGAGGTGATCCGGCCGCAGGTTCCCCTACGGCCACCTTGTTACGACTTCTCCCTCCTTGTCTAACCTAGGCTCGACATGACCAATGAGACCACGCCTCACCAGAGCCAGACTCGGATGGAGCGACGGGCGGTGTGTGCAAGGAGCAGGGACGTATTCAGCGCGCGATGATGACACGCGCTTACTAGGGATTCCATGTTCACGAGGGCGGGTTGCAGCCCTCGATCCCAACTGAGGATGGGTTTGAAGATTGCCTTCCCCTCTCGGGGTCGGAACCCATTGTCCCATCCATTGCAGCTCGCGTGTGGCCCAAGGGATTTGGGGCATACTGACCTGCCGTGGCCCGCTCCTTCCTCCCTCTTAGCGAGGGCAGTCCCTCTAGTGTGCCCGGAATCCCGAAGGAATCCGGTGGCAACTAGAAGTGCGGGTCTCGTTCGTTGTCTCACTTAAGAGAACACCTCACGGCACGAACTGGCGACGGCCATGCACCTCCTCTCAGCTAGTCCGGTAAGACCTTTAATCTGACCTTCATCCAGCTGTCGCCCTTGGTAAGGTTCCCGGAGTTGACTCCAATTAAACCGCAAGCTTCACCCCTTGTGGTGCTCCCCCGCCAATTCCTTTAAGTGAACTGTCTCACGTCGCGTAATTTTCCGCGATAAATTTTTCGTGAGAATTCAGCCTTGCGGCCGTACTTCCCAGGTGGCAGGCTTAATGGCTTCCCTGCGGCACTGGGACAGCTCGTAGCCGTCCCAACACCTAGCCTGCATCGTTTACAGCTGGGACTACCGGGGTATCTAATCCCGTTCGCTCCCCCAGCTTTCGTCCCTCACCGTCGGGCGCGCTTTAGTCGGCCGCCTTCGCCACTGGTGGTCCTCCCGGGATTATAGGATTTCGCCCCTACCCCGGGACTACCGCCGACCTCCCTCGCCCCCAAGCCGAAGAGTATTCCCCGCAGCCCAACGATTGGATCGCTGGATTTAACGGGGGACTTTTCCGGCCGGCTACGGACGCTTCAGACCCAATAATCGTCCCAACCACTCGGGGAGCTGGTATTACCGCGGCGGCTGACACCAGACTTGCCCTCCCCTTATTCACCTGGCTAGTTAAACCGGGCAAAAGCCATCCTCAGCGGACGGCACTCGGAGTGACCTCGTCACGCTTTCGCGCATTGCGAAGTTTTCGCGCCTGCTGCGCCCCGTAGGGCCTGGGCCCTTGTCTCAGTGCCCATCTCCGGGCTACCGCTCTCACGGCCCGTACCGGTTATAGGCCTGGTGAGCCGTTACCTCACCAGCGACCTGATCGGACGCGGCCCTATCCTCAAGCGAAACTAGCAAGCATGCCACTAGTTCCTTTTGGGTGAGGGGCCATTCCAGGCCTCCCCACCTATCGGATATTAGCCTCAGTTTCCCGAGGTTGTTCCCGTCTTGAGGGCAAGTTAGCCACGTGTTACTGAGCCGTGCGCTGCGCCTCCACCGTGGCTAGGAGACGCACAACTCGCATGGCTTAGTCCCACCCCGATAGCAGTTGGGTCCGCCAGGATCAAGCGGAGTTGGCAAGCTGACCGATTAGCTAGGACGATTTTTTGGAAAAACAGCCGTTTAAAGAAATTGAACGGACTGGAATTTAGCAGAATGACTGCAAGCCAATCTTGGACCCAAACTTTCATGGGAGCCGTGAGGAACCCAAGTTTGTTTAGGCCTTCATCACTGTTCCCGCAATTGGAGGTCAACATTTCATCCAAGGGCTCTAGCCCTGCTAAGTCAAGTTGACGCCGCCGCCGGGTTAATCGCGGGAAGTCGACTCATCGAAAGGACGAGTTGACAAATTCTAGTTAGGCCTTCGGCGTTAATATAAGCATGCCGATGTTAAAGAAATGAGAATACGTTCCAAATCGTTGAATCGAAACGCATAGAACAAGCCGACCGACTCCAACTCCTAAGAAAAATGTGGTGGCTCTTTGGGGAAGAAAGAAGCCGACCTTATCATCGAACACGCAAAGCAGCTGATCACAGCGAAGGGGCACCGAGCGCGCCCCGCCATAGGAACTGAAATGGAAGACCTAGGAATGATTGAAGACGGCGCCGTAGCCGTCTCGAACGGTAGAATCATGGCGGCTGGGAAATCGAACGAAGTCCTCGGCGATTACAGCGCCGTTGAAAGAATCGACGCAACCGGCAGAGTTGTCATGCCAGGGTTCGTCGACGCCCACACACACTTGGTTTTCGCGGGATCGCGTGAGCGTGAGCTCGAGTTGAAAATCAAGGGTTCAGGGTACATGAAAATCCTGGAGGAAGGAGGAGGAATTCTCAGCACCGTTCGCGATACACGCAGAGCAACCAAAGAAGACCTACTTCATATTTGCAGGGAACGCTGCAACAACCTAATGCTTCATGGAACGACAACGATCGAAGCAAAAAGCGGCTACGGCCTAACCCTAGATGACGAAATTAAATCACTTGAAGTCATTATGCAATTAGACCGGGAAGGACCAACGAACCTCGTTCCCACCTTTCTCGGCGCGCACGCAATTCCACCAGAGTACCAAGGGAAAACTGGAGAATACACCACCCTCATCTGCGAAAGGTGGATACCTGAAATCGCGAAACGCAAGCTCGCCGCCTTCTGCGACGTCTTCTGCGAAAAAGACGTTTTCGAGATAGAGGATTCACGCAGAATCCTCTTGGCAGGAAAAAGCCATGGGCTCGCACCAAGAATTCATGCGGACGAATTCTACCCGCTCGGCGGCGCTGAACTCGCAGCCGAAGTTGGAGCAGTCTCAGCGGACCACCTGCTACACGTTTCGTCGGCCGGACTGGAGCAGATGAGAGCAAGGGGCGTAATCGCGACATTACTGCCGGCTGCCCCCTTGACGCTCATGGTGAATGATTACGCTGACGCGAGGCGAATAATTTCCAAAGGAATTCCGATAGCCCTCGGCAGCGACCTCAGCCCAAGTTGTTGGCTAGAGAATTTCCAACTGGTCATCCAGCTCGCATGCTACAAACTGAAGATGACGCCCGCAGAAGCACTCATCGCAGCGACCATTAACGCCGCACATTCAATCCAGAGAGCGAACGAGACGGGAAGTATCGAGGTCGGAAAGAGAGCGGACATGCTAATCCTAAGCGCCCCTGATTTCCGATTTCTCGGCTACCGCCTTGGCACAAACTTGGTCGACACGGTTCTAATAGATGGAAAAATCGTGGCTCGCGGCGGCCATCTCATTTGAGAGTGATAATGAAAGTTAAAATCCCGTAACCATGGAGCTTTAGGTGAAAGAATTTGCTCAAATTGAAGCCTTCAGTCGCAGATGTCGCCGGGACACAGCTTCACTGCAAGAACTGGCAGATCGAAGGCCCATACAGAATGATTCACAATGTTCTCGACCCAGAAGTTGCAAAGGATCCCGACAACCTCATTGTCTACGGAGGAACTGGCAAAGCCGCGCGCTCCTGGGAATGCTTTGAGAAGATAACTGAAACTCTGCAGCGGCTAGAACCGAACGAAACGCTGTTGATTCAGAGCGGCAAGCCAGTCGCCGTTTTCGAGACACATGAATGGGCCCCGCGCGTTCTCATATCAAATGCGATGCTCGTACCAAAGTGGGCCACGTGGGACTACTTCTACGAATTAGAGCAGAAGGGCCTGATAATGTATGGGCAGATGACTGCTGGATCTTGGGCGTACATAGGAACGCAAGGAATCCTGCAGGGCACTTACGAAACATTATCATCCGTGGCCAAGAAACACTTTGACGGAACGCTCAAAGGACGCTTTGTCCTAACTGCTGGGCTTGGGGAAATGGGGGGAGCGCAGCCACTAGCGGTTACAATGAACGATGGCATTGCCCTCGTGGTCGAAATCAATAAGGCCGCAATCGACCGCCGACTCAAGCATGGCTTCCTAGGGGAATGGACTGACGATCTCGATGAAGCAATCCAACTGGTGAACGGTGCCAAAGAATCTAAGAAGAGCCTGAGCGTCGGATTATTAGGTAACGCAGCTGATGTCCACCCGGAATTAGTGAACCGTGGAGTCATCCCAGATATTGTTACCGACCAGACCTCGGCTCATGACCCTCTCAACGGGTACTACCCCGCCGGCCTGAGTAAAGAAGAGGCCGATGAACTCCGGAAAACTGACCGTGACCTGTACCTTAGTAGGGCTAAGGAGAGTATGAAGGAGCATGTGAAGGCAATGGCTGCAATGATGCGACAGGGCGCCATCGTCTTCGAGTATGGCAACAACATACGGCAACAAGCCTACGATGCCGGTTTCAAGGAAGCGTTTGCGTTCTCCGGATTCGTACCCGAGTACATTCGCCCCATGTTCTGTGAAGGTAAGGGCCCCTTTCGGTGGACGTCGCTAGTCGGTGTAGAGGATGACATTTTCACGATCGATGAAATGCTCAAGAAAGAGTTCGGTTACAACACGGGGCTTGTGAGATGGATCGATAAAGCTCGAAGCCAAGTGAAGTTCCAGGGGTTGCCGGCTAGGGTCTGCTGGTTGGGCTATGGGGAAAGAGCAAGGTTTGGCAAGATCGTCAATGACATGGTCGCTTCCGGAAAACTTTCTGGCCCAATTTGGGTTGGTCGGGACCATTTGGACACCGGGAGTGTGGCGTCTCCCCGAAGGGAAACCGAGAACATGAGGGACGGATCGGATGCGGTGGCCGACTGGCCAATCCTCAATGCACTGCTGAATGCCGTTGCAGGCGCAACGTGGGTTTCCGTTCACCACGGTGGTGGCGTCGGCATCGGGTACAGCATTCATGCGGGAATGTGCCTGGTCTTGGATGGGACGAAGGAAATTGAGAAACGCGCTGAACGTGTCCTAACAACTGACCCAGGTCTGGGGATTGTGAGACATGCTGACGCGGGATACGAGTCCGCCATAAAGGTGGCACGAGAGAAGAAAATTTCGATGCCTATGCTAAAGTGAAGCCGCGCCTGTCAAGTTTGATAAGTATAGTTGACATTGTAGCCATGTGGCCTACCCTCAGCTGAAAAGACTAAGCCGAGGACGAGGCCGCCTATCAAGCCGAACAGGTGCGCGTAGATGTTCACGCCGGGCAGCAGGCTGCTTTGAACGAAGAGTATCACGGCGTATACCAAAGCGAATCCCATATGTTGTGCTCTCCTCGCTACTGCCACATAAGAGCCTACGAGACCGAAGATCGCGCCCGAAGCCCCTCCCGAAAGCGTTGCCGGCGGCAACAAAACCAATGTCATGACACTACCCAGCAGCCCGGACGCAAGGTAGATTGTTAGAAATTTCGGAGCTGTGAAAGTGGTTTCGTTGAGCCGTCCGAAATAGTATAGGGCGAACATGTTGAAGATTATGTGAGCGAAGCCAAAGTGAACAAACATTGAAGTGAACAGCTGCCAATAGAAACCCGCCAACACCAAGTCGTTCTCCTGCGCCAACAATTGACAGATTGACGAAGAGCAATCTCCCGGGTCTCCGCTGATCAGCATTAATATGAAAACCAGAACGTTGAGGATTATCAGAACGAATGTCGGGGACGAGAAGAAACTTCCTCGCCTCCCGTATGAGGGACCGTAACCAACGAAGTTCAAGGTTGAATTCGATTGGCTCGGCACCTTATTTAAATGGGTTTTCGCGCCCGCAACAGAATACGAAACATTTCTGTATTGCGAGGTAGGTTAGAATTAGTGGGTTGGCGAGTTGGTGAGCGACTCCGGGTCCTGTGTGTAGTGGGCCTGAGGAAACTCCATCCACATGGCGGACGCGTGGCACTGTGAGGTGCCAGCCGAGAGGTTGGGTTAAGGCGCAGAAAAAAACCTCTGCTAGCCGTGGACTATGATGCGCTTGCGTTGAGGAGGCTGGCGGTAAGGGTGAAATGCCTACACACGCTGTGAAAGGGATAATAGGCGCCCGTGAAAACCGCCGGAG
The DNA here is from genome assembly GCA_049517415.1 of Bathyarchaeia archaeon. Classification (GTDB taxonomy): domain Archaea; phylum Thermoproteota; class Bathyarchaeia; order 40CM-2-53-6; family 40CM-2-53-6; genus FEN-987. The sequence goes on from JBEKSC010000019.1 coordinate 6,056, forward strand.
GCGCGGGTATCCCGATTAGATGAATGTCGCCTAAAACAGAAGGTGGGTTACAGCCAACACGCCGACCCGTTACATTATTTACCGCATTTTCAAAATCTCGCTTGTTTCCAGCTGTTTGCATTTCTGCTTGAACAATGTCGCTTTGTACGTGCATGTACGTACGTTTTCCAGTGGAGTCAGCGATTGCTTGCTCGGTTAGCCTGCTTGTATTAATTCCAAGAGCTTTTGCTTGCCGAACCAAATCGCTATCCACACGAAGAGTAAGCTTCTGTCTCATTGCATCTTCACCGCTTTGCTTCTATGAAAGAATCCTTGTCATATTCTGGCTCAAAGTTTGGATACTGCTTCTTTAGGGCCGCAATAGAACCATTCAACACGTCTTCTTTGCTGTGATACTGCGCATTCTTTCCAAGACTATTCATCCTTAAACTCTGGAAAAAGCCTCGAAGCATGTTCTGCTCAAAAGTCCCTCTCGGAATATGTTGCAGTTCCTTCTCCACCTTCTCTCTCATCTTTCTTAGCTTCTCCGCACCAGCGAACCGCTTTACAAGAATATTTCCCAGTTCATCTTAGGGCACAAATACACAAAGCCGATCTAGAACGATTAGGCTATAGCAATTCAGCCTGGATAGGGCACAGTATACTATTGCCCTTTTTGCAAGACGTTGAGTCAATGGGTCGATATTGGTGGTTGCTGTTAGACAGGTGGTTCTGGCACGAAAAGTGTTAGCCATACTCATTGTCATTGAATCCGTGGCAGCCTAAATCTTCGACTTGACTCTATCAATTAAATCAAGTAACAATTGCGTCATTTCAGCGATCTTTAGTTTCTCCAGTTGTTTCATCGATTCAAGATATTCCATAACCTTGTGAACTTTAGAGTTAGCATCTCGCCTGAACGGCTTGACCAGTGAGAGGAACTTAGTAATTCTCTCTTGTTGATCAACGTCATACCCAGATCGGTTCAATTCAAGATTCTCTATTAGAACAGAGAAATCACGAGCTCTTCCGCCCAAGCGGGTGTCATAATAGATGTCGTACCTTCCAGTCTTACCGAACCCGTATTCAAGGAGATTGTAAACGAGGTTCTCGATAAGCTTCCTTGTCAGCATCAAAGCGGCATTGGGAAGGCTGGGGTTGTTATAGGCAGTATTGATTTCATTTTCGAGTCTATCGTAAAATACTTCAGGGTACTTGCCTTGAAAGTTCAAGAAGCGTTTGAAAGGAGGAGTTTTCGGTTTCCCAGAACTTTTTGATTTACCTTTGGCTTCTACGATAATCGGTATGTTCTGACTGCTCAGGTATTTGTTCAAGTCTGTGATTGTTTCAGATTTGACTGCGTAACTTGGCTTTTGAATGTTTATCCCTTGCTCATGTGCAAGAAGTAGGAGTGCCACATCTCGATCTGCAATTCGTGCTTGAACCGCTTTGTCAGCTACTCGATTTCGTAGCTGTCGTGGTTTGATATCAAGTACCTTGCAGACCTTATCTCTAAGATTCTTCGATAGAGTCATTTGAGTCCTTTTTGCCTGTCTTTGGTTTCTTAGTCTCTTTCTTCTTGGTTTCCAATGCTAGAGCTATTGCTTGTTGAGTCTTTCCAAGGATATCACCAATTTCAGACTGACTAAGACCAAAACTCCTGAGAAACCGAGCATTTCGAGCGGTATCTTCCGACTTCAACTGGGCCGCAGCTAGGACTTTCACTAAACTGTGAAGGACATTGATCAGTTCACTAAATTGCGACTTATCGAAGGAAACACTTACCGTTTCTTTCTCTTTGGAACTCATTGCTCCACTTTCTTCTTAGAATACTTTCCACTCAGTATTCTGCTGATTGTCGGCTGAGAGGTGTGAAGTATCTTTGAGATCTCAAATTGATCGTAGCCTGCAGCACTTAACAACCATGCGTTTTTCCACAGTTCATCATCTGTAATCTTTTGGATGGCTCCGATTGCCATAGCCTTGATATAGCATTGGAGTAGCGTTCGAAGCTCCTTAAACTGGGAATCAGTAAGGGTTAGTCCCTGCTTTTCCATCCAACGGCCAGCTACGTTGGGAATGAGAACTAATTCAAGTGATAAAAGTCCTTTGAAGAATGTATGCATTATCTTACGATAGTAAAACCGAAATGGCTCATTACGTAAGGAATACTCTTCCGCACATCAATCGGTAACCTTGAAGCATTATTGCACTGACTACCTAGCATTCTTGTTGTTAGGTTCTACACAAAAGATACGGAAAAGGAACGAAAAATCGTAGTAACTCTAAGCTACAAAAACATCTGTATTATGCCGTGTACACACCACCGTCGGGTTCGCCGGCTGACAGGTCTTTAATCGGCAAGCTCGCTAAGACAGCCAACGCCAGACCGACAAGCATCTTTGCTTTGGACATGCAATTACCCCTGTTTAAGTGTTGGTATTAAATACTTTATTTTTTACAAGAAAAGGGCCCTTATTAGGTAAAGGTATTTCTTCAAGTCCGAACTGTCTGGTCGGTTCGAGAGAAAAGAGAGACTTGATCAAGAGTACAATCCTTCTAGAGACTCTCGGGCGCCTATTGACTTTCCAGGATACGCGTTCTGGTACGGTAGGACTAGTTCTGGGGGGTGTGGGAGTCGGAAAATCGGTCCTCTGTATGCAGGTGGCCCATGAGGCCCTGGCTGAAGGACGACCGGTTCTCTACCAGACCACCGACTTTTCACCGAGCCAGATCCTCGACCGGATGAACCGCTTTGGGTGGGACGACGCCATCTACCTAAGAAAGACCCTCAAATTCGTTGACATGTACTCTTGGCAGATTGACGGAGACACGAAATTAAGTCAGACTCCATATGGGATAAGAGTTAGCCCGTTGAACGGAACAGACTTAGGCCTTGCATCTAGGGAAACAATGAAGTCTATCGAAGAACTGCGGCCCGTAACCATTTTGGATTCACTAACCACACTAACGAAATTCACCAGCGAGGCTGAAATGTGCAGACGCGATCAGCTATTCAACGCTCGAATCCGAGAGTCTGGAGTCGGTTTGAAGACCATGGTTCCGAGCGCTCATTCAAAGGACTACGTCAACTCCATTGCAGCATACTATGATGCTGTAGTCGAACTCAAACTGGACCTCAATGGCACAGGTCAACGAAGACTTCCTGAAGGTGAGCCGGTACGCCACCTCAGGATTCGTAAGTGGAACGGCCCACATCCGGTTGAGTCTATCCCATTCGTCATCACTGAGGCCGGTGTGGAATTGAAGACTGAGGCATCGAGCACCGTTGTTATAGAAAGCCTGAGGAAATGGCCACAGTAGTGAAAGACATCCCAATCATAGGCACGTTACAAGTGACTCGATTTGAAGCAGACGGTTGCGCGGACACTTACTGGAATTCCCGGTCTGGATGAGATCACGGGAGGAGGGTTTCCCCAAGGCCGAGTATTGTTGGTCCTAGGAGAACCAGGCGCAGGCAAGACAATCCTTTGTTCCCAATTTCTCGCCGATGGAATGACCAAGTTCGCCGAAAATGGGCTATTCGTCAGCTTAGAAGAGAGTAGGAAACACTGGAATCGTGAGATGGTACAATTCGGCTGGGACTTTACTTCAGCCGAGAAGCAGGGAAAATTCGCCTTCGTTGACGCGTCTCCCATACGGACGATTCCGGGCGAAGTAAAAATCGGAAAACTCACGATAGGAAAACAGGATTTCTCATTGATGAGTTTGCTGGAAGTCATTAGAAGCAAAGCGAAAGCAATCGATGCTAGGCGGATAGTTGTAGACCCTGTGTCATTGTTCATCTTCCAGTATCTTGACGAAAGCCAAAGCCGAAAGGCAGTTTTGGACCTGGTAGAAGCTCTTTCCGAAACTGGCGCTACGTGCCTCCTCTCATCTGAGCTACGTCGAGTCGGAATCACTGGCCGTACACTTCAGGCAGAGGAGTATTTGGTGCATGGGGTGATTCTAATGCAGACGGTGCCAAACGGTTCAACCATGGACCGAATAATTCAGGTCGGAAAGATGCGAGAGACTCATATCGACCATCAGCCACGACCATACAAAATCACTCAGAACGGCATCGAAGTCTACCCGAGAGAAAGCCTAGCCTGGAATCCCATAGATATGCGAACTTAGAAACGCCCGCGAAGCCATCGTTAAGGCAACACAAATACGAACGCGGCTGCTGCGGCCTGGAAGATCTGCAAAAGCTACAATCCGGGTTACGACTGTTTCACGACTGATTCCAATTTCCAGAATGGTCTTTTCAGGCACTTTATCGCGAGTTGGAATGCTAACTTATTCCTTATCGCGACTCTACAAAAGCTCAGGATGATTCAAGGATATGACCTAGGCCGATTCGATCTAGAAATGCAAGTACACGCAAGCGGTTCAAGAACGGAAACAAATGCTTGTGACTGAGCTGAGGCCGGGGTCAGCGGAGGATCGCAAACTCCCGTAATTCCTTCCGTGGGACACAGTGGGGGATCGGGAGGTAGCACTGGTTGTGATTGGCCCCATGCGACCTGGACGCCGGTCCTCGTTTGCGATTTGTAGAAGGCGACGGAGAAGGTAATGTTATAGATTCCTCCGGCAGAAACAGTGCCCCTACACCTGCATACTCCCCATCCAGAGTTGGAATCCATTGAGTGAAGTTCGGGCTGGTTGCCTGAACCTGTACCCATGAAAGCGGGACCCCCGGACCAGTCGGATCGCTCGTCGCGTACCCTGTGACGAAGGGCGACCCGCCAAAGATTATGCCCATAGTTAGAAGGCTGGCCACAATTCCCTCCTCTTGTGAGAGGTCGGTGAAGCTGACAGCCGTCGGGGGCGTAGACTGCATCAAATGAAAATTAAATCCGAACTCCGGAACCTGAGTGGTGTAATTTCCGACGTTAAGGCCATAATCAAGGTAGCGAGCACCGTCAGGAGAGACGTAGAAGAAGTGACCTTGACCTAGGAAACTTGTTCTACATGGCGGAGGGACGCAGCTGATGTTTTCCCAAGCCCCGAACCCGGAAATTTGTAGCGATAATGTTGGAACGTTGGCGCTTACGTTGGCGGGAAGCGCGCCTTCCAAGCCTGTTATCCCTGAGGCTTCGGCGATGGCATGATCGTGTTCAGCGATATTCGAGAGCGTATTTGGATCGTTAAAGGGGACGCCGGTTAGGTCTATATCGTTGGCAATCAGCAACGCAACGGAGGCTTGGGCAAAACTTGCCAGGTCGTTTGGAACGTTCACGGGAAGGCATTGAACGTACCCTAACGTGAAGGCTTTGATTGAGTACGTTTGATTCGTAACGTGAGTGGGTACGTAACCGTAGAACCAGATTTCGCGCGTGCTCCAGTTCTGACCTGAAAACAAGACTGTGAATGAGTTCTGGCCGACACCACCCGGGACTCCCGTAGCCATTACCGTTTCGCTAAAGCCGACGAGAATTCCACTAGAATCATAGTAGTAGACTCTAGCGCGGATTGGAATCGGTAGATTCAGGAAACGCCAGCGCTGTGACGATTGAATGGTGCATGTTCCGCTTGTTCCGAACCGGTTGTCAAAAGATCCGACCCCAGTCTGAAAAACTCCACCCCTGACCATTGGAACTATGATGCTCCCGCCATTACTAACACCGCCCTGCGGTACCGAGAAAGTTGGCGAAGACGCTTGTTCGTATCCCCGGATGTATATTTGCAAGTAATACTGGCCTTGCGATAGGCCATAGTCCGACTCATCCCACACCCCCGACCTAGTATGATTGGCGTACTCGCTGAAACCTATCACGTAGAAGCTGAGGGAACTCACATCACCAGACAAGGTTGGCGTAGTCCCATTGACAGCGACCCCCCGTAATGTCCCAGACTGATCGTACGCCTCAATCAGAATGTTCCCGCCGAAAAGTGGCCCGGTAACGGAACCAAGGCCCAGTTTGTCCATCGCTTGATTTGGCGTTTCAGCTTGGCAGTTTTGGCAGGGTTCGAGCTTTATCATGCCTGTAATCAGGCTACCCATCAGCATCGTGGACACTTGCCCGGGAACCGCGTTTGTCCCCGGATCCCCACAATTAGTTGGGATACTGGAACCAGGAGCACTTGAAACTGTAACACTGCGATCCGAGAATTCCTCCACATACCCGGTAACCCAGATGTTGACTGTTAACGTGTAAGGCCCAGATGAGATGGGTGGCAAACCCGCGTATTCTGTTCCATAGGGATCAGTTCCAACGTAGGTTACGTTCGAACCGGTTGTAATGCTAAAGGAATCACTGCTCGAATTGCTCGAGGTGCCCACAAAACGATACACATGCCCCTGCGAATCAATTGCTTCAACAGTTATGTTCAAGCTGATCCTCTGATCAGAGCCTGGACCAAAAACAGTTTTCAGGTTCGCATTATCACTGAAAGAGTGACCTAAGGGTGTACCTGGCGAAGCGTCATATGAAATGGAGCCGCACACCTGAGGAGCACGATTAAGGTTGAGAGTCACGAAAGAAGGATTGCCGTGTGTCACCGAGGTTTCCACAGGATCTGAAAGCGAGTACGCGACTCCGTCGGCGAATCCGGCGGAACCTTGCACTTCATAATTGCCGGGCGCCAGTCCCGTCAAGTTGAATCCTCCCGTTGCCTGATTCACGTAAGCTCTTGCAATCTGCCCGGTGTCGACATTTCTTGCGTAGACGACGCCCTTGTGGTGAAGGATCGGGGGATTATCGCCGTAAGGGCAACTACTCGTAGACGGGCGGTCTGCGTCACAGATAATCCCGTTGATAGTACCGGGGTCATCGCTCATGCTTACTGGAACGAAGAGCGTCGTGTTCCATGCGTGAACAAAGTCAGGGTATCCGACGCTATTCGTGCGGTTCGCTACAAATATAGTGAAATTGTAAATGCCCGCAACACTGGGAGAGTTCAGGTTGCGAAACCTGATAAACTTTGGAGGGGAAAAACATGAGAAGACGTATCGGGTGGGCGGTGGTATTGCACAATAATCAACATCCTCTGCCGGCGCTTTGTAGTTCGGGTCATTGAGGTAGTTCCAGATCTCAACGCACCAAGGCGCATTTGGATCCCGCAGCGAGAAGTTGGGTTTGAAGCATGGCCCATCACTCGGCGACCCACGCCAATCATATGTCCAGTGGTTCGATTCGTCTACGACATTGTAATAGTAGTAATCGTTTCGAATATCGCTCTGAATGAAATGCGTGTCGTTTTCAGTAGATATGACACCTTGCAGGAACTCTCTGGGAATTTCAACGCGAACCGCGATTCCAGGCTGGTTTATGTTTACCTGAACGTCACCATAAGTGCCAACGAAAGGCCCCCAATTGGTGGAAGGCGCGATTGTGCCAACATCCGAGACCGTTTGAGCATGAACTAAAGGGAGCGTATTGGGCAAGACTCCTTGGAAAATTGCGCTGAGGACTGAAGTGATGACGAGAAAGACGACGAGCGAAACTCTGAGCCATTCTCTACCTCCTTGATTTGAGGACCGTTTGCCCATGCTTCGCGGCTCCGACGACTGGGGCGGATCGATCCTTAGCGAGCGGAAAAAGAACCTCAGGTTATTTGCTCGAGAATCTTGCAGCGGGAAGAGAGTTCCAGACTCGGTCGAAGAGTTGGTCGTGCAAGTCGACGAGAAGCCTATTCGTAGTCCATATTGCCTTGTCGGCCCCTTGGTCGGTTCGGAGATCTTCGGGCTTCGTCTCTACGACGACCAACTCACGTGAATCGATGGTGACAAAATTCTCTCCGAACGGACTGTCTAGGATCTTGAAATCTAATACTTCTGATATTTCTCGAGCCACTCCTGAGTTTTCTGAGGTTGTGGGGGAGAGGATTCGAACGCCTGTTCCCTCCTTGCTGACCTTCTCTAAAATTTCGCAATGAGCTTTGTAAGCCCGGACTAGGCCAGCTGCGGTTGTGCAGTAGTTGATCGTCTTCGAAGAGTCGCCGAATATTTGGTTCAACTTGTTGATTATACCCGGTCTTCCCTCAAGTTCCCAGAACTCCTGCGCCTCTTTTGGTATTTCGCGTTTGACGAACTTGTTTGACTCGTATGCCAAGGCGAGGTCTTGGACGACGACTTCTGCCTCGGTCAGGTCGCGGCTGAGTTTGGTGACTAGGGGCATGAGAACTTCGCCCGGTGAGGATGGGGCGTACGCTTCGGGCTTCCCTGGAATTATGCCGAGTAGCCCTTTCCGCTCAAGTTCCTTGATTGCGCCGTAGGTCTTAGTTCGGGGAATCTGGCCGAAGAAGCTGAGTTCGCTCGCTTTGATGGGGCCCATCTTGATTAGCACCAGATAGATCCTGGACTCGTATTCCGTGAGCCCCAGCCGCCGTAACGCGGTGATTTCTCCCTCTTCGACTGACAAGATGCTGTTTCACTTTTTGCTGAATTATCGACACTTATATGCAAAATCTGCTTCTCCGCTGCCTAAATAGGTACGCGTCGGAGAAGAAGCTGCTGTCACCCTTCAATGAAAGTCCATTCTACGCAGAACGGGAAATTTGGCACCAACCTGTTCAGACCTCCATGACTAGAATGTTTCAAGATGCTCCAAAGAAGTCTAGGTGTGTAAGCATGTTCAGATGCAAGCAATTATCGCAAAAGTACTTGTTAACTGACTGGTGCATCTGCTCATCTAAGGTGTGAATTCGGGTGTTGGACACTGTGCAGCTCTCGGAGTATGTGTCCGTTGCCATCACCTTACTATTCCTCACGTTCGCTGCGTTTTCAGACCTCAAAACCCGCGAAGTGTCCGACAGAGTCTGGTTGGTTTATGGGCCGATCGGCCTCGCTCTAACAGTGTACCGGACTTACGCTGAACCATCACTTCTCCTCCTTAGTGCAGCATCCATTGGACTCTCAGTTCTGATTGCATTCGGTTTGGTACTCTTCGGTTTGTCCGGAGGCGCCGACGCGAAGGCTTTGATGTGCCTTGGCCTAACCTTACCCCTCACCCCAAGCGTAGTTAGCCCGATTCTCGGTTTTGTTCACCCTTTCTACCCGCTTACCGTCCTCGTAACCGGATATATCTGTTCATTCTCAGTCGCAATCTGGATGCTAGGAAAAAACACAGTGTCCCTTGCAAGAGGTAAGTTGAACTTGTTCGGAGGACTCGAAAACGAATCGGCGTGGAAGAAAGCTCTGGCATTAGTTACAGGCTATCCAACTAGAACCGCACGGTTGAAGTCAACCTTCTACCTATACCCGATGGAAAAGATTGTTGAAGAAGAGCACGGAGCCCGCCGTGCCCTCCAACTTTACTCGAACGTTGATGTTGACCGAGACCAAGTTGTTTCTGAGTTCATCGAATCGCTTGGAAAAGTTGGTTCGCCCGAGACCGTATGGGTTACCCCAGGATTACCGATGCTTGTTTTCATACTCTTCGCTATCGTGATAACGTTGATAGTTGGTGACCCGGTCTTCGGCGGGATCTTCTTACTGTTGAAACACCTACTGGTGAACTGAACTGGGTGAGGAAGGCTGTTATGGCTAGAAAAACGTAGAGGGCTACGTGGCCGATAAGTGCCCTGGACGATGCAATAGACCTTGACGCTGCCGATTGCACTAACCGTTCTCGCCGGTCTGACGGCTGCCGTCCTAATTTATTTCCTCGTCTTGCTTGCACGGAACGAAGCGGTCTACATTCCGTTGCCGCAAGAAACGATTGACAGCATGCTGAAAATGGCCGAGATCGGGCCTGACGACGTGCTGTTTGATTTAGGTAGCGGAGATGGAAGAGTTGTCATCGCCGCAGCCAAGAGATATGGAATAAGGGCGGTCGGAATAGAAAAGAGCGGAATGCTCGCCTGGCTAAGCAAGAGAGCTGTCAGAAAGAACAGGTTGGAAAATAGAGTCCATATTGTGAACGGGGATTTTTTTGAGCAAGATCTATCAGAAGCCACAGTTCTCACCGTCTACCTTTCCAAGAAAATAAACGCCAAGCTCGAATCGAAATTGCGCAGGGAACTCAAGCAGGGGACAAGAATCTTATCAGCGGATCACACTTTCAATTTTGAGGAAAGAGCCAAAGTCAAGACCGGACACTTTTGGACCCATCTCTACATCTCCACATGAGTTGAGCATCCCGTGCCGTGTAACGCTGGCCCGAGATTTTTAGCTCGCCTTTTCTTTATCCAAACGGGTCCTTCACTCATTCAGCTTACGCTCCACCAAGGAGTCTTCATGTCTGGAGGGTTAGCTGGGTTGGCCGGGAGTGGGCGGGCGCACCTAGGCCCAGCCTCTTCAGAGTTGTCAGTAAATCTCCTTTCCTCACGCCTACAACAAGTACCGCGTTGAGCACGAAGAGACCTAGGGTTCTACCCTCGTAGGCCAGGAATGTTGCTACCGAGCCCAGATTCCCGAGCGCTAACGTGAATCCTAATTGCTCGACCAAGAAGAATGAGAAACCGATTGTGACGAAGCCTTCGGATGCTCTGTGAGTTAGAGACCAGTTCCGCAGGGTTTCATACATGAGGTAAATGGTGGCGGCGATGATAACTGCCCTCATGAATAGCTCCGCGCTCAACGCAACTGCATTCACCGCACCTACCGCCTGCGTCACGAATACGACTCCGAATAGCGCCACAGTGACTAAGATAGCGGCCAGCAGGTCCGCGAGTGTGGACCTGCCGAGTATTCTAAGCCCCGTTCGGCGGGCATAGGCGAATGCAAGGAATAATACGCCGTAAGCTTGGGTTAGCAGAGTGACGGCGGCCACAGGCAAACCGAGCAATGGTGAACCCAAAACGAGGAATGGCTCAAGAACCTGAACAGCAAAAGCAATTCCCATCAAACCGAAACCAGCTGGAATAGCGAGCAAATATGGAACCCTTGATTCACGACATGGCCGCGAGGTTAAGACCACTAAAGCCGAAGCAGCTATGACAGAAAGTAGGTTGACCGCTGTGAGAACAAGATCTACCGCCAATCTATTCATACTCCTTGATGATACATTGCGGAAGCCGGCGATATCCTGAACTTGAGATACGTTGACAGAGCTTTCGGAGGAACACTGGCGGCTCTCATTCTAGGCTCCTTAGCGGGCTCGTTGCTGACCGCTCTCCTTGCGCCGTTTCGAAGCTTCATGGCGTTCTTACTGAACACGCGGGCTATCATCCCAGTGCGAGCTGCAAGCGCGGTCGGCGACGTCGCGGTCACGCTCCTCATCTTTGCGAATAATTGCGTACCAGTTGTATTGTCTTTCCTGTACCCTCTGATAATCGCGAAGGTTCGATGGACTCCGCCCCTTCGCGACCAAGCAAGGAACCAGTTGCTCACGACGTTTTCGTTATTGACCGGGGGTTTGGTTGGGTTCTTCAACCTTGGGGCTACGTTGATGCTCGCGTCGGAGCTTGGAGGGTTGACCCTCTTGATCCGTTTGTTGGAGACATCGTGGCTGCACGGCCCGTTGGAGTTCTTTTTCGTTCTCGTCTGCGTCGCAGAACCATCAAGGATTGTGGGGAGGCGATCTGAGAGTGATGGGATAGTTGGGTCAATGCGAGCGGACATGATACTCCTTCTCATCTCACTAATTGGCCTCCTTGTTTCCGCTTCGATTGAAGTTTTCGCGGGCGTGTAACATACTTAGCGCGCCAACCGGACTCCGCACGAGTGAAGACCGTCGAAGAAAGGTCATTGCTGATCAGCCCCTCGCCTTACGCGTCTTGTTTGTTGGAGGGCGATTGGTGTGTTGACCCAGAAGATCCATGACTTTGTGGTTTTCTGACCACGAATTGCCCCTTGAAGAACCATTTCCAGAAGAATCGCTTTCGTCGACTCCCAGTTCTTTAAGCCCGACTTTACCCGGACGTTTTCAACGTCCATGGGAATCTGTGATTCCTTGAGGACCTCGCTGATCTTTTCTTTAGCCGAATTTCGGGCCGCCAATCTCCATCACGAATCTGGTCTAGACTCTCACGTGGTTTCTCCACAGAGGAAGCTTATGGGCACACCACACCGAAATAGAATGATGTAACTCGTAAGCCCCATTTCCAGTGACAGAACAAGCATATCCCCTCCACAAGTAAAGCTCCAAGTACGACACCTGTTCGGTCGTTCGGTTAGCGGCGGCTATGTTTGACGAAAAATCATATTAACGAAAACAAGCGCGTTAGGTGTCTGCGGGACGACTGAATGGGTTTCTTGAAGCTGAACAGAATTATTGGGGCGGTCTCCGTGGGCATCATGTCGGGCCTGGCGTTAACCGCTGTCATGATCAGTAACTTTGCTTTACACAGCCAACTCGTGGTTCTGAACATCTACTCCAACGGAAGTTCGGACTGGACGATGGACGCAACGATTCTTCTCAAATCACTGTTTGGGCTGATGTTTGTAGCGTTCACCCTCGGCCTAGCCCTCGGACTTCTCGCCACGAGGAAAAAGTAGGACGACAAGGAACCGAAACATCCCGGACCAGAAACGTCAGCTCACCTAGTTTTCTTCCAAAACTGGCTTACAGCAAAGACTGCCAACTTTAAGGCCGACCCAAGATCGTCAGACGAGTGGTAACGTGGATTATCCACTTGACAAGCGGTCCGGCTGACCACGCCGGAATAGAATGACGTAACCCCTGATAGGGAAACTCGGTTACAACACAACCATTACCGGCCGCTTAGCATTTGCTAAGCTCGTCAACGCGATGGGGAGGTGAAACATCGAAATGATGACCATCATGGGTAAACAATTCAGCAAGCGCGGAGTTTCAGTTATCATAGCATCGCTCCTCCTGATCGCCATCGCCGTAGCAGCCGCCGTGTTGCTCTACGTCTTCTCAATTGGATTAATGGGAAGCTTAGGCAGCAGCGGAGGACAACAAACGAAAGACCAAGTAATCATGGAAGCATACGATTGGACTACAGCGGGTACGCTTACTCTCAACCTCAAGAACGTTGGCTCTTCGACAGTCAACCTTGCTACCGGAACCCCCGGCGCTGACTACTTTGTGAACGGAGTCGCAATCGCAACAGTGGCTATATCTGGCTGCGCTACTCCTAGCGCTGTGGCACCCGGATCTACGACATGCGTTGCGAAGCTAACGCTACCGACATTCACTCCCGCACTCACTTCCGGAGCAGCGTATTCAGTTAAGGTGGTATTGCCAGACGGTGGAGTTTTCTCCTACACTGCAATCAACGGACAGGCCAGTTAAGGAGGACACAAAAATCCTCCCCTCTCTTTCTTTTTCAATCCCTTTAACGTAGAGGCGAGCATACACGCTTCAGCTACTGCCTTCCTTGAACAGTCAACGGACAAGTGGCGAAGACTATAAATCAACCATAAGGTATCACCATCAGTAATCGGTGACAAGTCGCATAAATTGAAGGAAGAAACCGGTTCTGACGTTTATTATCCTGGAAGCAGGCGCGAATTAGGGCTTGCTTCACCACAAGTTTCTCATAGTGATAGCACCGTAGGGCCAACAACATCTGCTGATTGCTCACAAAAGTGTGCTCAGAGCCTACAAAACCCTACAAGAAACCTACATTCTCCAACATCTTCCTACATTCGCAAGCCCGACGATCTGATATCATTACTCGACGCTCAAATCGCAGCCATATCCACCCAAATAACCCAGACAACTGATCCTACCAGACTTCAAGAACTAATGAAGGCCGAAAGGCTGGTTAGGAGATATAGAAAGAACGAACTCTCATCTCGCCGGCTCCGCCTACGGCATCTCCGAGACCGGCACAGGCATTCCCCCCGAAAACAAAAATTCCAAGCCGATCCCAACGCGAACCAAATTGATCTCGTGGAACTCCTAGCGTTCCTACGGCAACTAGCTGATGTAATCTCGAAACTTGGACCGGATAAGCCAACGCCCGACACCCTGCGGCAAGTGACTCCTCCGCAAGCGATGAAATCCCCCCTCTTCGACAACAGAGTACTGCCAATCGACCCAACAAAACGTCAGGCCACTAGAAACTGCTAGGAGGACAGCGGAAACCTTTGCCGCGAAAGAGAAATCAGTTTTTCTCTGTAGGTAAAAGGAACAAGCTCATCGACTGGGTCTTCCACCCCTTAGCCAAGGAAGACCCTCGCTTTTGGTGGGTGGACGGAATAGTGCATACCCTCAACGAGCAAGATCCCATCTCATCCGTAGAAAAGTTCGTACGCTACAACGTCCCCAAGATGGTCGAACAATACCTCAAAAAGTCCGGTAGGAAACGGTACAGCCGCTAGTTCTGCTGGCGAGCACTGAAACTAATGCCGGTTCGTGACTGTTTCGCGCGATTTATCTAACCTGTTTGTAGAGGTCGAGTTATGAAGCCGTTCCAGTGCCCGGAATGCAAAGCCATAATCACAAAAGAAGAGAATGCCAAGCGATTTAACCGCCGACTCCTCTGCCGTGACTGCGCCGAGAAGCTTGTCTCACGTGTGACACGTTCTTGCGGCACCCTTCGAAAATGCATGCGGAACGAGTTCTGTCACCACTAAATCACAACTTAGGGTACACCAAGAATATCCAAAGCAGAAGCTAAACACCCCTGAGTTGATTCGGTTGACTTTGAAGATTAGGCCGGTAAAACTGAACAAATCAATCTACGTCAGAGTTCCGAACGACATCGCGGATCTGATCGGGGTGGACGGGCAGACAGACGTGACGCTGAGACTTCAGGATGCTGGAGAGGAGTTCTTTCTCATCTACTCAGTTCGTAAGGCGATGCAACCCATGCCCAATCAACTCGCTGTAGCTTATGCTGAGCAAAGGGTAGCAAAGGCAACTGGCGGCAATTGATTTTACAACTGAGCGACGAGACGGATGAATCTTAAAGCCTCCCTGCGGATGCCCCGAACCATTAAGAACCGAGCTTCGGCACCGCAAGCAGCGCTCGTGCAGCAGCCAGTATTACCTCAGGCGGAGGTCCCTTCAAGCTTCAAGGAAGTCTATCCACTCATCGAACCCTACGCCTACGCAGGAATAGCCAAGGACACGAATACAGGCGGCATGCTCTACTTTGTAATCGAACCCACGCTACTCGAAGAAGAAAAAGCCCTGTACGCTAAGATTCGTAGCATCTTGGTCGAAGAACTCGATGTCGATGTGCGCAAGATTGGGTCTATAGAAGAAGCCGCGAAATTCCTGAGGGAACGCGTTGAGAAGACTGTTAAGGAGTACAAGTTCAAGATCGCAGTCGAAACTCTCGACAAACTCATGTACTACCTCGCAAGAGACCTCGTAAACCTAGGCCCCATTGAACCACTCATGCGCGACCACATGATTGAAGACATAAGCTGCGACGGCCCCGGAGTTCCCCTCTTCGTTTGGCATCGCCAATACGAATCCATCCCAACCAACATAAAATTCGAGGCCGCTAAAGAGCTTGACAATTTTGTTGTCAAGCTAGCCTACCTCTGCAACAAGCATGTTTCAATCGCTTCGCCAATGGTTGACGGCGGTCTCCCCGACGGGAGCAGAATCCAGCTCACATACGCAAAAGAGGTCACACGACATGGTAGCAGCTTCACGATCAGACGATTCAAGGCAGATCCATTGACGATAACCGATATGATTACCTTCAACACAATGACGTCCGAAATCGGTGCTTATTTCTGGTACGCGTTAGAGAAAAAAGCCTGCATCCTAGTTGGCGGTGGCACTGCATCAGGAAAAACCACTCTACTAAACTGCATCTCAATGTTCATCCTTCCGGACGACAAAGTCGTCACGATCGAAGATACTCCTGAAATGAACATTCCCCACGAGAACTGGATATCGGCGATCGCTAGAGTTGGTTTCGGTTCGATAGGAAGCATTGCAGAAATTTCGACATTTGACCTACTGAAGGCCGCTATGCGGCAACGTCCTGACTACGTTATAGTCGGTGAGGTGAGGGGAGAGGAAGCGTTCACGCTGTTTCAGGCTATGGCGACAGGCCACGGCGGCTTATCCAGTCTACACGCGGATTCGGTTACGGCCGCCATTCGGAGGTTGGAGTCGGCTCCGCTCAATATTCCACGGACTCTCCTGCCCACGCTTCACTTGATCGGAGTCCAATCACGGCTGAAAATCAACGATAGGCCAGCTCGCAGGTTGATCCAGCTTACTGAAATCCTTGGAATTGATCCGAGTTCAGGTGAAATCGATCTTAACGATATATACCGATGGGAACCGAGAACAGATTCATTCACTTACTCAGGCCGCAGCCAAACCATCGAAAGACTCGCTGAAAAGGCGGGGGTGACTCTCGAGACGGTCAAGGAGGAACTTAGTCACCGGAAGACCGTTTTGGACTACATGGTCAAGAAGAACATACGCCGCTACCATGATGTCGGCGCGGTCATCAGAGACTACTACGCAGACCCATTGAAGACTTTCGAACGGGCCAGGTTATCGTTGCTGAGTGATTAGCAATGGCTAAGATTACAAAGAAAGCAACACAGGAGAACACAGTATCCGCTTTCAAGGCCCCTTGGCTTCTAGCCTTCCAGTATCTGGGAGGTCGGCTGCAGAAATATCTCCCGTATTTCTCTGACCTCGGGTCGAACATGCAGAAGGCCGGATTGAAGATCAGCATACACTCCTACGTCAGCCTAATGGCACTATTATCAGCAATATCTTTCGCCGCAGGTTTTTCAGCCACCTTGATAGTCGCGCTCGTCTTCGCAATCCCAATTCTGTTAACGATTTTGTTTGCGTTTGGAGTGAGCATTATGTCTAGCGCGTTGGTGTTCGGAGTTCTTTACGGCCTTCCAAGCTTCCTTGCAACTAGTCGCCGGCGGAGAATGGACCTTGAGCTGCCATACGTAACTACGCACATGTCAATTCTGGCTGCAGCAGGGATGCCCCCTGCACGGATGTTCAAGCTGCTGGAAGATTCTCGTACGACACCAGAGGTTGCTTCCGAAGCCAATGAGGTGGTTAGAGATGTGGAGATTCTGGGCGACGATATCATAACAGCCCTAGAAGCTGAGAGAAAGCGGTCCCCTTCGAGCGTCTTTGCTGAAATCCTCGAAGGGCTAGTGGCAACGATCCGTTCTGGGGGGAACATGAAGGGCTACCTTCAGGATTCGACGAGGATGATGATGGACCTCCGGCGAGTCGCCGCCAAGCAAATGATTGAAAGTCTCGCGGCTTTTGCGGATATCTATGTGACAATGTTAGTCGTATTTCCGTTACTTATCATCGTAATGTTCTCCGTCATGGCACTCATTGGCGGCGGCATAGGAGGCCTCTCAGTTACCACAATGATGGCGCTGGTAACTTACGGAATCGTCCCGCTTTCAGCCGCCGTCGTTCTGGTTATGCTGGATTCTATGCTCGTGGAGGATTGAAAGTGCCGAAAATCGAACCTAATGAGAAGAGACTAGTTGCGGCCGTATCCGCCGCCATATGCATCACCATAACTGTTGCGGCTATCGTAGGCCAACTCGTGTTGCGCCTCAGCCTGCCGCTGCAATGGGACCGGCTGATTGTGTTGGGCCTTATCATATCGCTGTTTCCTCCAGCGGCTGTTGAGTATCTGGACTTGAGGTGGCAGCGTGGAATCGACAAGAATATTCCCCGGCTCTTACGCGAAATAGCCGAATCAGGAAGAACCGGCCTAACACTTACCAGAGCAATCGAAGTCTCTGCCGATAGAGACTACGGCCCACTGACGCCGGAGTTGAAGCGTCTCTTGGCGCAAATATCGTGGGGTAGTAGCCTAGAAGACGCATTTCGAGCCTTCGCCATCCGGGCGAGAACAAAACTAGCCCAGAGAACTGCAACCCTGATAACCGAAGTCGCACGCTCAGGGGGCGACACTCAAGAGATTATGGAACAGGTAAACCGACACATCGGCGAATTGCAATCAATCGACCGGGAAAGGTACGCGCAGATGCGGCCATACGCAGTCGTGGTTTACATTGCCTTCGGGGTATTCCTCTTCACCGACATATTGCTGATTCAGACTTTCTTCACACAGATACAACAACTGCAGAATCAAGTGCTTCAAACTGCTGGGGGCGGTGGGAGCGTATTCGGTGGCGCAGGCAAAGTCGACATTACGCTTCTGAAGAGCATCCTGTTTCACGCTACGATAATTGAAGGAATCTTCGGTGGGCTCATCGCCGGAAAAATGAGCGAAGCCAAGATGGGGGCAGGACTCAAGCACACTCTGCTGCTTTTGTTCATCACATTCCTTGCGTTCTTTCTATTCGTTTGGAGGGCTTAGAAGGATGAAGAGATGGAAAAGTAGACTCGGCGTCAGCACCGTAATAGCAAACATGATAATGATTTCGATTACACTTTCTCTCGCAGCAATCCTAGTCGCATGGGCAGGCACAAGCTATGGAGCGTTCACGGGAGGAACAAACGTCTTCTTCGCCCAACGCGGCCAGGCGCTCCAAGAGAATTTCGTTATCGAGGAAGCCTTCTTCGTCAAATCCTCCAACACACTTGACATATACGTTCGAAACGTTGGTGCGATACAAATTAGCGTTGTCGCAATATACGTGAATGGGACCTCTATATCAGGCTCGAACATCCAGACCGGAGGTTCACCGCCGCTCTGCTCTCTGTCCACCTCGACCAATCCAACAAACCTAGTTGTTCAACAGGTATGTGAGTACGGTCTCACGGTAACACAAGGCAACGGCGTCGTGAGAGGTGGAGCAGCTTTGTGCACCGGTCAAACTTGGTGCACTGGATCTTTGTTCTACATCGTTGTCGCGAGCGGGCGGGGCAACCAGGCAGCTTACACTGCGAGGGGGCCATAATGTCTAGGATCCTCATCTTCAGGCTTCGGCGTCGGCGTGCGGTTAGCACGATGATCGGCGGGGTGATAGTTCTAACCCTCCTGCTCACGGCGCTTGGGACGATGGTTCTCGTGACTCAGCAATACGACCAATACCAAGAAACAGTCAACGAGATGGCTCAATACCGTAATCAACAATGGTCAGAAAACCTCGTAGTCATATCCCCAGGCCTAACAATTCCATCTTCAAGCAATATTCCCGGTTGGGGGAGCGGGTGTGGTACCACTTACAACTGCTACAATGCTACGATAAGTAACCTAGGAGTCGTCGGAGTCCAGATTACGAGGATCTACGTAAATTCAACAGGGCCCGCAGGGTCAGGATGCTCATACCCCAACCCCCAACCTTGCATACTCAACCCAACCAGCGCAATGGCTCCCTACGCCTTCAACCAAGCAAATCGTTTCCTCAACCCCGGCGAAGCGAATCATGCTGTGCTGCTGGCGTTGCCATACGCCGTTAGCCTGCCAAACCCGAATTCCGGCTTTCCGCAGAACACGATCGTCATCGTTACAAGTAGGGGAAACGTCTTTTCTTTTCAATGGCCCTTTCAGGTTCAGGTTTTCGGTCAAAGTCAATCAGCATTCTCCTCAGGAAATATTAAGGTCGCATACACGGGAACGTTCGATAGCAAAAATGAGCCCGGACTAGGTGGCAGTGGGGGATCAGGATATTGCCACACAGAGTCCTCGCAACCATACCCGGCTGCGGCCGGTTATGCGGAAAAACTCACCGGAATAACTGGGTATGGGGACTCGGGCGTATTGTGGTTCCTAAACCCGTGGATTACTGGTGGCAATAATAACGCAGTCATAGATAACAGCGGCAATCTCCACTCCGGTACAACTCTCTACATCTACGTAGTTGTGATAAACACAGGGACCACGGCCTATAACCCCACCGCCGGGACAATAGACTTAACCTGGTACGGTTCCAACCACTTGGACGGCCCTCTCATCGGCGTTTACTACAACGGCAACTTCTACGCCACGTCACCAAGCATTGCACCTGGTACGAGTTACTACGCAATATTCAAAATCACCATATTTACGATAGGAAACAAGCCATGGACTGTGCAGCCTGGATACCCGTCAGTCATGCTCTGGGGTGCAGCGTCAATCACGAATGGGTCTGGAAGCAATCCCGGCAATGCCGAAGACCAAAGTTACTTTTCCGGCACAATCCTTCTTTCCGGATTATGGATACGATACGAAGCATCATCGGGGAGTTGCGCATAGCTTGGAAGCAGCGATCAGCACTCAAAAGCCAGAGAGCACCATGATGCTTAGGCCCCTAATCTTGGGATTTCGCCGACGCCGCGCGGTTAGCACGATGATCGGGGGGGCGATTGTTCTAACGCTCCTGCTCACGGCGCTTGGGACGATGGTTTTCGTTTCGCAACAATACGACCAATACCAACAATTGGTCAAGAAGATGGGGCAACACGATAGTCAAGAGTTTTCAGAGAGACTAGTAATCAATTCCCCAGGCCTGACACTTCTAACCTCTACCACTATTTCCGGTTGGGGGAGCGGTTGCACGACCACATACAACTGCTACAACATTACTATGAGCAACTTGGGAGGGGTTGGAATTCAGATCGCAAGAATCTACATAAATTCCACCGGACCCGCAGGGTCAGGATGCTCTTCAATCAACCCTCAACCCTGCATACTCAACCCAACCAGCGCAATCGCTCCCTACGCCTTCAACCAAGCAAATCGTTTCCTCAACCCCGGCGAAGTAAACCATCCGGTGGTCATAGCGGTACCTATTGCCGTTAGCCTGCCAAACCCGAACCCTGCTTTTCCCCAGAACACCATCATCATCGTTACAGGTAGGGGAAACGTGTTTTCATTCCAATGGCCCTTTCAACTTCAGGTTTTCGGTCAAAGTCAATCAGCATTCTCCTCAGGAATAATGAAAGTCGCTTATCAGGGTAGTTACGATAGCAGCCATGATTACAAGGGCGCGTCTGGCCATACTGGGGGATATTGTCATAATGAGCCTTTGCAGAATTATCCGGCCGCGTCTAATTATGCGGAAGAACTCACAGGAATAGGTGGGTTACAAACAGGTACCACATTGTACTTCCTCAACCCATGGATCACTCAGACAATTTTGCAGTCCGCAGTTAACGGGGCAACACAGATGTATATCTATGTAATTGTGATAAACACAGGGCAAACAAAGTATACCCCCACTGCGGGTTCAATAGATCTAACCTGGTACGGTCAGAATCACCTCGACGGGACTCTTCTTGGCGTGTACTACAAAGGAACATTCTACCCGGCCGCTAGCGCGCCGAGCATAACACCGAGTACGAACTACTACGCAATATACACAATGAATACCGCTACAATGAAACTGGGCTTATGGCCCCCGGGGTCTGGTATGACATCAGTCATGTTCTGGGGTGACGCGTCAATTACGGATGGAACTGGAAGCAATAATGAAAACCAAAATTACTTTTCCGGCACAGTCCTTGTTTCCGGATTATGGATACGATCCGGATGCTAAGGAGTTATGCATAGCTTGGACGTAGCGATCAGCATTCGAGAGGGAGGGCGCCGTGATGTTTAGGCTTCTATTCTTCAGACTTAGCCGACGGCGTGCGGTTAGTACGATAATTGGCGGGCTGATAATACTATCACTCATACTAACGGCGCTTGGGACAATAGTTTTCGTTTCGCAGCAATACGACCAATACCAACAAACAGCTTACAAGATGGCCGAATACCGGGACCAAGGACAGTCAGAGAATCTCGTAGCCAACTCCCCAGGCCTACAGGCTAACCCAACCTGGAGTGGTTGCGGGGGATGCAACATGTACAATATGAGCTTGAGCAACTTGGGAGGAGTTGGAGTTCAGATCGCAAGAATCTACATA
Source organism: Bathyarchaeia archaeon (assembly GCA_049517415.1). GTDB lineage: Archaea > Thermoproteota > Bathyarchaeia > 40CM-2-53-6 > 40CM-2-53-6 > FEN-987. The sequence continues at coordinate 27,667 of JBEKSC010000019.1, forward strand.
ACTTCCACAGGGTCAGGCTGCACATCCCTCTGCACACTCAATCCATCGAGCTCATCCACTTCATACGCGTTTAAGCAATCAACACAGTTCCTCAACGCTGGTGAAGTAAATCATGCAGTACTCCTGTATTTGCCGAACAGCGTTACGCTACCAAGCGCTTCTCCTCCCCCGAACACCATCCTCATCGTTACAGGTAGGGGAAACGTCTTCTCATTCCAATGGCCATTCCAAATTCAAATCGGCGGTCAAAGTCAATCAGCGTTTTCCGCGGGCATCGTCAAAGTCGCATATCAGGACATATCAGGAAGTGGTTCTGGTTACGATAGCAGCCATGACTACAATGGCGCGTCTGGCAATACCTCGCCAAACGCACCATATTGCCACAATGAGCCCTTACAGAACTACCCGGCTGGGTCCAATTATGCTGAAAAACTCACAAACATAAATAACGTTGGGGTTAGCGGTAACACGTTGTACTTCCTCAACCCATGGATCACTCAAACGATTTTTACCTCGGCGCAAACACAATCCGGCTTTAACAAAACAATGATTTACATCTACGTAAATATCACAAACACAGGGAACACACCCTATACTGTCGCCGGGGGAACATTGGACCTAACCTGGTACGGTTCCAATCACATCTCTGGAAATCTCATTGGGATCTACTACGGTGTGCCTTCGGGAGCGTTCTACCCGTTAGGTTCAACGCAAACCGTTGCGCAGGGCAAGAGTTTCTATGCGATTTTCAGAGTCACTTTGTTACAACTATCAAGCCTCCCGACTTCGTCAGTGATGTTTTGGGGCTCCGCGTCACTAACGGATAATACGAAGGATACAAGTTTCGTCGGCGGCGTGGCTCTTTCGTCTGGGCTATGGATACGATATTCATGTTGAGGAGTTGAAAATAGCTTGGAAGTAGGTTCAGAGAGGTCACGTATACCTATGCAGAAGCCCTAGGCTGCTTGGCCTGCGATACAAGAATAGGAAAAAATAGCACCCTCTCTCGTAGCAATTTTGACGTTGTAAGCAAAACCGCTGCTAAGTCCAGACGGACTATTCAATGTCACCAGGCAAGAACCTTGCGGGATAAGTGTGCTTGCAGTGAATGTTCCACATGCTATAGTCGGGCTCGCGATTAGCTGGCCATTAATGAAGTATTCTGCTGCCACGATATTCAACTTCGTCACCCCCACGTTCCGGATGGTAAGTTGCAGTGTGGAGAGGGTTGCCCAGTTGTAGTAGTCCAGTGCAACCTGTTCCAAGTACGGTTGTTGAACGGCACCCCCTAGCAGACCACCCATAAGGCCCGAGGCATAGCCGTACAGGAGAATTGCTGCAGCCACTGTTATTAATATCAAGAGCAATGCGGCTATGACTTCAGAAGCACCTTTGCGGCTGGACATCGACTGATGCATTGAGGTTGCTACCCCACGTATTCTTTCACAATACTTTTTGACTGAAAGGTATGCATGGCTTCGTTCAGTGTAGCGCCTTCCACGTAGTCTATTTTCAGATTTTTCGCTAGGCCGCGGGCGTCTTCCGCCAATCCTGGTACGGCAATCAAGCAACATCCCGAAGGCTTCGCCTCTTTCACTTTTGCGGCGAAGCTCCTAACAACGTCAGTTCCTGCAGGGATGTAGCCCAGTACCGCATCGACTGCAACAAGCTTTTCTTCGCCTCTCCAACCTTTCTTCCGCAACACCAGAACGATATCGAAAGGCTGAGGTTCGCCTGATTTCCCGGGTAGGCTGTGGGGTGCTATCACTTTCAATCCAAGATTTTCGAAGAAGGTTATCGCCTCCGCGTAGACGAGGACTTCCTTCCGGATTTGTTCAAGCGCCTCCTTGTTTAGCTCGTACTTGTAGATTGGAACGAGGCTTACGCGGTCCGGCGAAAACTTATGGTGCTTGGACCTGCAAAAGTGCAAGTGGTTTGGGTTGTTGAATGAATTCCCACATTTATTGCATTCGTACCAGACGCCAAGCGCGCGGTATTCAACACCATAGTTATGCAGCACTGTCTGGCATTTTGGACAAATGATCTGGCCGCTCTTCTTGAAGCTGTCTTCATTCCCCACTTTGCCGCACTTTAAGTGCTCGAAGAGGTAGGTGCGGGTTATGTCATATGCTGAGCACTTGGGGCAAGTGTACCTTGTGCTCAGCTGTTTTGAGCCACATTCGGGGCATGATGGAGCCTTATCAACAAGTTCAGAAACCAGCGCGCCGGCCGAAACCATCTCGTTTAGCAAGTCAGAGACATCAGATGGCACATTCCCAAGAATCATTTCCGCCTCCCCGTAGCTGACTTCATCGTTTGGGAGGAAAACTGGTTCCAAGACAGTTCGGGTGTGTCCAAGAAGATATTGAAGAATCTTTCGTGCCTCCATGTTGGCATATATTCCGGTTGGCGTGCTCTCTTTCGCTTGGCTCATGACAGTCATCTTCGTCCCACATCCTATGCGGATTCTTGCGGCTTAACCTCGAAACCGTCTGGCGTAATCCTGTATGCCATGACTCGCTTCGGTGTTTTAATGCCACGAATCTTTTGAATCTCCATAGTCTGGGACGGCGCTTCTTTGGTGGAGTTGTGGAGGATGAAACATCCGCTCGCAAGTATGGATTCGACGCCGAACTTTTCGACCGTAGGCGTTGGCGCATCAGTCAGCACGAGCGTAGTCAGTTCGAGCTCGGAGAGTGCTCGGAAAAATTGGAGAAGTTTGAATCGAAACTCGAATTCGGTCCTGTAAACTCCGCCCATAGCGTCCAAGGAGTCGATTACACACCTCTTTGCTGCTACCCTCTTACGTGCATGGGCAATCACGCCGAGCAAGCCGTCCAAATCGAAAGCCTCAGAACTCAAAACACCTCCTCGAATCTTCAACTCCGAGCCGGGACGCTCTTGAAATGGTGCCGCGTCGACTAGAACAATTTTCCCTTGGCTTTCCAAGTCGAAGAGGTTCCAATTGAAAGGCATCACGCTGTTAGCGACTGAGTGCGGTGCCTCCTCCAGGGAAGCGTAAATACCGTTCTCGGCGTATTGGGTTGCGCCTCTGAAGATGAATTGGGCCGCCATAATCGTCTTTCCGGCGCCTGGGGGCCCAATGACCGAGTACACGTGGTTCCTCAGGAGGCCGCCCTCTAAGGCCTCATCTAAGCCGGGTATTCCAGTCTTAGCTCTAGCAACCGTACTCAAACCATTTCACACTCTTTGATTCTCATCATCCAAATTCAGTTCGCAATCTTTTCGATTTGTTAGGCCTGATCTTGGCCATGATCGCCTGTTCGAATTTGGGTGAGGATACCAGCACCTCTCCCTTTCCCAGCGACGGCAAGAGCGCCCACAGGGAATCGGGCACGTTGCCCGTCGATTGCCGCAAGGCTTGGAGGTTTGGTGTTGAACCTAGTTTGTGAATGAAGCGCGTATTACAGAGCTCAATGAGCTCAGACGGCAGCAGGGCTGGCTGCTGCGATACAATGCCCAACCCAAGCCCCCTCTTCCTTCCTTGCCGCGCCATCTCGGTGAGCATAGTGATTGTAGCGATCATCTTACTGCTCTTCCCTTTGCTAATGAAAGTATGAATCTCTTCGACGAAGAGCATCAGGGGTGATGATTGTGGGTGGTGTGTCTTGTACGTGAAAATGTCCCGGAGATAGTGGGCTACGCAAAGGTTGCGGAGAACATCCGAAGACTCGCTCACATCAATCACTGATATTCTACCGGGGACGCAGAGCATTTCAGGTGTGACTTTCTCGTATGGCACGTCAATTATGCCTGCGCGTTGAGCCACGGAAAGCTTCGTGAATAAGCCCATGTGGGCTTCAGCAACCATCTGAGGTACGGATGTCTTGTCAACCTGGCCCTCAATCCTCCTCCTGAGGGTGTTCATCACGCTGCTCAAATCATACGCTTGAAGGCTTCCGGACATGTCTTTGGCCTTTCGGGCGACATCGAGCAAATAGACGCGTTCGAATGGTGTTAATCCCAGAACATCGGCGAAAATCTCCAAATCAAGGTCTTGGAATGGGATTCCGAATTTTTTCGCCTTGGGGTTCAGGCTGCCATTAGGTGCGGGAACGTAAACGCGAAAGTCTTCGATGGAACCCGGTTTCTCGCCGAATTCCGAGAGTAGCGGGATAAGGTCCTCGGTCGGTTCGTTCATCCGCACAAACTCGCCTTCAATGTCAAACAATGCGATTGCACGGCCGCCCTTCGTGGCCTCTTCGGCGATTACTTGTAGCGTGTTAGATTTCCCACTACCAGTTGTACCGAATATCCCCACGTGCCGGACCAACGTTCCGGAGTCTAAGGAAATTCCGACGTCAGGTTGTCCCAGCAGCTGGCCAAGTTTAATGTCCCCTGCGGCGCCCAGGTAACCTTGGGTAGCATCAGCGTCGAGCAAGGTAACTGGGCTTCCTGGTTGGGGTCGGCTTCGGAGCGCGGTCTTGCGTCCCTCAACCATCATGGCGCCAAGCTCCAGGCTGTAGAAGGTTGAACGCGAACCCTTCGTGAAGAACGGCCCATCAATAATTCGCGCAACGAAAGATTCCCCCGACGGGTCGGCTATGCGCACATACATACCACGCGGGGGCTTGGCATCTTCACACTCCATGCGGCAGTACTGGCTCTCGCCGCTCGAGAAAGCCTCGTCGAAGATCACGTGTCCAATCGAGCCTTGCAGCGATGCCCTTTGGGCGCTAACTGGTGCGGTTACCATCTGTGCGGTTCCTCCTATGTTCGCATCTTCGGGGACGGCATGTCTGCTTGCGCTATGTCCAAGATCTTGCGGGCAACTTCGTCGGGCGTTAAACCTTCAGCTACGGAGATGCCATGTTTTGATGCTACGTCTCGGGCCCTGGCCGATAGTCGCGGTATGGCTCCGAAAACTGCTACATCCAGCTTGGCTTCGAGAAGTTTCACGTAGAGTTCTAGGACCGGCTCCACTTCGACCTCGGCGTCGCTTGTACCGACATCTATTGCAACAACCTTCGGCCCTTTCTGAGCGACGATTGAAAATTGGGCTTGCTTCCCTCCGCCCTCAATTATTCCGGGTATGGTTAACTCGAATCCGTTACTCTGAAGCAATTTCGCAATCGCAGGTACACCGATGTGCGAGCGAATCTCGGGGAGCACCTTTTCGTTGATGTTGTAATTATAAACGTCCGTAATGAGGCCAGTTGTAAGGTTGAAGTCGACCTCGCATTTTCTGCAAAAGAAGCTCTGGGACGGGTCTTCAAAATGCGCTCCACACTTGTTACAGGCGCAGACTAGACCGATCAAACGTTGCTCGTCAGGCTTCTGGAGAACTTTCTTGCAGGAAGGGCACACCATACTCTTACCAACCCGAAACGCCCTCTCCTCGTGAATTGTCCCACAGGCTAGGTGCTCAACCATGCGATTAATCGAGATGTCTATGGACGCGCACTGGGTGCACTTGAACCGCGCATATACGTTCGTTGGGGTGCCGCATTTTGGGCAGAAGGGCATCTTCTCGAACAGAGTAGCCGTGAGAAGCCTAATGTTAGCAAGTCGTTCGAGGAGTGCCGTGTCAACCGGCAGCCTCCTTCCTCCCTCAATTTCCAATGAATAGCGCGGGATACGGTCTACGCCAAATTCAGGCTCCAAGGATTTCTTGGAACCGTAAATGAAATGATTGCATACCTGCTGGACGCCTATCTCGCTGTAGGTTCGGACCCTCATTCGTTTCGCGATGGATTCGTCTGTCTTTGCTATCGCATATGCCATTGATTCCGCGTTCGAGATGCGCTCCTTGAGTTCCTTAGACATCGACTCAAATTGGTCCGGACTCAGTTTGTGGTTCGAAAATTGAGTCTCAAGGCTAGCAATCTCGCGAGTTAGCATCTCGATTTCGCCCAATGGATCAGCAGAGGGCTCTCTAGAAGGCATTCGTGGTATTCTCTTTTGTTCGGACTGGTCACGCCAAATATAAGTAGTCCTTCACCGGTCCGGGCAAGTTGTCATCTCTATGAAGAAAATTAGCGCAGTCTCAGCCTGCCTTGTTGCATCCATCTGTCTTACAACAATGCTCGCAAGTAGTCACCCGGTCTACGCAACGTCGGGGACAGTTTCCACTGATCAAGCAATCTATCCCATATGGAAAATCGGCGGATCCATCACTGGAACGGCCCAAAACCTCGCAATAAACACAACCTATTACATTTGGCTGCAAAAACCCCAAACTCTCATTTCGCAGTTTCTCGGCGCTCATTTCACAACCACAAACAGTACTACGAAAGTCCCGATCGTGTTGGCCATATCCCCAAGCGACCCTGTCGGAACGTACACCTTGAGTTTGTCAACCTCAGGAACGACTGATTCAAGGGACTCGGTTGCTCATTTTGGAGTCCTAGGCACGGACTCGCAATCATACGAAAGAACCAGAATCGTTACCATCGCGGGGGGAGGTTTCGCTCCCAATTCCCTGATCACTCTCGACGTCAGGACAAGGAACAACTCTTACCCGGCCTTCCCCGTAACCATCGCCGCGCAAGGAAGTGGGGAATTTGATTACACCTTCAAACTGCCCCCTTCAGCGGAGACCGGAACGATCAACGCAACCATAACGGGACTAACCTACGACAAACGCCAGAAGGGGGCTGCAAGCTCTTTCTTCACAGTCAAGCCGACCACAATCACCGCTCAAGCCTTTCGGGCGCCAGCCTCTCAAGTTCAGAGAACCGTCGAAGTGAACACCACCTACCGGATACTATACGCCGATAAATCCCCAGTGACAAACGCAAACGCAACCGCCGATATTATGGCGGCAGGACATAAGCTGACGACTGTGCCACTTGTACTTGTGAATTCGACGACAGGCGAATGGAAAGCCGCATGGACGCCCTCGCGGTCAGCTAATGTTACGACGTACCACTTTCAATTTAGCCTAGCAAATTTCACAGACGCCTACGGCAACACGGGACACGGCATCCCGGTGGCTTCCTCAGACTTCAATGTGAGCCCTGCGAAGCTACAGCTTACGATTCAAACAAACCCCACATTCCAACGAACTCAGACAGCAATCATTACTCTCTCAGCGGTCTACCCGAATGAAGCCGATGTCTCAAATGTGACTCTGGCTAACGTAATAGTCACTCAAAGCGACAGGCAGCTCTCGACCCTCACCGCTTCGGTGAATGGTACACTGGTGCCTGCACGTTACTTGATCCCCGTCAACGCGTCACTGGGAAACTACACTGTGCGTTACAGCGTTCAGGACCTATGGGGAAATTCCGGGACCAGCAAGTCCATCATCCTAATCCAAGTTGCTACCCCCACATTCCAACTCCAAACGCCCCCAAACACCGAGCGTACAACATTCCTGAACGTCACAACCAAAATGTACTATCCTAGCGGCGCACCGATGAATTCAACAACCACGCTGATGGTTTCTCATGGAAATCGAACCTGGACACCGGAACTCAATTTCAACTCAACCACCCTCGTATGGTCCGGCTCGCTGTACATCGTGCAGAATGCAACCCTCGGCCCCTACAATATCACTTGGACGACGCATGATTCGCACGGAAACGGCGGAATCAACAACTCCACGACTGAGGTAATACCTGCGCGTTTCAGATTCCACTTGACATCAAATAACTCAACGATGAACGCCCTGAGTAACCTGGATCTCAATATCACTATCCGGTACCCGAATGGAACCACATTGACCAACATGTTTGGAAATGTAACTGGTTCTTACACGAATTCTACGGGGAGCCTGCTCACACTCCCGCTCGCATACAACGAAACCGACACAGACTGGCACATGTACATTCAGGTACCTGAGGAAGGAAACTTAACCTTCTCCTTTAGCGCCGTTGACCGCTTCGGAAACGCCGGACTCGCAACGAACGCGTTCAACCTTAAAATCACTCCGTCCCAGCGCGTCGCAACACAGAGACTGATCATCGCCGGGGTCATAGGAGCACTAGTACCTGTAGCACTCTTGATCTGGGCAATTGCAACGATCTCAACGAGAAGAAGAAAACACCGCCCCTAAAGGCTAGCAAGTCGGCCTTGTGCTATTTGGCACTCATTTAACCTCAAAGTGCCGGTTGATGTAGTATAACGGGGCTAGTCGATAACTAACTGGCGTTCTTGGCCGCACATACTGCAAGTCCAATTGAACACTGTAGGATGAGGGCGATCGGTAACCGGGGACCAAAGTTTTCTCAGAGCCTCACGTTGACGAGAGCAAGCCGGACAAGACTCTTCAGGTCTCAAACTCTGAATAACCATTAAACAATCCTCCTTAGCGTATATTTATGATTAATTTGCCCGCCACTTTGAGACCCGCTCCAAGTTCTTTGTTTTTGTGTAACTCGAGTTTCAATGCCAAAGTCATATTCATTCTAGTTCCGTTTCTTGAACTGTAACTATCCTGGAACCATCCTAGTGACAAGAAACGTTTTTGCGCTGCCTTCAGAAGAACTCCGATTCAGCAACCGCCATTTCTTCCGGAGTTTTGGCTTGGGAGTATGAGTCTAGGGGCTCGTGGTTGAGTGTGAAGAATGTGTTTCCCCACTTGAATGGTGAGAGCAATCGCTTCGCTGGCTCAACGAAGCCCGTTATGTATAGAGCAGCGGCCATGGCTTCAGCAGAGGACAGCTTATGCTGTTTGGCGTAATTGGTAGGGTTCGAGGCTAGGAGAGTCGGCAACCTTCTACCTGATCCCGGAAGGCGAGTTGCAAGCGCGGAATCAGCCTTTTCCCAAGAACAGTCGACCGCAACTAAGCCATACGCTTCAATAATCGATCCATCCTTTGGTAAGACAACCATAGATGAGAACGGGTTTAACACGATAGAACGCCGTGGAATCTGAGCAGCTCTGTACAGTGGCCTTGAGAGTCTCAATCTAGCTAGCTTGGCAGCAGTGCACTTACGCGGATCGTCCTGCCTCATCAGTACAACAAACAATTTTGGCTCGGAAATCGTCGGTGCCTCACTCAATGTACAAGTTCAAAGGGCTTCTGTTATTGAAGCCTCTTTTCAAGAATGGCTTTGTGGCACATCGGGTCGTTCATAACCTTGGGTATATGCTCAAGTAGGTCGGTGGCGGTTAGGTGGTATCCAAGCTGTTCTTCCGCGAAATCCCCTGCGGCCCCGTTGATAAACGCCCCTGCCACGGCAGCTCTGAATCCATCAACGCCTTGCGCCAGCAACCCAGCTACTATTCCAGATAACACGTCACCAGTCCCGCCCACAGTCATCCCTGGGTTGCCCGTATTGTTTAACTTTACTCGCATCCCATCCGAAACCACGTCCGTATGCCCCTTCAATAGAACGACACCGCCGCTTCTCGACGCGAAGTTTCTGACTTCATTCGGCCGCACCTTCATGTCCCGGGATGGGGGCTTGCCTGAGATTGCCTGAAACTCACCTGCATGCGGAGTCATAACAGTTGATGCGTCAAACATCTTCTTCTTGACCACGCCAAGCGCTCTCAAACCGTCCGCGTCCAACAGAAGCGGCTTCTTCAACCGTAACACGAGTGCAACAATCCGGCGAACCGCGGAAACCGTCTGCTTATTCAGCCCAAGCCCAGGCCCGATGGCAACAGCATTCGCTTTCTCAATTTGTTCTCGAAGTATGCTGATGTGCGGTGGCGCGAGGTTTTGGCCGGGGAGTTTAATTGTGATGAGGTCGGGAGAAATTGATGAAATCGCTAATGCTGTCTTTTCCGGTGCGGCTACGAAGACTAAGTCAGTGCCTGCACGGTATGCTCCTAGGGCGACGTGGGTTGGGGCTCCTGTGTAGACTTCGCTTCCTCCGATAACGAGTAACCGTCCGAATTGGCCCTTACGCGCGTCAGGGGGCCTCTCCAACACTACGGCGGCCACGTCACCCGGCCCCGCATAGGCCGCTGCCTCAAGCGGTATCCCAATACTCGCGATCTTGACTTCACCGCAGAACTCCTTCGCTTTGGCGAAGCCCTTCTTCATTGCGTGGAGTGTAACTGTGAGGTTGGCGCGCACAGCTTCACCAAGTATCTCGCCCGTATCAGAGTCTATCCCGGTTGGGACATCTACGGCGACCTTGTAGCCACGAGACGCATTGATCACCTCAACGGCTTTGAGAATGGGTTGACGCAGTTTCCCTCTGACACCGGTTCCGAGAAGTGCATCAACAACGACGTCGGAGTCCGATTCGGATAATGATGAGGAGTCATGATATTGATCTATCTTGACGGTTGTGGACATCGATTTGAGGGCACGCCAGTTCTGAAGAACTGCGGCATCTGAGATTGAATCCTCGCTACCCACGAGCTTGAATGATATGCGGAGGCCTCCTCCGGCGAGGTGCCGCGCAACGACCATTCCGTCCCCTCCATTCCTACCGGTGCCACTATAGATCACAACCGAGCTGCCAGCCCCAAACCGAGCAACGATTTCATCAGCCACAGAACGTCCTGCATTCTCCATTAGTTGTAGTGTAGACACCCCTAGGTACTCGGAATTCCTGTCGAGAATGGTTGCTTCGAGGGATGTCATCGCGGAGTTTGGAGTGGTCAAAACCGGTCCCGGATGGTCACTCCAAGCGGTCTGGTAAATGTTGTGGGACGAGGAGCTAGTTCCTTGAATTCAACACGGCAACTTGTTTTTTCACGGTTGCCTTGCCGTTGAAACGATTGTGATTGCTGCTTTCGTTGATTCCCTCCAGACGGCGACTCTGGGCCAACAAGGCTCGCTCTTCATTGACGCCAGTAACGAGTTAGGCAAATGTTTTTAGCGGTACCTTGAGCATCAAGCTTCCACGAGGTTCTGTAATGCCACTAGCCTTCGTCCTGATTAATGCTGAAATCGGTTCGGAAGACGAAGTAGCCGGAGAGCTGCGCAAGCTAGGCAATGTGAAGGAATCATACGTCGTTTATGGCGTCTACGATATTGTTGCGAAAGTCGAAGCTGAGTCCATGGACAAGCTAAAAGAAATTGTCACCTGGAAGATACGCAGGCTCGAAAAGGTGCGCTCGACACTCACAATGATTGTTGTGGAAGGAACCTAACCTATACGACAAGGAGAGTCGGTCCAGGAAAAATACCGACTAGGTTTCTATTCGTGGAACTGCACATAGGAATTGATGATACAGATTCGACGAAGGGCGGTTGCACCACATATATCGCAGCCCGACTAGTCGAAAAACTGTCTAAGCTCGGTGCCAAGTTCACAGACTACCCGAACATCATTCGTTTGAACCCAAACATCCCCTACAAAACTCGCGGGAACGCGGCGGTATCCCTACGACTCAATATTCCTGACGAACTCTACGATTCGGTTCAAGAGGAGACTATCGAGGAGGTAGAAGAAAACACTCGGTTAGGGACCGTGGGGACTGATCCGGCAATCGTCTTCTTGAAAGGTAGACCGCCCCTCAAAATTAGAAACCTTTCCCGCAAAGCTCTGATAGATGTTGTTAGCGTGCAGGAGGCGCAGGAAGCACTCACCCGCTGCCACGTGACCGGGGTCACATACGGTTCTCGTCTAGGCTTAGTTGGCGCCTTATCGGCGACCGGCCAAGAACTCGATGGCGACCACACGTTCGAGCTGGTCGCCTACAGGGAGAAAAAGAACTGGGGAACGCCAAGGCGCGTCGACCAGATGTCCGTGAAGAGAATGGATCGGCTTACCGCACCTCAAACGTTCAACAGCTATGATTTTGATAATGAACGAACGCTGGTTACGCCACATGGTCCGGACCCAGTGCTTCTAGGTATTCGAGGAGAAAGCTCCCGCGCCGTTGTAAACGCACTTCACATGGTGAGAATTCGAGAACCAGTGGAACGATGGGTTGTGTTTAGGACAAACCATGGAACAGACGCGCATTTCAACGCTACACGTTTGAACGGTCAAATTGGACCCTTCAGGACTGCCGTTCTTAAGGGAACCGTCGTTGACAAACCCGAACGTATTACAGGCGGCCATGTATTCTTCACGCTCAAGTGCAACAAGTTAAGAGTTCACTGTGCAGCCTTCGAACCCACTGGTAAGTTTCGGGAAATCGTGGCGAAACTGATTCCGGGAGATCAAGTCACTGTCCTAGGAGGCTTAAGAAAACATGCTGGCTTCCCGATCGCACTGAACTTGGAGAAGCTTCAGATCCACCGCTTGCAAGAGGATGTTAGAATTGAGAATCCAACTTGCCCACGGTGTGGCAAACATTTGAAATCATCTGGCAAAGGGCAGGGTTTCAAATGTGTAAAGTGCTCGTTTAAAGCACCAAACGCTAAGAAGAGCTCGACCCGCAGACATCGGTCCTTGGATGCAGGCCTCTACGTTCCCGACAGGAAGGCCCAAAGGCATCTGACCAAACCGCTGTCACGTTATGGATTGGAAAAGAAAAGACAGCGCAAAGGTCCCCCTGTTGGCAAATGGCACGACCCGTAGGACTAAAGAAACTGCCCCGGCGGGGGGCAATTGCTCTACATGTGGCATATACAACCTTCTGCGAAATCCATGCCGCACAAGGGAGAAGTTTGTCATAGTCAGTGGTATATGACGCGCAAGGTTTATTCGCGATGTCGCTACGGCTCATTGCATAAGTGAATCAGAAATGTCGTATTACTATGTTCCGAGACCACCGGTTCCATACGCTGTCTACGTGCCGCAGCAATGCTACACGACTGAGCAACGTCTAGCCCCTCAGCCTCCAGAGGTTTTCTACCAACCCCCGCCTCAGTACTACTGCTATCAGCCTCCAGCCACGATGCAAGCCTATCAACCCCCGGCCCAGGTCTACCAGCCTCCGACCCAGTACTACTTCCAGCAGACTCCGGCCCAAGCATACGCCTACCAGCCTCCAGCCGTTAGGGTGAGTGACTCTGGCGGATATGGCGCATATGGCGGATTCGGCGGATACGGCCGATATGGCGGATACGGCGGATTCGGCGGATACGGCCGATATGGCGGATTCGGCGAATTCTGGTAAACACCCCATCCACCCCCCTCGCCAAAAGAAGTTGTCAGAGAGCCAAGAATTTCTTTAATTCTTTAATTCTTTGGAAGATAGATACCTGTAAGCAAGATGTTTCATGGGGATGACTTCTAAGCTCATTACCTCCTGTCTTGCAAACCTCAGGATTAACAACGGTTAACCAATCTTTAATTCCGACACGTGAAAAATTGCTTACGCATGAATCGCGCCGCTGTTCCAATGTATATGCTTCTAGTTTCTGCGCTGTTGTTGCTACCCAGAGCTTCAGCTGTTCCAGCAGTGACCACTGCTTACTCAGCTAATTGGAGTGGGTACGTGGCCACGGGTCCTAACCCATATACGTCTGTCAGCGCTAGTTGGACTGTCCCGTCTGTTTCAGCAACCTTCCCGCCTGCTTATTCCGCTGTTTGGGTTGGGATAGGTGGAGTGGACCGTAACAGCAATAGGCTGCTTCAAGCCGGCACCGAACAAGATGTTCTGAGTAATGGCACGGCTAGCTATTATGCATGGCATGAAGTTTACCCTAGGCCTTCAATGCCTGTCGCCCACATATCTCCGGGCGATTCTATCACAGTAACTATTTCTCAAGTACTCGCAAACGCTTCGGCGTGGCGTATACTAATTGTTCGCAACTCAGGAACAATCCTAAACCTCACAGTAAACACGAGGATCAATCTCGCATCACAGGCAACCGCAGAATTTATCGTTGAAAGGCCATCGATACTGCCTAGAAATCAACTGGCGAGATTGGCCAATTTCGGAACCGTAAAATTTTCTGGATGCAACACGAATCAGGGCGCTCTTGCTTCGTTAACAAGCGCGTACATGGTCATTATGACGAGCAACGCTACGAGCTCAGGAACGTATCTAGCGCAGCCGGGCGCGCTGGAATTGACAGCCAACAGTTTCAGCGTGCATTACTCTGCAGCAGTCGCAGCTGTAGATGAATTCCCGACGTCTACATTAGTATTGGTTCTTGCTTTAATCTCAAGTTTCTTCGGGGTAACTGGGCGGATTTCAAGAAATAAGGACACGAAACGATGTATCATGTGGAGGCGCAAGAACGTTTCGAGCAAAACAACGAAGAGGGATGGTCGCGATATTCTTGATGTGTGATTTCATTTCTCACTAGGGTAACCGGGGGTGAGACATTAGAAGTGTACGTGGTGCCTCTTGATTTCGTACGTTTTTCTTGTTCGATGAGAAAAAACAGCTGGATTCCCGATAGCGTTCGGCCGGTTGTCACCTTCCTTGATCCGGTCAGGAATCTCCAATCTGGTTTCATTCTGTTGTTTGTGTGCTTCCCAGAAGCTGTCACTTCTCAACTTTTGAGGCTGCCCTTAGTACCATCTGCTTTCCTAATCAGATCTGGCAAAATCGTGATTTTCCGGATTCGCTGAAAGCCAGATTCTCCTCCAGATTTGTGCCTTCTTCCCCCAAATACTCCGCAACAGTCAAAACGTACAAACAACCGCAATCCACAAAAACCACCCCACAGTCTTTTGATTTCTTACTAGCGGGGTGGGGTAGCCAGGTTTAACCCGCAGAACCTTCCCGTGCGGAGGGCTCATATCCTGGCGAGAAACCCTGAGATTGAGTTGAAAGACTCCTCAACCGGTGGTTCGAAAGGCCATAAGCCCGAACATCCACCCCCCGCTACCAACCGTAATTCGGTTCTACCAGTTCGAACCAGTCATTGCGAAGACAAAAATATGCCATTCCGGAGGTTTCATAATACCCTTAGCCTAGAGTAGGAGTAGCTGAGTCCCTTGTACACACCCTACATGCCCCGTCCCGGGAGACCGATTGGTGTAACCCTCCTCACTATACTGCAAGTCATCAGCGGAATCGTAGACATTGGGTTCGGAACGATACTTATCCTCGCCTACGTTGTGATTGCGGCCCTCGCAGGTGAAGGCTTCCTAGCCCTCGCGCTGCTGTTGCTTGGTATTATCGCAATCGGCCTTGGAATTCTTTCGTTCGTCTTAGCATACGGGCTATGGGCTGGGAAAGGATGGGCGTGGGGCCTTAGCATAGTAGGAGCAATCATCGGGCTTATCTTGGGAGTGCTAAGTCTAGTGTCAAGTTTGGTTTCTGGAGGATTGATTCTGGAGGAGATCGTAGGATTCGTCCCAATCATCCTCTACCTACTCATGATTGTGTACTTGAATACTCGCAATGTTAGAGCCTTCTTCGGGCGTGCTGGAGGAATCGGGCGGCAAAGGGCCCCGTGGCCAGGAGGCCCACCTTACATGCCGCAAGCTCAGCCTCCCTATTTCCAACCTTCTCCTCAGCAACCGTATTACCAACAGCAGGGAGGATATCCCCAGTCAACGCCTTCGGCAACAATCACCTGCTCCTATTGCGGTACACCTAACAATTCCAGTACAAACTTCTGTGACAGGTGCGGAAATCGCCTTCGATAAACAGTGCGTTCAGTCAGATTTCACCTTGATTCGAACTGACGCAGCATATCGCCTCGAACCGTTTAGGCTTGTGTATTGAGAGCAGTTGGGTGCCACCGGTACCTCCCTGCGGAAACTGAAAAATTCGAATCTCAGAGCCATAATACGTTTGCGCTTGCGGAATATCAAAAGTTCTGCAGCATACTGCAATAAGCCTCATAGCCGTGGCCCATGCAGAGCCGGGGCTCGTGACTTTGAATGGCCCCGCGACCTTCGTCCAAGAATCTAATTGTTCGTAGAGTGTTCGAATTTACCGCAAAGACCCGCTAAACCCTATGCGAGGAGTTTCACGGATGCTTGCAGCAATCGTTACCGCACCGTTGCCAATGTACCAGAATGGTGGTGCATATGAAGTGTCAAGGGGGTCTTTCGGTTCCTGTCCCTGGTTGAACGGCGACACTGTGTTGAACACGGCGGAGTAGACACTCTCTCCTTGGGTTAGGTAGGCAATCATTTGGATAGTGAGATCATCTATTAAGCCAAATTCAAGGGAAATCGACCCGTTGCAGTAGATCACCGACGAAACCCCCGCTGTAACGAACATGGGTGCGATCGCATCGCCATCACTCGAGAGGAACATCAGTAGCGAGACATGGCTTAGGGTGTTTGGCGCTAAGCGATTTGTGAAGAACTCCGCACTTGCTCCAACGATACCAGTGTTGGCATTTAGCCAGCCTTGGGCGAAATCTACGGGGTATTCGTCTTGCACTCCATCGTTGATATTTTCTCCCACCCACCAGTATTCGGTGTGCTTCCATGTGTAACTGTCAGTTCGCCAGATCACGATGTTGTAGTTCTTAATCTGGTTCAAAATCAAATCGACCGTCACCCGGCCATCGTTTAGGTATGTTACGTTGTATCCTGCATGCGTCAAGTACCAAACAGCATCTTTGCCATATTGGCCCATAGGCTCTGTTTCGTTCAGAGAGGATAAAATCAAGGCTTGGCCCTGGGGAACAGCATACCGTGGAGGAAGAGCATTAACCCCCATCGGAACCGAGAGCATCAACAGTATCAAGATAGCAATGATTTGTTTCAAGACCAACATACCTTTCTTTGATTTCGAGTCTTCCGAGAACAAAACTGTTATTCACCGTGCCTGCAAAATTGAAGTTCGCCCTAGCAGAGAAATTGCTGAGTTTGTCTCAATTATAGTGCGAACGATCGGAACTCAACTGAAAGTTCCATTCAAGCGGTCTTCATAAGGACAGCATAGTGACGCTTGTATTTCTTCCTCGGTATCATGAAGTTGGCAATCATTTTGAATCCAGAGTGTTGTGCGAACTGTCTTATTTCTGACACTGAAAAGAACCGCACATAGGAACTGTCAACATACGTCTGAACGTGGGTGACTTTAGGGGCATGGTACCTTGACTGTTCACTTGGTGCCGTCAGCTTGGAAGACTTTGAGTAAATAATGTAGATGTCTTTTGAATATAACACGTTTGAGGCCACCTGTCCAACAGAAACTCTTACGATCAGCTTGTCACTCAGATCCCACGATTCTGTGATTGCTTTTCCAAGGTCGCTCCATACAATTTGGGAGATCCACTCATAATCAAAGATCAGCAACCCTTCCGGTCGAAGTAAGGAGTACGTGTTATCCAGAAATCGTTTCACCTCGTCGTCCTTTACAGGAATAGACCAGTTTAAGCAAAGGGCGGCATCAAAGATTACGTCGGGACGATATTCATAGTAGCTACCCACAACAAAGCAGGGGTGAGTCTTCTCCTGCTGGGCCCTTCTTCTGGCAAACCGAATGTTCTGTTTTGAAATATCAATCCCAGCGGCTTCAAAGCCTAATTTCGCTAGCGCCCTTACGTGGTACCCCGTCCCGCAGCCTAAGTCCACTACAGATTTTGATTCATGATTCCTCAAGAGAGAAGTGATGAGTTTAATTTCGCTCTGCCAATCCCTGCCTTCTATGGATTCGTAGTAAGTAACGAGCTGGTTGTATAGGGGACGATGCATTAGGTCGGATGCGCGGCGGAGTTCTAATATAGATTGTTCTTATGGCAACGCGTAGAAGTGTATGTCAAGAAGTAGCCGCAAGGTATGCTTCCCTGCATCGGAATACATCGTATACGAACCTTATCTTGGATTGCATTTGGCCTATCATGCTAAGAGGTTCTGCTTTTCGGAACAGTCAAAATATCAGAAAATAGACATAATTGATAACGATGCTTATGGTAGAATGCTGTTTCTCGACAATAATCTCCAGCATACGGCGTACGATTCGCGCACTTTCAACAAAGCCCTCTGCAGTACCGCTAGAAGAAATCGAGTGGCACGCGTGGTTGTGCTCGGAGGCGGTAGCGGGCAGACGATACTGACACTGCTTGAATCACCCTCAATCAAGCATGTCCAGGTCGTTGAGATTGACGCATTGCTCGTCGAATCTTGCAGGAAGTACATCAAGGGGGCAGATCGGGCGTTCAGGGACCCGAGGGTTAGAATCTTGATCGGTGATGCTTTCAAGTATCTTCATTCCACGGACGATAAATTTGATGCCGCCATCATCGATCTTACCGAGAGACCTTTTGGTTTCCAGAACAATTCGGCCACACTGAAACGATTGTACGCGGATATCAAAGAGAAATGCAAAGGTCGTTGCAGTCAGTACGTCGGATCGTCAGTGGGGCTAGCTTACAGCCCACAAATGAGGAGCTTGGCAGATAGGGTGAGTAGACAGTTCCTCTCGAATATGAAATATGAGGAGGTCTTCATCCCATCGTTTGGTGCACCGCATACATTCATGCATGCGGGATACGAAATATGACCCGGTCAAGTGAGAACGTTGATGGGGCGGGAGGGCTTCACATCAAAGTTCATGTGGAGCCAGTCCATATGATTTAAACAGATTTTCTGAGCCGAATGCGCGTGTCATGCCTTCATCTTGGATTGGAATTACAGGTAGCTAACCAGTTATTCATCACCATGGAACCGACCGATTCCTTCGCTTAAGCGGATACGGTGTGTTCTAGGATGTGGTGTGTGTAGGTTTGTCTATTCTGGTGGAAGTTCCTTGAATACTAGGCTAAAGTCGAGCCCTTGCTTCTTGAAGTACCATTTTGCGGCCGGGTAGGCTATCGCTCCCACTATCCAAATACCTAGGACCAAGCCCAGTGATGCCCACAATGTCAGTGATGGCGAAGCCCAGTTAAGGCCGAAGTATGGCAAGAAAAGATACTGGTATGTGATGTAGGCGAAGAATCCCATGACGATCACGCCAGATAACATCAACCATGTAGACGCATTCTTCAAGTCGGCTCTCTTCTTCCAACCATAAACGATTGCGGTTATGCCAATGAATGCGAACCAAAGTGAGCCTTCAGCTGAGGTAACGAAGAGGGACAGCCAGCTCGTGAAGGAGGAGAAAAGAATCAACGGAACCGTTACAATGAATACGATAAGAATTGACATGATTGGAGTGTGGAACCTGTCGCTGACACCAGCGAGTCTACGAGGAAGGATACCGTCAAAGGACATGGCTAGGATGTATCTGGAATCCGCAAGAATTGTTTGCTGAGCAGCCGCCAAATACCAGAACGCGAAGAAGATGTTCATTATCCAAATGAGCGCCGGGTTACTGCTAGCAGCGATGGTCGCTATGGTTAGCATGTTCGGATACACCCCGTTACTCGAAAGGGCGGACGGCCACGACAATGGCGCCTGCATCGCGAAATTGAAACCTAAGTAACTGTAATACATTTGCAGGAAGATCATCAAGAGCGCCCCACCACCAATAACTGCGAGCACAGTCCCGTACAGAGCCGATTTCTTAATATTCTTCAATTCCCCGCCAAACGCCGCCGTGTTGTTAAAGTAAGGTAATGCGAACATGAGCCATGGAAAGAGAAGAACGATCGCACCAAAGTCAAGTCTTGAACCAGCGTATTGAGATGCTATGCCAGTGTACGTAGCATTGTTCTGCTGCAAAACTGCCGAAACGCTCGATTGAACACCACTCGGACCATTTACGACAAAAACGAGACCGACGATGATCATTCCGATTGTGCCGATTGCGGCGAAAACGGCGATGAGCCAGTAGGATCTTGCTGGCGACACGATGTTAACAGCCGTCAGCACGATCATTATCACTATGGAAACGACGGCCAAGAAAACGGGGGTTGTAAGCGAACTGGCCGCTGACGTGAGGCCCATATTGCCCGTGACCACTGCGATCGTTGAGATCGACGGCGATAACGCTAACGTGAACATCCAATTCAGTGAGATTGCTATGAACGGAAACCCGGTGAAGAGAAAACCGTAGATTAGCACGGTTGGGATCCATGCGCCAATGTTTCTGCTCATCCATACGTAGTCGCCTCCGGTCCGACCAACGGCGGGAATCATTCTAAAGTAAATGTAGGCTTCCAAGAGCGCTACGATAAGAAACAGCAACGTCGCAACAACAACATCACCTCCTGGATTTCCGTTAGGGAAGAACGAGTCAACGTCATTCATGAGAAGAAGCTCGCTACCGAGACCGATCTCACCTATGCTCGCCCAAAGCATAACCCAAGGGCTAATCGATTTCACAAGGCCTGTTGCTTCTCGGATGAAAACTGGAGCGTGTTTAGTCGTCAAGGATTCCAATCATTGAAGCGGATTCTGGAAATATATTAAACCTTTGTAGAAATCTGCGGCTGATGATCTTTCGCGGAATAAAGAAACAATTTGGGCTGCTCATCGTATGCGGGTAATTGGTTATCTTTCACCGATTCTCGCTTCAACTTAGATCAAACACTTCACGGCCTCTAGGCCAACTTGAAGCGCCTTGTCCTCGGCCATCCTCTTCATCTTCTCGTCTTCTACGAAAGATGAGCCCGGTAGAACGCCAACGACAGCCGAGACCATTCCGAAACGCGTCTCATGTGCTTGAGCTGCAACAGCTATTGCAGAGAGCTCCATTTCGGTCGTGCGGCAATTTTCAGTCTGGCAGAGGTGAAGGAAAATATCGGTACTGAGTTCAGCATATAGTGAGTCTTTAGTGACGTTTCCACCCTTTTGATACGCGCCCTTTGCTATTCGAGAGCCCGCGAACTCTATGGCGTCAACCACACCGCGGCTGCATTCGACTCTCGGATAGTTGCCTTTTGTAATGGTGAAATTTGGGCTGAGACTGGTCCACTTGGAGCGGAATTCCTCATAGGCTCCTGGATGCCAGAAGTCGAGTCGGAGCAGTGATTGCATGATAGCCCCTGTAGCGCCGATCGAATGTGTCGCGTTGACAACGTCACCGAGCCGGACCGGCGGCATGCCCCCGCAGTTTATGCCACCAGCTGTGCCTATTCGAATTACAATCTTATTCGGCAGACTGATCATTTTACCACTGATTCTGTACTCATTGCTGGTTAGCTTGTCCGAGAGAATCTCATTCATTATGATTTGAGTTGCAGAGGAGCCCATCTGCGTCTCTAATACCAGTACTGGGATCGACGCGATGGTTCCAATCACCATAGCTATGCGTCCAAACTCGGCGGTTGACGGCAGATTCTTGGTCTGAAGCTTTCGATTAGATAACTTTGCAGCAGTTTCCGGTATGAGTATAGGGTTTCGAAGCTTTCGTGCGATGGTGTACACCCGTCTCCGATCGCCGACTGCCAATACGATTGGCGGTGCGCGCCCCTCATTATCTTTCAGGTAAGGTATCCGATGCCAAACATGTGGTTTCTGATTGAGAAGCGATAGGGTCGTGTGGCGTCCTAGAAAATGCTGAGTCTCTCCGTCCAGCTGGCTCATCAGGTTATGCTCCTGTAAACACCTAGGGTTTGAGGCCTTCGATGGTTCGAATGCCTCCCGCAGCTTTTACACCAAACTCAGGCATGACAACTTCCCTCATGAGCCTAACGTCAGCTTCCGTTGCGCCGCTCTTGCCGAAACCGGTGGACGTCTTCAAGTAATCTGCTCTAGACTTCAAAGTCAGTTGACAAGCTTCCCTCTTCTCGCTGTCTGGTAGATAGCAGTTCCCAAGTATATGGGCGCCTGAATTTGTGAGCTGATTTCCGCTACCCTTGGATGAGCAGATAGCTCTTGATTCCCTTCTCGTCCAAGTTGATAACGGCACCGCGTAAGATTCCTTGGCCATAGTCGCTTCCGGGGTTTATGCAAAGTGTCCGCCCTATCTTTACGAAACCTCGTGACTCGTGTATGTGTCCGTGAATGCCAAGAAGCGGCTGATTTTTCTCGATTGCTTGTCGCACAGCGATGCTTCCGACGTGCACCATGCTGACGCTACTGCCACCGCTGAGCTTTGGTTTGAGAGTTTCATCAAGCTCGGGAGCGACATCTATGGGTGTATCGTAGGGCGGGCAGTGAAGGTTGAATATGCAGCTCCCCATTCGCTGAACCTTCGATGTCATTCGCTCGATGATCTCAGCGAGCTTCTCCTCCGTGGTTTCGCGTGGGCTATTCCAAGGAGTCGGGTTAGTCCAAGCGGTTGTGATCATCTCGTGCTGGTCGTCTATCCAGACCGTTTGATCCTCCGGGTACAGCACGAGAGAAGAGGATTTCAATATTTCATCGATGTTGAATCTGTCGTCATTACCGGGGCTGATGTAGCACTTTGTGTTCGTTTCCTTCAGTCGCTCCTCGGCGATCTGAACCCAGCGCTTGACGCCATCAGCCATAACTCTGGAGAAGAGCTCATCTTGGAGTTTCTTGTCGTTTGACAGTTTCTCCATCTCGTCAGGGTTAGTCATGTAAGGGTAGTAGCCGCTGTTACGAATGTTCTTCTCCAAACCGTCGCATTCCTCTTTCGTCTTGAGAATCTGTGTGGTTCCCAGGAACTCTGAGAAGTATGTTCCATCAGGTTGCTGCACTATTGGAACAATCATTTTCCCGGTAACATCGCCGCCCAGAATCAGGACATCAGCCTGATAGAACTTAGCGGCATTGATGAACTTCAGGAAGCAAACATCGGACCCGTGCACGTCAGAGGTAAAGAAAATCCTAGTTAAGCCCATAATGCGTTCACTACCTCACTCGGAATCGGCGTGCTGCGTAATTGTTCGCTCCGCTTTCTAAGCCTAATCCCTGAACCCACATTGCCAAAGAATTTGGTACGGATTCAGCTTTAATTCCTGCGCTGCTCCTCATACAAGGGGCAAGTTCCATGATTCACGAAGAGGTCTTGAAAGCCGTAGAAGACGTTCGGATTCGGCAAATGAGAGGCGGAACGATCGTCACTCACGTTGCTTTGATGGCACTGAGGTCTGCAGCTCAAGGATCAAAAGCTTCATCGCCCAAGGAATTCTCCTCTGAGCTTGAAGAGAACACGCGGTACTTGACGAACATACGAGCTGCTTCAATTCCACTCGCGAATGGCCTTCGCCATGTGGTATCTGAGGTTCAAAAGTCGATGGAACGCGGCTCAACTGTCCAAGAATTGAAGCAGGTGGTCTCGGAGGCCGCTACGACGTTCGACAGGAAATTGGAAGAGTCGATACGGGAGATCGCAGAGATTGGCGCACGGAGGCTCAGGGACGGAGATGTGGTGATGACCCACAGCTACAGTAGCTCCGTCATAGCGATCTTAAAGAAAGCACACCAGCAAGGCAAACCCCTCAAAGTGTTTGTAACGGAAACACGTCCCGAGCTGGAGGGCCGAGATGTTGCTCGAGAACTTGCGGCGGAAGGAATCGATACAACTCTCATCATAGATTCTGCGGTTTCTCACTTCATTGAGAAAACAGATAAGGTCCTAGTTGGTTCTGAGGCCGTCGCCGCGAATGGTGCAATCGTAAACAAGATTGGTACGGCGACAATCGCAGCTGTAGCGCATGGAGCGCGCGTTCGAGTCTACGCTGCAGCTAGCACATACAAGTTCAGCCCGGAAACGATGCTAGGAGAGTTGATCCAAATCGAAGAAAGAGATCCAGCATTTGTCTTGGATGACCAAGAGATGCGGAAGTTGCCTAACATCACAGTCAGGAACCCAGCGTTCGACGTCACTTCCCCACAAGACATTGACCTAATCATCACGGAACGTGGAGTCATTCCACCGCAGGCTGCCATAATGATCGTACGAGAGCAGAGCGATCACCTTAGCTTTGCAGCCTGAGAATCTGAATTTAAGTCAAACAAGTCTTATGTGACTCGGGGAAGGCCTTCACTGTGTGGTTGATGCTTTGAAGATAATCGGTAGTTCAGCGTCAGACACCCTTACTGCTAAGGTAGTGCGTGGGCTCGGGACGAATTCACTGAAGCTGGAAATCAAGAAATTTCCAGACGGAGAGAGAAATACGTCACTGATCCTGGAACAGATCAAGAAGGAAGGGTTTAGGTGAAACTCCCTGACGAAGCGGACAGAATAGCCGACGGCATAAGAAGCATGCGCATCCGCGGCGCAGGTCTAATTGCACGCTCCGCGGTGGAAGCGCTCCAAATAGTGGCTCAAGATTCAAAGGCAAATGACATCGAGAGCTTCATCAACGAACTAACGGACGCCGCCAGAATCCTGCTGCAAACTAGGCCGACAGCAGTTTCACTGCCAAATGGGATCAGGTACGTGATGCACAGAGTCAATGCTGCACGAAACCGAGCAGGCTCAATCGAGGAGATTAGAGCTATTGCCACAAGAGCCGCGGAGGAGTTCATTGAGAACGCCAAGACCGCTGTTCAGAGGATCGGTGAGATCGGGGCGAGGAGGATTCGTGATGGTGATGTTCTTCTAACGCACTGTAATAGCGGGGCCGCTATTGAGATTATGAAAACTGCTTGGAAGGAAGGTAGAAAGTTCAAAGTTCTCGTCACTGAGACCCGGCCTAGATTCCAGGGCCATATTACTGCTCGGGAACTCGCCAAGGCAGGGATACCGGTCACCCTGATCTTGGATGATGCAGTCAGATACTTCATGCAGCTTGTTGACAAAGTCATCGTCGGTGCAGATGCGATCACGGCTAATGGCGCATTGGTGAACAAGATTGGGACTTCAATGGTTGCACTCGCTGCGCATGAAGCTCGAGTGCGCGTGTTTGTGGCGGCTGAAACCTACAAGTTCAGCCCCGAAACCATGATTGGAGAACTGGTCACGATTGAGGAGCGGGATCCCTCCGAAATAATCTCGGATGAACAGCGAAGGCGAATAGGATCAATCAAGGTTCTGAATCCCTCCTTCGACGTGACCCCCGCTGAGTACATAGACCTGATAATAACCGAACGCGGAATAATCCCGCCACTCGGGGCCATACTGATTCTGGAAGAGGTATTCGGAGTTCTCACTCCCGAAGAACTTCGCGAATACCAAACCTACTCGCTGGAGGAAGAAGCTTAGCCAAGTCGGTGCATCTTCGACAAACCACGGGAGCAGGCCCGGGTCGAATGGTGGGGCGGGAGGGAATATCATGACCTTCCCGGTCATTTTGAACCCTCGATCACCGGTGTACTCGCTGTTCAGTATTTTTGGTCCCGAGACCGGTTTCAAGGCGAACTGTATTCGCTATCTTAGACCAAGTTGTCCCCACGATGGGTAGACTCGTGGCCTGGACCACCGCCCCTAGGCCAAGTAGGGACAGGCCACTCGCTTAAATGCTTCACAGCCTGATCTTTGGCTTAACCGCAAACTTATCGGAAGAGCTTTCCCTTTTCCTGCGGATGTAACCTAGGTATTCGAAGGCGATTAACGCCGAATTGCGCACGTCCTCGTCTTCATCTTCAATCGCCTTCTTCAGATCGGGAATCACTTCATCGTCGCCTATGGAACTCAATGCTACAGCTGATTCGTGTCGAACGATTGGGCTCTCGTCATGAAGCATCGCCTCAACCAATGCGGGTACCGCAGAACGGTAACCCAACTGGCTCAGGGTAAACGCAGCCTCATGCCTTGTAAGCGGGCTTACATCTTCTGCGAGGACCATACACAATGACTCCACCATTTCCTCGCTTCCAATGTGCTCAAGCATACAGACTGAGTGGACGCGCAGTAGGAGAGGGAGCCCCTTCGAGTTTTGGAGAAAAGATTTGAAGAATGAAAGGTCCTTTCTTTCGAACGCATCTTCCAATTTCGCTAGTATCGTGTAATCGTCGTCCCGCATTCGCATTTCATCCATTACCAATCCACCCGCGCAAGATTGAAAACCCTCGCATATTGAGCTAAGATAAGGATTCTCAATCATGGTAGGTGCGGAAATTTCGGGTTTCTTCGAAGGAATCACGCATAACTACAATTTTTTAAACATCGATTCATGCCTATAGTGGTTGCGAGCCACCTTCTAGGCGGTAATTGTTTGCTTCGTTCATCGGAGAGAGTCGGTGCGGGCATCTTCGATGCCGCGTCTGCCCCTGTTCGACTACAGATTTTGCGACTTCTATCAACGAAGGGCTCCCTTCAGTATACCGAGATAATGTTCCAACTCAAACTCGACCCTGTGCGCGACGCTGGGAAGTTTGTTTACCATCTCCGAAGCCTAACGGACACTGGCCTAGTCACACTTGAGAAGAAAACGAAACGGTATGAAGTCACTGAACTCGGCCGAATGATTGTTTCCTTCGCCAGAGATTTGGATGAATATGTAAATGTAAAGCGCGGAAAACTATACGTCAGATCTTCCAGGCTTGCCATAGAGGAATTTCACAGGAACAAGATCGCAAAATCACTGGTTGTCGAAGCCGGTGTCCCACAAGAGATTGCGGATGAGATAGCCGCTGAGGCTGAGGATAGGCTGATCAGGTTGAAGACAACTTATCTCACGGCACCCCTAATTCGCGAGTTCGTTAATGCGATCTTAATTGAAAAGAAGCTGGAAGAGTACCGCCACAAGCTCGCAAGACTCGGTATGCCAGTGTACGATGTTGACCAACTCATCAAAACTGCGGGTGATAAACAACTTGGCGCGGGGTTTGTGCAACGTTCCTCGGCAAGATCGGTTCTATCGGAATATGTTTTGCTCAATTGCCTTCCCCACAAACTGGCGGACGCCCACCTATCAGGCGAAATTCACATAGCAAATTTGGAAAATTGGATTCTCACGCCAAATGAGATAATCCACGACATTCGCTACTTCCTCAAAAACAGTCTACACGGAATGTTGCCGCCTGATTCATTTGAGGCGGCACTTACCCTAGTCCGTCAAGTGTTAGAAATCGGCGGGGGTGAGGTTTCGGGTGAGCAGACACTTGAGTTCTTCAACACTTTTCTATCCCCATACGTTCGAGGAAGAACGGCCGGGGATATTTCAAATGGGCTGTACTATTTTCTCACTTCAATGCGGAGGGATATCCCTTCAGGTAGCCCTCAAGCCGGCATTTCAATCTCAGTCGACTTGATCGCCCCCGAATTCATTTTGCAGGAAGACGCGATCGGTCTAGGGGGTAAAGCTGCAGGAAAGTATTCAGACTATGGTGAGGAAAGCCGCCTGTTGGCGGCTGCGACAATCGAAGCCTTTCAGAAAATGTCGCAATCGAGACCCCCCATTCTCCCCCACCTGCTCGTAAGGGTTAGGCGTAAGACGCTAAGTGATGAGCGGGCAAGAGCCATTCTTGAGAAAGCGCACGAATTATCGGTCCAACGCAGCATACCCATGTTTCAGCTCAGCGGAGATGGAGAGAAGAGCAGTTACTCCGCTACAGGGCTCAGGCTGGGCGATGAATGGACCAACCACTGGGATGCTGATTGCGTCAGGACCGGCAGCATGGACACCATCTTCCTGAATCTGCCTAGGATTGCCTACCAAGCGAAAAAGAACGATGAAAAATTCTCAGCACTACTCAGGGAAACGGTCTCGCTCACCGTTGAAGGTTTCAAAGTCAAGAAAAAATTCGTCAATGAACGTATGAAGCAACCTCTTCTGCACCTATTGGCAGGGGAGAGCGGGACCGCACCTTACTTTTACGAGAAGAATTCGTCGTACAATCTCTCATTCATTGGCTTGAATGAAGCCGTTGAAGCCCACACTGGACTTAAGATGGAACGGGATAGGGCGGCGGCCGACTTCGGCTTAAAGATAATTCAGGAAATTTCGAAGCTGCTGAAGTCTGCTTCGGAGGAATCAGAAATGCGCATCACCGCTTCGCAAAGGCCTGGAGACGAAGCCGCAGGTAGGCTCGCAGAACTTGACATCGAA
>JBEKSC010000020.1:0-51740 GCA_049517415.1 Bathyarchaeia archaeon
GACGAAATAGCAGCCGCAGTTGCCTCCGTGTCATCGCACGAGAGCGGATTAATAACCTTCGTAACACCCCGGGACAGAAGCCCCGCAAACAGCGCCCGATGGGTGTGGGCTTTGGAAGGCGGTGCCGATATCTCGCCGATTAGAACGCTTTTCGGGGTTATGGTAACGTTCAACCTTTCACCCTCAAGGATTGAGCCTTCTGGAAGTTGACTGATGTTTCGATGATTCTACCCGGGAGCGACTTCCATGCGGAAAGAACCTGCTTCACCTTAGTTCTTGGGACGATAGCAGCAACCGCAGGCCCCTTTCCTGTCAGGCCAGCAGCAATCGCCCCTTCATGAAGAGCCGCTACAATCGATTTTGTATCGTAGCCAAAGGCTTTGCAATAAACTAAACCATTCAACGTCATCGAATTCCAATAGTTTCCGTTCAAAGCCTCTCGGTGTGCAATTTCGATGAATGGCCTGAATTTTCTTAAAGACGCTCGATCAACTTCGCTGGTGTATTTTTTTCGGTTTGGAACATGAATGAGCACCCGGAAATTAGCCTTCGGCTTGGAACGTTTCAGAATCCGTCTGTGCATGTTGTCCGTTACAACGAGCCCGCCGAAGTAGCACGCACACGCGTCGTCATAGGCTCCGGTCAGTGTCACTCCTGCCCGGAAGCTGGCCTCAACACCTAGTTTTACGGTCTGAACATCGTTTACTTTCCTACCCAGAACCTTCAGACTGGCGATTGCGACGGCGTTGCTTGCAGCGCTGCTGCTTTTCAAGCCGACTGCAATAGGAATATTCGAATTCGTTTCAATGAGCGCCCCAAAACGTTCGTCTTTGCTGAATCGTTGAAATATATGGCGAGCTGTTGTTTCAATTAGGTTCGGATCTTCCCTGGGGTCAGTCAAAATACGCCCGACAAACTCGTGTGGTCGGTTTGTAAGCGTCACTTTCGCTCGCGTCCAAAGCCTAACGCCGAGTGCTGCACCTCTGCCAGTGGCCATGGCATTGACTATGGTCACCGCTCCATGACTCACTGCCTCAGCTACTTTTTGCATGTTCCATCGCCAGCACGGTCTGGCTCATTGCACTACGCATCTCGATAATTGGAGCGCGTTTTCCTGTCCACAGTTCGAAGGCACAAGCGCCTTGATTGACTAGCATGTCTAGGCCGTTGACGCTCTTTGCGCCTGCCAAGCTAGCAAGTTCGAGCAGCCTAGTATGGGGCGGCTTGTACACAATATCGAAAACGCACTGGTCGTCGCGCAACCATTCCACTGCGACCGGGGGAAAAGACACACCATCCATCCCCATGGAGGACGCGTTAACTACGATGTTTGATTGCTCGACGAAATCCTTGAGCATCCTATCCGAGATAGAAGCATATTGGACGTCAACGTGGAGTTTCCTTCTTATCCGTAGTACGAGTTGCTTAGACTTTGCAAAGGTTCTGTTCACGAGCCGAATTGATGAAGCACGCTGGGCCAACGTGTATGCAATAGCCCGGCTTGCCCCACCAGCTCCGAATATGAGAACCGACTTTCCGTCAGGCGATACGCCCGCCTCCTCTAACGCCCTGAGAGCACCCACCCCATCGGTATTGTAACCGCGGAGTTTCCCCTTTTCATTGATTACAGTGTTGACGGAGCCGATCGCGTCAGCCGAGGTTTCAATCATATCCAGATATGGCTGCACGGTCACCTTGTGAGGAGCAGTAACATTGAAACCTTTGACACCAGAGGCTCGCAAGCCTTTAACAGCATCCCTCAGACTCCGCCGCGTTACACGGAGAGCTACGTAGGCGGCATCTATTTCGGTTGAGCGAAAGGCAGCGTTTTGGATTGTGGGGCTCAAGGAGTGGTCAATGGGGTCCCCTATCAAAGCATAGACCGCTGTGCTTCCAGAAATTCTTCCGCTACTGAACTCCAAGTAGTTGCCACGCACTTCGAAGATTATCAATGGTCAGTTGGCCATCTGCCGTCTTGGAGGCTTCAGTGAGTGAGGCAAAAGTGAATTCCGCGCCGAAGAGGGGCGAGAGAATTCGTGAGACGATACCGTTACGCCCCATCGCAAATGACACTAGTCTAGTTTCGGATGATTTTTCTTCGAGGAAGCGTAATATGCTGAGGTTGTCGCGTGGATAGAGTGCGGTTGTAACGACCTTGCAGATATCGCTCCCAACCTTGATTTGGGAGTCCAACACATCCCCCAATTCATTTCGTGAAGGGGTTCTTGAAAAGTCATGGAACGACACGATCACTTCCGATCCCATGGACTTTACCTGACGAATAACGGACCGTACGTTTGGAGAAGCAAGATCTAAGTCAATGAATTCAAAACCTGAGGTTGCGGCTGCCATGAGGCGCTTTTCCGTAGTGGCTGAGTCTCGAATGGACTTGTCGGCGGCTATCACCGGGAATGTTTTCTTGTGAGCAATATCCTCAATCGCCTCCAAATTAGTCAGGTTGTCGAGTCGAAACTCTACCAAATCTGGTTTCTTTTGTGATAGCAGGACCATCAGTTGGTCGACATTTTCGCTCCCGTCTACCATGACCGAAAGGCAGATTCGGCAGGTCAACGCTCTATCACCATTTCATCGGCCACGAGCGTTCCGAAATGCCGACCGCCATCTTCAATTCTGACTAAGACTTGATCGCCCGATTTAAGTTCCGAGACTGACTTCGAAGCCTCGTCGGAGACTAGGCGCACAGTTTCTGCGTTCTGGACTATAAGAGCGAACAAGCGCCCATTAACTTCTGTTTCAACCAGAATCATCGGTCGCCGTTCGATTTTCACTCGCCCAATGTGCCCCGTTCTTGCACGACCCGACCTGTTCACGATTAGAACTTCGTCCCCTGCTTTCAATTCTGACAGGTAGCGGGTTTTCTGGCCCGGGGTTAGGACATAGGACGAAACGGGACCTGCGTTGACCCTGAAAGGTCGTGGTTCAACATGCGGATTTTTGTGGACCTCCGCTTCCACCAAGAACAAACCCGATGACTGGGACCCTACCAGCATACCTTCCCCTGGATCCATCAGTTCACACGTGTCAACGCAGGCTCGGGCACCCGTTCCTAGTGGCCTGACTAACGTAACATTCCCTTTCAGTAAAGCGACCTTTTCTTGCATCTGCTGCAGAAATCGTTCCACTTCTTCGATGTCATTCGGTGAACTCGGTGTAATGACTACTCCATCAACTCCAAGCTCTAAGGTTTGCAACGCAACCTTAGCATCATTGAGGTTCGCAACGTCGGCTAGAAGGACGGCCTTGTTCCTTGTGCGAGCGATGAGGTTTTCAAGAGGGATAATTTTCCAGTTGGGGCATCGGACTAGGATGTAGCGAACGCCTAACGCAGCCAGCCGTACAACTTTCTGCTCATCTGTGGTATCTTTCACTACAACCTCAAGGGCTGAGTTGCCTGAAACGCTCTCGCCCATGTCGTGATGGTCTGACAGAAGTTTGATTTCAGAACGTTCGTCAGTTGAAGCCGTCTTGAGTTTCAAGCCACTGGCAAGTGAGAGGTCAGCTGGTCGTAGCACTGCAACGTCGCAATGACCTTCGGCTGTTTTGAGTAACTCCACTTTGTGTGTTGAAGTAGTGTTAGGATCGATTCTGATCCAGAGCTGTTTCAATGAGATGACCCCAGCAACTTCATGGAGCTTTGTGCGCTAGCACCTTCATGAACAATCCCGGACAACGCCTTACACATAGCCTCCGGTTTTTCGTGTTGAAACACGTTTCGACCAAAGGAGAGGCCGGCAGCTCCAGATTTGATGGAGTTTTCCGCGAGCTCAAGAACTTCCAAATCGGTTTTCATCCTAGGGCCACCAGCCACCACCACTGGAACCGGACAACCGTTGATAACTTTCCTGAAGCTTTCCTGGTCACCGGTGTAAACGGTCTTAACAATGTCTGCTCCGAGTTCTGCTCCAATCCTAGCAGCGTGGGAAACAAACTCGAATTCATTTCCGTTCTTTATATTTGGCCCCCTGGGGTACATCATTGCAAGCAGAGGCATCCCGAAAGAATCACACTGCTCAGATAGGCTCCCCAGAAACTGAAGCATCTCATGCTCTTCTTCAGCCCCGATGTTTATGTGGGCCGAAACCGCGTCTGCGCCAAGCCTGACCGCTTCCTCAACCGTGCATACGCCGACTTTGAGGTTCGGTTTGCTTCCAAGAGTGGTTGAGGCGTTGACATGGATGATAAGCCCGTGGTTGCGAGTATCCACGTGTTTTGCTATGCCCTTGTGGACTAAGACCGCATCGGCTCCACCATTGCAAACAGCACTAATGATTGCTTGCATATTCTCCAACCCTCGTACAGGGCCTAGCGTCACGCCGTGATCCATCGCGATCATGAAGGTCTTCGAATCATCCCGCATGATCCGCCGCATCCTCCTCGTCTTTCCCGATTCCATCACAATATCACCGTCAAATGTAGCCCTGAGATTTCATCGACTCGCCTATGAGAACAGCACAACCTGCAGCACCGCGAATTGTGTTATGCCCGACTGCAACATACTTCACGCCATCAAACACAGGATCCTTTCTCACTCGCCCCACAACAACCGACATACCACGCCCTTCGTTTCTATCGAAACGCGGTTGCGGCCGGTCCTGGTCTGACCGCACAATGATCGGGCGTTTTGGGGCCGAAGGTAGTTTCAGCTCTTGTGGCTCCGCAGAAAACTCAGCCAAGCAATCGACGACCTGTTCGGGCGTCGTTGGTTTCACGGTTTGGACGAAGATGGCTTCTGTGTGTCCGTCGATCACTAGGACGCGGTGGCAACTTGCCGAAACGTTAAACTCAGCGGAATGTCCAATATCGCCAAGGATCTTCTGAGTTTCTCGTTGGACTTTTTCCTCTTCTTCTTTTATGAACGGGATCACATTGTCGATTATGTCCAATGACGCAACGCCTGGGTAGCCAGCCCCAGATACTGCTTGCATTGAGGACATTACGATGTTCTTCAGACCAAACGTGTCGAAGATAGGTTTCAATGAGAGGCTGAGGACCGCCGTTGTGCAGTTGGGATTGGTCACTATCGCACCGTCCCATTTCCGTTTATGCCTCTGCTCGTCGATGAGCTTTAGGTGATTGAAGTTCGCTTCAGGGTTCATCAGGGGGACATCGGCATCCATCCTGTGTGCTGAAGCGTTGCTAACTACCGCGAAACCGGCTTTTGCGAAAACTTCCTCAGTTTCAACCGCTTGATCAGCTGGTAGGGCTGAGAAGATGATGTCAGCGTCAACTTCCTTAGGATTAGTAGGGTGAACGACCATTTCAGCGATTCCTTCCTTCAACTGAGTTTCCATCCTCCAGTTAACCGCTTCGCCAAACCGCATTCCGGCGCTTCTTTCAGATCCGGTCAGAGTTGTAATCTCGAACCATGGGTGGTCCGTCAGTAGCTGTACGAACCGTTGGCCAACTAGCCCGGTTGCCCCTAGGATTGCAGCTTTCACCCTACAACTCACCCCTCACAACTTGCCTCATGAGGTTCAAAGCCGTCTCCCTCTCATCCCATGAGACAAAAACAAGGATGCTCGAGGCCAGCGTCAGCATTCCGAAGATGTTGATTTCCTTTTCGCGCAGGCGCTGTGATATTCTACCTATGATCCCGGGAGTGTCCTCCAGGCCAACCCCTTTGACTTTCAAGAAAGCCAAGTTTCTTTGGACTGCCATCGCGAGGGTTTCGCTGCAACCAATGAGTAAGTCATGGACGTTTTTGAGTAGAAGAGTCTGAGGAGTCTGGGGGACATAGAAGATAACGGAATCAAAGTTGGCTGAAAGACCATCCAGCATTGAATGTTGTCTTATCTCACGCACTACGTTGGCTAATATTTCCGGGTTTTCGGAAATGGCTTTGCCAGTTATTGTGATCGCCATCGCAGGGGTACTGCTGGCAAAAGTAACCTCGATTTCGCCTGATATTCCGCCGGTGATGATTGTTCCGTCAGCTTCTAGGTCGTCTTTGTTGTGATTAATCACTTTGACTGGTATATCGGGATCTTTGTACTTCAGAGCCTTCCTGTGGATGAATTTGGTTCCTGAATCTGCTAACCCCACGAGGGTCCGAACTTCTATCCGAGCGAGTTTACGTGCGTTTGGAATGATTTTGGGGTCGGCTGTGAGGATTCCGTCAGCGTCAGTTACCAAGACGACCTCGTCAGCTCCGATAGCTTTCGCTATGATGAAAGCGGTTGTGTCGCTTCCGCCTCGCCCTATGGTGCTTATCTTGCCCCCAGTTGAGCGGCCTACGAATCCGGCGATCACTGGCACCGTCCCCAAGTCGAGTAATGGGACGACGTGCTCACGGACTTTCTGCAAGCACAGCTCAAGTATTGGGTTCGCGTTGGAGAAGTCATCATCAGTAATGATCGGCCAATCGGCGTCGGTCGGATCGAAGTATCTCGCTTCGAGACCTTCGGATTTAAGCGCGGTGGCAAAGATTCGTACGCTCGTTCTTTCGCCCATCGCCAGGACGTCATCTAGATCCGTCTTGTCCGGCGCCTTAGTAGAGTCATGATTGACAAGGCCGATAAGCTGATCAGTCATCTTTCCGATAGCTGAAACTACTACAACGAGTCGAGTACCCTTCGCCGTCTCTTTGAATACTAACCGGGCTGCTTTCGCAATACGGTCTTTGTCCGCTAGGCTTGAACCGCCGAACTTGACAACAATTCTCCGTGTCTTTTGTTTAGATGAAGCCCGAGGACTTGCGGCGATTACCGTTTGAAGTATTGTCGGCGCAGAAATCTTACTGGACAGAGTTTGGGGAGTGGTAGAGCCAGTGGCACTCACCGTAAATGTAGTCACCGAAAATGTAGCCACCGCGCGTTGTACCAGCCATTTGCTTTATGCTACGCCCCTCTGTAGCCTAGCGCACCACTTGAGTGTGACTTAAAAGAATTCCTCAGACAATCAACATAATCATACTTCGTTCGCCGTACGGGACCGTCGGTCTCAAAGAAGGCATAATCCCGAACTGTCCTGAGTATGGATGCACCTCCACTACCTTGGCAGGCTCGCTACTTCAATGCGCGCACCGTCGCGAGACGCGCGTAAAGGCGGGTCGTCACCCTTAGCAGATCTGAAACAATAAACGAGCAGATGATCCCTTACATTAACCGCCTCTCAGCCCTGCTCTTCGTAGTGGCAGGTGTCGCAAACCACCGAGCGAATAAGCAAGAATGAACGAAGGAATGGCATGCGAAACAATAACCTCAAGAGTTCGTTTCAACGCTCCAACCCACTACTCAAGGAAAATGCTGGATGATTTCCCATGCCTGAGGAAGCAATTACTACAAAGGCTCTGACGAAAACGTTCGGTCATTTTACCGCGGTCGACGGTCTAAACGTAGGCGTCAATAAAGGAGAGCTATTTGGCCTGCTTGGGCCAAACGGCGCAGGAAAGACCACCATCGTCCGAATGCTTTGCACCCTAATCGAACCGACACGAGGCACCGCCAATGTTGTGGGCTATGATATTCGCGAGCAAGCGGCTGAGGTTAGGCGACAGATTGGAGTGGTTTCTGAGGGAGTCTCCCTCTACAAGGATCTGACGATCGAAGAGAACCTGAAGCTGCTCAGTACGCTCTACGAAATCCCCCGCCCCAAGGCAGAGGCAAGAATACGAGAGTTGATGGATATGTTCGCTTTCAGGGAAAAAGCGAGCCGACTGGTAGGTGCCCTTTCATCCGGGTGGGCGAAGAAGGCTATGATATGCGCGGCTTTGCTTCACAGCCCACAGGTCCTATTCCTTGACGAAGTGACCTCCGGCCTCGACCCTCAATCAGCGATCGCACTTCAGGATTTCACAAGGAAACAGTGCGACCTGGGAGTCACTGTAATCTGGACGACGCACTACATGGGTGAACCTGAGAAGATCTGCGACCGAGTTGGCATTATGTTCGCGGGCAGATTAGTGCAGGTTGGGACCCCGAACGAATTGAAACATAGCGTAAGCGAACTCGCGATGGTAGAAGTTGAGACACCCGACTTGTCAAAAGTTCAGCTTGACAGGGTAAAACTCAAACTGAAGGCGATGAACCATGTTTGCAACGTGAAGTATGTGCATTCGAAGCTTCAAGTTAGCTGCGAGCGAACTGATACACTTGCCGAAGAAGTCGCGGCCGCTCTGTTTGATGTTGGGGCAAGGATTAGAGCGATTAGCACGAAAGATCCAACGCTTGAAGAGGCATTCATCGCTCTAACGGGTGGCGAAGAGGAAATTGATCGATTCCTCGAAAGCTCGGGATAAAAGGCATAGAGTGTAGTCGATTTTCTGATGTCGGTAGCAACATTCCTCAGCGATTCCGTTGCCGTCGCCGAGAATGAATTTCGTCAGTTCCGCCGAAATCGAAGCGCTATACTCATCTCGCTCGTCGTACTGCCCTTATTCTTCACAATCTCACTCGGAGCCGGTCGAGGAGCAGCAGGGACCACTTTCTCTCCCACCGCAGACATCCCGATCGGATTCGTAGATAATGATAATTCGCTCGCCTCACTGCGCCTCTGGCAGGCATTAACCAGTTCACCCGACTTCCATAACTTGATACAGAGCTACAATGAGCAAGCCACCATAGCCGAGCTAGGCACCAAACGCATCTACGCCGTAATCGTTGTCCCGAAAGATTTCCAAAATGATCTGGAGAACGGAAATCAGGCAAAACTGATACTTTACACTGACGACAGTGAACCCGGCGTCTCCGACCAAATCCAGAGCACACTCACGAGTTATGTGCAAAATTTCGACCCGAACGTCGAAGTCCAACCCCATTTGAGTCAGGTGCAACGACAATCTGTCGCGGGCGTCGGCATCGTTGCTAAAGGAGCCGTGTTCGCAGGCTTCAACATAGGCCTAACGGCCGTACTTGCAATTGTGCAAATCTTCGCCGCTTTCTACGAAATAGCAGGCGGCATATCTCGTGAACGAGAGGACGGAACATATGCACGCCTACTGGTCTCTCCTATTCCGACCGGCTCAATAGTGCTCGGAAAAACACTCTTCGACATTCTCCTCTGCATTATTCGGACTTTCACAGTTCTAGGAATCTCGGTTTATGGTTATGGGGCAAGACCAAGTACGGATCTCTTTACGCTGCTCGCCTTATCTTTGATCGTAGCCCTGGTCACTATGGGTATTGGTTTTGTAGCGGCCTCGTTGAAGTTGGGTCAGAGGGCTGTGGTAATCATCGAATTCTTTCTAATATTGTTCCTATTCGCTTTCAGCGGCTTGATCATCGACATCAATCTCCTGGTCGGCATCACGCAGGTAATAGGCAACCTGCTACCATTTACCTACGCGTTTGACGCCCTAAAGCGTACTATTCTACTCGGTAGGCCTTTGCTGTCCCTTACGTTCGACCTCGAATATTTGATCGGATCAATCCTTGCATCCTACGGTATCGCTTTGGTTCTACTTCACGTTTCTCGGGAGAGGCTCATCACGTGAAGAGTTTCGTTCGTGATACAGTAGCCATTACAGGGAAAGAGTTGAAGCAGCTGCGCCGGGACCCTGTGTCCCTCATATTAACGATCATGTTCCCTATTCTTCTGATTGGTATTTTCATCGTCATTGTGTCCGCATTCAGCGCTACATCCCATAATGTGCCGGTGGTCGTTGCTGACTTGGATGGAACCCCTGCTTCGAACGCGCTAATCGATGAGTTGACCAGGTCACGGTTCATTCACGTAACCCAACTCGTTCAAACTGAAGATCAAGCGTATCAGGCTGTTGCCAACGGGCAAGTTATTGGTGCTATAGTAATACCGCAGGGGTTCGGAGTCGCGCTGGCTTCGGGGAACGCGTTTGTCATCGTCTCTACTGATAATTCGAAGTTGACCTCTTCCGCGTTCGTTACTGCTGCGGTGAATCAAGGCGCCCAAGACCTTGTTAACCAAGCTAGCCTTGGTGAAGGGGTAAATTTCGCGTTGAAGTTAGCCCCGATCGAGGTAATTACAAGGCCCCTCTCGGGGCGGCCCCCGACCGGGGATCCAATTCTGCCGGGGTTTCTGGGCATGATTGCCATACTCGGTGGGTTTGATGACATCGTGAACGCGATTAGTCGAGAGCGGGAGCGCGGCACCTTCCCCCGCCTGACTCTTTCTCCAGTGAGTTTGTTCGCTGTATATTCGGGTAAGATGTTTGCGACCGTTGTTCTAACGATCCTAAGGACGGCGCTGGTGCTTGTAATCTTCAGCCTTTACGGTCTTGTGATTCGCGGAAACCTCATACTAATCTTCCTAACGACCATCTTAATCGCCGTTTTCACCCTATCCTTAGGCCTGGCGATGTCAACGAGGATCCGCGGGTCAGCCACACTCACTGTTCTTGAGATAGCTATGACATTTCCGCTGTTCACATTGGCGGGGACATTTAATTCCCCGCTTTTGCTAGCGCCTGGGGGTAGGGCGATCGCGGATAGCCTTCCTTGGACGTATGGTAATGATGCGCTTAGACGTTTGATCTACTTGGGGGTTGGGCTGAATGCGGTTGCAGGCGACCTTCTCATCTTATTCATCAGCAGCCTCATACTGATGCCCATCGCGATCTTCCTATCGAAGCGCACTATGTAGCGTTACCGACGTCTTCTACGCTCTAACAATAATGCTGTAGCTGCGCCTACTATTAGGATGGTTAGGGGAATCGCTGGGAGTTCAGGTATTGGGATTTGGCTTTCTTCCAGAATGTAGTTGAGTGCATGATTCTCTTCTCCTTGGTCGACGTTGAGTGTGAACGTGATTTGTTGGTGGCCTTCGTTTTGGTTCCATTCGGTAATTGTGGCATGGTAGGTTCCTGGGTTTAGGTAGCCATCAAACCATCCGTCCCACGTATACCAGTAATACTGGTACCCAGAAGTGTCCACAAGTTCCACTGTTACCCAACTCATCGTTCTGGTTTGATCGTCCCAATTCACTCCAAGTATAGTTCCTTGAATGTACCCTCGTCTGTCAACTTCGAACTCGGCTGAAGCTTCGCCGCTGAGAGGAGCGTTTAGGATGAGCTCAAACCCTGAACCGTATTCTAGTTGCGCGTAGGGTCCAAGATGGTTGTATGGGAAGAAGTAGGGCGATTCGCCTTGAAGGAGGGCTGGGGGGGGTGGGTACGCGACCGTGGGCTGGTACCAGTTCACGAAGTCAACCATCACCGTCCAGGATCCGGAGTAGCTGCCTTCGAATGTGCCGCTACCCCATATTCCGTGGAGAAGTCCGCTGGGGAAGAGGGTGGCGCTCTGGACGCGTGATGTTGCGCTGCTCGGTTCCGTGTAGCTGAAGAGTCCAGCAAGATCCCTGTAGGTTAGCAGCGTGGTTCCCGCGGGGAGCGCTTGGTTAATGAGTTTCTTTCCGTTCGCGATGAAGCCCACGTTTGATGACGGGAGCTGGATGCCGGCGTCTGATGTGAATAGGGTTGTTGCGGCTACAAGCCTATCTTGATCGTCGAATACGCGAAACCTAACCGACATATTGTAGGCCGTCCCTGAGATAATCTTCTCAGTCTCGAAGAGAACACTCACTGTCACGTTTACCCCGACGATGAGGTTGAGGTTTATGTCAGCCATTTGGCCGAGCCATGGGACGGACACGTAAACGTTGCCAAGGTCGCCAAGCGTGACCACGTTCTCCTGCACATACCCATACGTCCAACCGTTCAGCGCATATGTTCCCGGATAAATTGCCAAGTTCGATCTGAATGAGGGGAGTCTGTAGTAGGTGAAATTGAACAGGAAACCTTCATGGATGTATTCCTGGAGGAAATCAAAGGTCGTCATGGAATTAGTGGGATCTGTGGAGGCTACGCTGGGAATGTCAGGTCCGAGGCTGTCGACGAATACGCTTCCGTTTGTCATGAGGTAGCTGGAACCTAGCCCGTACGAAGTTACCCAACCTGGCCACGGGAGGGTTGTGAACATTGAGTTCTGTGTCGGTACCGACCATCGCTCATTCTTAGCGTTCCAGAAGTTGATTACGTCTATGAAGTTCCGTGATGAAATGTCGTACACTAGAACATCCACGGATGTGTCGTTCCACACCCAGTTCCGTTCGACTCGCGGCCTCTCCCAGTCGGTAGATGTCACGGACGCGTTGATACTGCCGCCTCGGTACATGTGGGTGCTTGCTTCCAGGAGGCAGCTGCCAACCGAGATGCTTACCGATAGTGGTTGGTCCAATTCATCGAATGACGTTGCCGGTGGAAGGGCCTGAATGTAGCCCCTCATGAATACGCGGACCGTGTAGGTATCGGTTGGGAGCCCATAGTCGTATGCCCCCCTGTACCTGGCAAGGGAATACTTGACCAGTGCTCTCGGGTCGAAGGGGGATACGTGGAGTGGATCCCCCGCCATTCCCAAGCCGTTGAGCAGTATAGACATCTCAGACTTTGATGAAGAGACTTGTGTGAAGTTGAATGCTGCCAGCGAGTTATCTCGCGCGAACGCCTCCGCTATCATATACCGTGCTGGGTCAGGGCCTCCGATCGGCTCCTCCATAAGCGTAGCTGGGTTGTCATGGAAGTGGACTGTAACGTTCATACCGCATGATTGTACGAGGTCGATTGGTATGAACGTGTTATAGGGGCCGATGTCTGGGACTGTGAACGAGTAATCCACGAATGTCCCCCCATCAGGGGTAGTCTGGACATACCCATTCAGGAAGACTCGAATGTAGTATGTTCCGGGGCTTAGGCTGTCCGTCCATGTGGCGAAGACTTCAGGAACCATTCCGGAGAATCTCGTTGGCACACCATAGACACCCTCGGATCCAAATTGGAAAGTGAACTCCGACGCTGATGAACCTAGGCCAGTGTTCGGATCGAGGTTGCCACGGGGGTCGACCCACCAGACTTGAGCGGGTCCCACTCCGTTAAACAACCCAAACGGATCTTTGGGTTGGGTTGGGTTCGTGTACGTATAGTAGCCTATCGGGCCTTCCCAAGGGAATGCGACCTCTTTCGGGCCTGCCACCCCTGAAATTAACCCGCTGAAACCCATCTTTGAGAAGTATGTGTTTCCATTCACATATGATGTATAAGGCGCATCGGTGAGGTTGATGGGAGATTCAGTTTCGATGCTTGGAACGTCATAGGATTCACTATTGTAGATGATCATTGAGATTGGGCGTTGGGCAGGCCACTGGCCTTCGCCGAACCCTAGCTTGGAGAATATTGTACCCCGGAGTTGGAAGCCAACGTTAAGGTACCCGTCAAACTGAAGCGACTGCCCCCGGGTCACCCTAACATTGCTAGCAATTTTCTGTTCGGGAAGCCCCGCTGCTGACGCGTAGATATCGTAGACCCCTGGGGCGACTCCTTCTATCTCATAGTGGCCCTGAGCGGTTGCGTTGAAGTATCCTCTTGCCTCAACCGCGTGGCCCGTCGGTTCGTTTGTCAGTGGATTGTTTGCTACGCCAACCGCTCTGACCATTCCTGGAAGGTTAATAGGTTTTCCATAGAGGGTGCTGTTCAGACCTCCATACCTAAGCGTGCCCGAAATTATGGCTGGGTCCACCTCGCCCTTAACGAGGAGTACTGGCCAATTTTCCATCGGCACCGTGCCCGCGATCAAATTAGCGGACGCAGCACTGTGCACGGGGTAAGAGTCGTTGAGGAACATTTTGAAGAAATATCTTCCAGCGGTGAAAGGTGCTTTCATCTGGTTGATTCGAATGTAATACCAGTTGTCGAAGTTCTTGTTAAAGTTGAACGTGATCCCTGATGGTGGTGCTTGGATGTTTATGATCCATGAGCCGGGTTCGAATGGATCGTTCATATCCGCTCGGGTCACGAATATGCTGCCATAATCGCTGGTGATGGTGGTGACGATGTTAGTGTTATCGCCTTGATCCCAGTTTATTCCGGCGTCAGGTTCGAAGCCGTCTTGGATTAGTTTGCCTGTTGCATCGAAGACAGGCGCGGGGATGTAGATTGCTAGGCTCGTGTAGTTGAATCGGCTTGGGCTAGGGAAAGTATTCGGGTTTGAGAAGTTCAGGGCGAAGATCAAATCACCCACGCTGTCGTGGTCGGCGGTTGAGGTGAGAATGGCACCTTCGGGGCTGTAGGAGTCGCCTGCCTCCTGGAGTGGTTGTTGATTGGTGAAGGGTGACTGGTAACCGGGCGGGTTGGAGGCTACCCCCGAGTATGTTTCTAAGCCGCTTCCTGGCCAGACGTATCCTAAGGGGCCGGGGACATGATTGCCGCCAGGGATTGTGAGTTCATTATCGTTTATTCGGTATGGGGATGTTCCGCTTAAGTCTCCTAGTGTTGTGTGAGCAGAAACGGGAGCAGCGAATGAGAGTGCGAGGGCCATCAATAGTAGGAGAATGGCCCACCTGCGAACCAAGTATCACTTGCTCCAAACCAACTGGATCTCTGCACTGTGAACTTTCTATTTCCTGCCCGTCTGGGCGTTCTGCGCAGTCGCCTTAGCCTTTCGTCGCCTCATATACAGGAAGCCGCCCCCACCACCCACGACTATGATTGCCACAACGATCAAAGCTACAGGTACAGCCGGCTGCTCAACTGTGAAGGTGATGGAGTATGAGTAGTCATCGTATAGTTGAACTGTGTCCTGAGTCCAGTCGAATCGCAGGCTGTAAGTGTACTGGGCTGGTTGGGCTTTGCTGTCAACATCGACCGTGAAGAAGGCCACTTTAGTTTCATTCGCTAACATTGTGCCGAGAAAATCCGTTAATGTGCCAGTGAAAAAGTTCCCGACAAGCAGTTCCACCCTTACCGAGTCGGCTTCTACGGACCCAGCGTTTCTAATGACGACGCTTATGACATCTCC
Organism: Bathyarchaeia archaeon; assembly: GCA_049517415.1. GTDB lineage: Archaea > Thermoproteota > Bathyarchaeia > 40CM-2-53-6 > 40CM-2-53-6 > FEN-987. Next base: position 14,781 of record JBEKSC010000020.1, read on the forward strand.
TGAATCGCCAACATGGACCGTCGAAGGTGTTACGCTGATGATGTCAAATCTGACCTTCTCGCTAACGTAGAGTGGAAGTTCTCCAAACGGTATCAGTTGGCTTCCGGTGACTTCCCCGAGTATGACGGAATATTGCCCGAAGGTCGCGTTTTCAGCTACGTCGACAATGAAGTTAGCAGTTGTTGTCTGTCCGGCTGGTATGTTTCCTACGAAGATCTGGTCGGAGCCGCTGGACGAAGCGCTGAAGGGGGGTTGTAGAACGAGTTGAAGTTGGACATTTTTCGCTGTTCCTTGGCCTGAATTTGCTATTGTGACCTGCACGCCAACCTGCTTGCTGTCAGGATAAATCTTAGTCGGATTCGTGACCACGCCTTGAACGTGAAGCTCCCCATGCCAGATGGGAACGTCCACGGGCACCGTTGTATCAATCTGTTGTAGCTCTCTCGCTGACTGGTAAGATAATTCTAAGGAGTACCTGTAGATGCCCTCCTTAGCCCTCGCGTCGATGCTGAGAGTATAAGTGAGTACGTAGCCCTGGCCCGCTTGAATGTCACCGGCCTGCTGCGAGACATCGGTCGCGTTATACTTTACTCCATTAACGAAGTAAGAGTAGATAAGCGGTGGCCCGACGTACAGTGTCGCGTTAACACTCCTTGCAACATCGTCACCCACATTAGTGATCAATATGGAAAGCTGAAGATTAACATCTCCCGGATGTGCCGTATCCGGGGTAACGGCGCTCGCTCCCCAATATACGTTGGTAACAACAACGTTTGCCACGCCAATCGCAGCCGCGGGTTGCGTCTCAGTACGAATAAAGAACGCAAGCAATACTACAAGCAAGAGCATCGTTGTCCTTCTGAACTGCATCCTTCCCACCGAAACTTTCACTTTCCGAATCTGGCAGCTGCGCTTTAAAGTTACGCTTGAAAAATCGGTTGTTCCCTATTCGGATTTACACGTTCTTTCGCGACGTGCTCTTTTGAAGGCTTCAGCCGCCAGTCCAACCATTAGTTGATGATTACAGCGATTGGCTAGCGCGATTTGACTACAATCCGCGTCTAAACGCGAGTAGCGATAATGTCACCATCAAGCAGGTGAAGGCCCCCAAGAAGGCAAAGTCGCCTGCGACTGCCACAAATCCCGCCCCATTATACATCAATAGTCGTAGGGCATGAACCGCGTAGGTTTCTGGGTTGATTACCGATATCTCCTTCATCCAAGTGGGAAATCCGTCCAGTGGGTATATCGCGCCGCTTGTATAATATAGAGTCAAGTTGATGGGAAATGATGAAACCCTGTAAATGTCGGCTGTCGAAAACCTCACTGCGTAGGCGGTCATCATAGCGATAAGTCCCAGTGAGGTGAGGAACAGTGTGAACATTGTGAGTGCTATTCCTATCGGGTCTGGTGTAGGCCAAATGCTCATGGGGCGAACGCCTATCACTGTGATGGCTAAAAAGAATAGTGCGATTACGGAGATGAGCGCTTTAATGACTCCTGCAAGTAGGACACCGACGATGATCTCATATTTTTTCAGAGGTGTGACTAAGTATCCCTCGATTATTCCTCTTTCTTTATCGTTTACGACTTGAACGCCGCCCGCGATGATTGAAACGAACATGATTGCTTGAACAAATGTTCCGGGCGCCATGAATTCAATGTACAAGAAAGTTCTGTAATTATTCTCTAAATCCACATCTATGTTTGAGCCGGCTGCGGTTGATGTTTGTATTAGAGCTGAGAGCTGTTGACTTGCTTTGGCAATTTCAGGCCCAATGGCGGCAGTACTCAATGGGTCAGTATTGTCTAACGTTACTGTAAGGATGACTTTCGAGTTCTCACTTAATGACGCGTCAAAACCTTCGGGAATGTGAATTATCGCTTTGACGAGGCCCTTTTGAAGCATTTGCTGTGCCGTATCCATATCGGGAACGTATGTTATCTGAAAGGAATTCTGACAATTTATTACGCCCAATTCACAGCTTTGTTGGTTCTGTAAGATGTCTATGAAATTTGATGAAAATGGGCCATAGCTTTCTTGTACGATTGCGATTGGTGCATGCGTTATTGCTCCACCAAACGCGCTCCCGAGCAAGACCAAAGTCAGAAATGGTCCAACAACCGTGGAGAGGATGAGGAATGGTTGCCTAAAGAATTTTCGAACATCCCGCTCGCATACGGCTAGGGCGCCTTTCAATCTCCCAGACTCCGACCCGTAAAGTTCAGGAAAACGTCATCTAAGGTAAGCTCTCGCAGAGTGATTGTCCGGAGTTTCCCTCCATTGGAATCAATGAGTCCAACTATCTTCGGAACTGCTTCCGCACCATTCTTCACTAGAATCGTCAAGCTACTGTCCCGTCTTTTGACTTGCAGAACGAATTCTGCCCTTTCTAACGCCTTGAGAGCAGCATCAGGGAGGTTTGAGAGGTTGGCTTCAACTATGTCGCCTCCTGAAACCTTCCGCTTTAGTTCCGTTGGTGTTCCTAAGGCGACTACTTTGCCGTGATCTACGATTGCGAGGTTATCACAAAGTTTCTCCGCTTCATCTAGGTAATGGGTTGTGACCAAAAGCGCGATGCCGCGGTCCTTATGGATTCGCTCAATGTAGTCTAAAACTGCGGCACGGGCTTGAGGATCGAGACCTGTGGTAGGCTCATCAAGCAATAGGACTTCAGGTTCATGGACGAGAGCCCTTACAATTTCTAGACGTCGTTTCATGCCTCCTGAATAACTTCCGACGGGAATTCTGGCTCGATCCTGTAACTCTACCACTTTGAGGAGCTCTGGTATTCTTTCTTGGCGTTGCTTGCGAGACATGCCGTAGTATTTCCCGTATAGATTCATGTTTTCAAGCGCCGATAACTCATTGTCTAAGGTTGACGCCTGTGTAACAACCCCTATGCGTTCACGTACCTTGTTTGCTTCGTGTATAATATCCGCACCTGCGACAGTAGCCGTGCCCTCGGTAGGCACCAGAATTGTTGTTAACATGCGCGTTAAGGTTGTTTTTCCGGCTCCATTAGGGCCTAAGAGACCAAAAACTTCCTGTTTGATTTCAAGATTAATATGATCAACCGCTGTGAAGTCGCCGAATTTTTTCGTAATGTCAAACGTCTGCACAGCTAGATCCATTGGGGGAAACCGTCTGAAATGATTGCCTTCAGAATTGCGCTCCGACCGTTAGATGCGATAATTAAGATTATGCTGTAATCTCAATCTTTGATGGCTTCGAGTAGGCTAACAGCATTCCAAATCTTGACACGAGTGTATGGTGGCATGTTCGGGTCTTGGCTTATGTCGTCCAGTGTGGATATGGCGTTTGCCGCCCTGACTCCTAGGCTTAGGTCGCCGACTTGCAGCATATCCATGGCGCTTTTCGCTGCGCGGCGGATATTGCGTGGGGTAGTATTGTCGTTAGAGACTTCGTTGAGAACACCTAGCGCCTGCTTGATTCGGCCCTCGTATTCTTCTTTGCGTTTGACTTTTGTTGACACTGCGGAACACCCGCATGACAGGCGACCTTTCAATCAAATGATTCAGTGGCGATATCTAAACTCTTTCTCACAAAGAGCTTCAGGCACTAGACCTATTCGCTAGAAGTCGTAAAGAAGCCCTAATCCATTACGCTCACATCCTACGTTTCTGCAGCACCCACAATTATTGGGTGCTCATTTACGATGCGAACATCTTACTTGCAAGTTACTCTCCTGTCTGGTTGAGGCATGCGCATTGAGGGCTGAGATTGGGGTTAAAACGTCCCAAGGTAGGCTGCTTGGGCGGTATGAGAATCTCAGGAATGTTTGGGTTGAGGCTGATAGGCTGGGTTTCCATTCGGGGTGGCTGTTTGACCATCTTTTCGAACTTCCACTCTTTGGGCCGTCACGGGAGCCTTGTTTGGAGGCTTGGACTGTTCTGTCTGCGCTCTCGAAGGAAACAAAGCAATTGAAGCTAGGCGTAACGTGCCTCTGCGTTACGTATCGGAATCCCGCCATATTGGCCAAGATGTCAAGCACATTAGATGTAATCAGTGGAGGAAGATTCGAACTCGGCATCGGAGCGGGCTGGGCTAAGACAGAGCATGAAAGCTATGGCATACCTTTCGGAAAGCCGCGAGAAAGAGTTCAGAGACTCGAAGAAGCAGTTACCATAGTAAAGAAGATGTGGACGGAAGACAGCGCATCATTCCAAGGAAAATACTACACCGTAAATGGGGCTGTCTGCGAACCAAAACCGGTACAGAAACCGAGGCCACTGATATGGATAGGTGGCGGCGGCGAGAAACTAACATTAAGGGCCGTTGCAAAACTTGCCGACGGATGCAATTTCATAGGCCTAAGTCCAGACGAGTACAAGCACAAGATCGAGATACTCACCAAACACTGCGACTCCATTGAGCGAAGGCTCAGCGATGTGAGAAAATCTTGGCAAGGACCCGTTGTTATTGGGGGAACTAGTGCCGAAGTGAAGAATAAGATGGAGCTAGCGGTTCGCAGCGGAGACATCAGAAGCGAATACGCAAAAGATCACACTATCGCCGGAACACCCGAACAATGCGTTCAACGGATTGGCCAGTACGTCGACCTCGGAGTCGATAGGTTCATGCTGTCATTTCCAGAATCAGCCACCGACCTAAGCGGAATAAGACTATTCGGAGAAAAAGTCTTACCAAGCTTCAAGTAGCTGCAAATCCAACTCTACTAACCGCTTGTTGCAATTAATGAAATTCATTGCCGCAACCCTCCTCGAAAAATGATTCACATTCCTACGTACAGGCGTTCAGCCAAGAATCTCGGCAGTCCGGCTTGAACAATTTTGTCTGCGACAGAACTTACGTCATATTCGACTCGTATGATACCGAAGGATAATTGTCCTTCCGAGATAGTAAGAGTTGCGAAGCTTGCTCGAGGGTCACCATCCCGCGGCTGGCCCACACTGCCTGGGTTGCCAACCATATTTCCTCCGAACGAATACGCCATAGGCACGTGTGTATGCCCGAGCAGTACTATTTCTGCCCCACTTCGTGCGATCAATTTACGTACGGCCGAATCGGTTAAGCTTGGCAAAACATATTCTGTCAGCGGATTACTTGGGCTACCGTGAAAGAGACCTAAGTGTTTGCCACCCTTTTCCAAACTTGCTGAGGGCTTTAAGGTGGCCAGGTATTCAAAGTACTGATGCGTGATTTTCTTCCTAGTCCATTCTACAGCTTCAGCTGCATGGGACGAGAATCCTTCAGTGTCACCCGTCACAACCGCGTAATCATGGTTACCCATTAGCACGGCGCTTGGCCTAAGCTGTCTAAGTCTTTCCACCACTTCGTTTGGTTGCGGTCCGTAACCCACCAAATCTCCCAAGCAGAATAGTTCATCATAGCTAGGTAACTTGGCGATGACTGCTTCAAAGGCGTCGAGATTCGAATGAATGTCAGAGATGACAACGATTTTCAACGGAAGCTCCTTGGAATGAGCGACCTCGACTGAGAAATGGTTAGCGGTTTGTTCTGTTAAACTTCTAAGTCAATCGGCTCGACGTAGGAGAGATCCTCGCCACAATATGGACAGAGTTTGAACGTTCTATCAACTTTCTTCCCGCATTCGGGACATTCGACTTTGAATGGGTACCTGCAGAAGGGACAGAGCGCGAAGTCAGCTGCAACTTTGCGCCCGCATTTCTTACACAGTTGTTCACTGCTGCTATCTGCAACATGTGTTGGGTGCTCCAGGCCTTGAATGATGACTGGTAAGGGCTGTCCGGAACCGGAACTCGAGTCTCGAACAATATTCTCACGAAGAATACGGTGAAGTTGGAATGCGTCATATTTTGCCAAGTTACCGACTTTGATGGTTTGTACTCCTGACCGCATTAGAATTTCGACGCTGGCCCTGCGGACTCCCCGGTCGAGTTTGATGTTGACCATGTTAGAATAAGGATAATCAACGAAGCTTTTCTTCAGCCCCAATCCGCCTGTTTTGCGAATTATGATACGCTGGTCGCTGACGACCACCGTGTCGCTGCCGCGGAGAACCCAGATGACCTTCTCACCATAGTTGATGAGGTGTTTCATGTCCTCCGGTACTGGTAGCATTCCCAAATGATGGAGCCTCATGTCACAACGACCCGTTTAGCGCCTTTTGATGATAAGATGTATTGCACTACAGTACAAAAAAACCTGGTAAGTACAGGAAGGAAAACGACCTAGACAATGCAATTTCACACACCGTCACCAAGTTGAGTTAAGTATGTTCAACTTGCCTAGTCGGTGGTAGATTCCTATGGAAATGAATGAGGCGACAATGGAGGTAAACTCCAGAACCTTCAGGGTGAACTATTCGGGGCTCGAGAACGCTGTTATAGCCTTCTTCTTTGAAGATCGGATGCGCTTAGGAACACTCGCCATTGCTATGCCTGGGACGGATGAAGTCGCTGTGGGCCGCTCTTCTGTCCTTGTTGGTGGAAAGTATCTCATGACGAGCCGCGCCTTGGCGGAGAGGCTCGCCGGAAAGAGTGGAAAGATCGCGCTCGTATCACTATTCACGGAGCTTGATGAGGCGGAAGCGTTTCGGATGTACGCAAAACTTCTTGAAAAGGTCCAATTGGGAACTCAAAGCGCGGAGAAGTCTCTGCGGCCTAACAGATCAATACGACAGAACATTGGATAGCGGCGATTCTCCCAGAACCTTAATCGCGGCCTCAGTTACTCGTTCCCTGTATTCTTCTTTAGTGTACACGCGAATTATGTTCATGAACACTTGAAGGTCATTCACCACCTTCGAGAGCTCGGTTATCTTCTGTGGTACCTTTTCACCCAAACGGTTCTTTGAGAAAATTGGTATGTCAATTGGGCCGATGTCCATAGCGTAATGATATGGTACGGACGGAAGGGAAGGGACGTCAATTCCGACGTCAGACAAGGGGACCTTTGCTTTGGCTGCGATATCTTCCTCGAGTCTCAGACGCACGTTTTCGTTGGTGAATACGCTTGAGACGAGTTCATCCTTAACAAAGAAGGTTCTCTCGTAAGCGCATTTCAGAAGTCTCCTTTCGGATAGTTCCCGTATGATTTGTCGGGATCTTGGGTTCAATAACAGTTTCGACCAAACTGTGTAATCATCCCATTCCATGTATTCGTCTGGAGTTTTCACATTTAGAATTTCAAGATCTTCTTTAGCGGCGTCCAAGGCTTTGAGCATCATCATCTGAACTGCTCTACAGGCGCGGTGGAAGTAGATAGCCCTGAATGACTCGAGCCGAGCTAAGATGAGGCTCTCAAGTGTGGGGAGTGCGGTTATGTCAACTGCTAAGTTGCCGTCCAAGATGTCCATCGTGTATATCAGCCGAAAGACATCAACCGATCCATACCCTGCCCCAGTATGGTAGGAGTCTCTAACGACAAAATCCATCTTATCAACGTCGAATGAGCTGCTGATTATTTGGCCAAGGAATCGCTTCCCGGGTTTAGAAGATTTGCCGACAGCAAGGTTGCTTAATTCCTTAGCATCAAACCCTTGTTCCTCGATCACTCCACTCAAACTTGAGTTGGCTATGATCCAAGTCGAAATGTCCTCGTGGTTCCGCCCCAGATATTTGAGGAGGAAGGGTTCGAAGAGGTGTGAAAACGGAGCGTGGCCAACGTCATGCAACAAAGCAGCCAGACGCACTCTCTGTTTTTCGTCGGCTGAAAGCTCCGTCGGAATATTCTCAGCGACGACACCCGCAAGGTACATAGCCCCTAGAACGTGTTCGAACCGAGTGTGGTTTGCAGCTGGATAGACGTACTCTGCCCCCGCGAGTTGCCTAATCCTTCGTAGCCTCTGAACAGCGAGGGTATCGATAACGTTACGTTCAATCTCTGTTAAGCGAATATAACCGTAAACGGGATCCTTGATGAAGCCCCAATATCTCTCCTGGTTACCGTCGACTGTCAAACCTTGACCTCTCTACTATTCTTTAACCGATCTCGTGCGTGACCTCATTTGTGTTCATACGTTTAGTATAATGTTGCCTCAGGACTGGCGGGGAAAGTATGGGAATTGAATTGAACTGTGTAATAGCTATGATTTTTCAGTTGCAAAGAATCATCGCTCTATTACGATGATCGGATCCTAAGTGAGCGAGAGATATGAGTCCACAATTCCGCGTGGACAGTTTTAGGATCTTGTTCGGCGTCAATTACTTTCCAGGCGTATCGTTTGGCAAGTCGGAGGTATGCGCCTCTCACTTTTCGCAAATATTCGCGATCGGCCTCATGAACGTCCCTCCGATTTCTCTTCCGCCGGAATGATGCTTGAGGGGCGATATCGAGAACGACCACAACGCTCGGTTCTGGTAAGCCTTTCTCCAACGATTTTAGCCAATCGAGTGGTAGACCGTGAGCCAACCCATAGGCCAGATTTGATGGGCTGTAACGGTTTACAATTACGTTATGACCTTTCGCAATCTCCTGGTTCAGTTCTTGGAATTGTTCCCATTTATTTGCTGCATACAGGAGGTGAACGGCATGATAGTCAAGCTGATTTTTTCCAGCCAAGTAAGCCCTCAACTGTTTTCCGATTGGTGTTGTATAGTCAGGGAAGTTCCAAACTGATGCCCGATACCCTCGATTGGCAAATTCTCTGGCCAGAAGATTTGATTGCGTTCTCTTGCCAGACTGGTCTATTCCCTCAATTACGATTAGTAGGCCACGAGTTCTTTGCAACGGTTCTACGTCCAATACTTTTCATGATTCAAAGGAAATAAGCGTGAACTAACAGGGACCCACTTTCGGCGTTTTTTCGCCTTCCTGTGGATCCTGTAGATGTCCAGCCAGATGTTTTCTGAAGCTGTTTCACGCCAAACTACCTCAGAACGACCTTGAAATAAGAAAGTCGGCAATCGATGATAAGTTGTTTCTTGCCTCTGACGGGGGGAGCCTGTTCAACGCTTTCATGGCGTTTTCCAAGAAGGCTTCAGCCTGCGTTTTAGCGTACTCGGTTGAACCATATTTCTCGTATAAGTCGATTACCTTTCGTATCTCGTTCTTCTTGATATTCTTCTTCCCCAGTAGTCGGCCAAAGACCTTCTTGTCCTGAGGACTTGCGGCCTTTAGCAAATGAGCTGCCAAGACGGTTTTCTTTCCTTCACGAATATCGCCCCCAATCTCCTTTCCGTACTCTTTCACGTCACCCATAACATTGAGTAAATCGTCAACTATTTGGAAGGTTATGCCAACTGTTTCGCCAAACTCGCCAAGTATTTTGAGTTGCTCCTCCGAACCTCCTCCTGCGATCGCACCACCTTCAGTTGACAATCCCGTGAGTGCCCCTGTCTTATACCTGAGAAGTCGGATCACGTCCTCTTCAGTGAAATTCTTCCTTTCCCACATGCTGAATTCGAAAGCTTGCCCCCAAGTGATTTCGTATGCGCGGCCCGCAATTTTCGCTACAAGCCTTTGGCAGAGTTCTGCGGGAATCTTGCTCGAGTTTGCGATTTCGAATACTTTGATGAGCATCGCGTCTCCCGCATTGATCGCGATGGGGACACCGTAGATTTTGTGAATGCATGGTTTTCCGCGCCGAAGTTCGCTTTGGTCCTCGATATCATCGTGAACCAAGGTCATGTTGTGAAGAAGCTCGATTGCTGCAGCTGCAGCGACTGCATCTTCTTTTTTGCCGCCGACACATTCACAGGCCAAGAATGTTAGCGCTGGCCGGATTCGTTTCCCGCCTCTATCAAGTAGGTCCCACACTGAAGCGTAAAACTCAAGTGGTTCACCACCTCGCGGCAAGTGCTTTTCCAGTTCAACTTCAACGTCGGCCTTGTACTGGTCGAGAATTTCCAGGGCCGGTTTCATGGTCAGGTTGAATATGGACTGTGGTTCTTCAAGTCATCGGCGACAGCTTTACGTTCGCTTAGAGAAGCAATTTTGCTATGAGGTGCGGGCTAAGCTTCAAAGTGTGGCCTGTACTTTGAAGTTAGCACTCGTCTAATTTCCTCTGAGATTTTCTCTCCAATTCCTGCGACTGACATTAGCTCCTCTTTCGAAGCTTGGAATATTCGCTCGACGGTCTGAAAGGAACTGAGCAATTTCTTTGATCGGGTGTTGTCAATGTTTGGTAGGCTGGCTACGATGAACTCCTGTTGATTTTCAATGGTTGCCGGCTTTGCAGCTGTCATTATTCTTGGTTTCCGCTTATCTTGAGTCTGCTCGCGCCTCGCTATGGCAAACATCAACTGGGCTGCCTCAGAAGGTTTCTGTGCCCAAACTATTGGGATTCCATAGTCAATCAAGATGCTCGCGTAGGCACCCATCATTGCTTCAGGCCGGACGCGGCCTGATCCCAACAAAGTTTCGCCTTCAACAATGAAAACCGGTTTAGCGTAAGATTCCTTGAGCCTTACTGCCTGTTGGAATAATCTTCCGTCAATTATAGAGGACGCGAAATCCTCGATATCCTTTCGTTCTACCACAATCCTATCTGATAGGACGAAGTCGCCTACTTCCAGGGTCTGGGACCTCATGAGTACCCCTAGTTTCGCTAACTCTCTCGTTACCAAAGCGCCCAGCTCTCTAGAATCTACCACCACTTCTATTTGTTCTTCCAATTTCTTTTCCTTCACATTTGATGAAATGTATTTCTCCATTCTGATCTGGTCGGGGGCGTTCGGTTTCTGCGTTTTCAGGAACTGCCTGATTGCAGAAGCCATTTCGCGTTCTCTGCGTTGGGAGATCCAATAGTAGGCTTCATCACGCGTACCCTTCGCTATCAGGATAATTGCTTCACCGGGTCCTTTCCGGCCAGTTCTCCCCCGACGCTGAATATAGCGCACTGCGCTCGGCACAGTGTCGTAGAAAATGACTTCATCACACTCCACTATGTCGAGACCCTCTTCACCAATCTGCGTTGCAACTAGGACATTGAATGTGCCTGACCTGAAATCGTCCAATATCGCAACTTGTTTCTTTTGAGTCAAGCCAGGGTCTCTTGTTCGTGAAGCCTGCCCTACCAAGCGTACGGCTGATACGCCTTCGACTTTGTTGAGTACTTCTGTGAGCCTCGCTGCAGTTGTTCGGTAGTTGGTGAAAACCATGACACGCCGTGCGCCCCTACTGAGAGCGACGCGTATCGCTTTGATTAGCTCCGTAACTTTGGGATGGTCTGCTTCCTTTGCTACTAAGTCATTCACAATTGACGCTACCCGCTTCATTCTGGGGTCGTCAAGAATCATCTTTAGGCCTGGGGAAGAGCGCTTGTTGGCCTTTTCTTGAAGGCTGTCAAGATGCTCCTTCAGCGCTGGAAAACCTTGTGTCTCAAGAAATTCAATTGCACGAATCCCATGTACCGACGCGTACACATAGCCTAGATACGCTCTGGCATCTCTGTTGCCCCCGGCAGCATCTTCTAGTATCCTTTCCCTAGCAGCAAGTATGTCTCGCAAACGGACCCTGTCCATTGCCGCCGTTTCCAGATAACCATGATCACGCACTACGCGCAACTTCTCGCGCAAGAAAGCCTCCAGTTCTCGCTTAACATCGTAGAATATCTTCGGAAGGTCAACGGTAACCCACTTTACCTCTATTCCACCAACGTATGGCCTCACATCATCGCTTTGGATTGTTCGCGCTTCCACCCACTCTAGGTGAAGGTTCTTACAGATCTCACGAACATCAGCCTCGCTAGAACCTGGCGACGCCGTCAAACCAAGTATGAGGCTGTTGTTGGTGGTTGCATACTTTTCCGCGATGAATGCGTATGGGTAGTCGCCGACTCCTCTGTGTGCCTCGTCGAAAATTATCAGGGAAAAATTGTCAAGCACAACCTTCCCTGTAAGAAGGTCATTCATGAAAACCTGTGGCGTTGAGAATATCAAACGCTTCTTCCAAGAGCCCACTCTTTCCTCGGGCGCAACTTCCCCCGTCAGCCACACTACCGAATCCTGGTCTACCCTCATGAGTTTCTGAAAAGTCCGGAAATGTTGCAACACGAGAGGTTTTGTTGGGGCAAGCATTACGACGCCTTTGCTTGGGAAAACCTTGAGCCTCTGAGCGGCCACGTAGGCTGCCACAACTGACTTCCCCAAACCCGTTGGTAAGCAAACCAGAGTGTTAGTCCGCGCTGCGGTGCGAGCTATGACCTCTTGGTAGGAGCGGCGCTCTATAGATTCGAACCTCAGAAGTGAATTGGAGCTGAGCTCTTCAGGCATAGTGCGCCCCTCCTAGTTGGATTGGTATGAAAACGGACCAGCGGCGTATAAGTCACGGGGGTTACGCCCGTGTTCGATTGCCGAGTTCCTTGGGATGGACTGTTGAGCGAAAAGAGTGATTGCTGCCTATGGCTGGTTTGCGCCGCAGCTACCGCAGAACTTCGCAGACGCTGGAAGCTTCGCCCCACAGTTCATACAGAACTTTTGGCCCTCCGCAACGGGAGTCGGCGGCGGGGTTGGTGCAGCTGCGCCACAGGTTGGGCAAAACTTATGCTGCGGCTGAAGTGCAGTTCCACACGAAGAGCAAACTAGACTGCTTGCTGCACTCGGTTGGACGCGTAGCTCGGGCGAGGCTCCCTCATTATACAGCAAACCAAGTGACCTGAAGCTGAAGACGCTTAAGATGGGCGAGATTATTGCGGAAATTACCCAACCTACGAATGGTATCCGCCAAGCCGCACCGCCTATTATCATGATTATAATTAGTACTACGATCCAGGTGATGTATTTCCCCCAACCTATTCCGCGAATAATTCTGAGTATTTCGCCGAACGCGAAAGCTTTCCCGAATTTCCCAGTCTTCAACATATGAGCGATGCCGGCAGCGAGCAGGACCAAAAGAATGATTCCTAGGAGAATTCCAACCAGCAACACAACCACACCAGTTCCCCCAAGCATCACGCTCGGGGCTGCGAATCCGCCCTGCAAAGACAGCATGCCCGCAAATAACGAGAATGCGCCCGCCCCGATCAAGATTGCCGGAATCAACATGTAGATTGCCCATGCAACGGCGACTTTGAAGCCGTCGACGAACATCTCGCCGTACTTCTCGAGTTTCGGCGGTGTATCGGTGCCTGGAGATTCCCTCAGCACTCGAGCGGCGTATCCGATCACAATAAAGTCCACGATGGGTATAATACCGAGCACTATGAGGATTATTAGCCTCCCGCCATCGCCGAGCAATCTCTTCGCAAATTCGAAACTGTTGCTGAGATTTTCACTAAGCTTCAATTTGACTGCCTTCTAGTGAATTAATATCGGTTATCTCCAATACCCATTACTGGACGCTAACGCATAGCCAACGTGCTCATAGCATATAAAATGGTACGAAGGTAAGTTAGGATGTACTCCATCCGAACACAATGCTCCCTACTCAGCGGTTACTCGGAACCCCGGCTTCTTAGCTGTTTCAGCTTCTCTAGCGCGCTCAGCCAACTGGCCAAGGCGTTGCCATATACGATCAATTTCTCGGGGTCCGTTTCATTCCTCATCGCCATATTGATTTCTCGAATTTTGGAAAACAAAATCATCTCGGAGTCCTCGAGCACCTTATCAGCCATGAACCGTGTCTCTTGCTCAGCGGATTGAATGATCACTACCGGTTTGTCGCATTTTGCGCAGAACGTTTCCTTGCCTCTTCGGAAGAGCGGGGTTCCGCACTCAGGGCAGGTCTCCGATAACATCGTAGCCCCGGATTTGAGAAGTTCAGCCATTTTCTTAACTTCAAAGGCCAAAGACATCGACCATGCAAGAGTATGGCAAACGACTATTACACCTTGTTGGCGGCTGAGCCGTTCCATATGCGAATTGATAAAGGCTTTAGATATTGCCTTTGAAGGAATCTGAGTGAAGAGTCGCGATCAGACGCTATCGACTAAGCAACTAAAGGGGCCTACCGGTAGACTGTGAGCTAACTTAGATTACGATGCCTGAATTTCCATCAGGTTCACGGATGCCATTCCACTTCTGGCTTCTTCTCTCGATGGTTGACCGCACGGGCGAGTATGAACAGCAGATCGGATAATCTGTTAATATAAGGTAACATTAGGTCGCTGACCTTCTCAGCCTTGCTTAATGTGACTATACTTCTTTCGGCACGTCTCGCAACAGTTCTTGAGAAGTGTAGGATTGAGCCAGCCGGGCCACCGCCTGGGAGAATGAAGGCTTTCAATGGGGGAAGTTCGTCTTGTAATCGGTCGATTATTCTCTCGAGTTCGGCTATTCTCTCTTTCGTGATTCGCGGAACCCTGTCGTGGCTCTCTTTTGAGGCGAGGTCCGCACCGGCCACAAACAGATCCTGTTGAAGGCCTTCTAAGATCGTATCAAGCTCCCTATCATTCAAGAAGGATCGAACCAAACCGAGCACGGAATTGAGCTCATCGACGTTACCATAGGCTTCTACGCGGAGCGAATCCTTCGGAACCCGCCCCCCTCCTACGAGGCCTGTCTCACCTTTGTCTCCTGTTCGAGTGTATATCCTCGCCAATTCCGAATACACGCAGTAAATGAAGCAAGACAACAATTTAGAGGCGTTGGTATGTAATTACTGCGGCGAAGGGATTGAGGATCGGCGTACTCCTAGACGAGCCGACGATCATACCAGGATTTGACTACACATTCTACGAGGTGAAACCATCAAGCGGGAGAATCAACCAGCCGCTTCCGCAAGCGTGGAATGTCGTAAACTGTTTCGCCGATAACACGATCACTCAAACCAAACCTGAACTTGTCGCAACTTCGAAAGGAGAGCGAGCAATGAGGGGGACGCCTAAGCGTTTCCTCTGGGATTGGATTTGCCCTAGCCGGACTGAATACCGCGACTACTGCTTGAAGACCATTCAAGATGTTGCGCGGCACAACGATGTTGCGGGGATTCGCTTGGATAGCGTGTGTTTTCCACGAGAAGGCTACTGTGATTGCTCGATTTGCAGGGAGCTAAGCGCGAAAAGCGGGATGGATTTCTTTGAATGGCGGGCTGATCAAATCGAATCCTTCGTTCGAACGGTGCGCGAGAGCATAACGTGCGGATTAGGCCTAACATTGGAACCGGACCCTTGCTACGGAAAGGAAAGATTCGGTTTGGACTTAGAAAGAGTAGCTGAGTATGTTGACTTCATTTCCACACCACTCTACATGGACTACTCGATTGTCTATTGGCTGGACATAATTGCGAATTGTTTCCGCCGAAAAATATCGAAGCCGTATTTCATCGAACTCTACGCGGGACATCCGAGAGCTCCCACGAAGCATCTTATGTCTGCGTTAGCTGTGGCCTCGGGATACGCCGACTGCATCGTTCTTTCAACCTATGAGACTAAGATCGCAAGGAGTCTGCAAGAGGAATTGGTTCGAGAAGAGCAAGTGACGGCCTTTTTCAAAGAGCGTGAATGCACCGAAATGATAGAGCTTCTACACCGATGGCGGAAGATTGTATGAAACTACAGGCACCGAACCCTTCGACGTGCATTTTTGTACGCTGTAGCTTTAAATAAAGCATTGATGTCAATTGCGTGGCACCGCGATATTCGGGGAAGAAAAAATGGGGTATAGCCTTTGGGCGGCCTGCCCAGCAACTAAAGACGCAAACAGAACATAGGCTAAAGCTCCAGAAATTCCGGTACTCAACAAACCCCGTACAAACATTTCTTGCACTTAGTCATCAGAGCGAATACTGTTACCTCCTCGAATCTGCTGAGGGCCCAAGGAAACTCGCGCAATATTCTTTCATTGGCTTCTCCCCTGAAAAAATCGTTGAGGTGAAGGATGGCCGCTACACCGAAACGATCCCCGGAGATGCATCCACCACCATTCAGATAGACGACCCTTATCTCCCGCTGCGGAAGACGCTGGCCGAAAACTTCACAACGTATCATGGGTTCCGGTTCGTAGGAGGCTTGGTAGGCTACTTCTCCTACGATGCAATTCGCTATCTGGAATCGATACCTACTCAAGCTCGCGATGATCTGAAACTTCCAGATTTCGAATTCGGAGTCTACGATGATGGGATCGTATTCGACCACCTGAACGGCCAGGCTTACTATTACTGGTACAACAATGACAGGTTGAAAGAGATTGAACGACTTCTCCACCAAAGGATAACGCCAACAAATCTAGCCTCTGACCGACTGAGAGTAAACCTAAGGCAACAAGAATTCGAATCAAAGGTGGACGAAGCGAAGAAGTACATTAGAGCTGGAGACATATTCCAAGTCGTACTTTCAAAACGCCTCGAGTTCGCTTTCAAAGGCGACCTACTCAATTTCTACAAGGCATTACGCGAGATCAACCCCTCCCCATACATGTACTTCCTCAAAATGAAAGACCGAGCATTAGTCGGCTCAAGCCCTGAGATGCTTGGAAGAGTCGACAAAGGCCGCGCGGAAACATTTCCAATAGCAGGAACGCGCCCCGTGGGAGCAAACAGCGAAGAAGACAGTCGATTGGCGGACGAGCTATTGAGTGACCCAAAGGAACGAGCTGAGCACATTATGCTGATAGACCTTGCCAGGAACGACCTTGGAAAAGTTTGCCAGTTCGGGACGGTTGAAGTTCCAGAGTTCATGGTGGTCCAAAGGTACAGCCACGTTCAACACATAGTTTCGCGGGTTTCAGGTCAACTTCAACCGGGTTGCGACTCGCTCGACACATTCAAAGGAATCTTCCCGGCCGGAACAGTGTCTGGAGCGCCGAAAAAAAGAGCGATGGAAATCATAGAGGAACTGGAACCGACTAGGAGAGGACCGTATGCTGGGGCAGCAGGTTACTTCTCGTACAACGGCAACGCTGATTTTGCAATAACGATACGGACGCTAGTCGCCAATGGAAATATGGCCTACATACAAGCCGGGGCAGGGATAGTCGCGGATTCACAACCTACACGAGAATGGTTTGAAACAGAACAAAAGGCCGAAGCCCTCGTTCACGCCTTGAAAGCCGGTGGGATATGAAATGAAAGTCTTGATAGTAGATAATTTCGATTCGTTCGTATACAACCTCGCGCAGTACGTAGGCCAACTAGGAGCCGAACCTATCGTCTGCAGAAATAATCAGATCACTCTGCGCCAAGTGGAAGAACTAGGACCCGACCGAATCATACTCTCGCCTGGCCCAGGTAGACCTGAGAACCGGAAATATTTCGGAATCTGCTTGGATATAATAAAGAAGCTAAGCCCCGGCGTCCCCACGCTCGGCGTATGTCTAGGGCATCAAGGCATAGCGTACGCATTTGGCGGGTCAATAGTGCCCGCGAAACGCTTGATGCATGGAAAAACTAGTTTGATTGAACATGAAAGCGACGGCTTGTTCAAAGCTGTTGAGAACCCGCTCCGGGCGACCAGGTACCATTCCCTAGTTTGCGAAAGAAAGAGCTTTCCAAAGTGCTTGGAAGAGACCGCAACATCGATCGACGATCGCGAGATCATGGGATTTCGGCATCGAAAGTATCCGATCTATGGTGTCCAGTTCCACCCCGAATCCATTCTGACTTCTGAGGGCCTAAAGATTATCAAAAATTTCCTAGAGAGATCCTGAAAATGATCAGGGAAGCTATTCAACTGTTAGTGGACCGAAATGACTTGCCATTCGAACTCGCGCAGCAATCCATGCGAGAGATCATGGCAGGCGAAGCAACACCATCTCAAACTGGAGCCTTTCTAACATCGCTTAGGATGAAAGGAGAAAATATCGACGAGATAACCGCCCTAGCAATGGTAATGCGAGAAAATGCAGTTCGAATCAACCCCCATGTCAACGGAAGGACTGTTGATACCTGCGGGACTGGTGGAGACCGACTAAAAACATTCAACGTGAGTACTGGTGCGGCACTTGTCGCGTCCGGCGCAGGAGTGCCCATCGCAAAGCATGGCAACCGTTCGGTCACAAGCAAATGCGGGAGCGCGGACGTTCTGGAAGCGGTTGGAGTCAACCTAAACGTACCACCATTAGTGGTCCAGAAATCGATAGAACAAGTAGGAATCGGTTTCATGTTCGCGCCTGCATTCCATCCAGCAATGAAAAACGCAATCGTCCCACGTAGGGAAATAGGAATACGAACAGTCTTCAACATTCTCGGACCCCTCACAAACCCAGCCAACGCAAACGCGCAAGTGCTAGGAGTCTATGATTCAAGCCTCGTCGAACCGATGGCGAAAGTGCTGCACAAACTCGGTACCGAAGAAGCCATAGTAGCGCACGGGGTGGATGGCTTAGATGAAATATCAACTATAGGCAAAACGAAACTCGCGTGGTTGAAAGACGGACAGACCACAACAAAGGAGATTACCCCGCAAGATCTGAACCTCAAACAGGCGCGGCCAAGCGAAATCTCCAGTTTCGACGTTGACGAGAGCGCGAAGCTCCTGGTAAACATACTCAACGGGACAGAGGACAAACAATCTACACGACTTGAAATGGTTCTTGCAAACGCTGCAGCTGCTATAGTTATTGGCGAAAAGGCCGACGACTTGGCCTCGGGCGTAGAAGTCGGACGTGAAGCAATAGCAAGTGGAAGGGCCTACGGCAAGCTCAAGGCGCTAATTGAATGCACAAACGGCGATGTCTCTAGACTTGAAAGGATAGAATCACAAAATGCCTAGTCTATTAACAAAGTTGATTGAAGATGCCGAAAGAAGAGTCGGCACAGGCTACTACGATATCAGAGAGACCGTCGAGCACGAAACCGTCAGCCTTAGACAAGTACTCAAATCGTCTCACAGGAACGCCATAATAGCTGAGATTAAACCGATCTCCCCCGCCCTCGGTCCACTCCGTCCAAGCATGGATCCAGTTGATGCGGCAATCAAGCTTGCCAAGGGTGGCGCAGTTGCTTTATCCGTCCTAACGGAACCGGACAACTTCGGCGGAAAAATAGAGACCCTTCGACGAATTAGACGAAGCGTAGACCTACCGCTGCTCATGAAAGACATAATCATTCACAGGTCACAGATTCATGCGGGCAAGAAATCGGGAGCCGACTGCATCCTCCTCATCGAATCAGTTTTCTCAGCACATCCCACACCCTCCATGCAAGGCCTGATTCATGAAGCACACCAAGAACAACTGGAAGTAGTTCTCGAAGTCCACAGCGAAGACGAACTGCAAAAAGCTCTTGAAAGTGAAGCGGACATTATCGGTGTAAATAACCGAAATCTTGCGACATTAGAAACCGACATAAACACAACCGCACGACTAGTAGGCAGGATCAATCAAAGGGCTGGAAAGGCCATCATAAGCGAGAGCGGGTTCGAGAACGCGAATGACATTCGCAAATTGAAAACAGCAACAGTGGATGGATACTTGATAGGTTCTTCAATTATGCTCTCAGAAAATTTGGAAACTAAAGTTCGTGAGTTCGTGCTCGCATAAGGAATTTTGCTATGAGAGTCAAGATTTGTGGTTTAATGCGACCGGAGGATGTACGGACCGCCTTGGACAGCGGCGCAGATGCTCTTGGTTTCGTAGTATCGAGCCCTTCCTCGCCAAGAAACCTGTCGCTGAACGCGGCACACGGATTAATGAAAAACGTTCCAGTCTTCGCAACGAAAGTGGCGGTTACCTCCGCGAATGACACGAAAACTGTCGCCAAGATCTGTTCCAAGCTAAAGCCCGATGCACTTCAACTTCATCGATACCAACAACAACTTGTAGGATTGATCAGGCGCAAACACCCTCAAACTAAACTTATCCTAGCCAAGGCTATCCGGGATCGTGCCTCTCTGGAACTAGCAAGTTGGATTTCAAGAGAATCGGACGCGGTTTTGGCCGATTCACCAAGCCTCAGCGGAATGGGCGGTACAGGCCGAACCCATGACTGGCACCTCACAGCCACCGTCCGAAATAGAATATACCCACATCCACTAATCCTAGCGGGAGGACTAACACCAATCAACGTTCAACAGGCTATCAGGAAAGTCAGGCCCTTCGCCGTCGATGTCTCAAGCGGCGTCGAAAAGACGATTGGAGTGAAAGACCGCAATAAGATTCGTAACTTTATCAAAAAAGCAAAGGAGAACGTAGATTGACCAATCAACATTCCAAACCTGTGGATGGCAAATTCGGGAAATTTGGTGGCCGTTATGTCCCGGAAACTTTGATGAGCGCTCTTATCGAGCTGGAAGAAGAATACACTCGGCTAAAGAATGATCCCGAATTCAAATCCCAACTTGAGTATCTCCTAAGAGAATTCGCAGGCCGACCAACGCCCCTGTATTACGCTGCGAACTTGACACGAAAGGCGGGAGGCGCGAAGATCTACATCAAACGCGAGGACTTGGCACATGGGGGAGCACACAAGATCAATAATACGATTGGGCAGGCGCTCCTCGCGAAAGGAATGGGCAAGGAGCGAGTCATAGCCGAGACTGGGGCGGGCCAACATGGGGTCGCAAGCGCAATCGCTTGTGCCGCGCTAGGTCTGAAATGCGAAGTTTACATGGGCTCAGAGGATGTGGAAAGGCAGAAGCTGAACGTCTTCCGCATGAACCTTCTAGGGACAAAGGTTCACACTGTCCATTCAGGGTCGAAGACACTCAAAGATGCGATAAATGAGGCCTTTAGAGACTGGGTAACAAACGTTGAGAACACCTACTATTTACTGGGCTCCGTCGTAGGCCCACACCCATACCCGACTTTGGTTAGGGATTTTCAAAGCGTCATTGGCCTCGAAATTAAGGAGCAGATCCTGCGGAAAGAAGGACGCCTTCCAGATGCGATAGTTGCATGCGTAGGAGGAGGGAGCAACTCGATTGGTGCGTTCTACCCATTCATCGCTGACACGCAAGTAGGCTTGTATGGTGTTGAAGCAGGCGGCCTAGGCTTAGAGTCTGGAAAACATGCAGCGACATTGTGCGCTGGACAAGAAGGCGTCTTTCATGGGATGCTCACTTACATACTCCAAGATGAAGATGGCCAAATAGAATCAACCCACAGCATCTCCGCTGGCCTCGACTATCCTGGAGTTGGCCCAGAACACGCGTACCTTAAGGCTACTGGCCGGGCTCATTACACTTCGGCAACTGATCAACAGGCCTTAGAAGCCTTCACGGAGTTAAGTAGACTTGAGGGCATTATACCGGCCCTCGAATCTGCACACGCAGTACATTATGCGGTCATTCTAGCATCCAAGATGCGCCGAGACCAGCTCGTGGTGATTAACCTGTCAGGACGCGGGGACAAGGACGTCAATGTCGTCGCGAAGAGTTTAGGCGTAAAGATTTGATGAGAATCTCAGAATCATTCGCTCAACTGAAGAAGAAAGGCGAAGGTGCACTCATTGCATACCTGACAGTAGGTTACCCGACCCTGAAACAGACTCCACGCCTAATAGGGGCCATGATCGAAGGCGGAGCAGACATCATCGAACTCGGCATCCCCTTTTCGGATCCGATTGCGGATGGGCCTACGATTCAAGCCGCTGTCATGCGTTCCTTGGCGAGCGGAACTAAGCCACTTGATGCTTTGGAGATAGCTCGAGCAGTTCGTGAGAAGCATGATACGCCTCTGGTTCTGATGACTTACTTCAATCCTATCTACAGGGTTGGATTACAGAAATTCCTAAGCCTCGCCAAGAATTCCGGGATCTCCGGAATTATCGTCCCCGACCTTCCGGTAGAAGAATCGAAGGATTACAAGAAGGAATGCGTTGCAACCGACATTGACACCATATTCTTGGCTTCGCCTTCAACTCATCCGGAGAGGCTTAAACAAATTCTGGCGCAAACTTCTGGTTACCTCTATCTGATTTCATTATACGGTGTGACAGGTGTCCGGTCAGAAGTCTCTCAGTCGGCGCTGGCCCTAATCAGGGAATATCGGGCCATTGTTGGAGGGTCCGTACCCCTCGCAGTAGGATTCGGAATTTCTAAAGCTGACCACGTAAGAGAAATGATCCACGCGGGAGCAGATGGAGCAATAGTGGGAAGCGCATTCGTGAAAATAATTGGCGAAAATTCGCGGAACATGCCTCGTTCGCTCAAGAAATTGGAAAACTTCGTCAGGGCTATGAAGAAAGCAACAATAAAGGCCAAATGAGGTGCGAGTCATACAGCAATTGGCGAATCTAGGAAGCTACGAATTTTGAGAAAAACCGTGTCGAACATTGCTTCCGTCAGCTTACCCGTCTGAGTGTTCTGACGGCTTGGATGGTAAGACGCAGAAAGCGCCGGATAAGGTTCGGGAAGCGGGTAGAACGCCGCGTGGTGAAAACGCAGACCCTTCGTGTCTAGCCCCTTCTCCTTCAGAAGCCTGACGTAGGTGTCGAATGCGACCCTTCCCAATGCTAATATGATCTTAACTTCGCTTAGGAGCCGCAGCTCCTGCGTCCAGTATCGTTTGCAGTTCCGAATCTCTGCGAGGGTTGGTTTGTTCTTGGGCGGAGCGCATCTAACAATCGCCGTCATGTATGCGCCACGAAGCTCAAGGCCGTCGTTGCGCCTGGTCGATGTGGGCTGATTAGAGAAGCCGTTTCGGTGCAAAGCAGCCATCAAAAATTGGGCTGAACCATCCCCCGTGAACATCCTCCCAGTCCGATTCCCGCCATGTGCAGCAGGAGCCAGACCGAGGATCAGGAGCTTAGCGTAGGGGTCTCCATAACCTGGCAGTGGCTTACCCCAGTAGTTCCAGTCAATGAATTGCTTGCGTTTCTTCTTTGCAACCAGTTTACAGTATCGCCTTAGCCGTGGGCAGACTTCGCACGAGATGGCGGCTGAGTTTAGGCGACTAAGTGACTTGAATGATACCGGGCCTTCAGGCAAAGCGTTGGCTGACCTGTAGAAACGCCTTCAGATATTCTCTCCGGGCAGGCTGGAGTTCACCGTTAGTCCTTGATGTTGATCGTCGCCAAAATACGTGAAGGTAACCGGCAGCGACCCAGTCCAATTAATTGGGAAATGAATTTCGAAATACCCATTCTGGTCAGTTGTTGAGACTTGGGTTTGGTATCCTCCATTTACGTAGTATTGTACGTAGATTTGAGCTCCCACCACGGGTTGTCCAGATGTCGTGTCAAGATAACCCTTCACGCCAACGGCCAGCCCATTCTGGTTTATGGTGTTGATTGAGACAAGCGTGACGATCTGCCCATGATTGGACAATGGCGTCGTGGGCAATTTGACGAAGGTTGAGGTTGGAACCAGCCATAACTGGCTCACTTTGCTTATGGTCACGAGAGACCACGCTGACACAAGAACGAGAATCACAAGAATAAGCAGAGCGACTATGCCCTTGACACTAAGGCGCCTTCTTCGAAGTCCCGCTTCATCATTGCTAGCCATCGCAGTACACATCGACGGATTTGAAAATCGCTCTGCAAACGCCCCGATCAGAGTTAAAGTCTTTCCGGCGCTGAGGCGGCACCGGGTAAATGGCCCTCGTTGAGCGCACAAATTTATCTATAGCGAACCGAATGCTCTGGCGGAGTTTACAAGATTGTCTGAAGCTACGGTTCCTGTCCTAATTTTGAAAGAAGGCTCAACCCAAACTCGCGGTAGGGACGCGCAGCGCAACAACATTCTAGCGGCGAAGGTTATTACTGAAACCATCCGCACCACACTCGGCCCCAAAGGCATGGATAAGATGCTCGTATCCGGCATGGGCGATGTGGTGATTACAAACGACGGGGCTACAATCATGAAGGAACTGGATATTCAACATCCAGCCGCCAAGATGCTAGTTGAGGTCGCGAAAAGCCAAGATAACGAGGTTGGCGACGGTACGACCACGGCCGTTGTCCTTGCAGGCGAATTGTTGACGAAGGCAGAGAAGCTTCTGGACCAAGAGATCCACCCCACCGTAATCGTCGAAGGGTACAAGAAAGCCTCAGAGAAGGCTTTGGAAATTCTCCGGGACCTTGCCATCGACATTCAACCGAACGACGAGAAAATGCTTAAGCTCGTTGCAATGACCTCGATGAGCACCAAAGCCACAGCGGGCACGAGCGAACATCTAGCAACATTGGCCACGCAGGCCGTAAGTCAAATCACCGAGGAACGGGACGGAAAAACAACGGCTGACATCGACAGAATCAAGGTCTTGAAGAAGAAGGGCGAGAGCATGGAGCAAAGCGAACTCATTAGAGGCATCGTGGTAGACAAGGAGGTTTCACACCCCCAGATGCCCAAACAAGTGAAAAACGCAAGGATCGCACTCCTCAACGCGAAGCTTGAGATCGAGAAGACTGAGTTCGATGCCAAGATTAACATCAACTCGCCCGACCAGATGAAGCGCTTCCTTGACGAAGAAGAATCCATGCTCCGAGAGATGACTGATAAGATTGGAGCAAGCGGTGCCAACGTAATATTCTGTGAGAAGGGAATTGACGACCTGGCCCTTCACTTTCTCGCAAAGAAGAGTATAATGGCTGTGAAGAATATCAGCAGCAATGATTTGGAGAAGCTGGCAAAGGCTACTGGTGGAACAATCCTTGCAAGTACTAAGGGCATGGCCGCTAACACGCTCGGCGAGGCAAAGCTTGTAGAGGAAGTTAAGATTGGAGACGATAAACTCGTATACGTTCGCGACTGCAAAGACCCGCGTGCAGTAACTGTCGTTATTAGAGGCGGCTCGGAGCACGTAGTCGACGAGGCTGAACGCTCCTTCCACGACGCCCTTTGTGTGGTCAGGAACGTAGTAGAAGACCACAAGATTGTTGCTGGCGGCGGCGCACCGGAAGCTGAGACAGCGAAGCAGCTGCGGGAATTCGCCGTCAAAGTCGGAGGCCGAGAACAACTCGCCATTGAAGCCTACGCCGAAGCCCTTGAAGCGATTCCACTTACAATAGCCGAAAACGCCGGCCTTGACCCTATCGACATAATGGTGGAGCTCAGGTCGAAGCACGCCGAACCTGGAAACAAATGGTACGGCGTCCAAGTAAAGACGGGAAAAATCGCGGACATGCTTGCAGATAATGTGATCGAACCGCTCAGAGTCAAGCAGCAGGTTATCAAGTCCGCGACCGAGGCTGCTGGTATGCTGCTCCGTATCGACGATGTCGTCTCTTCGAAAGGCTCGAGGGGAGGCGGTCCGCCTGGTGGAATGCCAGGGGGCATGCCGGGCGGTATGCCTGGCGGAATGCCACCAGGCATGATGTAGACGAAACCAGAACTACAGAACGCACCACAGTAGGCATCTCCGTCAACGCGAGCAAATCTTACGCTAGCCCTAACCTAGTGCCTTAAGCATGTGGTTAAATTGGCAAACAAAATGACTGAAAGAGTCATCAAGCTCATCGATGGAAAGAATTTTGCTTACCTCGCAACTCTCCTTCCAGATGGATCCCCTCATGTTACACCGATGTGGGTTGACCACGAAGGTGACATGCTCCTAATGAACACGGCGATTGGGCGAGTCAAACAGAGGAACATCACGAGAGATCCCAGAGTATCAATAACCATCGTAGATTCGAACAACCCATACGATCGAATCATCATCCATGGTCGCGTAGTAAGCCAAACCGAGCAGGGAGCAGATGCACATATCGACA
Organism: Bathyarchaeia archaeon; assembly: GCA_049517415.1. GTDB lineage: Archaea > Thermoproteota > Bathyarchaeia > 40CM-2-53-6 > 40CM-2-53-6 > FEN-987. The sequence continues at coordinate 40,219 of JBEKSC010000020.1, forward strand.
AGCTAGCAATGAAATACACAGGCGCGAACAAATATCAGAAGGCATCACCGAGCGAAAAACGCATCATCATCAAAATCGAACCATTGCGAATTCTCTAAGTCAGCATTATCGGTAAGCAGTGTCAAATTCAAAGTGAAATGCAAAGAACTGATTCCACATAATTTGACCAAGATTCAGGCATAAAGAAAGTAATTCTTGGACCGGGTGAAACGGCCCAGATCGTTGACGAATACGTCAATGTGCGGAGGTTGGAGGAATTCAGCCGATTACTCTACGAGATGTTGTCGTGGAAAAACCAGTTCGTCTTAACAGTAGTTCCGCTCCGAATCATCCTCTACCTTCGCTTGCACATTAGATGAGTACAGTGTTGGGTTACCTTTTACACATAGAAATACGAACGGTTCGTCAGATTCATTACTAAACTGGTGAACCGCCATAGACGGAATGAAAATTGTATCACCCTGCTTCAGTGCCCTTAACGGGCGAGTTTCTTTCGACTGCCTGAGCAGGCCCCTGCCACTTAAGACGTATACATGATGTTCGTGTACGTGTTCATCCAGCGGCGTGTGACCGCCCTTTTCAAGTGTATACAATCTAAGTGAGAAACGATCCGACCCATGCCGTTCGTCGATCAAATAACTTACTCTCACCTTCTCAGCGCCATTTTTCACGAAGTCCTCAACGGGGACAGCCGAAGCGTTGACGATGAGAATATTCTGTTTTGTGTGAGTTTCTTGAACCATTCTGAATTCCCTTATGGCAAATCTTCTCCCGCGCGTGTTGCCAGTTCGTATTTAGGTTTGTGCAACTATCTCGTATGTAGCTGATGAACGAAGGTAAGGCTTACAAGGAATCAAGTTGCTCTGTCAAATAGCTACAATATGGGAGACCAGTTATGTCGACCGCTAATGACTCTGAAAAGGGAAAGTGGCGATTCTCGCACGTGAGCGTTTATACCGACAATGTTTGTGAAACTTTTACGGACGAAAAAGGCAAAGCCCACTATAGGTGGCTCTATCCTGATGGAAAAATGGAATATGTTTGCGCGTGCCACCGCTTCCTAAACAAAGTATAGCATCAAGCCCTCGGGCCAGATCTCCGAAAAGAATGATTCAGCTCGGCTTCCTGCTCGATTTCACGCGCTTTCTGAACCGTTGTTTTCTCTTCTGTCGCTGACGTATTCTGAAACCGGTTTTGCCCAACCTGTGTGGCACAACAACACTTCCCGTATTCTTCTGCCTGTGAAGGAGAGCAATCGCTATATGGTTTGTGTACGTCCCACATTCGAACAGAGTGGCCAGTTTGTCGGTTGAGGAACTTTCAGGAAAAGGTTCAGCTGCGTGCCAAGAAGCATTTGCATACCTTAGAGAGCAAATGAAATCGGATCAAAACATTACTGAGAGCGTCGAATATGAACCGCTCAAGGATGCTGAAACGCCAAGCTACAATGTTAGAGACACGCCGAGGCTGCGAGCCTTCTTCGGCGAGAAACTTGAGCTCTTCCTCTTCATACCGGAAAAATCTGTGGCCAGCATCAAAGCCGATACATCTGTTCCCGAGGCTCTTAGAGCGTGGGTGGACAAAGCGCAACTTGGCGGGATGAGCCACCTTCTTAGAGTTCAACTTGCCACGAAAAAAGACGTTGAGGTACTGATGCCCCTCATTAAGGCGGTAACCCGCCAGTAAGAGAGATACCGGTTCAGGCCGTTTCGTTATACATCCGAATGAACTCTGTGTCGACTACTCCTGAGACCACTCTTTCAGACCCGTCTGGTAGTACGACGCCTAAGCCGGCTGCGTGGTAGGGTAATTCGAGCCTCTCTAACTTGACCGGGTCATTTGTTTCGTAAACCTTGATCCACTTTCCGTCCTCTTGACGAAAGCAATAGAGCTTCTCGACCCTTCTTTCCCCGATTCCTCCTATCCGCCCGCCCGCCGCGCCTGGCGCACTGGTTGGTAGCTGGAGAACGTAGACGCAGTTCCTTCCTTGATTCTCGCGCAGGTCAATGTTGGATTCGGCAACAAAGATTCGCCTGCTCTTTTCGCTCGCTAACTGTGTCAATTCCTCGAGGGGAGTCAGAGCTATCGCCCTTTCGGAAACGCGTTTGGAAAAATTGCTAGGTAGAAATCTTCGCCACAGGCGACTTGGCTGCGCTTTGAAGAACCCGAAGGGCACCCGTCTTCCTGTTCAGGGAGAGCTGCTTCTCACCCCTGAAGCTGCCAACTCTTGCGTCTTGGACTTCGACTAAATCTCCCTCGGAGATCGTTGGGATTTGGTTGTTCCATACGGCTAGAGGAATTTCCCCGGTGCCGTCAGAGAGCGTGACGGAGCACACTAAGAGAGGGTTTCCGTCCTTGGAGGTCACGGCTCTGACCTCCGATTTCTTGACAACTTGTGCTCTGAAGGAGACCCCTCGTGTTCCAAACTTTAGGCCACCGATCTGCCTTTCGCCCCGCGAGTTGACTTTGGAATCGTCATGGTTTTCCTGATCAAAGTCAGATAATTCTTCGGGCAAACGCTTGAGCTTGCTGATGGAATCATTGGGAATCTTTGCTTGTGCTAGCGGTTTACCCTCAACGGAGAACATGTAGGTTGAAGATAGCTCCTCTCTATTCCTTAGCTCGATGGAGAACTTTCCACAGCGTGAGTTTCCACGTTCACGTGCAGAGACCATGGCCGTGTACAGTACTGGGGTCGTGAGGTTATGCTTTCTTGCCAGTTGCAGCAAGTAGACTAGGTCTCTATCTAGGCCTCGCGTCTTTGGTAAGTTCCTTAGCACGATTATGATTATTCAACTCGTAGGCAGTATGGCAGCATAGGTTATAAATCGCCCGAAAAAGAAGCCTTAATTTGGGGCTTTCCACGGTCCCTGCTCGATGAAAAGGACCTGATTTCCTACCGGCGCTTACTTTGTGAAGTCCCTTTTGTCGACATAAACGTTCACGGCCTTGAGGTAGGAAGGGGCGTTCGACCCTGTTCCGGCAAGGGTGAACTGACTGTCCACAAGGAACTTGAAGTGCGCACCTTTATTCTCGGCAGCGTAGGACAGTGAGATTTCGCCGGGCCGGCCTAGTTTGCTGCCTTCATGCCGAATGGCTATGTTTCTGTCCCGCCCGGCAAACCAAGACTCAATTTCCTTGCGCATGGTGGGTTCAACAGAGTCGAATGGCATCCCCTTGTGCTCTTTCGCGAATTTGTCGGTAAGTGCTTTTCTGCACTCTCGGCTCAGCGTGGTCATGTAAACGAAAGCTTTCTCAACGAGTTGTCGACCGGATGGAGTATCCGTCATATCACATGACCACTCTAGCGTGCCTTTCTCTTCTGGAAGTATTGCCTTAATGGGTCCCAGTATGATTCAACCCAGCCTTGCCGGTAGTTTCTGGCTTGGCTGGCCGGTACGTTTGATTGGACCATGGTCACTTGTGTCCCGCCTTTCTTCGGTTTGAATGATAGATTGAGGATTGATGGCGAATAGCCTTCCGGCCATTCCGTGGTCTTCCATTGTTGAACAATCAGTTTGCCCTCCTTCAATTTGAGATTCTTTCCAGTAATGTATCCGTCCCATGCAGTGAATCTTCCGCCAACCTTAGGGTTGGACGTTGCCTTCGCGCCGGTAAACGCCGCGTGCATCTTCGCTTTCATGAACGCGTCATAGACTTCAGCCGGCTTAGCGGGGATTAATTTCGTCTGCCTTATTGTAGTAACTTTCATGTCCACTTCAATTCACTTTAGAACTGTTCGAGAGAACTGATTAAAGTATTTGGAAAACACGTGCGCAATGAGGCTTGCATCGTGCGGTTAGCCAAGATTGGTGCACTTTCTTCTCTGAGCATTCCTGGACCATGGGCTTGCATAATGCATGCAAGTAATGGGCCAAGAGTTGTTGATATTCTGCACGTTGACTGACATATGCCCGTTCGCGTTTGGTTATGCTTAAGTTCGGGGAGCGCAGCCCGCCTTGTTTGGCGATGTAATATGTGTCAATGCGGGCAATGCTACCACCCGTACTACTATTGGCAATTCTACGGGCCACCCTCCGCGTACCCTGGGACCGCGTACTACTTCCCATACTATGCCGAGTACCCAAGATGCGACGGCGGAATCTTAGCATCAGGGCTCTATCCGTACGCGCCATTTTGGCCGTAGACTGCGTTGCTTTTCCACTTCCCATCCAGAGCCCTTTCTTCATGGGATTTTGATCCAATATAAGGCCCCTTTCGATGGGCAACATAGTCTTGCTTGCCGTTACTTCATTATCGTGACAATATCACGATCTTGGACAACATGATCCATGCCGACCCGTTGAGGACTGAACCTTACACTTGTTCCTGAAACTAGCGCATACTTTGCTTCCCCTTCAAATTTTCTGTGAATCTTCTTACAAACGTCGGAAACGGTGGAACCGGCGGTCATTATCAGGGGTTGCTCAAGATCAGGTGGACTGTTTCGCGGTTTGAGGTAGACCTTGATTAACCTCATCCGGCCAAAGATAGCCGCCTTGAGTTTTTCGATGTTTACATTCTGATCCGCAGAGATTGGAATCAGGTCTTCGCCCATCCGCTTCTTGGCTTCAGCCACGTATTTGGGGCTGACCAAGTCGATCTTGTTCAGTACGGTCACGGACGGAAGATATCGACGATTTCCAGCCACTACGTCGATGAGTTGGTCATCAGTTATGTCTTCCCTAATTATGACGTTGGCATCGTTGATTTTGTAGATGTTCAGTATTGCCCGCGCAGTTGACTCCGTTAGGTGGGTTAGGTTGCAGGCCGTCGTTATGCCGAGCCCGCCTTGAGAGGATCGGTTGATGGTCACATTCGGAGGTCGAGTGTTGAGCCGAATTCCCATCTCATACAATTCCTTCCTTAGAACGCTGACCTGGTCTGGTTGGAATACGTCCAAAACTAAGAGGATTAGGTCGGCGTTTTTTGCAACGGATAGCACCCTTTTGCCCCTGCCCGTTCCAGTTGCAGCACCTGAGATGATGCCTGGCAGATCGAGGATTTGTATTCTGGCTCCTTGGTATTCCAGCAAGCCAGGAACAACCGTAAGGGTAGTGAAGGCGTAGGGGGCGACTTTTGATTTGGCGTTCGTGAGCCTATTGAGGATGGTGGACTTTCCAACACTGGGTAGACCTATGAGAACGACGGTGCAATCGCCGCCTTTTCTCAGCTCGAAACCCACGCCTCCCTGCCTGGACCCCTGGGCACGTTCTTGTTCGGCTCTGAGCTTCGCGAGCTTCGCTTTGAGCAGACCAATATGGTGTTCGGTGTGCTTGTGAACCTGTGTTCTCTTCATCTCTTCTTCTATTGCGCGAATTTTCTCCGGCACACCCAAGATAGTCTGCCCCAAACCGAGGGCATAGCCGAATAAGCAATAAACCGAACGGTGCAACGTTAGGTTACAATGACTCAATCGATGATTGCCGCTAGGCTACATGCAATCCATGAGAAGCTCAGCATAGACCACGTAAGCGTCCCTGACATAGCCCCCGATGAGGTCCTCGTCGATGTCATGGCAAGCGGGATCTGCCACTCTGACATAAACTACCGAAATGGGATTGCGCCCGTAGGCAAACTGCCGATAACTCTTGGCCATGAGATTTCTGGCATCATAGCTAGGACGGGGGCGAAGGTGAAGGAGTTCCGTCCAGGGGATAGAGTTTTGGTGCATTACATCGTCAGTTGTGGAAGATGCGTTTACTGCAGGACTGGGCGTGAGAATTACTGCGCAGGCTATCGAATGATTGGGAAGGATGTTGATGGCGGTTTCGCCGAGTACGTGAAAGTTCCGGCTAGGAGCATTCTGAAACTCCCTCGGAGGTTTCCGTTCGAGCAAGCTGCGATAATGGGTTGCGCCGTCCCAACCGCCTACCACGCTCTCAAGCGAGGAAGGGTGCAACAGGGCGATACGGTTGTCGTATTCGGGGTTGGCGGCCTTGGCTTACATGCTGTTCAACTAGCTGCAAAGGCCTTCAAGGCTGGACTGATAATCGCCGTGGACCTTCAAGATTGGAAGCTGAAGCAGGCGAAAAGCTTTGGAGCAAAGGAAACCGTAAACGCCGCGAACCAGGACGTTAGTGAGGCAATCAGGAAAGCAACGGACGGAGGATTTGCCGACGTTGTGGTTGACTTTGTCGGCCATGAAGCCACAGTTGAGCAAGCAATATCCTCTGTTGGAAAGGGAGGCAGAATGGTATTGGTAGGCATCGGAGCCAAATCAATCCACCTCTCCCCCTACGAGACCATAATTGGCAAAGAGATGGAGATCGTGGGAGTGGACGACCACCTGAAAACGGAACTGATACAACTCGTCAAACTCGTACGTGAGGGAAGACTAGACCTTTCGCGATCAGTCACACACAAGGTCGCGCTCGCCGACATTAACAGCGGCTTTGAGACCCTCGAATCTAACCGCGAAAACGTCATCAGAATTGTGGCAACGAAGAAACAAACTTGAGTCACTTACTAGACAACGTGACCTCGAAAAGAGAGCTTGACATCATTGCTGGACCGAGAAATCTACAGAGCTAGTTGGGGAGGTGCCACTTGCGAGCGTTTCCATGCAGGCTGAAAAATTTGTGACGGCGTTTCGCCTACATAAGTTGAACATAGTTGCGTACACGCTATTTCTTTCTCTCGCGGTCCTAACTCTCCCTACCACTCTATGGGGAGTAGGCCCGGGCTTAGATCTATCGTGGGTGCTAGGATTACACCTTGCCGCAAAGAATGGATTAGTATTCGGTCGAGATATTATCTTCCCCTATGGCCCGCTAGGATTTCTCGGTTTTCCGATGCTGGTAGATCCGTGGCTCTGGATCGCAAGTCTCACGTTCATACTATCCGTGCATTTCGCATTCTACCTTTGCCTTGCGGCTTTCGCACTGCAATCTGAAAGAAAATTACTGAATACAATAATTCTCAGCTCCTTAGCTCCGTCAATCGAATTCATTCTTGGGACGCCCTACACATTCAGCGCGTTATTTCTTGTGGCAACTTATCTTACTACTCGTAATCGTAAGTTTCCTCATATCACAATCTTAGCCATTATTTCAGCGTTCAGCTTTTACTTTAAGGCAGAGATAGGCTTACTTTCATTTGGCATCGTTCTAGTTGCAACTGCTTGGGCTTATTTCAAAGAACGTTGCTTGAAATCACTGGTACCGCTAATAGCATATGTAATCTCTTTAGTTGGGATCGGGCTTGTTGTTACGGGTAGCCTACAGATTTTGGATTCCTTTCTCTTCGGCTACATGCAAATTGGAGCAGGATATCAAAGTGCAATGTCAATAGAGGTTGGAATACGACATGGTATGCCACAATGGTTTATTCTGTTTCCGTTATTGACAGGTATCGCGATACTGATATTGGTAGTAAAAGACAATCTGAGAATACCCGATACTCGATTATTCTTCACATTATCCTTTCCGTTCCTATTCATTACATACAAAGAAGGATTTGTTAGAGCGGACCTCCATGTCTTAGTATTCTTCAGTTGTTGGGCACTATTCTGCCTGTTACTTCAATCAACTTTCGCAAAATCGGGAAGACGCGCTAGTTTGGTTGCGATCTTCTTGGCGCTGATTTTGCTTGGAACTGCGATTCAAGTAATGGGTATGGTGTACGTTTCAAACGGAGAACCAATCAACGGTGCGACTCTTCTCAAAAATACTTCCGTGTTTGTTCAAAACGTTTATGGTTTCCCACGATTTCAAGCAACTTTTCGAAATTTCGAATATGTTACTCAACCCACGTTATCACAGGCGACATTCGACGATACAATTCTAGCAACTCGATCAACCTATCCTCTCTCAGAGAATACTGTGACTATGCTTCGCGGGCACACAGTTGACATTCTACCTTGGGATGATTCACTTGCATATGTGTATGGTTTGCAATGGAACCCTGCGCCAATGTTCCAAACCATCACCGCCTACACACCATACTTGGACGGCGTGAATGCGCGTCATTACTCGAGCGGGAATACCCCTGATTTCGTATTGTATCGTCCTGAGGCGAAAGATGGAAGGTATCCATTCTTCGATGAACCACTTGCGCTCATGGCATTGGCCTGCAATTATGTGCACGTGGGAAATGACGCATCATTCTTCATTCTTCAGAGGAGGAGCAGTGACGTGTGCGATCACATGGACTTGCTAGCTATAGACGAAATCAAATTTGGGCAACCGATTCAAGTTCCGACCATTGCGCAGACCCCAGTTATCGCATGCGTATACCTGGAAAACAGCTGGCTGGGAATGATCTCAACGTTTCTCTATCAGGTGCCAAAAGTAATGATAAATCTGGAATTCAACAATGGACTATCACAAAACTACACCCTCGTTGTGGCGACAGCAAGTGATGGTCTACTCCTAAGGCCCGGTTTCCTTTCCACTAGCCTCCCACTCCCGGCTGTGAATCAATTCACTCTCTTCACTAGAGGCCCAGAATACTACAAGCCCGCAATTATGATCAAAATCTATGGGATTCGTGGAGTGAACTCCACTTCAAACGGCGAAGAAGACCCGCCATCGAAATCCAATTACTCAAACTTCGCTTCCTTTTCGCCTTCACATTCGACCCAACCTTTACGGGACCAGCTTGGATACAGAAAGCCCTACGAAGAGATTTCGGCTAGACTAGCGGAATACAACATATGCGTCACAGCCGAAACAATCTGATTGCTAGTGCAAACTTTTTAGCAAGAGAGAGACGAAACGGAAATATGTTTTGTTCAAGCTGCGGCACGCAGCTTCCCGATGACGCGTCATTCTGTTACAAGTGCGGAACCGCAACTCCGGCCGGTGGCCAGCCTGCTCTCCAACCTAGTGACGCTCCCGCCGCTTTTTCGAGGAAGGAGCAAATTATAGCCCCTGCCGGCGCAAGCTCGCTGAAGTGTCCCAGCTGCGGCGCTCCGATAGCTCCCAAGTTTGGCGAGATGGTTATCACCTGCGAGTACTGCGGAAGCGGCGTCACTCTGGGCAACCAGGGATGGACAGGCATACAGAAGCAGTCGATGCTGGCCCTCAAAGTTAGCAGCGTCGACGAAGTCAATTCCATAATCACCCCGATGATGGACAAGGGCCTTCTTCACAGGCACCTTCACGAAGACTCTACTCAGGAGGAGATGAACCTCTCATACATTCCCTACTGGATTGTCAGTGTCTCGGCACGCACGACCGTGGTCTCCGTGAATGTGGCAGCTGAAGTGGGACAGACAGCCACGACGGCAGCACTCATGGGCGTAATTATGGGCGGCATGGGCGGTGGGTTTGGTGTTCGCGGAGGACGCAGACGCGCCTTCGAGGAATGGGCGGGAATTGGAACGCCTCCCTTACTAAGTAGCGGATTCTTGTCACGTCGGTTCATGGCATTTGGAATGGGAATGGGCTACGGGGGCGCGGGGATGACTAAGACAGAGCAGATGGACGCGAACTACAACTTTCCCGTGGTCGCATTAAAAGCACTCATGGAATACCAACCGCGAGACTATCAGTTTGATCTTGAAGGTAGAACATTATTTGACATCACGAATTTGCCCAAGAACATCAAGATCCTCAACGGAGACATCAGCGAGGACGTTGCGAAATCACAGGCTAAGACACTGGTCGATCAGCTCCAATCAGAGAAAGCCCACGCAAAATACCACATGATCCAACAGATAACCACGCAATCAGACGTCGGCGATTTGGAATTGCTCTACGCTCCAATATGGTTCGCCAAATACGATCACAAAGGGAAAAAAATCGTACTGGTAATCGATGCGAATTCAGGCAGAGTAATCAACAGCCTAGGATTATAATCACATACAAATCCTGACCCCAATTTACCGGTACAAATAGACGGGTGAGGAGTGAGGCGGTGGTTAGCATACGCGATCAGTGTCGAATGGTGTCAGATTAACGGTGCACGTGAAGCCGCTGAGAAACGAGACTAAATTGGTCTGCGAACAGGATGGCACACTTACAATGCACGTCGCTGCGCCCCCCGTGAGAGGTAAAGCCAATCGCGAGATCGTGCGATGGCTGTCCAAGACGCTCCGATTATCGTCCTCGAATGTGCAGCTAGTCGCTGGTTTCCATTCGAACGTGAAAGCCATCGAAATCACAGGTATGACCGAGGCTGAAATCGCCGCAGTATTAGGCATTAAGTGCAAATCGGACGCGAGGAAATGAAATCAATCTGCGCCAAGTGCGTTTCTGTCTAGCGTCAAGACGAGGCGTTTTCGATTCGGGGAGCCAGCCCTACCATTAAGTGATGTTTCCGAGGTAATTCAGTTGAGTAACTGTCGCCGGTTAAACCGGCGGTAAGTAGATATTTCTTAGAAGAGAGCTTGGGAATGCTTCGCATCAAAGTAAGCAGCCCTGCTCTTAGGGGCGGGATAATTGGAAACGCATAACCACACCGTGTCCGGAATAGATATCGCACTCTTGTTTTCGAGGCGTTCTTTCATAGGTACTGTACACGTACTCTCCTGGCAAGTTGGAAAAAACCGATAAACGTCTCCCTTATTTCTATCCGACTATGACTTGGCAAGTTTCTTTCTTATTTCTTCAACATATTGAGGAAGCCCGTTCGTAGGGCTTTCTACGAATTCAAGCGACAGGTTAGCACACAACCTTCTTGCAATAACACTACTCAAAATTCGACTGACCTTGAGGCCGAAGGCATCTTCCAATATTGAGAAAAAGGTGTCTACTCGGTCAGGCAGGTCCTCCAAGCTAAGGTCATAGTTCTCGTAAAGCTGATCGAGCAATGCACCGGCGATAACACTCCCAAGTGCCTCAGTTAACCCGTCTTTCACGCAGTGGGAAAGAATTTCGTTGAAGCTCAAAGGCTTTCGGTCTGAAGTTACCGGCGAATTTGACCCCATTCTACTCAACGTTCTTGGGAGCGTTTTGCTTCGACTGCTTGGATTGCCCCTAAACTTTCATTCTAAGACCAAAGACGCTTAGCTGTCGTTTCTCTTCGACGGCGAAGTGTTCTCTCCTGATTTTGACTCTTTGAGACGGGTCTCGATGAAATCTTTGATCTTTTCTTCATCGTATCGCCTTGCCTTCTCTTGCTTCTCTAACTGTTGCTTTATTTTCGTCAGCAGGTCGGCCATGTTTGCGGGTTTGATTACGTAGCCGTCGGCGCCCTTGTTCACTGCCTCCACCGCATTTTGCAGGGTAGCGTACCCAGTGATGATGATCTTAACCATCTTCGGAGTTGTCTCTACTAGAGTTGTTAGTAGTTCGGTGCCTTCCATGTCTGGGAGGCGGATGTCTATGATGGCGAGATTGTAGAAAGTTGCCCTAGTTTTTTCGATTGCTTCTCTCCCATTCTCCGCTGTGTTGACCTCATAGCCGGCGTCTCGGAGGGCCGTGGAAAATGTCTTCAGTATGTTCTCGTCATCGTCAACAATTAAGATCCGAGCCGGATCGCTCAAGCCGTCTGGGCTCCTTCTTGGCTGTGTGATATGGGGAGTGTTAGAGTAAAGGTTGTCCCCTCTCCAATCTTGCTCTCCACAGTTATTGAGC
>JBEKSC010000021.1:0-49059 GCA_049517415.1 Bathyarchaeia archaeon
GTTTCTCAGCGAAGTACGAATGCCGTGTGAAGGCACAGTATCAGAGAGACTTGATGGGCCTTCTCGAGGAGGGCATGCTATTAGCGGTGCGCAATTTCAAAGCGAAGAAGCATAACGGCAACCGCTTCACGCTCCTCGAAATTTCGCGCATCGGGCCAGAACACTTTGGCCTCAGAGGGCTCTCTGATCAGAGCTACTATCCCTACCAGTTTGAGATAATTGAACAGAGTGTCTCCGACTGGGATACGGATGATAAGGCAACGATGATGATTCAATTAGCGGCCATTCCGCTTAACTACGATTTGATTCTCGACGGCCTCGACCAGCAGTATGTGAAAGGCTTCACATACCCGATAGTTGGCGAACGAGTCTTCATCCTGAGCAAGAACACTATCCATAGGATGTACAACCGACGACTCCTCGAGGAACTTGGCCTAACCTGGAACGAGGATAGAATCTCAACCTTCGGGGACGCGCGAAAGGATCCACGGATTGGCGTAATCAAGATGTTCCAGGAGGAGAAGGATCCGATTCCAATTTACGTTAGCTTCGAAAGGCTAGCTAGATACCACTTCGGAGTATTCTCTTTCACGGGCAGCGGAAAAAGCAATCTGGTCTCCAACATCCTAAGAAGGATAATGTACCACACGAAGACTACGAAAGTTGTAATATTCGATATATCGATGGAGTATCCCTTTCTGCTCCAAGACGTCTTTTCCGACAAGACCGTAGAGAGCAAAATTATCACCGACGTCCCCATCGCCGACGCCGAACACTTCAGGAAAATCATCGTGACTCCGAGAAAATTCGAAAAAGCGGACATTTCACCGACACTGAAGTCGATCCTCGCCCTGGGCCGCGTGGGCCATTTCGCAGAAGGAAGCGAACATCCGCCAACCTACGAGGACGTTCTTGAAGAAATTAAACTCTTAACGGTCGATGACATGAAGAAGGCTGTAAACCTTAACGCAATCAATCAAATCAAACTCAAGGTATTGCAATGGATCAAGGACAATCATGCAGAACGCTCACAAACCGTCACGCAAGCGTTCTTGGAATACTTGCAAACTGAGGCCGTAAGCACGCTTGACAGATTCAAAGTGTGGAAGAATAGCGGACTCTACGCTTGGGCTTCAACACGATCTGAACTAGCTCCACTCCTTCAACCCGAAGAGAAAGTGAAGGACGATAAATCCTTTGGAGCAGAAAAAATAGTCCAGCTTCTCGAGAGCGACACGAGGCTACTGTGTCTCTCAATCGCGGAACCGAGCGTCGTGAAACAACTCGCCATCACGTTGACCTCCGACATTTTGCGACATAGGAAACGCGAATTTCAGGTGGAACCGCAGGTTCTCTTCGTCTTCGATGAAGCTCAAGAATTCATCCCCGCCTACGATAAGGCTAGGGGGATAGACTCCACTTGTACACAACGCATAGAGACTTTGCTGAGACAGGGAAGAAAATACGGGTTGGGGGGATGCGTTGCCACTCAAAGAATTGCTTACCTTAACACGAACGCCTTACAACAATTGCACACATACTTCGTCGGCCCCTTGCCGCGGCCTTATGACCGAAGCCTCGTGAGCAGCACGTTTACAATTGATCAAAGCATTCTTGAGAAAACGCTTGAGTTTGCCCCTGGTCAGTGGCTGTTATCTAGCTATATTGCGACTGGGATGGAGAACGTCCCAATATTCATAACTGCTGATAATTCGGAGACTGAATTGGAACGAGTCATACCCATGAAACGCTAACAGAACGGCGTCAGTTGCATTCCCTTTGGGACCCATCGAATCGACTTAAATACAGATGAACAGGTTCATTTGCTCGGTGCCTGACACATGGGTGACGGCTTTAACGAGGCAATACTTGGCACGTAGCTTACCTGCAGATCCCGCTTCATCGATATTTTCTCTGGGAGGATTTTGCGTTGGATGAAGTGCCGACCATCGCGGATATTTTCGCCGGAAAACTTGACGGTGCACGTGTCGTCTTTAGAGGGTGGTTACACCACATTCGAAGTAGCGGTGGCATTCTCTTCCTTCAGCTGCGCGACGGGACAGGTGTAATACAATGCACGCTGAAGAAGGATAAGACGGACCCCACGGAATTTGAGCGCTTAACCACTACGCCTATCGAAAGTACGATAGAAATCTCAGGCGAAGTTAGGAAAGATCCCCGCGCACCTCGCGGGTACGAAATTCTGGTTGAGAAAGTCACGGTGGCTTTTCCGGCTGAAGATGGATATCCCATCGCGGATGAGAAGAGCCGCCGCCATCACGGACCCGACTTTCTACTCGACCAAAGGCACCTCTGGCTGAGAAGCCAGAGAATGCAGACGATTATGCGAGTCCGGGGCCGGCTCATAGACGAAGCAAGAAGATGGCTCATAGATCACGGGTACCTTGAGATCCAAGTCCCGATACTTGTCACTGCAGCAGTGGAGGGTGGTTCGACGCTGTTCCCAGTCAAGTACTTCGATGAGAAAGCCTACCTAACCCAGAGCTGGCAGTTCTATGCTGAAGCAATGATCTCCAGCGTAGGAAAAATCTTCACCCTAGCACCGTCGTTTCGAGCGGAAAAGTCAAGGACTAGAAGACACCTGACCGAGTATTGGCACCTAGAAGTCGAAGAACCTTGGTTGGAACTCGATGGGCTGACGCGCCTCGAGGAAGAACTGGTAACGCAAATGTGCCAAAAGATGCGAGAGAAAGTGCCCGAAGAATTGAAGTTCATCGGGAGGGACCCTGAAGAAATTGCGAAAGTTAAGCCCCCCTTTCCAAGAATAACTTACGATGAGGCTGTGGACCTAATCCAAAAATCAAACCCCAGCTTCAAATGGGGAACCGACCTAGCTTACGAGGAAGAGAAAATTCTCACCGAGCGCTTTGAGTTGCCATTCTTCGTTACCCACTATCCAAAGAGCGTCAAAGCATTCTATCATATGCCCGACCCGAAGAACCCCAAGGTAACACTTTCAACAGATCTGCTCGCGCCCGAAGGCTACGGGGAGATCACAGGCGGCGGCCAACGCATCCACGACGCAAAACTCCTGCTCGCAAGAATAAAGGAAGAAGGATTGAGCGCTAAAGATTACAAATGGTACATCGATCTCCGACGCTACGGAACCGTTCCGCATTCGGGATTCGGAATGGGAATTGAGAGGACGCTGGCGTGGATTTGTAAGCTGGACCACATCAGAGATGCAATTGCATTCCCACGACTGATAAACCGCATCTACCCCTAGTCGCAACCAGGCTGTCAGCCAATGCTGCAAATCAGGCGAATGCGATTTGACGATATCGCGTACGCCCTCCGGCTTACGGACCAAGAGATGTGGGGGGTAGCACGTGCCGACCTTCTCAGAATTCTGAAACTTGACCCGAGAGGTTCCTTCATTGCCGCACGGGGTTCACGGAGAGTCGGCCTAATCACAACAACTCGATATGGCAGAAAACTCGCCTGGATTGGGAACGTCATAGTTGACCGAAACTACCGCGGAGCCCACATAGGCCAGTTCCTCGTCCAAATTGCGTTAAAACACTTGCAGAAATCAAACGTCAAGCATATCGCACTTTACTGCTTCGATGAAAACGTCAAATTCTACCGAAGGCTCGGGTTCGTGCGTGACGCCCCATTCGTCAGGCTCAGACGCAAGTCAACACGAGCAGCTTCGCTTGCACACATGACTCATCGAACGCTACCTCTCCGGAGGATTCTGTCCTTGGATAGGAGAGTATTCGGAGCTGATCGCTCACATCTAATTCGCAAGGTACTTCGCTCCAAATCTGGATGGTACCTGAGTTCGTCAAACTCACACTTGCTGGTCAAAGAATCTAAGGAAATGTGCGAGCTTGGGCCGTGGATTTCCAGCAAGCAGTCCAAGGCCCAGGCAGGTGAGATGCTTGACCTTGCCCTGCGCGTGACTAAGGGGAAGCCGATAGAAGTTTCCTGCCTAAGAAACCACCCAGCTTACGGACTCTTCAGGAAACATGGTTTTCGAGTGATGAGCCACGGCTACCGTATGTATTTTGGTAGCATCGCTCGAATTGGAGACCCTGGAGCTAACTACGCGCTCGGGTTCCTGGACAAGGGATAATTTCCGGATTAAGCGGCCGCATTTTGTAGTAAGGGCACTAGTTCCGGTGCGGGTCTTCCTAGCTTCTTGTCGAGCGCAGCTTTAATCAGGCCGTAGTAAGGCGGCGAGGGCCTGCTCGGCCGGGATTTGAATTCAGCGTGGAACTGAGTTCCCATATAGAAGTACTTCTCGGGTAGCTCAAAAATTTCCATTCTCCTGCCGTCCATACTGCAGCCAGAAAATACTCCACCCCCCTTCACAATTCGGTCGATAAAATCCGGGTTGACTTCATACCTGTGCCTGTGCCTCTCAGAGATTACTTCGCGGCCGTACAAGAAGCTGGCAGTCGTATTCGGTGTGAGTCGTATTTCATGCGCGCCGAGCCGCATCGTCGCACCTTTCGAATCCACTCCCACCTGCTCAGGCATAAGGTCAATGATAGGCTGAGGAGTCTTCGAATCGAGCTCCCTGCTATTCGCGTTTCTAAAGCCGAGGTGCCTAGCAAATTCAACTACCGCCAGTTGGAATCCGAAGCATATGCCCAGCGTGGGGATGTCCTTCTCTCGAGCGTACGATAGAGCAGCAATCTTTCCTTCGGTACCACGCGACCCGAATCCCCCTGGTATTAATACCCCATTGAATTGTGATAGCAATGTGCAATTGTCAGGGTCCCTCTCGAATAGTTCTGTTTCGACCCATTCAATCTCAACTCGCGCGTTACAAGCCCCCCCTGCATGTTTCAAAGCTTCGTTTACGCTCACGTAAGAATCGGCTAGCTCGGCGTACTTTCCGCAAAGTGCTATCCGAACGACTTCACGCGGATTTGATATCTGTTCAACAACACGTTCCCAAGGTGCCCAATCAACGTCGTGCTTCGCGAGCCCGAATCGGTCCGTTAGAAAGTCTCCCATTCCTTGAGAATCAAGTTCGAGAGGTGTTTGATATATGGTGGGAAGGTCCGGGGCCGCAAAGACTGCACGTTCCTCAACATTGCAGAAAAGCGCAATCTTCTTTCGAGCATTCGGATTGAGAGGCCCTCTAGTCCGGGCAACGATCAAATCGGCCTGAATACCAATTCTACGCAGTTCTTGTACGCTATGCTGCGTTGGCTTGGTTTTCTGTTCACCCACCACATCCAAAGCGGGGACAAGCGTGACGTGCGCGAAGAGAACATTTTGATGTTCTTCTTCGAGTCTTAGTTGTCGGGCGGCTTCAAGGTATGGCAGGCTTTCAATATCTCCGACGGTGCCTCCTATTTCCACAAGAAGAACGTCCGGCTCCGCCTTTGCAGCTACGCCCCTCACAACCGATTTGATTTCATCTGTGATATGGGGAATTATCTGGACGCACTGGCCCAGAAAGTCGCCACGCCGTTCTTTGTTTATGACGGCCGTGTAGATCTGGCCGGTGGTCGTGTTGTGGCTTCGGGACAGGTTGATGTCGAGGAACCTCTCATAGGTCCCCAAATCCATGTCCATCTCCCCGCCATCGTCTGTAACGAACACCTCTCCGTGGGCCACTGGATTCATTGTTCCAGCGTCAACGTTCAGGTAGGGGTCAATCTTCATCGCAGTAGGATTGAAACCCCTCATCTGCAAAAGCTTCGCAATTGAAGCGGCGGTAATGCCCTTTCCAATTCCGGACATGACGCCGCCGGTGATGAACAAATACCTCGTGTCTGTCGGCATAAATCACACGAACCAGTCGTGCGACTTAAAGCTTCTCCGATAGGCGTCACAGAAAATTGAAGAACTGAAGGAAGACGAGCTGTTAGTGTTCTGCTATTTGGGTACCTGAGTTTTCAGTTTCCTGATTTCCTGGTTTATCAGGTTCAGGGCGATTCGCGCGGTTGATATCGCTTGGTCCAAGGATTGTGAACTCTCAGCAGCCCAAATCTTCGCTGCACCTTGAGCGGTCTGTGCCCCGAGTTGGCTAAGGTATAGGCTTCCGTTGTTTTCGAATACCAGGCCAGCACTCACGAGTCCCTTTACAGCATCCGTCTCGTGCGAGGACAGTTGGAGGTCTCCCCGAGGTTTTGCAGTGTCAGTTGAGGTTGCATTAGTTTTCAAGAGTTTTACCAGAAGGCTCGGTCCAGCAGGCACGGTTTCTCCGAATTCGGACTTCGCCGATTCCTGTAGCTTTCGCAGTTGCTCTATTCTCGAAACTGCGTCAGTAACTGTCGTTAGGCTCCTGGTTATGCTGAGGAAGGATTGGACGACCGGGCTTTGCGGGTTCATTCGGTACAGGGTTACTGCGCCAACATGCCGCGAGGGCGCGACGGCTTTCATTCGTTCGAGGTCGTTCCAAACTCGGTAGAGTGTCGTACGGCCGATTCCGGCCCGTTGTGCAATCTCGGTCTTGGTTAATTCTTCTTGGGGTCGTTGCGCGAGGATTGTCAGGACTTTGAATTGCGGGCTCTTGGATAGTACTTCCATGAATGCTGTGGCTTCGTCTGCTGCCATGGACTGTTCAAGTGGAGTGAGGGATGGGAATGGTATATTAATGTTCGCTTTCCCACACACTAGAGTTTCATATGGAAGATGGATAAATCAGAGGCCCCAACCATGCGACCTATGCCCGAACCGAACATCCTCTCCGAGCTTGAGGAGAGAACCCTGTTAGCCATGTGGAAACTCAAAGGAATAGGCAAGAATGGGGTCGAGGAGGGCAACCTCCAAACAGAATTAACGAATGAGACACCTCAAAACTTAGCCGCAGCCCTAGAGGCTCTTCAAAACCAAGGATTCATATCAAAGACGAATTCCGGCGATCGCAAGGTCGCTTCCCTGACTCCACTCGGCTTGGCCATTTTGCGCAAGCTCGAGGAGGACAGGCTGCAAGAGCTGAAATGATACCAAGCAGAACCCCTCCAGTTTTGCAAGAACGGTCAAAGACTTTCAATCGCATTAATTTAAGAATAGAATGAGACACTCCCACCGTTCTAATCTGAAGAAAGTCAACCCGTTCGATTACCAAGCTAGCCCCCTTTCGTAAACTTGCCATTTCAAAGACAATCGTTGACTCAGCCTCGACCTTTCTCTGACTACCTTGGAATCGGTCTAATCACATACGCTAGATTCTTGCGAGTCTCGTGGGCTCATGCGTTGGCTCCGGGGTCGGATTTGAACGCAACTTACCGGCGGAGAAGCTTCAAGTCCAGATTCGAACGGGAGCATACCAACCGCCTATGGCAGGCTGACTTCAAGCTCACAAGCTAAGATTAATGGATGAACAACTTCCTAGACGACCGCTCCCGCTTCATCCCAGGCTCAAGAATCCATCACAACCCGACAGCCGAACACACCATCAAACTCCAAGAGGAATGCGTGAAACATTACGGAAAACCTCGACAAATTCTGACCGGGGAAAACCGGTTTATCCGGCTAGCAGCCGCATCAAGGAATAGGCGATCTATCTCCAGCAGTCGTATACTTCAGAGACGTGACACATCAAAGTGCATAGAACGCATCGATCTAAGGAGTAAAACGCTTATTAACAACTTGTTCCGTGCCAGAGTTTTGCGGGAATTAGATTGAGAGTTCTTAGAGAAAGAGAGCTTAAGGATGTTGTTTATGGATCTACGTTGCTAGGGTCTGGCGGGGGAGGCTCACCGGAAAACGGCATTCAGCTCGTGAAGAGCATATTGGAGGGTGCCGGCGAGGTTAAGTTGGTTAAACCAGAAGAGGTACCCGACTACAGCATGGTATGCGTCGTAGCTGGTATGGGTGCGCCAGAGGCTTTGCTCAAGAGGGGCTGGGAGAACGAAGATGTGCCAGCACTCAAGTTGATAGAGCAGACGACCGGCAAAACCATGGATTATACTGTTGCCGTAGAAACTGGAGGCTTTAACTCCTTAACACCCTTGCACGCGGCAGCTGCGAATGGAATCGCTGCAATCGACGGCGCAGGCATAGAGCGTGCCATCCCCCAGCTTGAGATGACCATGTTCCACGTGCACAACATACCCATAGCCCCGGTTACACTCGCGGATGCGAGTGGTAATTTTGCCGTTCTATACCCAAAGGATCCTCCCATGGCAGAGACAATGGCTAGAGGCATAACAGTAGCATTCGGAATGAAAGCTGGCCTCGCTTGTCACCCTATGGCTGGATGGCAACTGAAGAAATCCGTTATCCCAGGAACCTGCACTAGAGCCGAGGAGGTCGGGAAGTCGATGAGGGAGGCTGTTGAAAAGGGCCAGGACCCAGTCAACGCTGTGGTGAAAACCACGAAGGGATACGAGATCGCTAGAGGAACTGTGAAGGAAAAGACCGTTGAGACTCGAGGGGGATTCGACTATGGGAAAGTAACTGTCGCCGACGTAAGGGTTGACTACAAGAACGAGAACATGATCGCCTGGAAAGCTGGAAAGCCTATAGTGATATCTCCCGACCTGACTTGCTGGATGACGACTGATGGCAAACCTCTGACTAATGCGGACATAAAGAAAGGAATGGAGGTCGCGGTGATAGGGATAAAGGCTCACGAGAGGTGGAGGACCCCTGAGGGACTCGTGGTATACCAGCCCGTCCTCGCGGAGATGGGCTACACAGAAAAATATGTACCCGTAGAGCAGCTTCAAAAATAGAGAAATAGTGCACCCGGTTTTCGCGTGCTCAGATTCTACTCCGAGTGCTGTCCCGGAGTGTCTCGTGCAGCGCCGGGTCCTGAAGTTCCACTCTTGAATGAGCTGACTTCTCTATACCACTTCTTCTTTGTTCCGATCTTGGCTCGCATCTTCCACCTGAGAGACTTCGGTCGGGTCTCAATGAAATCGGAAATCTTCCTGATCTTCGCCCCAACATCCGCCTTGTCTTCCTCACTGATGGATGTGAGTCCGGCCACCAGTTTTTCCACGTTCTGGAGGTTAGTCGTCACTGTGTAGTAAAACTCCCAGTCATCCGATAAAATATCGGCGATGTGCATGCAGTTGACAGTTTCTTTATCAGTCTCGCCTATTTCGTGTTCTCTCAGAAGAACTATCGTATCCTTGAAATCCTTCTCGGTGAACTCGACTATCTGCATCTTAGTCAAAAGCAATTCAGCCAGAGGGATTGTTGGGAAATCAACTTCCAACCGGTCGCGGAAATTGATCGTGTGGCACATCACCACTTTGTCGTAGAAAACATCGACAACACGTTTGTTGAAGTTATCTATGTAGATCTGTCTATTCTCCTGCCTGTAGAAGGGTTGGAGCATCCGTTGTTCGTAGCCGACACTGAGGATCAGTTTGGTGAGATTGCCGGCCTGTTTGCCGTATCCAACAACATCCAAGTCCGAAAGCGCTCTTCCCAGGGACTTGTGGATACCGGTAAACTTGGGACAGTGTAATCTAATCGCTGTCGCTCCCATGGCTCTTAGGACTATCCCTCTCTCGTGCGCACTCTTTATGATCCGAAGCGCTTCTTCAGCGAAGTCTGGTCGTGGATGTGAGTCTTCAGTCGTAGTGCATTCCCCGGTGGGAGTGAGAAATGAATTTATGTTATGTAAAAGCCTTCCCTGAGATATTTCTTATATCGTAGCTCATTATTCCTGTGCAATCCAATCGATCTGAGGTTGAAGTGCTTGAGTAGGATCTTCTACGCCTGTGATGTCCACGGAAGTCAAATTGTCTGGAAAAAGTTCCTCCAAATGGGAGGATACCATAAAGCAGATGTGTTGATGATGTGCGGCGATCTAACCGGAAAAGCAATCGTGCCCATAGTCAAACGCGGGCAAGACGAGTGGTACTACGCGCCATTAGGCAAGGAAGAAGTCCTGCATTCGCCGGACGCGGTGAAAGCGGCAATGGATAAGATGGATGACAGAGGCTGGTACCCGTTTGAAACCACTCCAAACGAGGTTGAAGAACTGAAGGCCAACCCAAACAAGGTCAATGAACGCTTCAGCGCTCTTATGAAAGACAAACTCAGCGAGTGGCTCGAGATGGCAAAAGCATTGGACAAGAGTACTAAAGTAATCGTGAGCCCAGGCAATGATGATCGCTTCGATATTGATGAGGTATTCGAGGAAAATGATCGAGTCATCAATCCGCTCAATAGAGTCGTTGACATCGATGGGATTCATCAACTCATAAGCTGCGAGTGGACGAACCCTACTCCATGGAACACACCGCGCCAGTGTTCTGAAGAGGAGTTGAGCAAGAGGCTCGAGAAGGAGTTCAAGAGAGTGGACAAATATGACAATTTGATTTGCAACTTTCATGCTCCTCCACTGAACACTGTTCTTGACGTGGCGCCCAAACTCGACAAGGACAAGAAACAGGTGATGCAATTCGGAAATCCAGTTAACATAAATGTCGGAAGTAAGTCGATCAGGCAAGCCATTGAACGATATCAGCCGTTTATGACCTTGCACGGTCACATACACGAATCATGCGGTTTCGAAAACATTGGGAAAACAGTTTGCATTAATCCTGGATCAGAATACGAATCTGGGCTGCTGAGGGGTTATGTTATTGATCTCCCACCGAAGAAGTTCGAGTTTTGGCGCGTTGAAGCCTAAGAAAAATTGAGCTGAGAAAAAGAGAAACAAAAAAAGAGAGAGGGACCCGTCGGGAATAGACGCGCTCTACTCAGGTGGGACCTCGGAGAAGATCTTTTCCGGCTCCAAGCCCATCTTGCTGTTGCGTTGGCTGAAGACCATGTACCCTAGCATTCCAAGTCCCATGATTGCCACAGTTATGTAGATGGATGTTGTAGTCACCGTTGCAACTCCCGCAAACAGTATCACGTACTCAAGTACTGCTGAGACCAAGCCTAGAATCGCCATGACCGGAAAGCCGGCAACTTCCCATTTGTATCCTCTCTCATAGATGCGCGGTCTCTGGAATGGCAATGCGATGGCCGATTCTGACCACCAGATCACTAGTAAAGTGGCCAAGATGAATAGACTCACTGACAATACAATCGGGATAAATGCTGCGACAACAACGAAGACTACTTGCATCAGAAAGCAGTAGATCCAGCTATGTGTAGGAGCATGCCACCTCGGAGACACGTAAGCCATTGTCTTTGGCATATATCGATCGAAAGCCATGGCGAACATTGGTCTTGTAGTCCAGAAGTAACCGTGAGGAATAAGACCTACCATTGATATGAATGGAATCAGAAGTATGATTGTTGAAAGCGTGAGGTTAGGTGTCAAAGAGGCAGCGAACACTGATAGGTTAGGGCTCAATCCCGGATTAATCTTAAGTTGACTTGCGTATCCGTTAATTACGAAATTGTACATAGATATGAAATCGCCGAAGGAGTAGATGAGCGACCCAGAGGCTCCGACTGCGAACAGTGCTAGGATGACTCCGGAAAATCCTATTCCAATCATTATTGTCTTAGTGGGTGACGACATTTCTCCGACAAGCGGTGACGCATTGTCTGGATAGAGAAAACCTCTTGCGACAAGAACGCATCCAATCGTTGCATCCCAGCTGAATGCCGCAGGCTTCCAGCCATTTGCTTTTGCTACGTTCACAATCTCGTTGTATGCCCCGTTTCCCCAAACAGAATCCCAAGCTGCTGGAACGCTGGCTGCAGGGTGTAATAGGAAAATCGCTATCATGATCATGGTGCCGATTATAGTTATCCCGCTGAGAATAACCATCGACCTCTTCAACGTGCCAGCGCCGAAGAAATCGATGAGTCCCCCAACGATAACTAGCGCCAAAGCTATTCCTATCAATGCTCCTCGGCTTGTCAACGCTTGGCCAGTAGCAGTAAGTGATGGATCATGAGTGAGTGCTCCGGTAGCTAGCAAGGCCGTCGAGAGAAAGCCTGCTGCAATGAATGAATTCGTGGCGTTAGCTATGGGATTCCATATAATAGAACGCCAGCCTTCCATCATTCCGAAGAGAGGATGCAGACCCCGAGCTATAACAACATAGTTTGCTCCAGCACGAGGCATACAGACACATAGAAGCGCGAGCGCAACTCCGTATATTATCACAAGGATTCCTGCGAAGACAAATGAGAGCACTATATTAGCTCCAGGAAACAGAAATGGCATAATGGCAATCAACAGGAAGTACCAAGGGTTCAAAGAAGCCTTCAATGGAAAGAACAAGACGGACCAAGGTCCGATTTCTCGAGTTAGACCTGACGCTTCTCTAGCGAATATCAGCGGTTTATCTGACAAAGATTTTCCCCCATTGAATTTGCATCTCGGACAAGTCATCTTCAAACGTATATAAGCCTAATTTTGGCTGCTGCAAAAATCAAAGACATACTCCAGCGTAACGCCTGTCGATCAAAGTGAGCGAAGAGTTCGGAGAAGACGAGGCGCAGAGATTGTGACCTCTCAGAAGTGATCGTGACACTATGCCAGTGACTGCGAGTCATCTTCGCTAATCGGTGGTTTCGGGTTTTGATAACAGAATCTTTCTGCAAAAGAGCAATTAACTAGACCGCGATACTCTCTGCATAGACAGAGTGATGAACTATGACTCAACGGGTGTTGTATAAGGAGGATTTCGCGAATGTAATTGCTGGCGCCACGTTGCTTGGCTCTGGAGGGGGAGGATCGCCGAAGGGCGGAATGGACTTGATGGCTTCCGCGTTGACCGAACCTTCCAAAGGAGTGCGACTTGTGAGTGCAGACTCCGCACCTGACACAGACATGGTTGTCATGGTGGCGGGCATCGGCTCTCCAGTGGCTTTCTTGAAGAAAGGTTTCGATGTTGAAGCGGTCTACGCATTTGACGCTATGGAGAGACTATACATGATGGCAGGGCAGAGAGCCTCTTTCCTAGTTCCAGGAGAGATAGGCGGCTTCAACTTAGTGACCCCAATGTATGTGGCAGTCAAGAAGGATGTTCCAGTAATAGACGCCGATGGAAACGGCAGAGCGGTCCCAGAACTGGAGACATCTCTCTGGCCCTTATATGGCATACCAAACTCACCATGTGTTCTTGCAGACAAGAAAGGAAATGTCGTCGTACTCTACACGCGGGATCCTCTCGACTCCGCCACATGCGAGCTAGTGGCACGGTACGTAGCGACCGCCTTTGAAAACACTTGTGCGTTTGCCACGTGGACGATGAACGTGAAATCTCTGAGAGAGGTTTCGGTGTTGAATAGCGTGACAAGGTGTGAAAATATCGGAAAAGCCATCAACGGCGCAGTATCTGCGGGCAAGGATCCTGTCAATGCTGCAATTGAAGCGAGCTCAGGCTACGAATTGATCAGAGGAATCATCACCGATATAACGACCAAGACTGTAACTGGGTTCGACTTCGGGACGACGGCGATAGAGGGAACGGACAAGTACAAAGGAAAGAAGATGAAAATAGACTTCAAGAATGAAAACATGCTCGCATGGAAAGAGGAAGGTGAAGCCGCCGCGATGGTTCCCGACCTCATCTGTCTGATGACAACGAAGGGAGAACCCTTGACGAACGCGGACACGAAGACGGGCATGGAGATAGCTGTCATCGGGATTCCAGCGCCAGAAAAGTGGAGGAAGCACCCGAGAGGATTCGAAGTCTGGAGACACATAATAGAAAAAATAGGTTACACGGAATCCTACAAGCCCATTGAAAAGCTCGTATAAGAACATCTTAAGATCGAGTTGATTGAGTTGAAGATCTTCATTATCGTCCCTCTCCTAAAGCAGAAAGCCTTTGAGGAAGAAGCCTACTCGGAACTGAAGGCCGTGGCCAGAAACGATGTTGAGCTAGTTGTCGATAGCATAGTGAAGGGCCCCGCTTCGATCGAGTCCGAGTACGACGAAGTGTTGGCGGGTCCGTGGATAACTGAAAAGGTTGGGTGGGCCGACAAGAATGGCTTCGACGCCATCATCATAGATTGTATGGGAGACCCAGCCCTCGCAGCTGCTAGAGAGATCACCAGAATTCCCGTAGTAGGCCCCTGTCAATCGTCAATGGCACTTGCTTCAACCATAAGTGAACGATTCACGGTGGTCACTGTCCTGAAGCGGCTCATACCTCTGTTCTGGAGAAATGCCAAGAGGTATGGACTCGAGTCCAAGGTTGCATCAGTACGATCCGTTGAAGTGCCAGTCCTAGAGCTAGACAAGAAGAGAGATGAAGTCAAAGCGATCTTGCTGGATGAATCAAAGAAGGCATTGGACGAAGACAGCGCTGACACAATAATATTGGGATGCACAGGTATGGTGGGGATGGCAAGGGAACTGCAGGAAGCACTAAAGGCTCCTGTCGTAGACCCTGCCATCGCGTCGTTGAAACTAGCTGAAGTGCTCGTCGACATGAAGCTATCGCACACTAAACTTGTCTATGCTGAACCCCCACCAAAAGAGAGGCGACTTTAGCCTCTTCCCATCCTCTTTCTTAACACAGCCCACAAGGCCCAGGGTATCAGGTCTTGATAGAAACTAAATAGTACTTAGCCCATCGGTTGGGCGTACCAACAACTTCTATTCCTTCATAATCAACATTATACATCTTGAAGGCAAATTTCTTCGGATCCTGCCCTGCCCGTCTCATTTGGTGAAAAAGAGTAAAAAGAAGAGCCTGCACGGTTTTCTTGAGATCTGAGCGTAGACCTTCAAGACTCTTAGGGTTCTTTTCAAAGAATTCCTCAACTTTCCTCGCGATTCGATAATTGGCCACCTCAGCAATCACCCAGGCGAGAGGCACCACTGCGACCGTAGAGATAATGAGCCACTCTCCGACCTGTCCATATGATAGCCGCAGTACGAATCTCGACACGACAAGTATCAGCGCCACCGCGGTGTAAATCGAGGCTAGGAAACGGAATGTGATGCGAATCTTGGCCAACCCTACGAGTCCAGGAATTGATGCTGGCAGACTTGCCATCTGATCCAAGCTCGGCCGGATATCATTCCACTTTCTAACTACATCTGCACCAAAATCTTCCTTTTGAACTGCCCTGTCGACCGCCTGAGGGTTCTCGAAGCGATTTACCCTATAACCGTCAAGCAGAAAGATCAGTGCAACAAGTGAGGCAACATTAGGACCGGCTGCAGTATTGGAACGTCTGGTCATCCTTCACTACGCTACTTTGCGACAATCAATCCAGGTCTGCATGCGTGCCAATCAGCTCTTATTGCTTTGGCTTGGTTCATAAGAATGGAAGATTGAAGCCCGATTGGCCCACGTGAATCGGCAGTGACTACTATCATAGTTTTCGCGCCCAGAACAAGCAGTCTCCCCGAAAGTTCGCGGAATCCGCCGTCACAGGAGAGACCAGTTCGCGCCGTGGAATTCGGCTCACAGGAGATCAGAGGAGTGAAAAACTCTTCATCGATTAATACAGCGCGTAAAGTATTTTGTAAAGCTCTAAAAGCAGCATGCAGCCGACGTAGCGGGCGAGGGATTTGAGCACTGGATACCTTAGAAGCGATCAAAACCAGAAGGGCAATTCGAAAATACAAACCTGAAATGGTTCCCAATGATATGATAGAGACAATACTGGAAGCGGGAAGATGGGCGCCCACGGGTTCAAACCTACAACCGTGGAAGTTCATCGTTGTCAAGAACCCGATTACACTAGACTTGATTCGTAAGCTTTCCCCGGGTTATTTCGGAGAAGCACCATTGGCGATCGTCATATGCTCCGATAAGGCTACTGCCTATGAAAAAGGGGGCGAGTTGGGCCGAGACTATCTCACTATCGCGGATTGCTCAATGGCAGCTGAGAACATGCTTCTTGCCGCGCATGTCCTCGGCTTGGGTGCTTGCCCTCTGAAATCGTTCGCATCACCAGCAATAAGTGAAATCCTGGAAGTGCCTTCAGGAATCGAACCTGAGTTGATCTTGATAATCGGCTATCCTGACGAAACACCGACTCCTCCGCCAAAGTATGAACTTGAGGAAATAGCGTTTCTTGACAAATATACTCAAGTCTGGCCAAGGAGGAAGGAGGGCTAGGAAACGTTGAAGAATGAAAAGAAAGTTACTGGCGACGACTACTTGCTCGAGCTAGTAGCATTCCTGGCAACGAGCGCGAGAGGGTGCGTAGGCGAACCGCCAAGTTACGGGCCTTTCAGACTCATTGATGCACTGAGCAGACTCATCGATCTACCGAAGTACGCAACATGCTTGAAGGACGACGAATTCCTTCGAAAGATCAAAGCCGAGATCGACGAGAAGAAATTCCTGGTCATGACCAACGATGAGGCTTTTCGAAATATGCTCGACAGTGTTGTTCTTCAAGTATCCAGACAGCTGAGAGCTCGTGCGAGCGCCTGAATCTAGACAGTTCTTGGTGTCAAAGTTTGTCCAGTGCGCCCATTCCTGACTGAGGCCAGATCCCCGCATCCACACTCAAAATCATCATTACCTTTCGGGCCCACAGAAACTCCCCAAAATGACTAGATCAATAGGTCAAGATTACTAGCATAACGACTGAAGGCAAGTACAGAGACGACGTCACCAAAGAAATTTCAGGCAAAACTGTGAAGCAGACTATATTACATTCCGCCGCGATTTGACCCTAGGGCTTTTTGAGCCATGCTGAGGTTAAGGCCTGGGCGATATTCTTAGAATGATTTGCATTGAATGCCGCGTAGAAAATCCCAAGGAACGTTTGTACTGCAAGAATTGTTCTCGCATCCTAGAGCCTAGAAACGAGCTATGGTTGCGCGTAGAAGAACTTCAGACACAATTAGACAAAAATGCTCTCAGCTTAGTGAGAACAACAGGAATTCTACCGTACATTGTGAATCAACTTCTTGTGAAACCTAGAGAGCGTAAGCTGAGGGAGGTAATCTCCAGTCAAGGTACTAGAATGAGCGATCTTCCCAATCTGGAAGCATTGGTTCCAGAGTGCGCATATGCGATCAGCCTCGAAAAACTTCCATCGGTCTACGCAATTACTATGGCAGGCGCACCCAACGCCTTCACCTTCGGAAGCGACGACGCTCCGGTAATAGTTGTCGACAGAAGGCTGATGGATGTCATGTCAACGAGCGATCTACGTGCTCTACTTGGACATGAAATGGGGCACATCAAGAGCGGCCACATGCTTTACCATTCGCTCGCTCAAACGCTGGCGCAGGGCGTTGAAGTGTCCGCGTCCGTAATGGGACTCAACGTAATATCGACGCCAATGCATCTTGCCCTATTGGGCTGGCAGCGAGAGTCCGAGTTATCCGCGGATAGAGCCGCCTTAGTTTCTTGTGGAAATCCCGCAGACGTTGTTTCAATGTTTGCGAAACTCACAGGAGCGCCCCGGTTTTCTGTCACAGATAGATCGTCTCTCCTAGATAACGTAGACAATTTGTTTCGGACGCATCCACGTATGAGCGAAAGAGCCAGAGCTGTATTCGAATTCGCAAACACCGGGGAGTACGCAGACATTACAAAGAAAAACAATTATCGAAGGATGTTTCGCCTAGCATTCCAGCCTGTCTGCCGATTTTGCGGATCTGCAAAGTTGATTGGAGCTGCATTCTGTCAGGTGTGCGGAAAGAGTCAGATATAGCTCATGCTGCGCTCAATGCCGGCCTGGAAAACGACATGTTTCACTCGATCCTTAGAATGGATGTGTCGCTAAACGCTGCCAATATGGAAACGAGTTCAGGTACGCGTTAGTCCACTATGAATACGCGTGCCCCAACCTCAGTCCTGAGACAGTGCGGGTTCGTCTCATCGTCCTCAACCTGAAAACTGGACCCCGAATGTAACGTGAACTTCCGGCCGTCCATTAACTCAATCACTAGTTCGCCTTGTAGAACAAGCAAAACGTGTCCTCGACCGCACCAATGGTCTAGTATAAATCCGGGAGTGTAGTCGACCATGCGCACTCGAACGTTACCTTCTTCGAAAGTTCGCCAGGTAGCTTTCCCGCTCTTTCCAGGATGTTCGCTTGAAGCAATTTCATTCCAGTTGACGAGAGCAAATGGGACTCCTTGAATCTTCACCTATGAACCACTCCGAGCAATAGCAGGTAGCATGATCCAGAGTTTAAGATTGACTGACACCTAATATAATCCATCAGCAAACCCATGAAACACCCTTCGAGACTGCGGCTGTCACCTCCGAGAAAGTAAACTCACATCGCCATGGAGTCCTGTTTCTATCATACCACTGGCGTCCACCCTTCAACGGCGTTCACAGTCACCCAATGTCCTCTTTCGCTTGCGCTTTTTCCATGGAAAGAACGTGCGGTGACATAGCACTTAGCGAATTAAATTATGCAACACTCTCTCAATACGAACAAGTTTGTCGTTCTCAATGTCGAAACCCAATTCGTCGCTTTATATCGCGTTTGACGAATGAATAAGCAAACTAAAAGGTGCTATTGGTTGTCAGTCGAATTTGAGGCCCCTCTTTTCGATACTATGTTCAGGAGACGAACCAAGAGACTTCCTTTGGGCGGGGAGATGCTCGCAAGGCGAGCGGGCCTTTCCTATAAGTCCTCGGAACCTCCTGTGTCCTTGAACGAAACCGAAACAGCGCTTCTGTGTTTTTCTGCAGTCGGCGTGACGGGGGTTACAACTGAGGAGATACGGCACCTGCTAGGACATCTTACGGTGATCGGCAGGACATCCGCCACACCATGCGCTTCTCTTACCTTGCATCTCTTCTTCACAGATGACAATGGTGTCTATTACTATAAGCCCGAAAAGTCCAGTGAAATCATTCCAAGAGAGAGAGTCCGGATCGCGTCCAAGGAGGACAGAATCAAGATTCTTCAAGACTATCAAAGGAACTTGGTAAAGATCAGAGACGGCCGGCTTCCCATTCCCAGAGAGGCCATAGGTTCGGCATTCGTGGATATGGTCAACCGGCCTGGAACAACAGTCTTCATGCCTGTTGCCGATACGACCCGTGAATACATCAACATGCTCCTAACTGGAATAGCCCAATTCAAATGGCGCATGTGGGATGAGGTGACAAACAAACCAGCCGGAGTCGCCAAATGGATTCGAAACGGATTGCTGAACGGAGAGAAGATGACAATCTCAAGTTATGATGCCATACTCCCTTGGTTATGCAATCTTGAAGCCGGAATAGCTCTCCAGAATATGATGCTCGCATCGCAGGCTATGGGCATGGGCGGTTTCATAATGCATACCGTTGACTTCGGGACGCTGAAGAAAGTGATGAATTTCAGGTTCCAGCGTGTGAAGGGCAAAGGGTTTCCGCAAGCAACGCCAAACGCTGTTGGAATGGACGGAATTTTGGAAGGATACTGTCCCCCGTACAAGGATATTGATCGGGCAGTGGATGAGATAGTAGCGATGAAGTGGGGAGTCAAAGGCATCTATGGTCCAGAAGGATATAGTCTGCCTGTTCCCAAGTGGTACCCAAGCATGGTGGAAGCCGTCAAGGCGTTTCTGAAGTATGTTTATGAGAAATATGGCAGGCTACCGAAGTACAGCGACGCAATGTACTTCCCAGCCCTGTTACAGGCACACCATATTGACTTAGGATACTACACGAAATACTATCCGGAATACGTAACTGAAGCAGAGAAAAACCACATGACAAACTGGCATCAGTAAAAGCAAACCAAACGTTCAGAACGCACTCTGCATTGTGTTCCATGTCTAATGCAGCAGGCTCTGTTGACTAGATTTTCGAGGCCCGGGCACAGGTGCCGATGACTTGACCGGAGGGGTACAGTGGGGTACACTTTGCCACCTCCCTGGAGGGGGTCGACGCGATGGCGATGGTTCATGGCACGAGTCGCTACCTGTGTGAATGGATGAAAACTCTCTAGTCCTGTGGGCGTAGAAAGTTCTCCGCGATTGGTAAGCCCGACGACCCACCGACCATTCTCGGTCGGGTGTGTGAACGGACAATCTTCAGGAGCGGCCCCTTGAATGCGCCCTAGCGCGCTAATAGGTGATTGCCGCGTTCAACCCAACCAAGAAAAGAACGGCGGTGAAGAATCAGGATGCCAGTCTACGTTGGAAATAGACGTCCTCGATTCTTCTATTCTCATAGGCTGCTTCATGCATGATTTAACCTTCTTAGATCCATAGTGACTAGAAACTGATCGAGACCGATGCAGTATGATGCGATTGCTTCAGCAAGGACTGAATACTCAAAAGTGAATACACGGAGCAAAAAGTCTCGGAAAAGTCTCGAATTGTGAAGTATGGAAGTCGCTCACAGAAGATATAGGTGATATATACACATGAGATATAGCTCGCCTCAAATGACATGCAAGGCCAGAAAACCAGTAGTTGTCGTAGTTGTTAGAGCAATACAGCTCTCTAAACGAGCACGGTCATCGTGAGAATAGTATCGAACAGACTATTGGAACAATTTTTGATATAGTAAAATTCTCCACGCACGACGGCCCAGGAATCCGGACGGCCGTGTTCTTCAAGGGGTGTCCGCTTCATTGCTTGTGGTGCCACAACCCTGAGGGGCAGTTTTTAGTAGCACAACTCGTTTACCGGGAAGAGAGGTGCATCCGATGCTTCAGTTGCGTAGAAGCGTGCCCGAATCACGCCATCCAAATCCTGGACGGAACTCCAACTCTTCTGAGAAATGCCTGTAGGCTTTCCGGTATGTGCGTTCGGGTGTGCCAGACGAAAGCTAGAGAGATAGCGGGGAGGCAGGTCAAAGTCTCCGACGTTATGGAAGAGGTGGAGAAGGACAATATCTTCTACGACGAATCTGGTGGCGGGGCCACCTTCTCCGGCGGCGAACCGTTCATGCAACCCATCTTTCTTCAAAACCTACTTGAAGCCTGTAAGGAGAGAAGGATCCGTACCGCCGTGGAGACTTGCGGCTTCGTAAACCCCGAGACCCTGATGGCCAGCTGCCCGCACGTGGATTTGTATTTGTACGATTTGAAGGTCATAGATAACGAAACGCATCGTAGGTTCACCGGCGTCTCGAATGAAATAATTTTGAAGAACTTGCGGCAACTATCTCGCTCTCACGACGAGGTGATTGTTCGCTTTCCAGTTATCCCAGGCGTGAATGACGATGACGAGAACGTCCTTCGATTGGGCGAATTCGTGTCATCATTGGGAAGCGTGAAGGAAATTGATGTTCTTCCCTACCACGAACTTGGCGTTGAAAAATACAAGCGGCTCGGAATGATAAATAGGATGCCGGAAGTCGAGCTACCTTCCTCCTTGAGAGTGAGTGGGATAGTGGAGAAGTTGGAAGGTTTTGGCTTATTGGTTAAGGTGGGAGGTTGACGAAATGAATGAAAGAGTGACAAAACTTAGGCAACAAAGCTTGGATACGAAACCGAAGATCTCAAGTGAAAGAGCCGAATTAATGACCGAATTCTACGAGCACTCCTCAGAATCTTCCGCCCCAATCAGAAGAGCTCTCGCATTCAAGCACTTAATGGAAAACCAGACGATCTACATAGGCGACGAAGAGTTAATCGTGGGTGAAAGGGGCCCTGCCCCGAAGGCTACTCCTACATACCCGGAACTGTGCTGCCACAGCCTCAAGGATCTTCAAATTCTCAATGACCGAAAGAAAATTTCATTTGTCGTCGACGACCAGACGCGAAAGTTCTACCAAGATAGGATTATTCCGTTTTGGCGAGGCCGAACCATCCGTGACATTCTCTTTTCGGAGATGTCGGAGGAGTGGAAAGCAGCATACGAGGCCGGCATCTACACCGAATTCATGGAACAACGCGCCCCCGGCCACACCGTTTTGGACGATAAGATCTACCGCAAAGGATTCCTAGACTTCAAAGCAGACATCGAGAATGCGAAACAAAAGCTCGATTACCATAACGACCCGGACGCTTACAGGAAACAGAAAGAGCTCGAGGCTATGTCCATTTGCTGTGATGCCATTATCAGGTTTGCTGAACGCCACGCTGAGAAAGCGCGCGAGATGGCTCAGCATGAAACCAACCCTCAACGAAGAGAGGAACTGGAGAGAATTGCTGACGTTTGCTCATATGTTCCCGCGCATTCGCCACGTGACTTCTGCGAGGCATTGCAGGCTTACTGGTTCGTTCACTTAGGCGTAATCACGGAACTCAACACGTGGGATTCTTTCTGCCCCGGCCACCTTGACCAGCACCTGTTCCCGTTCTACAAGCACGGGCTCGAAGATGGCACACTAACGAGAGACAAGGCGAAGGAACTCTTGGAATGTTTCTGGGTTAAGTTCAACAATCAACCCGCGCCGCCAAAAGTAGGCGTAACTGCGGAGGAGAGTGCCACGTACACGGACTTCGCAAACATCAACGTCGGCGGCCTAAGGCCGGACGGTTCCGATGGAGTGAACGAACTCAGCTACTTGATCCTTGATGTAATTGATGAGATGAGACTTGTACAACCCTCTTCCAACATCCAACTAAGCAAGAAAAGCCCCGACCGTTTTCTAAAGAGGGGATGCGAGATTATTAGAAAGGGATGGGGCCAACCTTCGATATTCAATACTGACCTAATCGTCGACGAACTGGTCCGCCAAGGTAAAGCCGTTGAAGATGCGCGGTCAGGAGGCATAAGCGGCTGCGTTGAGACGGGCTGCTTTGGCAAGGAAGCTTACATACTAACCGGGTACCTGAATCTGCCAAAGATATTGGAAATTGCCCTACACAAGGGAGTGGATCCGCGCACGGGCAAGAAGATAGGGTCAACCACCGGCGACCCTGCTGAGTTCAAGTCTTTCGACGAAGTCTTCGAAGCCTTCACTAAACAATTGAAACATTTCGTTGATATCAAGGTTAAGGGTAGCAATATTATCGAAAGATTATTCGCCACGCAAATGCCCGCCCCATTTCTATCAACGCTAATCGATGATTGCATCAAGAACGGCAGAGATTACAACGACGGCGGCCCACGTTACAATACAACTTACATAATGCCCGTTGGAATTGGCACGTTAACCGACAGCCTAGCCGCCGTCAAAGATCATGTTTTCGATGAAAAGCACTTGAGTATGGAGCAGATGCTGAAGACGCTCGATGATAATTTTGAAGGACATGAAGTAATCCGGCAAATGCTCTGGAATAGGACGCCGAAGTACGGAAACGACGACGACTACCCTGACGCCTTATTGAGGGCCTCATTCGATTCATTGTACCGCGTGATTAGCGGCCGAAAGAACACGAAGGGAGGATTCTATGCAGTCAACTACCTTTCCACAACCTGCCACATCTACTTCGGCTCAGTTGTGGGTGCAACTCCCGACGGAAGACGTGCGCATGAGCCATTATCCGAAGGAGTTTCACCCGTGCAAGGAGCTGATACACATGGGCCTACAGCCGTGATAAAGTCGGTTGCCAAGATGGACCAGGTCCGCGCGGGTGGAACGCTACTAAACCAGAAATTCTCTCCATCACTCCTAGAAGGCGAATTGGGTATTGACAACCTGGCACACCTAGTGCGATCTTATTTTAAGTTGGATGGCCACCACGTCCAAATGAATGTCGTCACGGCGGAAACTCTACGTGCAGCACAGGCGAACCCTGAGAAATATCGGGACTTGATCGTTCGAGTGGCAGGTTACAGCGATTACTTCTGCGACCTCGGCAAGACATTGCAAGACGAGATTATTGCTCGGACAGAACACAAGTCCTTCTAGTAGACTCACCTATGAAAAGCCTGGTTCTGCTCTATGATGATAGCCTTGCGAAGTTCTTTTGGCAACGCTATGATGTTTGGAGTAAATTTGTTCATGGAGGCAATGATTCTCCTGAGAGATAATTGGCTAGGCCTATGAGCTGATCGGTGGGAATCAAGTTGAATGTTCTATCTGTATTTCAGAAACGTGCTGGTAGGATTCGAGAATACCTTGCTGAGAGGGATCTGAAGGCGTTGGCGGTTCTGGGTAGCGTAAACACTATCTATGTTTCCGGATTCCAACTGGATGTCGAGCCTTGGGAGAGGCCCGTCGTCACACTGATACCCCTCGACTCTGATCCGTTGATCATACTCAACGAACTCTCCATAAACCACTACCAATACGGTCTCGAGAAGAAAGAACATTGGATCGAAGACGTGAGGTATTACGATGAACACCCACGTCTCACGAAGCGGCGCTACTACACTGTGGAGATACCATTGCTCCTGAGCGAAGCGCTGGAAGAAAGAAAATTAACCAGAGGCCGCGTTGGCGTTGACAGCTCCTTATCTGCTTTCGAACGGTGGGTGCGGCCTCGCTTGCCAGACCTCCAAGCTGTCGACGCGAGCATGCTCTTGAGAGAGATGAGGGTCGTCAAGGATGATTATGAGCTTGACCTCATGAGGAAGGCTGCGGGACTCACGAATTTCGGTCAAGACAAGATGGGAAAGGCGATAAAGGTCGGAAAAAGTCATGTAGGGATCGGACATGAGGTTGCTTACGCAATGGCCTTGGAGGCGGCTGAAAGATATCCGTCTAACTACTCACTTGAGATCGAGACAATTGGATTTACTGGGACGGGCCCAGAAGGAGCGGGCCCGCATGGTTGGCGTATGCCTACTGGTAGAAAGATTCAGAAAGGAGACTCCTTACCAAGCGTCGTGGCTGTAAGACTCAACAAGTATTGTGTTGAGAATGAGCGAACATACTTCCTTGGAAAACCTACAGAAAAACAGAAACAACTCTTTGAAGCTGTCACAGAAGCCCAAGAGAAAGCCATAGCGGTGTGCGTCGCCGGAAACAAGGTTTCGGACATTGACGCGGCTGCGCTGAAGGTGATTGAAGCTGCAGGTTTCGGGGACTATGTATATCACCGCAGTGGACACGGGATAGGTCTCGAAGGCCACGAGTACTGGGATGATATGGCATTCAACCATAGAATCATGAAGACAGGAATGGTTACGTCCGTGGAACCGGCGCTTTTCGTCTACGGCCTGGGTGGCTTTAGGCACTCCGATACCGTAATCATTGGAAAAGACAAACCCGAAATAATAACAAAGACTACGAAGCGATTGGAAGAACTAACTATCCCCGCATAACGGCGAAGCACAACCAACAGATTCGAAATCGAATGGTGAACTCGGCCCAGCAGTATGTGGAAATTCGATCAGCGGCCTACAGCCTTCAAAGCCGGAATCCTGTAGGCTTGCCAAACCTTTTCTAGATCCATGATGGATCGACGCGCGTTCACACCCATTTCTCCGACTTAGCTTCTCTTGGATTAGCCAAAGGAGTTCTCATTCAGCTGAAGCATATAGCGCCTACGACGGAATGAGAAAATATCTCGGGTGAACGAGAGCAAGCCCAAACGGTTATATACGTTACCTTCTCACGCAGCACTCAGAGCATAATTTTGGACCCTGACATCACTCAGGAAGAATATCAAGACCGACTATCGAAGGCTCAGCGACTACTCAAACAATACGGGCTGGATGGTCTACTCCTAACTCAGTGGGAAAACATCTACTATATGACAGGCTTCATGGGCACCGAGGCCCAGTGTTGCAGGGATACGCCTCACGCCGTGATCGTGAGAAGAGACGGAGATGCGGTGCTGATCATACCCGAGTACAAGCGCCCAGCGGCTGAGAGCGCCGTTTGGACCAAGGAGCTTCGCGGATACAATCCACTGAAGGAATTCGGGAACACGCTCATCAAGACTTTTGCGGAGCTTGGGCTGAAGAGTGCGAAGATAGGGACCGAGCTAGGTGATTCCGTACGCATGACCTGCGTTCCCGTTCACTCATACCTCGATCTCATCAATGCAATAGGCAACGACTTCGTGGATGGGGCCGAACTCATCTGGAAACTCCGAATGGTCAAATCCAAGAGCGAATTGGATCGAATAAGAATCGCAGCGGAGGCCGCCAGTCGTGCTGCTGACAGAGCTTTTGGCGAAATCAGCGATGGCATGACTGAGAGAGAATTTGCACACATAATCGGTCTTCGCATGATGGAAGAAGGCGCCTCCCGCCCGCATATAATCGTGTGTACGAGCGGTGACAAATTCCGCAGCGGTGTCGTTGGCGACTTTGCCGGCGGACGAAAGATACGCCGAGGTGAGTACGTTGATATCGACTTTCTTGCCCTCTACAGACATTACGTTTGCGATCTCCATCGCGTCGCGTTCTTCGGAGGGCAACCGCCAAAGTCTGAAATCGATCACTATCAGTTGTACATCGACGCGAACAAGAAGGGTGCGGAAGCACTGCGGCCAGGCGTAACTGCAAGTGACGTGTACAAGGCAGAGGCTGAGGTCTTTGAGGAGGCCGGAATGAGAGTCGAAAGTTTCTTGCTCGGCCATGGGATAGGCTTGGAAGCACGTGAGCCTCCAATTATTGCTCGTGACAACACAACGGTCTTGGAGTCAGGCATGGTATTCTCTATCGAGCCTCAAGGAATACCGAACGCTCAAGGAGTTGCGTTCAACTGTGAAGATAACGTCGCCGTAACGGAGACAGGTCACGAGCTGCTCTCGACCATTAGCCGAGAGCTTAGGATCGTATAGGCCCCTGGAGAAGTCGAATTGACTTCGACTTGACAGGAAGCAAACGCGCTTCATTCCTTGCTGAGCAATATGTCAGCGAGGCCAACACAGGAGCCATCGTCGGTTTCTTATCCGTTGGGAGGCGAATACATACCGTACTGAGTGACGCTCTCGGCAACGGCTCCGAAAACCTCCACGAGATCTGGAGATCTGATGTCACAAATGTCCTCTGTAATGCAACGAGCTGGGCTATGCTCAGGGGCCGAACCTTCCAAAATTCTCTTTGAGCTTGCTTCGTCAAGTATGGTGTTGAAAGCCAGTGTTGTCGTGAAATTCTTACGAAATCTTGCTACATATGTCCCTTAAGTATGTCTTCTGCGAAGTGACAGGCTACAAAATGCCCTTTCCTTATCTCTCGTAATTCGGGATAAACCTCTTGACAGACCTTCTGCCTAAAGACGCATCTTGCATAAAATCTGCACCCGACGGGCAGACTGCTCAAATCAATTCCAGCGTCTACGACGTTTTCCAGTTCTGCTGAAGCGGGAAGCTTAACATTTGTGTCCACCACAGACATTGCTGATAGGAGCGTCATGGTGTAAGGATGAGATGGAAACTGAAACAATTCCTCGGTAACGGCCAACTCCACTAGTCGGCCAAAGTACATCACGGCGACTTGCGTCGCAATATTCTTGACGAGTACTAGATTGTGTGAGATGAACATGTAGGTCAACGAGAGCTTCCTCTGCAATTCGGTCAGGAGATTCAATGTCTTTGCCTGCACTGAAACATCTAATGCGGAAGTAGGCTCGTCCAATACCAAGATGCGCGGGTTAAGAGCCAGAGCGCGCGCGAGCCCAACTCGCTGTTTTTCGCCTCCGCTTAGACCGTATGGGTACCGATGCAGGTAATCTTCTGAAAGTTGAACGAGCAGTAGAAGTTCAGTAGCTCGCGCAAGCCTTTCAGATTTATTCCCTATTCGGTGAATCTCAAGAGGAGCCGTTACAATCTCTTTGACCCGTTTTCTGGGATTCAGAGAAGATGTGGGATCTTGAAACACCATTTGCATGTTGCGCCTAACTGACTTTAGTTCACTTTGGGACAGATTTGTTACGTCTTGGCCTTCTAGGCAGATAGTTCCAGACGTGGGATCGTAAAGCCTAACAATAGTTTTGCCTACTGTTGTCTTTCCGGAACCTGATTCTCCAACTAAAGCGAAAGTTTCACCTTTTCTTATTCTGAAAGAAACGCCGTCGACAGCCTTGATCTCTCCGACCTTCTTACGGAGGATTCCCCCGTAAAGAGGAAAGTACTTCTTCAGATCTTCAACGACGAGAGCCTCGCTCAAATCTTACGATCACTCGAGTAGAGGTAACATTCGGTAAAGTGACTCGGGCGGACCTCAATCATTTCGGGTTTGGTTTTCTCGCAGATGGGCATTCTATGGTCGCATCTCGGATTAAATCTGCACCCGCTCGGCGGATTAACATAGTCAGGGATCATCCCAGGGATGCCATCGCCCATATTCCCCTGCAACCTTGGGAGTGCCCTAAGCAGACCTACAGTATAAGGGTGAAGAGGTTCTTGGAACACGTCTTTGGCATTTCCAAATTCTACGATTCGTCCTGCATACATTATTGCAATCTTGTCCGCAACCTTTAGTGCTGTTGCCAAGTCGTGAGTGATGTATAATGTTGAGAGATGTTCTGATTTTATCTTCTCTTTAAGCAGGTCTATTATCTTGTCTTGAACAGTCGAATCCAATGCTGTCCCGGGTTCGTCCGCGATGAGAAGTTTAGGTTGGCCCAGTAGCGCCATCGCAATGAGCACTCGCTGCCTCATGCCGCCGCTCAGTTCTATTGGATAGCGTTTGAGTATAAGTTCTGGTGAAGCTATTCTCATGCTGTTTAATATAGCCAAGGCCTTTTCCTTTGATTCTTTCCTGATCTTCTTGTCTCCGTCGAGAGCCAACCAACTCTTAAGCTCCACTTTGCGGCTCTGCCACAACATCAATGTTAGGATTTGATCCTCAATCGTGTAAACAGGGTTGAGTGATAACATTGGATCTTGGGGTACTAGGGCGATCTCTTTGCCTCTGATCCGTTGAAGGTCCGCATCTTGCACCTGCAGAAGATCTTTTCCTTTGAAAAAGACCTCACCGGAGATTATTTTTCCTGGAGGGCTAGGAATGAGTCTGAGAATTGCTTTTGCTATCAGAGACTTTCCGCAACCGGTTTCTCCTGCTAGAACAACGGTTTCTCCGTTGTTAATGGTCAGATTAGCTCCATCAACGACTTTTGACACGCCGCGAAAAGTGGAGAACTCGAGCCTCAAGTCGCGAACCTCAAGAAGAGGAGCTTCCATGCAGGAAAACTTCCGGGGTTCCATCATAAATAGTTCCTGTGTTAAATAGTTGTCATCTTGGCTCGGTTGCTACTAATGGAACTTGGATGAATTATGTTTAAATCAGACTTTGTTGGTCGACTTGAAAGAGCTTTGACGAATGGTTGAAGAAGGAAGTCTAAGATCGTACATCGTGCGTCGAACCCTGCTGATTCTTCCGACGCTCTTCGGATTGGTAGTACTGGTTTTCGTAATCTCCCGGCTTCTGCCAGGAGACGTAGCTCAGCGAGTACTCGGTCCCCTCGCATCAGCCCAAGCACTTGCAAATTTCAGACATCAGTATGGCTTGGACCTGCCTATCCCCGTTCAATTCTATCGTTATCTGGTAGGGTTGATGAGTGGCGACTTGGGGACCTCGTTTAGGACTTCGAGGCCGGTCCTGGTTGACATTGAGGAGTTTTTCCCTGCCACGATCGAATTAACTACGGCGGCCATGATCATCGCGGTAATCTTGGGCGTCGCGATCGGGACGGTGGGCGCTACAAGCGGAAGAAAGTACGCGGACGCTGTTAGCAGGCTCTTCTCGGTTTATGCAGTTTCGCTTCCAGAATGGTGGACAGGCATAATAGCTCAACTCGCCCTAGCATTTGATCTGGGCATCTTCCCGCCCACCGGAAGGCTCGATTACGAGGTGATAGGCACTCCTGTTCGCATTACTGGACTGTACGTGGTGGATAGCATCTTGACGCTGAACGGTCCAGCATTGGTAAATAGCCTTTGGCACCTTGCATTACCCGCGCTGGTCCTATCGCTCGGAGCGATGGCGCAAATTGCCAGAATGACCCGGTCGAGTTTACTTGAGCAGTCAGCCAAAGATTATGTCACATTCCAAAGAGCGAACGGCATGCCTAGCAGAATAGTGACATACAAGTACATGCTCAAATGCGCGTTTTCTTCTGTGCTCACGATCATTGGCCTGACGTATGGCTTTCTCCTAGGTGGAGATTTCTTGGTCGAGTCAGTCTTCGGATGGCCTGGGTTGGGATACTATGGTGTGCAAGCGCTTCTGTACAAGGATATCGACGCGGTCGTAGGCGTGGTACTTACAATAGGCGTAAGCTTCGCAATCGTCAACCTTGTCGTTGACCTACTGTACGGAATGCTGGATCCACGAGTAAGGTATGGAAAGGCTAAGTGAAGAGAGATGACCAGCACTACGGTTCTGAAACAAAGGGGAAGCCTTGATGATATCAAGGAGGACCTGCAACTCTCATGGTACCGTCTGAGGCGAAGCAAGCTCTCCCTGGCCGGAGTAATTCTGATCGTAGCGGTTTTCTTGATAGTTTTTCCGCTTGCGCCATATGTCACTCCGTACCCTGCAGATGCGGGGCCAGTTGCTCATTTTGAGATTAGGCTTCAGGGACCGAGTTCTGCGCATTGGCTGGGAACGGATGGTGCTGGGCGAGACGTATTCACCCGATTAATCTTCGGGGGTCGCGTTGCAATTGAAGCTGGGCTCATAATTGTGGCCGTTGCTATCAGCATTGGTGTGCCTTTGGGTCTGATAGCCGGTTACTTGGGTGGGTCAATCGACATCCTCATCATGAGAATGACCGACATATTCCTCTCTCTACCGGGACTGGCCTTGGCACTGATTGTCGCTGCTTCTTTCACTCCCAGTTTGGTGACAAGTTCTTTGGCGATTTCGATCGTTTGGTGGCCCTGGTACGTTCGACTTGTTCGCGGTGAAGTCCTTTCCATTAGGGAGGAACAGTTTGTTGAAGCAGCAAGGGCGCTTGGAGCCAGTAGGATGCGCGTGGCCTTCAAGGAGATCCTCTCGAATCTGGTTCCAGTCTTGACAGTCAAGGGAAGCTTGGACATGGGATATGCAATTCTCTGGGGCGTTGCTTTGAATTTCCTTGGTTTGGGGGTGCAAGAGCCCACACCTGACTGGGGTCACATGTTGGCTGAGGGACGCATAATCTTACCCGCAGCGTGGTGGATATCTGTATTCCCAGGAGTTGCAATGCTTGTGACCGTTCTAGGTTTCAACCTTCTGGGCGATGGATTAAGGGACATGTTCGACGTTAGAATTATCTGAGGCCACTAGAATTGGTCGCGTCTTAATCATAAAGTCATTAGATTCCTTGTCTCCTGTCCCGAAATCATTTCGAATATGAAGCTGAGCTTCTACGGGTGAAACTCAACGACAGGAAGGTTCGGTGGGCTATCTTCCTAAGATCTTTCTCGTCTCCGCATATACGAAACTAAGTTAATGTTTCACGGCTTAACTGGAATACTAGAACCGAGTTTCCTAAGTCTAAGTGAGTATTTTTTCAGTCGCTTTTAGCATGTTGATTACGGGAAGGTCGTAGGGGCACTTCTTCTCGCATTCGCCGCATTCTGTGCAGCTGTTAACTCTGCTTCGCAATTTCGGATACTGTTCTTTGGTCCACTTCTTTACGTTATAGAAGGTGTAATATGTTTCCCATCTTAGAATAGTAGGTATCTCCACATCATCGGGACATGGCATGCATGCTCCGCATTCTCTGCAGAAAGGTTCAGGGGGTGACTCTCCGAATCTGTAGGCTCTTTCCTCCTCCGGAGTAAGTCCGTCAAAATCATCTCCTGCCTTCAATGCGTAGTCTACTTCCTCTGTGGAACGAAATCCAGGTATGACCGTATCTATGTCATGGGCTAGTACAAACCTGAGTGAACGACGAGCTCTATCAATTCCTTCTTTCCCGAAATGAGCAATGAATTCTGATGCGTCAGGCCAATCGCGTTCAGGCTTCCCATAGAATCGTCCATCCCGCTGAGGATACTCTAAGGGCCGCTCACATCCTCCCACCGCTTTCATGATTACAATCCCTACGTCAAGCTCGTTGGCGAGCGAGATCAGTCCGTCAGTTGCTGTTCGAGTAACGATGTTCAATGGTACGAGAACGGTGTCAAACTCCTTGGTTGCTATGGCCTTCATTAGAACGTGGGGATTATGGCCGGTTATGCCCATGTAATCAATCTGGCCTTGAGCTTTGGCCTCTTTAAGGGCTTGCAACGCTCCGTTTGGTCCTGTGACCTTTTCGAGAACCTCATCGCTATCAACGCCGTGAAGTTGAAGGAGGTCTATTCTGTTCGTCTGGAGATTTCTGAGACTCTGTGTGAGTCCGGTTCGGGCTGCGTCTTTCTTCGTTCTCTGGAGAACCTTGGTTGCTATTACAACCTCGTCTCTTACGTCTTTAAGGGCTGCTCCTATCTTTTCCTCGCTATCTCCGTAAACTCTCGCTGTATCGAAGTAGTTCACTCCTCGTTCAAAGGCGTACCTTACGATCTTTTCTGCTTCATTCCTTGAGGCTGATATGATAGGTATGCCTCCGAAACCGATGACAGAAACCTGTAAGCCTGTTCTTCCGAAACGTCGTTTCTGCGCAAACTTCACCAGGATGTGATCCTTATCCGATCAGTACGTCTTCTTCGGCGAATAATATTTCTGCCTTTTAGCGTTCACTTCCAGAACCAATTGATCTAGGTAGTGTGAGTAGGCATCGGCGAATCGCCTCATGGAGGCTTAGTTGGATCGAACTACTGAGGCGCAGTTTGTTCCCTCAGCTTCTTGGTTAGCTCAAGGTCGACCCCAAGAGTCTGCGGGTTAAGCTTAACGCCATAGTGTGTTGCAGCTTGATCGATGGTGATGAGGCGGGTCCTCACATCTTTCGCGACGAGTTCGGCGTTTCGTTGGTATGGATTGCCCCAGCCGGCTCCTCCCGCAGTGCAAATGCTGACAACGTCTCCTTTCCGCAACTTGAAATTCGTTAGTCTGCTTACCCTCATAATCTCCTTTCCATCTCGAATCACTGCCAGGTAGTTCAGGGTGCCATTCTCGCCGCCGTCGACGCCCCAGGGAGGGAACTTTGCTCGATTAACGTCAGTTGTGAGAACTGCATCATCAGTCATTATCCTGTAGTTCTTCACTATACCGAAACCTCCTCGGTGTCTTCCATGGCCAACTCCATCTTTTACGTTCAGTTCGAACTTTTCTACGAGTATAGGGAATCTGATTTCGAGCACTTCAACTGGATTGGCATAGGTCTCGCCATCGGAGTAAGACACTAATGCGCTCTCACCGTCCTGATCGAATCCTGCTCCCCACCCTCCGGGGTTCGGCTCAACCAAAACGAAATATTCGTTTGATCTTGGGTCTGTTCCCGAAATGCTCTCGGAGGCAACTGTTAAGAAATGACCTGCCGACAGTTTGTCAGGCATCTTGAGCGCGAGAGCTTTCCAAACCAGGTCGGCGGCGTAAGCCATTGTCTCCCAGTAGACTGAGACTGGGCTAGGCCTCTGAGGATTGAATATTGTTCCAATGGGTGCGACTACCTCCAGCGGGCTCAGTAGACCATAGTTGAAAGGGACATGTGGATTTGTCAAGGCCATGAAGACTACGCTAACTGCTGCGAACGTTCCCGGGTAGGGGTTGTTAATGGGTGCCGGAAGAGCTTTTGAGTTTCCTGTGAAATCTACCTTGAAACTCTTGTCAGTTATTGTAATCTTGGCTTTCAGTTTCAGAGGATCAGGTGAAACGTAGCTCTCAT
This sequence comes from Bathyarchaeia archaeon, assembly GCA_049517415.1. Taxonomy (GTDB): domain Archaea; phylum Thermoproteota; class Bathyarchaeia; order 40CM-2-53-6; family 40CM-2-53-6; genus FEN-987. Next base: position 33,288 of record JBEKSC010000021.1, read on the forward strand.
CCAAGTAATCCTCAACATAGAAAACTCCTTTTGGAAGGTTTCTCATGGCCGCATTGGCACGAGTCTTTCCCTCTTCGAGGAGATCTTTCATAGCGGTCTTCACAATCTCGGCGCCATATTTCTTGACCAGCTCTCCAATTCTTCGATTAGCTAGCCGCAAAGCCGCTGCGAGCGCTTCCAAGTCCCCATGCGCATAGTCGGCAGTGCGCGAGTTTGCACTTATCAATCGAGCTATTGCTTTGTTGGGCTTTCCCTCTTCGTAATACTTCGTAGGCGGAATGAATAGTCCCTCTTGGTAGATGTCTGTTGAAGCTGGGCTCCAGCTTCCAGGTGTCATGCCTCCCACGTCATACACGTGACCTTTCGCAACGGCCACGGCCAAAATCTCGTCTTTGTGGAAAATGGGCATCGCGAGACCAATGTCGTTGAGGTGAGTTCCCGTCTCATAGGGGTCGTTTGAAACTATTATGTCACCAGGATAGACAGGTTCTCCCTGTTTCTTCATTCCTTCAACTGAGCTTTCGGCAACATACTTGCCTACGGGCGCCCATACAGGCACTCCTATTGCAGCAGCTATCGTGTCATATTTTCCGTCCGTCAAGACTGTGGTAAAATCCAGTGTTTCGTAGAAGATCGGGCTTTTTGATGTCCTGATCGATGTCCAGAACATTTCATTTGCTAAGCTATCGAAAGCGTTTTTCACAGTCTCAGCGGAAAAAATGTCTCTCTTCAAAGGGGGTCTCAACCGCTCAGTAGGCCCCTAACCGCTTGTTTAAGCTTTTAAGTCCGTAAAATGCCGTTAGCACCACATGAGCTGGAGAGCGGCTATCGACATTGGTGGAGCCTTCACAGATCTTCTAGCCATCAATGACAGGACAGGAGAACAGGTCTGGGTCAAACTGGAATCGACACCGCCAGACTACTCCAAAGGCGTAGTCGAAGCGCTCGCGAGAAGCCGCTTGGATCTGAAGCGCGTAGATTTTTTGGTTCATGGTCAGACAGTGGTAATTAACACCATAATAACGCGAACTGGTTCGAAAGTGGGTCTGATCGCAACCGAAGGATTCGACGTGCTCGAGATAGGGCGAGCCAACCGCCGAGACCTCTTCAACATGAAATACAGAAAGCCAACTCCGTTCGTTCCTCGAGAACTCAAAGTAGGTGTTCTTGAGAGAATCGCAGCTGATCGATCGATTGTTACCCCCTTGAACGATGATGGAGTCAGAGTCGCCGCCAAGAGTCTAATCGAAGCAGGAGTGGATGCATTCGCGGTTAGTTTCATCAACAGTTACGCTAACCCAATTCATGAGAAACGAGCCGGAGAGCTTTTGCTCGAGCAGCTCAAGAAGGCGGGCAAGAAGCCATTCGTCACGCTATCCCACGAGCTCACACGCGAGTGGCGAGAGTATGAGCGCACATCCACCACTGTGCTCAACTCTTACGTTCAGCCAGCCTTCGACGACTACGTGAACAAGCTTGAACAGGGTTTCAGTAAGCAAGAGTTTACGGGGATCCTATACATAATGCTGGCTAACGCCGGCATGTCGAGAACAGACTTCGCGAAGAAGTATCCCATTTTCACGATAGAAGGGGGACCTGTTGCCGGGGTGGTCGGCGCTTTAGCAGTTGCTGAGCTTCTGGGCGACAGAAACATCATTGTACTAGACGGAGGCAGTACAACGACCAAGGCCTCTTTGGTCAGAGATCTGCTTCCAAGAATCACAACAGACTACTACATCGAGAGGGATAGATTCAATCCTGGTCACCCTGTCAGAGTGCCGGTTGTCGATGTTGAAGAAATAGGCAGCGGCGGGACTAGTATAGCATGGATTGATGACGTAGGAAGCTTGAAAGTTGGACCGAGAGCAGCCGGGGCTTACCCTGGACCTGCCTGTTACGGGAAAGGTGGAAAAGAGCCGACCTTGACAGATGCATATGTGATAGCGGGATACCTGAACTCAGAGTATTTGCTTGGAGGGGATTTGAGGATTGAGAAGGGCTTGGCTGAGCACGCCCTTCAGAGTATCGCGAGGCGTTTCAAAGTCACCATTGAAGAAGCGGCTGATTCAATAATCCGGATAGCGAACGACCAGGCTGCTCGTGTAATCCGCCAAATCTCGGTACAAAAGGGGTACGATCCAAGGGACTTTACTCTCGTAGCTCACGGCGGCTCTGGTCCAATGTTTGCGCCATTCATTGCAAGTGAACTTTCGATTCCAAGAGTGGTGGTGCCTGGAGTACCTGCAGGCGTCTTCAATGCATGGGGCATGTTGGCAGCTGATGTTAGGCATGACTTGATCCGCACGAGTATTGTTAAGGTGGGCGAGCTTAGGGAGACTTGCGACTTCGTGAATAGCACGTATCAAGACTTGGAGTCGCAACTATTGATGATCTTTGCGTCGGAGCACTTGGAACGCAGCAGGATCTCAATTGTGAGGTACGCAGACATGCGATATTACGGCCAAGAGCACACAATCAAGGTGGCTCTTCCGTCGCGAAACTACAATCCTCATAATATGAGAGAGCTTGAGGGGCGCTTTGTGAAAGCCCACCAAAGGGAGTACGGGTTTGTTCTACCTGGGAACGCCGTCGAACTCGTGACCTTTCATGTCGTTGGCTTGTCCAAGGTGAAGAAACCCTCTATACGTCCGCTAACAAAGACGGGAAGAAGTGTCAAAAGGGCTTACGTGAGTGAGCGGAGATTATACGTGGGCTCGGGACGTTTCAGGACCGTACCCGTATACAAGAGGGAACTCCTCCCCCCAGATGCATCTCTTCGAGGACCAACGATCATCGAAGAAAGCACTTCCACAATAATTGTAACTGAAGGACTCAGATCAAAACTGGACGGCTACGGTAACGTGATAATAGTACCGAGCAGGAAACGCTAAAGCTCGCGCTAGAAAGCGGAATTGAAAAAAAGAAGATGGGAGCAGTGCTCCCTAACTCGTAGTCTAACTCTTAGTTCTATACCAGCCGTTTCTGCGGAAGAGATTCCAGTTTGTAAAGTAGAAAGGCAGTGGTGTGAATCCTTCTATGTCCGAGCGAATTCCCATTTCGGTGTTGTTCCAAACTGGCCACAGACTAGCCGCGTCGTCAATGATCATTGCCGTAGCTTTCTGGTAAATTGTGTTCCTTTGACTCGGATCCGTAGCCACTGCTCCTTGCTCAATCAGTGTGTCGACAGCTGGGTTCTTGTAAAATGACATTGTGTAGTATGTCTTCAGTCCTTGAACTTCCCATGTGGGCGAGTAATACCACGCATGTAGGATGTAGTCAGGGTCAGGGAACGCGATCGAACCCGCTAGATGACTCATTGCGATGACGTCCTCAGGCTTCGAACTTGTGATTCCTTCTATGAACGTATTCCAGGGCATTTCCTTGAGGTTCAGCGTGATTCCTATCTCAGCCAGATTCTGCTGGAGTAGGATCGACATCAGCCTTCTAACGTCCTGGCCTGTTCCCCAAGTGATATCTATGGTGATGTCTCCAGGTTTGTATCCAGATTGCGCGAGAAGAGCCTTCGCTTTGTTTATGTCCTGCGTATACATTGTCGCGGATGGATTATATCCTAGCATGCCGGGTGGTATTGGTCCTGGGCTCGGCACCCCATGGCCTCCCCAAATGTTCTTGAGGCAACTGTCGTAGTCGAACGCGTAGGAGATGGCTTGCCTGACCAGTTTGTTACTCAGAAACTTGTTCTGGTTGTTCATTAGTATCGTGAATGTTCCGGCCAAGTCAGGCCATTCAACAACCGAAACGCCCGGGCTTGTCGCCAACGTATTGAAAGAGTCTTGTCCAAGCCAATATTCGCACCAGTCGTTTGTGCCGTCCTGGAGCTTTGAAACGATCGTTGCGGATTCGCCGTTGAACTGATAGTCTAATTCATCGAAGTAGTTTGGCCCCCAGCCTTGCCAACAACCAGGGAATCGTTCGAACACAGTTAGCTCGCCAGCCGTCCTTTGCTTTAATGTATATGGACCGGAGCCCGCATCGTTCGTCTCCAACCAGGCAGTGCCGTAGTCTCCCTTTGCTCCGTAAGTAGTGGCTTTGGAATTGATGTTCGCTTCGACTAGTGTGGGGTTTACGATAAACAGCAGTGGGAGCACTGAAAGGAATGGCGCATAGGCCTTCGATAGAGTCACCGTAACCTCGTAATTGCCAGTAACCGCGCTACTGGATACGAATGGACTGATGGTTTGAGCGGTAAGATTCGTGTTCATGGCAACCGCTCTATCGATAGAATACTTGACGGCATTCGCGTCCAAAATTGAACCATCGTGGAAGGGCACTCCTTTTCGAATCTCAAATACGTACTCCTTACCGTCAGATGATATGGTCCAGCTCTTCGCGATGTTTGGTGCTATCTGCACCCAACTGCCCATTCCAGTTTGTCCCACCATTTGCACTAAAGGATCATACAGGTTTGAAGTGAATCTAATGGTCGGTTCGTCGTTGGCTTTGTGAGGGTCCATCGAACTTGGGTCAAGAAAAGTTACGTGATTTAGAATCTGTTTTGCTGCTGCGCTAGTTACAGAACTAGTCACTCCCGGCGATACTGCTTTAGGAGCAGAGGAATATCCGCCCACGCCCCCTGCAACTGCACCGAGTACAAGTCCGCCTATTGTACCAGCCACGAATTTCCGACGAGAAACTTTAGTTTCTTCTTCCTTCTTCTTTCGTTCTTCAGCCATACGCCTAAGCACAAAGGTATGTTGGAGCTTGCGTGCAGTATTAAAACTTGCGTAATTAGGAATCTTATTAGTATGCCACCCTCCGTGCTACCTGTAAAAGCAATCATTTCCACGTCTTTTTGGCGCGCCAAAAATCAAGAGGTCGGCAAGCCCAAAGAAAAAGAACGCCAGACATTTCACGTGTACACAGGTGGGCTGTGCAAAGACGGTTTTTGTGGTCTAGCGGAGCGTTACTAGCTTCTGCGTAGAGGCTTAGTGGGCCTTGCACGAATCCAGATCCCAAGGAGTGCAATGATTATCGAGACTAAGCCAACCGAAGCTAAGAATTCTGAGTTGACTTGGAATGGGGGGATTTTTTTCGTGCTCATGTATGTATCAGTCGAGGTAGATGTTGTTGCATGTTGGTAAGGTACACTGACTGATATCTCGAGGCCGTTTACGACAAAACGCACGTGTGCCTCTGTTGCGTTCATGTTGAACATAAGGATCGAGCAGGGGCATGTGCCGGCCGGTAGGGATGCTGTAAAGGAGGCGTACGTTGTATTTTCCCAACCAAACGTCCAGCTCGAAAATGGTGGTGCACAAAATTGGTAGGGCCAGAGAGAAGTATAGTAGAGCCACGAGAGTTCTTGGTCCCGTGTCAAGAAGTACAGGTCGACGGGGAGATCCGACCAGTACTGCACGTGTACAGTCTGCTGCAATTCAGGATCACCACCGATAAAGGCTATCGGAGGTGAACCTGTCCCTGTGCCGCCAGCTATAACCGGGAACTCACCCCAAGTGCAAGAACGGAACCAAGCAGGTTGACCTCCAACCATGGTTTGGCTCAGATTGTAGTCGTAAGTCAGGTCGGTGGTGGCGGTGGCAACCGAGGAGGCGGTGGCGACGGCTGTGACTGTGGTTGTAACCGATTTCGTAACCACGTTAGCCTTCCCTTGAGCAGAACCAACCAGCCCTGGAATGATCGACAAGAGCAACAGGAGGAAAAACAACTTGTAGAGATGCATGATCCAATATGTACAGAAGAAGTTAATGGCCTTTTACCGCATTTCAACAAGGAATGATTTTTCGGCAGGCACGACTGTTTTCTTGTCTCTCGCCGATACGACCCGTGAATGCATTAACATGCTTCCTTGAGAAACTCAAGAAATCAAGATGACTCTTTCAGGCACTTTTCGATTAGTGGATCTTTCCCGAATTGAGTATGCGATTGGCTGTGGCAATTCCCGCGCCGGCTTGGAAGTCGTACCCTTGCTGCGTCAGACCACCTTCGATCGCGGCAATCGTTGCCAAAATGTCATTGCGATCGACATTACCCATATGCCCAACCCTGAAGACCTTCTGGCTTAGTGGTCCTAGCCCCCCCGCAATCGTGATTCCATACTTGTCTGCAAGCGTCTTGCGGAAGTCAGCATCACGTACAGCCTCGGGATACTTGACAACGCTTAGAGTGCTTGCAGATGCCTTCTCTTCGCAAAGTAGTCGAAGATTGATGGAGCGCATTGCGTTTCGGAATGACGATGCCACCGTAGAATGGCGAAGGAATCTTGCTTCTAGGCCTTCGGATAGAATCATCTTGCAGCTTTCATGAAGCGAGTAGATCATGTTTACTGGGTGAGTGGCGAAATATTTTGTCGGTTCCGCCATCACCGGCGCCCATCTCTTAAGGTCACCGTAGTACGTTGTCATAAGCGACTTGCGCGTATCCCTTACTTTGAGAGCCCTTTCGCCGAAGCAAATGATTGCCAAGCCCGGCGGCACTGCAAGGGCCTTCTGTGATCCAGTGAAACATACGTCAATATTCCAGTCATCGACTTGAACATTCATGCCGCCTAACGAACAGACGGCGTCCACGATATAGAGCACCTCTTTAGCCCTCGCCACCTTTCCAAGACTCTCGATCGGGTTTGCGGCACCTGTTGACGTGTCGACGTGAACAGTCAGGAGGCACTTATAGTCCGTTGAGGCAAGTTTGCTGGCAACTTCAGCGGGTTCTGCAGCGGCTCCCCATGGAATTTGTAGTTTGTCAACAGTGGCACCAAGAGTGGATGCCACATCGGCCAGTCTTTCGGCAAAGTAGCCGTTGCACAAGGCAAGGACCCGATCACCTGGCTCTATAACGTTTGCCAGAGCGATTTCGTCGCCAAGAGTCCCAGAGCCAGCTAATGGCAAGATCAGTCCATTCGTTTTGAATATTTTCTTCAGATCACTCAACGTCTCTGAGAGAATGTTCGCGAAAGCAGGACTTGCGTGGGACAATGTTGGCCGAGCCAATGCGCTGAGCACCGATGGCGCGACGTTGGTTGGGCCAGGAATCATCAGTAGATCTCGGTCATTCACGACTTTCACAACTTTCTGTTGTTCGGTTCCGGCAGAACCCTTTAACGTTATTCTTCTCTTTTCAGGCTTGCTCTCACAATGGTATAGAAACTGATATCGTTGCGTGAACCACAGCTTGGCCCGTCTGGGAACTCGTAACGCCAGCCTTCGAAAGCACCATCGATTTCTCATGCAAACAAAGGGCGCGAATGTTCGTCCAGTCTATTTCTTTTCTGGCCACGCTTCAACTTAGCATGGCCGTTGGTATAGCGCGGACTTATATTTGCGTGCTCATCGAAGTGTAGTATATGGGTAAGATAGTTACCGTTGGAGAAGTGTCAGCTGGTCCCGGAGAAATCAAACACGGTCCAGCAACTTGGGTTGAGTTGAGGGACGCGACGCGGGTATCTTTACCCGTGATAATCATAAACGGCCATGATGACGGCCCAAAGGTTGTACTGTGTGGGGCAACACATTCTACGGAGTTGTCCGGAACAGCAACAATTCATGCCCTAATGAAAAGAATTGACCCTTCTAAGTTGAAGGGTAGCATAATCGCTTTTCCAACAGCCAATCCTCTTGCAATGCAGTTCGGGGCTTATGTGTCTCCTCATGATGGGGCCAACCTTGCCGTCTCGTATCCGGGAAGCGAAAGTGGCAGCATAACGGGTCGCTTTGCGAACTTCATCTGGAAGAATGCGACACTCGGTTCAAACTTGATAGTGGACCTTCATGAAAACGTCAAACCATGCCTCAAGTTCACACTAACCGGCTACAGCAAGGACAAGGACGCTGAGAAGCGAGCTCTCGAGCTGGCAAGAGCATATGGCGTGACGGTCATTCGTAATCGTTCATCTGAAGTTGACACCGGTACTGCCGGAATGAAAGTCGGTGACCTTTACTGGGCCGAGTTGGGGCTGACAAACGGAATTCCGGGCTTCACGGCCGAACTGGAAGGGAGTTTCGAATCAAGATTTGATGAGGCTCAGTCATCTGTGGTGAGAGTTGGAGTGAGAGGCATTATGAACACTCTTAGTACGCTAGGTATGGTTCAAGAGAAAGTACAGCCTCAAACGGAAACCCTCGTCCTCAAGGGCGACTTCAAATCGAGCGGGAACATTCGCGCAAACAGGGGAGGGCTCGTCAACAGGTTCGTTGATGTCGGCGTTAAGCTGGCAAAGGGAACGAAGATCGCAGAAGTCATCAACCCCTACGGAGAAGTAACTGAAACCATCAAGATGCCGATCGACGGCTACATCTGGGCTTGGAGCATCATAGGCGCTGACAACTTCAACTGGTGCGTGCAAGCTGGATCACCGATAGCCTATTTGTTTTCGGAGCTGTAGTCCACACGGGAATCCAGTTACTCCACGTATCGTAAATTCTACGATCCTTCGTGCCTGGAGAACTACCCTGCCAGGTGAAACTACTTTTGGAGGCTTTGAATCCGTTCGCTGTTATTGAATTACGTACCCGCCGTCCACGAGCATGCATTCGCCAAGAACGAATGATGCACGGTCCGAAGCGAGGAAGAGCACGGCTTCGGCTATCTCTTCTGGCCTTCCCATTCTCCCAATTGGATGGCTGTCGATTACCTGTTTTCGGACTTCAGCCGGATCTGGGAAGAGGCTAAGCTCACGATCCACCATCGCTGTGTCGACAGCGCCAGGGCAAACGCAGTTTACCCGTATCCCGTCTTTCGCGTATTCAAGCGCCATTGCCCTAGTCAACTGAACAATCGCGCCCTTTGACGCACAGTACGCCGTGAATTTGTCAAAGCCTACGAAGCCAAGCTGAGAGGCGATGTTAACCACTACACCCTTTCTTTTGGCAATCATGATTGGGAGAGCGTACTTGGAGACAAGAAATGCTGCCCTCGCGTTGGTATTTAATACCGCATCCCACTCCTCCACAGTTGTATCAACAAGCCGTTTCACGAGCTCCCTGCCAGCGTTATGGCAGACGATGTCTACCGTACCGTACCTTTTCACGGTCTCGTCGACGAGTTTCTTGACCTGTGAGCTATCCTGAACGTCAGTCTTCAAGAAAAAGGCCTTGCCTCCTTTTTGTTGAATAGCCTTAACGGTCGCTTCTCCCGTTTCCACATTTCGAGCACCTATCATAACGCTCGCATTCTCTCTTGCAAAGACTTCAGATATTGCTCGCCCGATCCCGGAATTGCCTCCGGTCACAATGGCAACCTTGCCGTTCAACTCCATCATCCAAACCCTCTACATGCAATTTGTTCCTAGGCCATATATGAAGTCAAGCCCTACATAATTGGATTGTACGCGAGGCGTCAAACTTATTGAACTCACATTGTGCATCGCATTGGCACGTGGAATACTTCGGTTCGAAAGTATGTTTCAGACTTGATGGTAGATGCAGGACTTAAAGTGAAGGTGGATCCGTTCGGGAACCTCATTGGACGATCTGGAAGTCCGTATGAGCCTCTTCCAGTCGTCGCTTGGCTATTTTCCTACTTCCGATGCCAAGTCGGTGAGTTCCGGATGCACCACGCGACCTTCTCTCGTGACTTCCACTCCGTCAAGTGTAACCGAGCAGTTGAGGCATATGCCATCGACGTGTGATATGGCTGAAACTGGCATACCCTTTCCATTATAGTACCAGGACTGATAGCCGATCCCCCACTCAGTGCAACCCCATACTCTTTCATCTTCCACAGTCACCCCGGTGAGTTTTGCTCCGGGGTTGAATCCATAGCAGACATGCGCCAGTTTGTACATGTTTGCATCATCCAACTTGGCAAGCCACTTCTCGTAAATCTTTGCCTCGTCGCCGCCTGAAATTCCAGCTATCTTGCCGTTCTTGATTTCCAGTTTTACGGGGGTTCTGAGGGTTCCGAAGTATGCTTCGCCTCCACCAGCTAAAGCTCCATCGAATACTATCTGGCCGCTGATCGTTTCTTCGACTGGAGCCCAAATTATTTGACCTCCGAGGAAGTGCGCGTGCGCACCACAGACATTTGGAATAGAGCAATCCATGGTTTCAGTGACGACGGGTCGATGATTCATGTTGAATGAGATGTCGTTACCGGCGGGGTTCGTGATTCGTACATTGTCAGCGTTATGGGTCATCTCTGCTACTTTGGTGAGAAAAGGATTGAGGAGTTGCCAGTTCACCTTTCCAACACATCTAACTAGTCGCTCGACATCTATGCCTCCCAGGCAGAGGTACCTTACCTTCTTGGATTTGATAGCCTCCTCCCATGGTGTCGAGTAGAGGAGCCATTGATTGTTGAACTCAATCCAAGCGTCGGCTTTGGGGATTGCAGCCTTGACTGGTTCTGGCAAATAGGCGTCTGTAGCTTTCCCAAATCCGGGAGGAGTGGTATGCCAAATGACCGCAACCTTGGCATCGAGAGCTTGCGCCACCCGAGCTACAGCAGCCGCTGACCGGAAATCTGTCTCTGTATCAATGGTAACCAAGAAGTTCTCCCCTGGTTTGATCTTCAGACTGTCCCTTACGAGAAAGTCAGCCGCCTTCGCAAGTTCCAGTTCAAGATATTCGGGCAATCCCAAGATCTCCTTCCATACGAAACTGTATTACTCTCTTCCGAGTTTCTTCGCAAGTATTGCGAGCTGTGGGTCCGTAAATTTACCCTTGTCCAATAATTGCCGTCCATCAATCCAAATAGATGAGTTGAGGCATATTCCATCCGCGTGAGAAATTGCATTGATTCCCTTTGCTTTGAAGGCTGGACCCTGTTGGCCGAAGCCCCACTCGGTGCACCCCCAGACCCTTTCATCTTCAGTGCATAGGCCTGAGAGTCTAGCGCCGGGGTTGAACCCGTAGCAGACATGCGCAGCATAGTACATATTCGGGTCATTCAGCTTGTGCAACCACTTCTTGACGGCTTCAGCCTCCAATCCGCCTGAGAACTCAACGGCCTTACCGTTCTTTACGGTGACTCGGACCGGTGTCCTGAGGATTCCGAGATCCGCTTCAGCACCACCGGAATATGACCCATCATAAACGATCGTACCGTTAATACTCTCTTCAATTGGCGCCCACGCTATCTGACCAAGAAGAAAATGCGGCCCAGGCACATCAGCAAAGAGCTCATTCCTCACAGGCCGTTTCGGATCGTTCTCGAAATAGACATCTGTTCCAGCTGGCGTTGTTATTCTCATCTTTCTCCCCTTCAAAGTCATTTCTGTGAGTATCTCCTGCAGCTCGGCTTGCGTGTCAATATCAATTCTTCCGACGCACCTAACAATCTGATCCACATTCAATCCTCCCAAGAACATGTACCTGACCTTTCCCTTTCCTTCGACTGCTGGTTTCATCGCGTTATCCCAGGGCGTCGAGTATAACAGCCATTGATTGTTCAACTCGATCCAGACGTCGGTATTAGGGATAGCAGCCCACAAAGGTTCAGGAAGATATGGATCTGCGACTTTGCCATAGCCTCTTGGTGTTGAGTGCCAAGCAACCATGACTTTTGCGTCAGCTGCTTCCGCAGCTTTCGCGATTTCCTCAGCAACCCGGAACTCCTCAAGTCCGTCAATCGTAATCAGGACACTTTCGCGAGATTTCACCTTGCACAATTTGTTGATAACTACATTCGCAGTCTTGCCGAGTTCCATATCAAGAAGTTGTGGCAAAAAGAACGTCTCAAGTAGACCACGCCGAGTTACGTCTTAAAACACTTCGGTTAGTTCTCACATGCGGCAGCGAACCTGTTCGCGATTTTCTCAGGGTCTACGTCTGAAGGCTATACCGACACTTTAATTAGAAAACAAAATGTTGTGAAGAGACATCATGACATCGTTGATCCGGACAACCCAGCAAACGTTATTATTATTTGTTCGTCAGGGAGTAACTTACAGAACCGAGATATGTAGAATGCTGAGTTCACGGTCTTAACTAGATCGTGGGAAATTAACACCATGACCCAACCCGACTCACGCCTTCAACCGCTGAAGCATGAACGTGTGCCCGTACCGGAAATATACGTTGAAGGCAAACCGGCCCTAGTCCTAGATAAGCGGACGAAACGGAGAACCAAAGAAGAGGCTCGCGACGGCAACCTTTCGGCCGTTCAGTTCATGCAGGATCTAGCCAAAACCATCTATGGTCCACGTAGACTGATCAAGGTTATTTCAACCCAAGATGGCAATTATCCGATGACCTTCATAACGTCAGATCTACAGAGTGTCCTGAAGCGAATCCAGCTCAAACACCCTGCAGCGCAACTGATAGCAGGGGCGGCCATTGCAACTTATCGCGAGAAGGGGGATGGTTGTGTCTCAACTTTGCTGCTTGCCGCGAGTATCTTGACGGGCTGCAGGCGTCTGCTCGCTCGCAAGACTCACGTGAACACGGTAATCGACGGCCTCTCCCTTGCCTATAAGCGAACAATGAAAAAGGCACCTAGACTTGCGCTTGCTGGCAGGAATGAGCCTATCGTTGAGGTGCGACAAGCCATTAAGAACTCTCTCGAAGGAAAACTCTCGCCCCAAGATCATGATGTCATATGTAAGCTGCTATTCCGAGCCGTCGAGATCGTTGGGCTCTCGAACCTTGACGGACCGGACGCGGATGCAATAGTTGACGTGAAAAAAGTCACTGGAGCTTCGTTGGCAGAATCTCAGATCGTTGAAGGCGTTGTTCTGACTCAAGAGATTCCCCATGATAGGATGCCACGAAGAGTGGAACATGCCCGAATAGCACTTATTCAAGGTGAACTTAGAATTCCCAACAAGAAGATTTCGCGGTATCAGGATTACAGTTTTGAATTCGACAGCCCCGAAAAACTGAGCGGCTTCGACAAGTCAAAGGAGACCTTCTTGGAAGGCCGAGCGGCCAACATTATTGAAACTGGCGCAAATGTCATTCTTGTTTCCGAAGGGGTTGATGACTTACTTCTCGAATATTTTGCTGACCGTGGTATACTGGTCATTCGTCGTTTTCCTCCAGTCGAGTTCGAGAGAGTAAATCGCATACTGGGCGGAAGAAGGATTACTAACCCATTGATAATCACACGTGAAGACTTGGGAAGTGCAGAATTGGTCGAGGAGCGGAAGCTTGGAAAGGACAAGCTGATTTTCATATCTGGTTGTAGTACCCCGAAGTCGGTTGACATTCTCCTAAGAGGAAATGTGAACTGGGTACTTGACGACATAGAACGCGTGATGAAAGGCGCAATCAAATCAGCCACAGCAGTTGCAAAGAATCCACGGATGGTTTGGGGCGGGGGAGCATTCGAACAAGAAATTGCTAGAGACTTGTACGACTATGCTGAGAGTATTGCCGACCGGAGACAACTTGTTGTAAGGTTAGTTGCCGAGGCGTTCGAATCCCTTCCAGCCATGCTGGCTGAGACGGTCGGAATGACAGCAGTGGATGTGACGACAGAACTTCGACACCGGCACGCTAAGGGCGATAAGTCAGCGGGGGTTGATGTGATGAACAATCGAATAGCGAGAATGTCCACGCGAGGCATTCGTGATTCTCTCGATATCAAGCTACAAGTAATCACGACCGCGTTCGAGACGGCGATAACGCTTCTGAGGATAGATGACTTGATCATTGCCCCAGACCTGCCCGCGGCCGAGCGACACTATCTGGAGCGAATAAGAGGAACATCACGAAAAGCGCTCAAAGCAAAAGGCGCCCCGCTAACAGAATAATGCACCTTTGCAAACCCTCAGTTCTCAATAGTCGTCGAGAAACGATCTCCGCGTCTTGAATCACGGGGGAATCAAGCCAAAGTGATATAAAGCTGAAAACGCAGAGATACGCCGTGTGATTGTTCATGAAGATCAAAGTAATTCTTCCGATTACGTCGAAGGGTCTTGACGCAGAAAGTGAGAAAGAGTTTAGGAGCTACGCCTTCACCGGCACGGAAGTTAGCGTGACTCATCTTGACTACGGGCCGGCTTCTGTCGAGAGCGAGCTAGATGAAGCCCTTTGCATTCCTGATTTCCTTCGCAAAGCACAAGAGGCCGAAGCTGCGGGCTATGATGCGGTCATAAGCGACTGCTTCGGAGACCCAGGAGTCAAACCTGCTCGAGAAGTACTCAAGATTCCAGTTATTGGTGCGGCTGAAGCCTCAATGCACTTTGCCGCAACTCTCGGCCACAGATTTTCTGTCGTGACTGTGCTGCCCAACATCCTTCCTATGATCGAAAACCTCGCGAAACTGTACGGACTCGAGAATAAGCTTGCGTCCGTGCGCTCGGTCGACATACCAGTGCTTGAGCTCGAAAACAAAGAGAAGACTATCAGGGCTTTGCACAAAGAAATGCTCGCAGCCATAAAGGAAGATAACGCGCATGTCCTCGTTCTCGGATGTACCGGGATGATGGGAGTTGCCAAAGAGTGTGAGAAATTACTGAAACAGGATGGATATGAGGTACCAGTGGTCAACGCGGCTGCGGCCAGCCTAAAGTTCATCGAGGCATTAACCGCTATGGGCCTTAAGCCAAGTCGCCTGACTTCAATGACTCCACCCGAGAAGACCCGAACTGGATTCCCAGTTGCGCAAACAGTCGCAGCTTGAATACTCCGCTAAGGACGAAAACATTGCCTTTCCCTAAAGCATCAAAGGCAGAAGAGAAACTGCTACTGAAGACAGCTGAGAGTCTGGTCAAGACCAGCCTAGCTGTCAAGCCGGGGGAGAAGTTCCTTGTTATTACGGACATTGAGACTTATCCCATTGGCAACGCTTTCTTTGACGCTGGTGTGAAAGCCAGTGCTGAGACCATACTTACGGTCATCAAAGAGCGCACCCGTCACGGTGAGGAACCCCCGGATCCGGTGGCCAAAGCTTGGGAGCAGGCGAACGTCTACATCGTCCCCACGAAGTACAGCCTAACACATACACAGGCTCGCAAAGCCGCTACGCAGGCGGGTGCAAGGGGCGCAACCATGCCAATGATCACCGTGCCAATGTTCAAAACCGGGGCTATTACAGCAGATTACTCGAAAGTGAGTAAGCTTTGTGAGCAGATGGGCACCCTGATGGATGGTGCAAAAGAGGTTCGCATCACCTCAGACGCGGGAACGGACATTACGATGTCAATCGAGGGTCGAATGAAGGAGCGAGATACAGGCCTACTCCTCAAATCCGGCGACTTTGGCAACTTGCCCGCCGGCGAGGTCTTCTGCGCGCCTGTGGAAGGGTCCGCGAATGGAACACTTGTATTCGACGGAGCAATAGCAAGTGTCGGAATGCTGAAGAAACCGGTAACAGTAACCGTGGAGCAAGGTTTCGCGACAAAGATGACGGGCGGCCCGGAAGCAACGAAATTCGATACCCTGCTAGCAGCAGTGAAGAAGAAGGAAGCATACAACGTGGCCGAGCTAGGAGTTGGATGTAACCCGAACGCCCGATTGATTGGAATAATTCTCGAGGACGAGAAGGTGTACGGAACAGTTCACGTCGCTTTCGGCGACAATAGCACCTTCGGCGGCAACGTTCAGGCAGGCATCCACTTAGATGGGATCATGCGCAAACCAAGCCTATTCCTAGATGAAAAATCCGTCATAGAGAAAGGTACCTGGACTATCTAACGATTCAGCGCGTTCAACTCTCGTAAAAAACGTGGGTGGCTGGAGACCCGATAACGGGAGCCAGCCAATAGGGTGGAAGTTCCTACTTTCGACCTTCCTTCATCACTGTCTCAATGGGTACGTAGGGAATGTCATACCCAAAGTGCTTTGGACCCAGGATTGCCAACCCCTTAGGACTTCTGAAGGGCTCGCGACCGCGTAGTCCTAGCACCGAGACT
>JBEKSC010000022.1:0-47458 GCA_049517415.1 Bathyarchaeia archaeon
GTGAACATGGAATCCCTAGTAACCGCGTGTCATCATCGCGCGGTGAATACGTCCCTGCTCCTTGCACACACCGCCCGTCGCTCCATCCGAGTTTGGCTCTGGTGAGGCGTGGCCTCATTGGTCATGTCGAGCCTAGGTTAGACAAGGAGGGAGAAGTCGTAACAAGGTGGCCGTAGGGGAACCTGCGGCCGGATCACCTCCTTAGTAAATTCGAGCGGACTGGAAGGCAAACGAAATGTGACTGCGAGCCAAGACGCGATAATGCAGCTTCCGAGGTAACTCAGAAGCGAAGGGTGAAGTGATCATTCACTCCGAAAAGGATGATCATGATGAACACCGTGCATAGGCCTCAAACGTCCAGACGAGTGTGGGTTCCATAGTAAGTTTGGCATGATAAGCCACCTGAAGGATGGCTGGGCTTGGGCACTGAAGAAGGGCGTGGCAAGCTGCGATATGCTCCGGGTAGCCGCATGCAGGCTTCGATCCGGAGATACCCGAATAGGACTTCCTGCCGCGGATGAAACCTGCGGCGCTCCGACAAGGAGCGGGAACCTCCCGAACGGAAGCATCCAAGTAGGGAGAGGAAGAGAAATCAATTGAGATTCCCCCAGTAGCAGCGAGCGAAGAGGGAACAGCTCAAACTGAACCCGCATGGGAAACTATGTGGGAATGTGGGGTTATAGGGCCCGACCGCGCCCTCGCTCGAGAAGTTGAAGTGGCCTGGAAAGGCCCACCGCAGAGGGTGAAAGTCCCGTAAACGTGATCGAGCAAGGTTTGGGTTGGGATCCCTGAGTACTACGCCCCAGAATGGGCGTAGAAATTTGGGAGGAAACAACTTCCAAAGCTAAACATGCCCCAAGACCGATAGCGCACTAGTACCGTGAGGGAAAGCTGAAAAGTACCCCGGAAGGGGGGTGAAAAGAGCCTGAAATCAGGTGGTGACAGTTGTGCACAGCCCGAAAGGGTAGATCCCCTCCGAAGGAGACCGCGGCAACGCGGCAGTACGCAAGAGGGGGGACTAGGGTTGTGCGTTCCGTTTTGTACCACGGACCGGGGAGTTCATTTTCGTGGTGAGGCTAAGAGTGTGATGCTCGAAGCCGTAGGGAAACCGACAAGTTCGCAACGTCGCAAGACGCGAGGAACGAGATCTGAAAGGGTCTGAAATCACGGGAATGACACTAGAAACCGAGTGATCTAGCCTTGGGCAGGGCGAAGCCGGGCGAAAGCCCGGTGGAGGCCCGTATGGGTGTTGACGTGCAACTCACTCCGTTGACCTGGGGCTAGGAGTAAAAGGCCAATCTAACTCGGTGATAGCTAGTTCCCGCCGAAATATCTCTAAGGATAGTCTGGCTGGAGGTTGCCAGCGGGGTAGAGTACTGATTGAAAAACAAGGATTCGAAAGGGTCCACTTTTCATTCAAACTCCGAATTCGCTGGCGCCGTAGAAGGCCGGAAACGGATGTGGGGGGTAAGCTCCCATGTCGCGAGGGGAACAACCCAGACTAGGGTTAAGGTCCCAAAATCCTGGCTAAGTGTAGAAATAGAAAGCGGTCCTCAACCACAGACAGCTGGAAGGTAGGCTTAGAAGCAGCCATCCTCCAAGCAGTGCGTAACAGCTGACCAGCCGAGGTTGGGGGCGCCGAAAACGAACGGGGCTAAGCCAGGTACCGTTACCCTAGAACACGATGCATAGTCGTGTTGGTAGGCGGGCGTTGTGGCTGGGCGGAAGCTGGGTTTTGAGATCCAGTGGACCGGCCACAAGTGTAGATCCCGGTGGTAGTAACAGCCATAGAGGGGTGAGAATCCCCTCCGTCGAAGGGGCAAGGGTTCCCCGGCAATGCGTCGTCAGCCGGGGGTAAGTCGGTCCTAAGGCAACCCTTAACCGGATGAGCCGAAAGGGAAACCGGTTAAAATTCCGGTACCACGGAGGTACGTGCGGCAACGCAAGTCCGCGATCTGACGCTTGGGGATAAGTTGAGTGGGGCCGTCGCCCCATTTAACCTGTCAAGGCCGGGAAGTACCATAATGGTGAGAACCGGCCGAAGCGGGAAATAGCCGCCCGTTTTAGGGTGGTTCAGCCGATTCCTCGAGCCAATGAAAAGGAGCGCGGAATGGATCCTCCGTGCCCGTACCTAGATCCGACACAGGTGTCCCTAGGTGAGCAGCCTTAGACGTATCGGGTGGAACTTAGGCGAGGGAACTCGGCAAATTAGCCCCGTAACTTCGGAAAAAGGGGTGCCTGACGTTTTGGCGCAAGCTGGAACGCTAGGTCGCAGTGACAAGGGGGAGGCGACTGTTTAATAAAAACATAGGGAACCGCCAGCCCGAAAGGGTGTGAACGGTTCTTGAGTCCTGGCCAGTGGCGGTACCTGAAACTCGGGTTCAACCGAGCCAAGGGCCGCTAAACGCCGGGAGTAACTCTGACTCTCTTAAGGTAGCCAAATGCCTTGTCGGGTAAGTTCCGACGTGCATGAATGGATTAACGACCCCCCCGCTGTCCCCGCCTAGGGCCCGGTGAACCCACAACCTGGACGAACAGTCCAAGGTCTTCCAGCGGGGCGAGAAGTCCCCGTGGAGTTTTACTGCATCCTGTCGCTGGGATGTGATTGCGGGTACAGAGTGTAGGTGGGAGCCTTCGAAGTCAACTCTTCGGGGTTGATGGAGGCAACAATGTAACACCACCTATCTGCGATCGCATCTCTAACTGTACCTTAGTGTACAGGACAACGGCTGGTGGGCAGTTCGGCTGGGGCGGCACCCCCTTGAAAAGATATCAAGGGGGCCCAAAGCTTGGCTCATCCGGGACAGAAACCCGGAGTAGAGGGCAAGACCAAAAGCCAGGCTGACTGGATGCTCATCAGCAAGGCATCCAGAGGCGAAAGCCGGGTCTAGCGATCATTCATGTCCCCATTGTTGGGGGCTGGATGTGACAGAAAAATTACCCCGGGAGTAATTGGCTCGTCTCCTCTGAGAGTCCCCATCGACGAGGAGGATTGGTTCTCCGCCGTCGTCCCTTCCCATCCTGGGCCCGCAGCAGGGTCCAAGGGCGCGGCTGTTCGCCGATCAAAGGGGAATGCGAGATGGGTTTAGACCGTCGCGAGACAGGTCGGCCTCTACCTGCTGGAAGTGCTGGTTGCCTGAGGGGAAGGCGCCCCTAGTACGAGAGGAACGGGGTATCGCAGCCTCTAGTTTACCGGTTGTCCGACAGGGCACTGCCGGGCAGCCACGCTGTCGAGGATAAGGGCTGAAAGCATCTAAGCCTGAAGCCTCTCCCGAAAATAGGCAGCCATTCTAACCCAAGACACTCGGTAACGGGCGTCAGGGTTGGACGAGGGCTCCCAAAGAAGATGGGTTTGATGGAGCAGGCGTGTACGCACGAAGACTTCGGTCGACGTGTTTAGCGTGCTGCCCCCAATCGCTCAAGGTGCTGAACTGAAAATGGAATCCACCGTCAAATGGACGTTCGAGGCCTATGCACAGTGCGAACCATTTTTTCTCATTTAGCCAAGACCCAGTGAAGAAACGGAAAACCGATCGTGCCACACAAAACCTTATGACTTATCCTCCCTGAACCACGCCAATCCTTAGCGCGTCAACCTCCGTTGAGCCCGATTCCCAGAGCCACTTCGAAAATTCCGAGCAGCGGGACGGTATTTTTCCAAGGACGGAACCAGTCTTAGTTTTGTATTTAGAATATGTAAAACATTTGCCCAGCACCTATATGGAAACTGTGCGGCGCAGCGAGGTATATACCTTGTTGGGCGATGCAATATGGCGAGAAACGCGACAATAGCGCTGATTTTGATCTTTGCCGTAATCGGTTTTGTTGTAGCTTCCGGAATGCCTGTTTGGAGCAGCGAGACCGGTACGAAAGATATTACTCAAGTTGGGCAACTCCAATTGAAACAGCAGCCTCCCTCGGCAGCTACTGGTAGCAACAGCACACCCTATATGGTAACGTTGCTTGAAACGATGGGTAATGAATGGAACTCAACCGCTCCGGAATCGCAACCTAAGTTCTTCGTAGCGGGACCCACAGGCTTAGAGTCCTCAGCGAATATTTCTCTGCCATCCCACAGATTGATAGAGATGGTCATAATTTCCTACGATACGCCTACGCCACCGCCCGCGCAGTACTCGAATATCACAGGGACAGTTGGGGGTAAAATGTATCTTATCAACGGCACAAGCGCGTCCATGAGCACACCCGAGTCATGGGGAGCGGGGGTCTCATCTGTGCCTACGGCCCAAATAGCTCATACCTTCACTGTGCAGTCCCTGGGCATCAACATACCAATCGTTGGAGGCGATACAGAGATAGCGTTTCTGTACTTCAACGAAACTGGAATGTTCACGTGGCAGTGCTACACGCCATGCGGCTTTGCCAACGTTAACGGCGGGTGGTCGGGTGCAATGGTCACTCCGGGCTGGATGATGGGAACAATCGCCGTCCTGCCTCCGGCGAGCACACCCACCCAGTCATCCATAACAGTAACGACCGTCAGCGGAACCAGCCTCGAAACAACAGCCATGGTAAGCTTCGGCATGGTAATAGTGGGCTTCTTAGCGGGACTAATAGTTCTAAGCCGGTTTGCTTTCCCAAAGAAGAAGGAAAGCTGAATTGCATGACACGCAGGGACGAGTCACGCAGGCCTGAAGGAAGAAGGAATTTCCTCAAGATACTTCTGGCGGCTGGCTGGGTTTCAACGATCGCTGCGACAGCCAGCATATTCCGCTTCCTATCATACATACCCCCCGCAAACCCAACGGAAACAACCACTCAACTTTCGTGGCCTAGGATCAAACTGGCCAACATCAGTTCACTGGAAACACTGAAGCCTCTCAGCTTCAACTATCCATTGGTGAACACCCCGAACGTGCTTGTGAAGCTAGGCATCAAAGCCGAAAACGGGGCTGGGCCAGACGGCGATATTGTCGCTTACAGTATCATCTGCCAACACCTTGGCTGCTATTTCGCGTTTCAACCACCCGGCGCATCTCCACCATGCAATTCATCGTTCAAGGCGTCTTTGCCAGAGGGCTACTGCTGCTGTCACGGCGGTCAATACGATTTCACACAGAACGCGAACGTGATTGGTGGTCCTCCGCCAAGGCCAGTTCCAGCTGTGCAACTCGAATTTGATTCCGCAACTGGGGATATCTATGCTGTAGGCATGGGGCCGCCGACAATATTCGGACATGGCCCGCCAGGAACGACCGATCTAGGCTCAGTCCTCAATTTCGATCTTCAAGGTGGAGAAGTTGTGACTCAGGAAACGGCGCTCTCGGGGTCGTAGAGATGCCAAAAGTGAGTCGAGTTCAGAAGTTAGCTGAATGGATTGACTCACGGGTAGGCCTCACAACCACGATGCTGAGGCCGGGCCCAGATTACAGTCTGAATCTATTCTATTGGCTTGGCGCACTCATGGTGATGGTTTTCATCCTTCAAGGGATAACTGGGCTTCTGATGCTTCTCCACTACACACCCACCGTAAGTCAAGCTTACGCGTCTACGCTTTTCATCATCAATTTTGTCCCTCTGGGTAATGTAATTGAGACAATTCATCTCTACTCTGCTTACTCGATGATACTGCTAGCGTTCATGCACCTGATGCGCGGCTATTTTGTTAGCGCGCAAAAGAGACCTCGGGAGTTAATGTGGGTCGTCGGAATGCTCATGGGACTTGTCGTCTTAGGATTCGGTTTGACGGGTTATCTTCTACCTTGGACTGTTGTCTCAAAATCGGCTACTGATGTCACCATCGGCATGCTCAGCTTCCTACCCGGACAATTGGGGCCCACAATGAAGTTCCTTATAGCAGGTCCGGGAAGCGACGCAGAAGAACTCGCACGATTCTTCGACCTCCATATCGTAGTTCTTCCAGCCGTGTTCGTCGTTCTTCTCGTCTTCAAAATGTACATGTTCGAGATCCATGGCGCCGCAGAACCTGCGACACGAGTAAAGGGCAACGTGCGCAACATTCCCTGGTTCCCCGATATTTTCCTCTACTTTTCAATGATTAGCGGAGTATTTCTGGCATTCCTCATAGCGATCTCCGCAATCTTTCCGATTTCACTGCCACCACAATTCACACCTGAAGCCGCAGCCCTATCCACTCCGCAACCCGAATGGTACTTCCTGTGGATGTACCAGATTCTGAAATTCTCCGTCTTTGAAGGCGCATGGATCGCTGTCGCGCTAGTGGCAATCACCGTATTGCTCGCAGTCGTGATACTCATTCCGTTTTTCGACACTGGTAAGGAAAGAAACCCAGCTAGGAGACCGATCTACACAACATTGGGAGTGATAATGGTCGTCGAAGTAGTGGTGCTAACTGTATGGGGTTACCTAACACCAGGCCAAGTGATCCCTGACTCCGATGCCGCAGTAATAGTCGCGGGAATCGCCATAGTCATATCAGTTCTCTCGAGGCTCACTTACAGAACGAGAAATCAAGTGCAATTGAGACTGACGCATGGTGGTTCGATTTTCCGATTCATGAACACCCCATTTCGTTACCCGATCCTGACAGGGGGCTTCGTTCTATTGCTCGCAGTTTCCTCGGCAACCTTAGCGACATCAGTGAATCTTCTTTCATCACCATGGCCGAATCTGTCACCTCTGGCTGCAAACCTATCAGTTGCTCTACTTTCAGTGTATTTCATGGGCGCGTTCGTGAAGAAACTCGCACTCAACCGGACGATACAGAGGGGCTGACCATTGAGATTGCAGGAGGAAGGAGTCAGGATTCTGATTGAAGCGGCGCTGGTCTGTTTCCTCGCCGTGTTCGCTGTCCACATGTGGTTCATCGACCTGCTTACACAGCAGAGAGAGTTCGGTGCTCTTCTTGCAGCTGAACTGATGGCCTTCTCAATGCTCGTCTACTTGTCCACAAAATCGGACTTAGGAGAGGTCAAGAAATCGTGGCTCTTAGGGGGTTGCGTGGGTCTTGCGGTGTTTCTGGCCCTAGCGCTTCTCTGACTTACAGGCTGGCAATAATCAGACCAAGTAAAGGTATACTGAGGCAGTTGTTCAGAGAAAGATGCATATCAAAATAAAGAAGAATTCACTTAGACAGAGGTGATGTCAGAGTATGTCAGCAGAAGAGAAACCTACGGTTGCTTTCGTCCTCTCACTGATTGGAGGCATATTCGT
Organism: Bathyarchaeia archaeon; assembly: GCA_049517415.1. Lineage (GTDB taxonomy): Archaea > Thermoproteota > Bathyarchaeia > 40CM-2-53-6 > 40CM-2-53-6 > FEN-987. The sequence continues at coordinate 7,156 of JBEKSC010000022.1, forward strand.
TCTGTTGGGGGGAGGAATGCTGACCATGATGGGGCCATTCGGCTATGGCGGGATGATGAATGGCTACTCACCGTATGGCGGATACGGTGGATATGGATGGGGTATGATGGGTCGATACTCGTATGGCCCCGGGTTCGGAATGATGGGAGGGTACGGGTTCGGCGGAATATTCGGCCTTGCCGGCATACTGTTCGGAATAGCGGTGATGGTCAGCAGCCTAATGCTCTACAACAACCCAATTGATCACTCGAAATGGGGGCTGCTAATCCTAATCTTCTCTGTCCTGAGCATATTTGGCAGTGCGATGGCAGGCTTCGGAGTAGGCTTGATCCTCGGAGTTCTCGGCGGAATACTCGCTTTGACTTGGAAGCCACCAACCAGACCGAAAGTGTAACTTCGAATCTCAGAATTTCAAGAAACGTTTGTATCCCATTCTGGTGCTTCCTTCTGCCACTTTCTTGCTGCGATTTTCTACCTAATACGCCGACGAATGATCAAGAATTTGGTGGGCCTGGCCGGATTCGAACCGGCGACCCCACGATTTCTGAGATGCATCCTATCAGTCGTGTGCTCCAGCCAAGCTGAGCTACAGGCCCTGCCGTGCCGTGTTCGAGTCTTTTGTTTTAAGGATTTGTTCGACCTTTACCTCGCGTGGAGTGCAGTTGTGAACTACTTTTCGCAGAGTTCGCCGGATTTGGCCAGTTGAAGAAGCCGCGAAGGCAAGTCATGACTTATGCAACAATGGGCTGATTGTCATTGCGTAATCCACGATCGCGCCTCGGGAGGTCAGTTCGTGGCCTATCGTATAGTTCACTCTATACAATCCATACGCCACTATAATTAGCATATACTTACAGGTTGGCGGTATCAATTGGAGTCTGAAACTAGTGCATGAAGTTAGATTTCACGGCAGAGCAGGTCAAGGTATCCTGACTGCCAGCCGCTTGGTCGCACAGGCCGCAATTCTAGACGGGAAATACGCACAGGCCTTCCCTGACTTTGGCCCAGAAAGATTGGGATCGCCCGTAGCAGCATTCGCCCGCATAGATGACCAACCTATCGAAATCAGGAGCCAAATCTACACACCGACCGCCGTCGCCGTCTTCGAAAAAAGCTTACTGGCCACGGTACCTGTAACACGAGGCCTCATACAAAAGGGGAATTTCGTCGTAAACTCGACAGATTCAGAGGCTTCCGTTGTCAAGAAGATGAGTGATGAGTCTAAGGCCTCCGCTTTCGTTGTCGACGCTTCTAGGATCGCAAGGGAGCTAGTCGGCACCCCGACCGTGAGCACAATCATGCTTGGGGCATTGGCGAGCGCGTCAGGGTGTATAGGCATTGAAGCTTTGGAGGCCGCTGTGAAACAGAGGTTCCATGGCGATTCGGGAGAAGTTAACGCGAAGATGGTTAGGATGGGTTTCAAAGAGGTCAAACAAATTTGAAGACGGCGACAAAGCCAGGATGGCGCACGATGGTTCGCGGCGCTGTAATCGTCGAACCTGGTTCAGCGAGAGAATTCAGGACCGGCGACTGGAAGACCAAGAAACCTGTTTTGAATGAGGCGAAGTGTACCAACTGCCTCTTTTGTTGGATTTGGTGCCCCGAGCCAGCAGTCTCGCGCGGGCCGAAAGCAATCTCCTTCGACTACAACTATTGCAAGGGTTGCGGCATATGCGCAGTTGAATGCCCAGTGAAAGCAATCACGATGGAGGAAGCATGAACGATGCAAAATACGCAAAAGACCCAACTGGTTCCGATGAGCGGTTCGGAAGCAATTGCCAAAGCAGTGATCCAGTCAAACGTGGATTTCATCTCTGCCTACCCGATCACACCACAGACAATAATCGTCGAACGCCTCGCCGATCTAGTAGCGAGCGGTGAGACCAAAGCAAAGTTCGTGAATGTCGAATCAGAGCACTCAGCCCTCTCAGCGTGCGTTGGGGCAAGCCTGGCTGGTGGACGCGTCTTTACCGCAACCTCAAGCCAAGGATTAGCTTTGATGCATGAAGTCCTCTACCTCACGTCTGGTCTCAGATGCCCAATCGTAACGGCGGTCGCGAACCGAGCACTCTCTGCTCCGATCAACATTCACGGCGATCACTCCGACATGATGGGATCAAGAGATTCCGGATGGATACAACTCTACGTTGAAAACGCACAGGAAGGATACGATTGGGTGATGCAAGCCTACAGGATCGCAGAGGACGAACGTGTTGCGCTACCTTTTACAGTAAACATGGACGGTTACGTGATAACACATTCAGTTGAACCCTTAGCGCTAATCGATCAAACCGACGCGAACCAGTTTCTACCCCCGAGACAATCCCTCATAAAGCTCGACGTGCAGAAACCAATGACGTTCGGGACGCTAACACTGCCTGACTACTATTCTGAGTTCAAGAAGCAACAAGACGAAGCGATGCGAGCCGTGCCGGAAGTCTTCGGTGAAGTGACGCGGGAATTTGCTAAACTAACAAACCGCGCCTACGATCAACTTACTCCTTACGCTCTGGAAGATGCGAAGGTCGCGATTGTTTCCCTAGGTAGTGCCTCGGGAACAGTGAGGTGGGTTGTACGGAACCTGCGAAAACAAGGACTACCCGTGGGCGCTTTGAAAATTGCGCTGTACAGGCCCTTCCCGCATGAGCAGGTAGGAGAACTCCTCGAGCATCTCGACGTCGTAATAGTCTTGGAACGTGCCCTTAGCCTAGGCGCGCATTGCGGGCCACTCGGGAACGACGTAGTCTGCTCCTTATACAACCGTTCAGGTCAACCAAAAATCTTGGACATTGTCGCTGGTTTGGGAGGACGCGACCTCTCGCCTGATAGCATCGAGCAGATCTTCAGGACCGGACTGGAAGCCACGTCAAGGCCTACGGGCTTAGAGATGGAGTTTGCGGGGGTGCGAGAGTAGATGCCAACGCTAAGAGAACTACAAGTCGAAGAACTCTACGGCCCAGGCCATCGCCTCTGCGCTGGATGCGGCGCATCGATTACAGCTAGGATGACGCTGAAAGCAATGAAGCGACCGACGTATGTTGTAAACGCAACCGGTTGTCTTGAAGTGGCAACCACAATTTACCCCTACACCGCTTGGCGTGTTCCTTGGGTTCACGGACTTTTCGAAAACGCCCCGGCTATAGCGAGCGGAGTCGAGACATACCTCAAATCAAGAAACGACGGCAAACTGGATTCAGACATCATAATATTCGGCGGCGATGGAGGAACTTTCGATATTGGCCTACAAGCACTGTCAGGTGCCTTTGAAAGAAGACACGACTTCGTGTACATATGCTACGACAACGAGGCATACATGAATACCGGAATTCAACGTTCAAGCGCAACCCCAGAAGGAGCATGGACAACAACCACACCAGTAGGCGTGGCTTCGCCTGGGAAGACAGGGCCAAAGAAGGATCTAATCGCGTTCGCACTAGCACACCACGTGGATTACGCAGCTACCGCCTCAACCGCTTACTGGAGTGATTTCATCACGAAAGTACAGAAAGCAGCGGCGGTCGAAGGCCCAGCACTAGTTCATGCCATAGCCCCATGCCCACTGGGATGGCACTTCAAGACTGAGCAAACAATCCAGATGGGAAGACTCGCAGTACAAACGCGCTACTTCCCCCTGTACGAGGTCGAGAAAGGGAAGTACAAACTCAGCGTAAACCCACATGCTGAGCCTCTTGAGACTTTCCTCCGGATGCAGGGCCGATTCAGCCACCTCTTCCAGCCACAGTATGCCGACGAGCTAAACACGCTGAAAACTCAAGTAGACCAGAAGTGGGCTGCACTCCAAGAGCTCTGTCAGGGAAGACACCCAACGTGGTGACGTAGTCAAGTCGAACTCAGATGTATGGAGGTGAAAATGATTGGGAACGATCGGAAGGTGCGCTGAGTGCCGGGATTGTTATGGCAATAATTGTTCACAATGCACAATTTGCGGAGCATCAGCATACGACGTGTGCCTTCACTGCCCACCGAGCATGATACTTGGAGGGTAAGAACGCCAGACGTACCATCATTTTCTTCTCACTTCGTACTGCCTCGAATAAACCGTTTAAAGGAGAGCTGGTTTTCTAGGTCTCAGGGCCGGTAGTTCAGCCTGGTATACTCAACTTGTGGCTGAGGCCAAAGAACGTCCGGTTCGCATTCACCTGAAAGAAAAACCGGAAGGCCGCGGGTTCAAATCCCGCCCGGTCCACCATCAACTGAAGCGGAGTTCGACTTCATTCTTCAGAGCAATGGATTAGCCTATTCCAGAAAGCGAAAGTAACATTAGGGCTGGGTCCAAAAGAATTCCAAGTTGGGTTTAGCGTCTTATGGCAAAGTCGGACAGATGGCTCTCTCTTCTGCTGATTGTGATGGCGTTGCTGAGTCTTGGCGGCTTAATGTATCCGTCAACTCCAGGTAAATCGACGGCCACATATTTCACCACCTACACTGAATCCACAACATATTCGCATATATTGGGTCCGATTCTTGTGACGGTTACACTTGCTACCGGAATGTACTTCGAGACCTCCGTGCCAATCCCGCTCTCCTTCATGATAAGTTACTACGATTCAGTGCACACTGCATTTTCGATTCTGACGTTCAACGCACCCTATGCGGCGGTTGGACCATTTGGTCTTCTGGCAACCTTAGCAGCAGTCTTGGTTTTCGCGGTGGGTATTGGACTGCTATTGAGAAGCCGGCAGAAGCCTAAGCGCAAGTAGAATCAAGCTTCGACTACGTGTGTGACCATTCGTGACCGTTCAAATGTGTTTCGAGTAACTCTATTAGCAAGTGAGTGAGATTCGCCTTCCATTCATTCATTGTGAGGAGTTGCCGATATGGTGAGGCCAAAGGTGGCAGATGAAAATTCATCTAGAGAGAGGTTGACTCAACCATCCATTATCCTCACAATTCTTGCGTCGTTGATCGCATTCGCGTTTGCATTCAAGTCGCCAGAACTGACCGCGTTCTTCTTATCCACCTTCACGAGAGTTCAGCAATTCTCTGAGCTTTATGCTCACTTCGATTTCGCATTTGTCCGCACGCAGGCGGAGATGCTGCAGAATTTCTCTGGTCAAATGATAGGCAAAGGAGATTTGTCATCATTCGACCTTCGGCCTCAGCCTTCGTCAATAGGAGTGAGGCTTCGGTACATGTTCATGGTTGCGGCGACCGACATTTCAATTATCATCCCAACTCTGAACGAGGAGAAATACCTGCCTAGATGCCTCAGCTCTCTCAATAACCAGTCACGGAAAGAAATCCGCGAAGTCATAGTTGTAGATGGAGGTAGCACTGACGGGACCGTTGAGGTGGCACGAAAACACTCGGACAAGGTTTTGGTCAAGCCCGGGGAAGCCGTGGGAGCATCTCGGAATATCGGTGCGACAGAGGCCAAGGGAGAAATTCTCGCCTTCATCGACGCTGACACAGTAGCATCTGTTGACTGGCTCGAGGAAATTGCCCGCTCATTCCAAGACGACCCCACCGCGGTTGGAGTAACGGGCCCAACAATACCATATGGTGGGACCAAGTTAGACGAGCTCGCTTACCATGTAGCGACGGGATGGGCCCAGCGTTTGTCACTGAAACTCGGTTTACCACATGTTGCTGGCTTCAACTGCGCCTACAAGAAGGGAGCGTTTTGGAAGGCCGGAGGATTCGACGAGAACAGGGAACTATCCGAGGACGTAATGCTCAGCCTGAGAATTCGCCATGAAGGACGAATCCTATTCAACCCTGACATGGTGGCCTACACCTCGCTCCGTAGAATCAAGAAATATGGTTACCCTTACTTGACGACGTACTATGGGATCAACGCTGGCATGCTGCTACTATTCAACAGAAGCCTTGCCTACCCGAAGATCCGCTGAGATATCTACCGAGCTTCCAGGGTTATCTACTTCTTCCCCACACGTTTGACACTCGTAGGGACCACATTATGATTAAGGGAACATACCAAAAAATCACTCTCAACGGCGTTCCATCAAGCCTCCATGCAAGGAACTGAGGTAGCGTGCTTACCAAGTAAAGAAATGCCGAGAAGAAGAAAGCATTTCGATTCATCCTTTGCCGACCTACCAGGCGAGTTGGGACCAGCCTCCTCTCCTCAATAGTCAACATGTTGGTGAAGAGCCCCAAGATTGCCATAAGACCAGCTAGGTCTAAGGCGTAAACAATGGAGGCCTAATCGAACATCGAAACTGTTTCTGCAATATTAACAAGGCTGAGCAAATATGGCTCAATGGATACTAGGAAGAGTAATGCTATGTTCAAGGAGACTGCTGTTGCAGTTTCTAGCGGGAGCGCGGACATTATCCAAGTGTAGCGTAGCCACACCGAAATCAGAATTATGAAACTAAATCCGAAGCCGAGGACGGCACTTCGAATGTCAGCTGGCGTACTTGGGGTTTTACTGACGAGAGTCAACGCACCGATCGACAATGCCAGGCCAAATACAAGGTCGGACAGAGTTTCAATGCGTGGTCGGGGAATCGGCCCAACTCTGTTTCGAGGCAACAGGTCTCATTCAACCAAAATGGTTCTGCAACGTTTCTTATCGCACCAGAGCCTCACCGGGAACCCCTAAAGGTCTATTTCCACGGCCGTACACATGATTCATATGCGAATCCACTTCTGGCCTCTTCTGGTTGGTGCGTTGATCCTCATTTGGGGAATCGCAACGCTGGCGAGTCAACTTCTAGGAATTAGAATACCCATATCTTGGTGGGCGGTACTCGCAATAATCATAGGTCTTTGGATTCTCTCGCACGCCATTCGTAGACCTCAGGCATAGGCATCCGAAACAGGCGCAAATCGCGCTTGTTTTTGGAGTGGCAATGCTCGGGCAAGTGTTCTCGACGATGCAGCGTTCAAGGCTTTCGGGTTCTGTCATGTTGCCGATGGGTATCTTGATGCCGTAAGGAGGTTACCGCATGGCTAAGAACTTGCCAGCTGGTCGGCGCGAATCGTTATTGCTCTATGAGCCAACTTGGAGAGTTGTGATTCTAGGGCGGTTTTCTGTTTGAGTATATCCTTACCGACTTCATCGATTCTTCTTTTCACTTCCCTGTGACGTGCGTCAACTGTTTCTTTTTCGTGGCGGGCTTGGGCCAATGATTCTTCGGCTTTATCCCTTTTCTCGAGAAGCCCATTAGCGCGCAGTTGCCTGAGTGTTTCCTGAATGTTTGCCTGAATGGTCAAGTATTCTTGACGCATTGCCTCGATAGCTCCGTTCTTGACGCTCAGAATTGTTTCCTGCGCTTTTCGTTTTTTCCGTTCTTCGACGTCCAACTCATTGCGCGAAAATGCGTCATCCAACTGTCCTAGGACTTTGAGGATGGCAAACGTTTGGCCCGTTGCTAGAGTTTCAACGGGTGATTCGACCAAGCCACGCAAGGTTTGAGTGTCAAGACCAGGACTCTGCTTGGCCGATACTACTCTCTCAAGCTTGACAAGCGGCTTTATGACCGGTTGAAGGAACTGCCTCATTTCATCCTCCTTTGTACGAATCAATTCCTGGTAACGTCGCAATTCAAGAAACTCTCCTTGCGAGGTCAATTCCATCTGGTCTCGTAAGAGATCGTTTTCTCGCTGAGAGATTGAGTGCAAGGTGCTCACGCACTCCGTTTCATCTTTCCTTAGCGCGAGAAGGTCATCTAGCCTCCGCGCTAGGATGTCTGCTTCTCTTCTGATTGATTCGATCTTGGCTCCGGGTGACTCATCCAGTGCTGCGCCTAATGAGCGCACGGAGTTTTCGAGTTTTGCTAGCGCGGTGTTTAGAGCAGCCATTTCGGTCTTTAAGCCTCGGTGAAGTTTGGGAAGATACTTTCGGATAGTCACTATGATTTTGTTGAGGGCATGAATGGATTCTTCATGGAATTTCTCAGCGTCTGTAAACTTTGTCTTGGGTTCGGCCTGGGTAAGTTCATCGACTGTTTCTTGTATTGTGTGTGCTAAGCGCATCCCATACTCAGATGCAGCCTTGTCCATGGTTCCCCACGCATTTTTCACACTTGATTCAAATCTGCCAGCGGTGATTGAAAGTGTGCTTGAGCTTTCTCTTATCGCCTTTGTCCTTTCCGCAAAGCGTTTTTCATGATCTTTCATTACGTCTCGTGCCAGTGAGTCGCAGAACTCAATGACTTTCTCGATGGGGACCTCGCTAGCACTCAGGATGATCAACCTGTCCGATGCCCATGAGAATCAAAGGCAGAATTAAGCTTCTATTGATTATCTGCATCTGGAGTAATTTGTCTTTTCGATGACCGCTCAACTGTTTGAGCCACCGCTAGGCCTAATTCTTGACAGGCGGCCTTTCTGACCTCCAGCGCGTCGTTCGATGCGGTTCTCTGGACTTCATCCAGCTTGGCCTTCAATAATTCCTGGCGCTCTCTTAGGTGTCCCCTTTTTACCTCGTAATTTGACCTCAATTCGTCTAGTTCATTTTGAAGCAATGTCCCCTCGTGATCAAGGTGAGCTCTCTTCGATTGCAGCGCACTCGTGCTCGCGTCGAGTTTCGCGCGAGACCTTTGTAAAATTCTTTCCACAATTGAAGGTTGCTTTCGAAGAAGTTTGAGTCGTCGCTTGTCGATTGCATCAATTTCGTTCCGGATCTTCTCCAATGCCTTTTCATGTCTTTTTCTAGCTTCATACGTTACAGTTCTATACTCGTGTTCTAGTTTTGAGAGCTCAAGCTCGAATGTCCTCAATTCTTGCAGTATCTTTGATGTTTCTCCAGAACTGGTTTTCTCTGCATCGACCTGTTTGCCCAGTAGGTCCCGGAGTGAGGACAGACGGTCTTGGACGGTTACTCTGTACGCTTCGTCCGCCATTTCAGGCAGCTTCGTCTCGAATTCCATCAATACCGCCTCGACATCCTTGATCCACCGTTGAAAATGTTCGGAGAAAGGTGGAAGAGCGAAACGTTGTGTGCCTAGGTGTTCGAGGGCGTTCAAAATTCTTGAAGAAACTTGTGACGGATCGATTGGTGCTTCTTCTAGATAGGATGTCGGGGCGTCGTGTTCGCCCCTCCTCTCCTTTGACTGTTTCTTGGTTGATGGCCTACGGAATCTTGTCCCGCGCATTCTGGGCTTGGAGCTCATGCTTGGTCAGCTTCCAGTTCATTGTATATGTGAAAACCCATGGCTAGACCCTTGTTCCAAGCCGCGTTTTCTCGAGCCAAGAGTAATGCAATGCTAAACCGACAACTAAGCCACCCACGTGGGCCAAGAAACCGCCACCCGCGAAGATGTCGAGGCCTATGAAAAAGACCATTCCCACAAGGCCTTTCACGCCCCCAGCTGCTCCTAGCAATCCCCATATCGCACCAGAAGCGCCAACGCCAATTGCGTCCCCTCCTAGGAACAGGAAGGCGATGTTCCCAGCAAGCCCACTCGCAAAATATGTTATCAGCCACTTTCGGGTAGAGACATGCTCTTCCAGAGATGTTCCGAATATCAAGAGAAAAACCACGTTTCCGCCCAAGTGCGTTGGATTCGCATGTAAGAACATGGCCGTAAGCAGCATCCATACTGCGCCGTGCCACACGTCAGCGTTAACTTGGGCCAGCGGATAGAACATTTCATAATTCAATGAAAGAATATTGCCTCCTGCAACTCCCAAGGCCAAGTAGACTATTACTAGGATTACTGACATCCAGACTGAGGGTGAATCCCTGATTCGTGAATTGTGCCCGCTTTCCATCGCTTTGCCTCGCCTGGGCTTTGGCACTTCCTCTAGTCCGATTTAATAAGTGAAATCGCAATGTCAGGGAAATCGTGTCAACAGCTTCAGCGGAAGCATTTCAAGCTGGCGAACGCATCGCCGAGCTTTCTGTAATCACCCTAGTCAGCATCGGGTTAGTGGAGCTCACAATCGGATTCTGGACGGGGAGCCTCGGACTCAAAGCTGATGGAGCAGACTCAATCTCTGATTCTGTGATTTCTCTCATCGTATGGCTTGGGCTGCATTATTCCAGAAGGCGGCCGGATGCGCGTTTTCATTTTGGTTACCAGAAGGTGGAAAGCCTATCTGCGCTCATTGTTTCAATAGGAATGTTGGTTCTAGCAGCCTACGTAATGTTTCATGCCTACGCAGCCTTCCTAAACCCAAGAGTGATAGCCTATCCGTATCTAGCTCTCGTAACGCTACTCGGTTGTGGAACAATCTCAACCTACCGCGCATTTCAGATGCGGAATGTGGCGAATAGGTACGGCTTACTGTCACTTCGGACAGATGCGAATAATTCGATCAAGGATGGAACTGCCTCATTCGTAGTCTTCGCTAGTGTTCTCGGCGCGTCCCTTGGATTTCGGCAACTCGACGCCGTGGGAGGAATGATAATCGCCGTCTACATAGTCGCCGTAGCATACATTGCCTTCAGGGAATCCTCTCTAATCCTGTTGGACGCATGCGAAAGTCCCGAGTTGACATTTGCTTTGGCTGCAGCGCTCAAGACTGTGGAAGGAATTCGAGGAGTAACAAGCATAAGGTTGCGGCCTGCCGGCCAATTTCTAACTGGAATAATCACTGTTTTAGTCGACGGTTCCAAGAGCGTGACGGAGACTGAGCATTTGCGCAGGAAGTTACTCGAGATAGTCTCAGCGGTCATCGAGCCTGTAGGTGAGATGTCTATCGTCTTTCGGACCGATCCTCAATCCTAGCAAGAATTGAAGACATGGTCATAGGTGGTCTATGAACTCGTACCATGAACGCAGTTTTACAAACTTATCAGGGAACTTGTTCCCCGAATAGATCAATGGGTTGACCGCTCCGAAGACTGCAAAGTCGGCGAGGCTTGGCTTCTCAGCGACGAGGAAACGATGGTCTTTCAACATATCTTCGACGATTTGGAAGTGGTCCTCCATGTCGGCCTTGAATTCGGGCCGTCTGGCTTCCAAGGCTTGCAGAGGACCGCGCCTTGATTCCTGCATTTCGATGAATACCCAGCGTTCCAAATCGTCCTTGAACGTCTTGGGGAAATCGGCGACAGCATACCGCCATACAATATCCTCAAGCCGGTAATGTGCCCAGTCTTCGATCGCTTTCGTCAAAGCTTTGGTTCTGTCCGGGTAAATTGTGGGGTTGGGTTGCAGTTTTTCTAAGAAGTCGGGAACGCTTGAGTAGGTAATGACCTGGCCATCGTTCACTATGGCGGGAACATAATCCTGTCCAGTCGCCTTGATGAGTTCCCTCTTATCGTGGTAACCGACGACTTTCGTTTCGAATTTGATCCCTTTGTAATCCATGATTTTTCTGGCTTTAACGCACCAGTGGCTGAACGGTTCTTCGAAGAAAATGAGCAATTGACAAGCCACCTCGATCTCTAAGTTTGAATTTTCTCTACGAGCAACATTTTTCCAAGCGTAGTTAATGTGACTTTCGTCTTTCCCCTAGCGTGCCTGGATGCTTGAGCTAGGCCTAGGTCAATTAGGCCTCGCGCGTCCTCCGAACCATGAATATGGTAGCTAAGTAGGGGCTTACCATAGTTTGTTAACTTGCTCAATTCATCTAGGCTCTCAACTTCTCCCCCAGCTTTATCCAAAGCTCTGAGTATGTTCAATTTCACGTCAGAAACCATCTCAGTATAACTGAGCTTCATTGGGGGAAGCATGACGCATGCATCTCCCTTGCAGAAGAATGCCTTAAAACCCAAGATGAACGACGTGACGGCGGCAGCGATGCAAATCATTTTATCTCCGCTGCTAACGTTTAGGAGGAAATCATCGAACTGCTCTTGGTTCTTGCGAACGATATCTGAGAAAACCTGCATGATGTCTTTGTACGAATGTTCAGGCCTAACCGTGTCGTATACCTCAACCTCAACCTTGAGTGTGTCCGAGATCCTTGATGCCAAGCGTTTGGCGCTCTCCTTTTCGTGGTCATAACAAATCAACGCGAGCTTGTTTGCGGGGGCGTTCCTGACTCCGGCTAAGACTCCTTCTGAATCTTCGCCTACGGTAGCTATTTGTAGTGTCTTCCGGAAAGTACCCCCCGGTTCCTCCTCAGAATCCTTTGTACGCCGGCTAGCGACTTCCGCAACGCTCAACGGTTTTCGCATCCCAATTCCTTTGAAGACCTCCTGTTGAAGTAAAGCTTGCTGGTCCTCGAAATGTCAAGTCCTCCAGACGGCCTCTAGGGCACTTCCATACGGCGTCGGTTCAGTCCCTTCCAAGACTGGATAATTCTTCTAAGTCACGGGTTACCTAACCATGTGTGATTGCATTGAGCCTCAAGATAGGGTGCAGCGGCTGGTCGTACGCAAATTGGGTTGGCCCATTCTACCCCAAAGATACTGCGCCGCAAGATTACTTGAAAATCTATTCACGTGTATTTGACTGCGTAGAGATTGATTCCACATTCTACCGCGCCCCATCACCAACAATGGTGCAACAATGGAACCAGATAACTCCATCCGGTTTCATTTTTGCGCCGAAACTCCCAAAACGGATTACACATGACCAGAAACTGAAGGAGGTTTCGTCTTACTTGGAGCATTTCGAAAGGACCCTAGGCCAGCTGAGGGAGAAGCTGGGCCCATTCGTCGTGCAACTGCCTCCGTCTTTCAAGTTTCCCAAATATGAAAAAGCCTTCACAGATTTCATCACAACACTCGACCCACAATACAAGTTCGCCGTAGAGTTCCGGCACAAATCGTGGTTCAACCCAACAGTGGAAAAACTACTCCAAACCAAGAAAGTCTGCCAAGTCTGGTCAGTGAACCAATACTTGACCACCCCCCCCACTGTAACATCGGATTTCGTCTACATGCGGTTCGTTGGGGACAGGGAACTCACTCAATTCGGCAAGGTACAGAAGGATCAGTCTGAGGTAACGAAGACTTGGAGTAAGACGCTGCAAGAGGTTGGTAATGAAGTAAGGGAGCGCTTCATTTTCTTCAACAACCATTTCGCTGGTTTCGGTCCAGCCTCAGTGAACGAGTTCAGACGACTGATGGGGTTGGTTCAACTAGACTGGTCAGGACCAAAGGAAGGTGAGGGCCCGCAGAAAACGCTCTTCGACTTCTCTAAACCACGCTAATTTAATGTCGGTGTGAAGTTGGCGCGAGTCATATTCCATGTTGACCTAGATGCGTTCTATGCTTCAGTGGAGCAAAGGGAGAATCCTTCCCTTCGTGGCGTTTCGCTTGTCATCGGCGCCGACCCTAAGGAGGGTAAAGGAAGGGGCGTTGTCGTTGCATGTTCGTACGAAGCCCGAAAGCTTGGATTGCACTCGGGCCAGCCAATATCTAGAGCTTACAAGTTGTGTCCACATGGCGTCTACGTGCGACCCAACCTCGCTTTGTACGGCCAGGTTTCAAACGATGTTATGGAGAGAATCAAGAAATATGCTGACAGATTTGAGCAGGTTAGCATAGACGAAGCCTACTTAGATGTAACTGAGAGTTGCAAACGCCACGGCGGCCCCCTTGAATTGGCGAGTCTGATCAAAACTGAACTAAAGGAAGAGGAGGGACTTACTTGCTCGATCGGGATAGCCCCGAACAAGTCTACAGCCAAGATAGCGTCGGATTTCCAAAAACCCGACGGCCTAACTTACGTGGAAGCCGCTCACGTAAAGGAGTTCCTCGCACCCTTGCCAGTTTCCAAGATAAGTGGTGTTGGAAAAAAGACAGAGCAAACACTTATCCAACTTGGAATCAAGAAGATTGGCGATCTTGCCAAGTATCCTCCCAAAGAATTGCTTAAGAAATTCGGCAAGCCAGCGATCTGGTTATGGGCTATAGCCAACGCAGAGGAGCAAGTAGAAGTTCAAGAGAACTACGTGATGAAGTCTATCGGGGCCGAACACACATTTGAGGTTGATACTAATGATTGGTCTGCCATAGACAGACAGCTCTCTGACCTGATTGACCAAGTCTACAATCGATTGATGGACGAAAACAAGGTCTTTCGAACAATAACCTTGAAGGTACGATTTACGGGCTTTCAGACCTACACCCGAGCAAAGTCACTACGATTCGCAACCTCGAGTAAGGAAGCGATATTTGAGGGAGTACGAGCCCTCGGAGCCGAATTCAGGAATCATCCAAAGAAAGTACGGCTTGTCGGGGTCAGGCTGTCAAGTTTGGAAAATGAGAAAGTGAGGAAGCCCATCGCGAAGGGGACGTTGGATTCGTTTGCGGCGAATAGCACTTAAGCTGTTAGTTTCATCTCGGGCAGAATGCGGTTTACTGCAACGCGTAAGGCTTCTATCTCGTTAGAATGCATCGATCGTAGCGGGAGTCTAACATGGCCACTTTTCAGGCCCCGCATCTTAACAGCCTCTAGGATTGGTGTCAGAGGAGGGGTTGACAACGCATTGCGAAGGGCGCGTATTTTGATTTGTAGAGCTTTTCCCTTCTCAAAATCCTTCGCCTTGTAAGCTTCGTACATTTCAACAAAATGTTCGGGAATTACATTTGCGGTAGCTGAAACGCCACCGTGGATACCGGCGCAGAGGGCTGAGAAAAGGTATGAGTCCGTTCCCGTGATTACGTTGAAGTCGTCGGGAACACTGCGCATGTAATCCAGAAGCTGCGTAAAGTCCCCACTGCTATCCTTGATACCAACAACTCTCGGAATTTCACTCAATTTCTGAAGTAGTTTGGGATCGACGTTAAACCCTGTATTTGGTGGAATGTTGTATACGAACAAGGGGAGGCTCGTGGTACGTGATAATTTCTGATAATACTCGATGATCGCTTCGTCCCCCGGATGATAATAGAAGGGAGTTAGGCTGGCCACCGCGTCGGCCCCGATCTTCTCGGCGTGGCGCGCAAGATCTAGGGTGACTGTGGGCTCCGAAGCACCAATCTGCACAATGACCGGGACGCGTCCACTTGTCTCTTCCACAACAACTTCAGCGACTCGTTTTCTCTCAAATGCCTCCATTGCCGGACCCACGCCTGTAGTCCCTAGGGGATAGAAACCGTTCACTCGGGCCTTCAACTGGAATCTGAGAATTTCGCGTAATGCTTCTTCGTCAACCTCGCCGTCTTGGGTGAAGGGGGTAACGAGTGCCGTTGTGATTCCTCGGAGCTTGAAGTTGTCCGCCATAGAGGGAGTTCGCCGCGAAAGCCGTTTGCCGGACTAACTAAAATGCGTTCGCATTGTGAACGTGGCCACTAATGCTGAACGCTTGAGCAGCCTATGATCGCCTATGCTCGAGGAAACGGGTTAGGCGCGTCGCCATCTTCAACGCAATTCTGCCTGGGAGGGTAATGAGGTAGCGGCCGCGGTCCCCTTCCTGCACTACGAGGCCAGCCTCTTCAAGGGTCTTGAGGTGACTAGAGATTGTGCTCGGGGAGATATCCTTGAGAACGGATTCTATCTCGCTCGCGTACCTCCCTCCGTAAAGGAGTTCGCTCAAAATTCGAAGGCGATGCTCGCTGGCCATCGCGCCCATCAAAGTGGAAGCCCTTTCTGCCTCCGCAACGCTCATCGACCTCGCTTGCACTTTCGCCACGTGGCGATCGAACCAAGCCCCCGTGGGATCCACGAAGACTGATCGTTCAATTTCCGATGATATCCCGGACATCACGCTCTGAACAACATCGTTGACGTACTCGGATAGGGATTCGCCGAAACTTGGTCTGCTGGATTTTTCAGACTCTTTGGCTTTCTGCGGAGGAATAGCATGCGAGAGGCGCTGCACTTCCTCTCTTAACCTAGCCACTTCTTCCTTCAGGTCGCCAAAGTTGTCGGGTGATTCGTTGATTTTTTCGGGCAATTGTATCACCAAATTGAGTTTTGGTAAAAACGAATTCAATTCGAATGTATTAAGCCTTGCTTATGAGAAGCGTTGATTGGAAATTTGGCTTGTTGTTCAGGGATAGCTTCAAAGCCATGTCCACTCCTCGCGCAGCGTCAGGGAAGGAATACGGAGTTACACTCGTCGGATTTTGAAGACGGTCGACTGAAGAGTACGGACACAATCCCCGTCCTTTTTTACGCCGAATGGTGCCCGTTCTGTAGAATTTTCTATCCGGAATTTGACAAAGCGTTGAAGGGCAAGCGAGTCCAATGGGCGAAGGTTGACATAAGTGACGATGATAATCCGCTGTGGGAAATGTTCGGGATCAGCATTGTCCCAACGGTGGTCGTCTTCAAAGACGGCCAACCGGTCTTTAGAAGAGACGGTGTGCAAGGCCGTGGTCTACCGAAGACAGCCATCGACGAGACCCTCCAAGAAATCGAGACGAATGCAACGCATTAGGCGCTTCATTCGCATTCGTACACAATTTCCTTTTCCAGTGGTTTGCCCTTCCTAAACTTCCATATCTCAACTGTTCCCCGGAAAGCTTCTCCCCAAAGCTTGAGCGTTTTGCGTTCTGTTTCGGTCGCTCTGCCTTGTCCGCTTTTGACTTGAACCATGAGTATACGTCCACCACGTCCTGCGAAAATGTCGACTGGTCCATGGGAGGCCGCGCTTCTACTGCAGAACCACCCTTCCGCTCTTAATCGGTGTAAGGCCTGGTATTCGCGGCTTCGACCCCTAGTATACGGCGTGGACCCCATACTACATCAAATCCCGAGTTTTCTTCTCCCCACGATGAATCTGTGGTATTCTCATTAACGCTGGGGCTTTTTTTCAAATGGCATGCCTTTCGACCTTGGCCTAGTCGACTCTTGGTCCTGCCAGGAGTAGTTCTGGTGGACAGTTTGTTTCATATTTCTTGAAATTGTCTATGAACCGAAGTGCGAGTTGGTGGTATTTTTTCATGTACGCCGTTTCGCTTGGCCAAGATTCTGATGGGTTTAGAACCTTCGTGGGGATACCTTCACAGCTCTTCGGTATTTTGAAACCGAAGATAGGGTCGATGTGGAACTCGGTCTTCGCAAAGCCGCCACTCAGTGCTGTGTTGAGTAGGGTACGTGTGTATGCGATACTGATTCGTTTGCCGACGCCATATGCTCCACCGGTCCAGCCTGTGTTTACAAGCCAGCAATTTGGTTCGTGGCGGGTGATCTTGCGTTTCAGTAAATCCAAGTATGTGTTTGGGTGGTGGACCATGAAGGGTGCGCCTAGACAGGTGCTGAAGGTTATCTCGGGTTCCTTGCCAAGTTCAATTTCGGTTGCTGCAATCTTCGCTGTGTAGCCTGAGATGAATTGGTAGAGCATCTGGTCCAATGTCAGTTTCGCTATAGGCGGCATTACGCCGAAGGCATCGCAGGTTAGGATCACGATGCTTCGAGGGTGGTCTCCTCTCTTCTCTGGAACCCAGTTTTCTATATAGTCAAGCGGATAAGAGGCACGCGTGTTCTCCGTGAACGAAGCGTCATCCAAGTCGATTATGCGTGTGGCCGGGTCGACTACTACGTTCTCCAGAATCGTTCCGAATCTGTGTGTGGCCGCGTAAATTTGTGGTTCTGCAGAGGGAGATAAGCTGATGACCTTAGCGTAGCAGCCTCCTTCGAAATTGAAGACCCCATTGTCACTCCAGCCATGCTCGTCATCGCCAATCAAGCGTCGTTTAGGGTCTGCTGAGAGAGTTGTTTTTCCTGTTCCTGACAGGCCGAAGAACAGGGCGGTATCTCCGTCCTTCCCGATGTTCGCTGAGCAATGCATTGGCATGACACCGCGTAAGGGTAGTTCGTAGTTGAGAAAAGTGAAGATGGACTTCTTCATTTCGCCAGCGTAAGATGTGTTCCCAATAATGCATAGGCCCTGCGCGAGGTTTAGGGTTATGAACGTGTCCGTCTGCACACCGTCGATTTGTGGAAGCCCGTGGAATGAGGGGAAGGCGATGACGGTGAAGTCTGGGATGTGGCGTTTGTACTCCTCTCGATTGCGAGGTAGAATGAACATGTTTCGAGCAAATAGGCTATGCCAAGCGTGTTCGGTAATGATGCGTATCGGTATCCGGTAGTTTTCATCAGCACATACAAAACAGTCTTGAACGAAGACATCTTTGGCTTGAAGGAAGGCTTGTAACCGATCGAGGAGCTCGTTGAACTTATCTGGGCTCAGAGGCCTATTGTATTCTCCCCACCAGATATGTTTCTCGGATGAGTTCTCTCTCACGATGTATTTGTCGTTTGGTGAACGGGCTGTCCGTTTTCCAGTGTTCACTACTATCGCTCCGCCTTGAGAGATCTTGCTTTCACCGCGGAAGACGCTCTCTTCGTATAATGCGGCTCTTCGCAGATTCCAGTAAGTCTCGTGTAAGTTTGTTAACCCATGATTTTCGAGACCGTAATCAGCCTGCAACGCGTGGGCTTCCTTTTGGGCGGGAGTTTGAATGTTGAGTATGTTGTTCATAGCCAGTCCCTGATCATTTTCTTGTCTCCGATGTATATCTCGTTAGGAGATGAAGGGTCAAGGGCCCATTTCATTCTAGCCACACCCTCGACTAGGTCGTTTACCGAGCCGGAGAAGCTTAGGCGCAGTCGTCCTTCCATTCCAAATTCCTTGCCTGGCACAGTAACCACAAGTGCCTTCTTCAGAAGAAATTCTGATAACTTCACCGAGTCTGGTTCATAAGCCCTGAAGTCCGGGAAGCAGTAGAATGTTCCATCAGGCTCGGTGGTCTTTACGCCGTTGAATGATCTCAATTCCCGCATGATAATGTCGCGATTGTTCTGGATTGTAAGTCGGAGGTTTTCAACGATGCTTTGCAGGCCGGTGAGTGCTCCTTCGGCGGCGGCTTGAAGAATTATTGAAGCGCAAGATGTCGTCTGAGCTTGGATGTTCGTCATTACTCTAACTAGACGGGTCGGCGCAATGGCCCAACCTATTCTGAACCCTGTCATGCCGTAAAGCTTCGAAATACCGTTGACGGATATCACCCGTGACTCGTCGATATCTCCTTGAGCGAACTCGTAGCATGACACGGCTTTCTTTCCATCAAAGACGAGTTTGTGGTAGATGTCGTCCATAATGAGGTAGATCTGTTTCTTTTCACAGAACTCGACGATTTCCTTGATGAACCCCTCTTTGAAGACCAGTCCCGATGGGTTGTTGGGGCTGTTGACGATGATCGCTTTGGTGGACGAGCTAACGGCTTCAGTGATGTCTGTCATTCGGGGATGGAGGCCCCCGTCTTCAGGTGTGACAAATACTGGACTACCGTAGACCATCCTCGTAATTTCAGGGTAACTCACCCAGTAGGGTGCTAAGATTATGACTTCGTCTTGTGGATTCAAGAGGGTATAGAGGATGTTGTAGATAGCCTGCTTGGCACCTGACGTAACAATTATGTTTTCAGGGTCAACGACCTTATCGTAATTCTCTTCCGTGTATCGTATGATCGCTTGCTTCAGGGAAGGGATACCGTCCGTGGGTGAATATTTGATGTCCCCCGTGTTCAGCTTAGCGGCCGAATTCAGGATTGCATTGATCGGCGCTTTGTTCTTTGGTTCACCAATCCCAAGATGAATAACTGGTTCTCCGCGTTGGCGCAGAAGTTCTGCCTCTTCATTCATCCGCAGAGTGGGGGATTCAGCGATAGATGCGGCTAAAGAGCTTACCGTCAAGGAAAGTCAAGCATCATAGCCGGAAACGGATTTCAACTTTATGTAATGATCCGTCATCATTCTCGGGGTTAGAGTTCGCGGACTATTCCAGGTATTTTGGGAAACGGCTGAACTTCGCCTATGTGCCTCGCACCCACTATCCAGCTTACGAGTCTTTCGACACCTATCCCTGCGCCGGCAGATGGCTTCAACCTCTGCTCCTTTGCCAGCTGGAGAAGGAGGGCATAGTTTTCTTTCGCGACTCCATCCCTTTGCATCTTCGCGAGGATTTTCTCGTACTCCCATTCTCGCCTAGCCCCCGAAAGCACCTCACCGTATCTCGGCAGGTATAGGTCGTAATTATCCCACCTCTGTATCCGCAGGTCCTGGTAATCATAGAATTCCCTGGGTATATCGGTAACCCATGCGGGGTCACGAATTTCCATCGGCAATCTCGCCTCCCATGCCTCGCCGTACTTCGCAACGAGTTCCTCTCTGTCGAAGACATCGAAAGCCGCCGTTTGAAATCCGAGTCTCTCATTTCGTAGAGAGTTCAACGTTTGACTGCAATGCGCGTTCAGATCTTCCACCATACCCCGGAGGACTGCCTCGCATAGCTGCATGATGTCGTTGGATGATGCCGACCTTGCCTCGAAATCTAACTGTGTGAACTCGTAAACATGCCACCCAGTCGATTTTCTTTCCCTCCTCTCAACTCGCACGTTGGGTGAGAGAATGAAGAACTTAGGATGTAGCAGGGAGCATGCAACGAGTTTGTGAATTATCATACTAAGCGTCGTTCGGACTTTCTCATCGTACAATTCGACTTCGATCCGTTTCTCTATCGACGCTCCCGGATCTGGCCAGAGCGGGTCAGTGGATTTCGAGAATATCACGGGAAGCGACCATTCGAATCCCAATGATGTGAATTTTTCAGTAAGGTATCTTAGTGCGCGCGTTGTAACCGCGGCGATCCGGCGTTTTCTCTCAAGTTCGTCCGCGGACAGTTGCTCTAAAGGCTTAGGAAATTCTCGTATCGACTGGCGTGTTTCCGTCTTAAGCAACATAGCGCACGACGTTCTCTCGTTTCACTATAAGCATATTGACGTAAGAACCGGCTTTTTACCGGAAAATAACCACAAAACTTAATCGTAATTGGCATATTGCCGGACTTATGTTAAACGAGAAGGATCGCAGGATTCTTGATGAGCTGATGGAGGATGCTCGGAAGTCTGTCGTGGACATGTCGAACGACTTGGGAATTCCGCGGGCGACTGTGCAAGAACGGATTCAGAGGATGAAGCTGACTGGAGTTATCAGGAAATTTGTTGCAATACCAGACTACTCGCTTCTCGGAAGGCCAGTAACCGCGTTCATTCTTGTCTCTTTCATGCCGGGTACTGTCTCCCAGAGGGAGCTTGGCGAGGCGATAGGCCAGTTGCCGAGGGTTGAGGAGGTTCACTTGATCACTGGAGAGTGGGATATCATGTTGAAGGTTAGGGCCGCGTCGATGGATGAGCTAGGCAAATTGGTACTTGATAGGCTTAGGTCTATGAAAGGCGTTAGGGGAACGGTTACTTGCGTCTGCTTCAACACGTTAAAGGAACACGCCTGATTTTCGAAACATCGAGGACTTGGGCCGGTCTACTGTACGGGGCGAACTGGCCAAGGAATCACGCACGTTTCAGATCGCGTTACGCTCTAATGATGACTTTTCCCCGAACATTCCCGGAATGGTCCTAGTGAGTTAGCGAAAGGTGATTCTGGTTCTTCAGGGCCTTCCGTGACGAACAAGACGAACGGCGTAGCGGCCGCCGCCAACGCGCCGTGGTGGTTCGAAGCATATCGCTGCTTCGCGTCACTTTACGTGGACTATGATTAAGTCGCCCTCTACGTCGCCGTGGGTTTGCCGCCGTAGTTACAAGAAGACTATAGCAAACCCGAGATGCAACAATCTATGAAAAGTGATTTCTTTTGGACAGTAAGAGGTTAATTCTCTTCAGCGGGACTTTACTGACAGTCTGCGCAACTGCAGGTTACCTGTATCTTCGCCATAGGCTAGATGAGTCGATGAAGGAACTCGTCCTTTAGGCTCATCTGATTCACTCTAGTGGATCCCTCAGAAGCGATACGCATACGGCATAAGGCTCACGCGCGCCATGGTGACTCCGCCCGCAAGCTTCTGCAGAAGTCAGAAGAAATAATGGAGTCTGGAAGTTATGACGCCGTTCAATCAATGTCCCCGTTGACAGCATTTTCGAAGAGAAACCTTAGGAGTTAGAATATATTCCAGCTTAATTCTACTATACCTACTGAGCAACATCGCCGGTTGACCACGGTGCATGACCGTATCGGTTCCATGGGAATGGCTTTCAAGTTGAGTTGAAACCTGATTGGTGGAAATCAAGATATTTCCTAGGATTAGATTGGCGACACTTCCTACGCCGTTGTCCGAATTGCACAACCTTTCTACAGAGGTCGGCGCAGAGATTTGGATTAAACGCGATGACTTGACTGGTTTTGCTGGCGGGGGTAACAAGGTACGGAAGGCTGAATTTCTGCTAGCGGATGCCCAACAGAAAGGTGCGGACACAATTCTAACCGTTGGAGCAACTCAATCTAATCATACGCGTGTGATTGCGGCAGGCGCACGGATGCTCGGGAAGGAATGTCACCTTTTCCTTAATGGGCCAAAACCAGACAAATCATCCGGCAACCTGCTTCTCGACTTGCTCTCGGAAGCAACAGTGCACTGGGCCGCTGCACCCGATAGCAGAGAACATGAGATGCTAATGTTTGCCGAAGAGCTACGGAAACAGGGACGGGAGCCGTATGCTATTGGGGTCGGAGGGTCGAACCAGATAGGCGCGTGGGGGTATGTTGAAGGATTCTTGGAGCTCGATAGGCAATTACAGGCGTTGCCTACGAAGGCGACTACTCTTGTGTTCGCGTCGTCGAGCGGCGGCACACATGCGGGCCTCCTGGCCGGAAAAGTGATCATCTCTTCAAAAATCAAGCTTCTCGGAATCCGCATTGACTCCGATCCAGGCCTTGAGAAGAGCATCTGCTCGGTGGCAAATGGATGTTTGAAAATGCAAGGCATGGACCGAACCCTTTCCGAGGATGAAGTGCAACTCAACAATGATTACGTTGGAGACGGATATGGATTGCCAACTGCGGAATCGCAAGAGGCCTTGAGGCGGTTATGGCGTTCTGAATGCATCCTCTTGGACTTCGTATATACTGCGAAAGCAATGGCAGGCCTAATAGGCCTCGCCCGGTCCGGCGCATTCTCCAACGAACGCGTCGTCTTCCTACATAGTGGGGGAATGGCAGCGTTCTTCGGATCCACCTCCTACTCGCCTCTTGCAACACTAAGTTAGATATTTGTCAGCCGCCGTCACAATGTTTCAAAAGGTACTTTTCTTGACCTAGAAGCTCCGAGCTACATTTCGGACAATCTAAGCTCATTCACAATACTTGAAAAATACAAACAGATAACGAGAGAATTGTCGTCCGACCCATCGGTCAGTGAATAATGAAAGTAGAATTTCAGGTAAGGAAGAGAAGAACTCATCCTGATTTGGCTGCCCTGCCGAGATTTGAACCTAGCAATCTCGTGGGTTCAATTCAACTCGCAATGGTTCCATCCCATGGGACGGCAAATCCTGTGTTCTCATGATGGCACTTTAGATGCTTGTTGTCCTCTTAGTCCCCAGTTGTTTTTTGGCACATCGTGGATTACTATATGAAGTGATTCAGGTTTTACGCCGATCTCTTCGAAAGCTTTCGTTATACCTTTGATGAGCGTCTCCTTCTGTTCGGGAGCTCTTCCTTCCCACATCTCAACTATGACTACGGGCATGCAGATTCACCTCCCCAGATTAGAGGTTCAGTGTTACCGTGGACTGAAATATGTGTTACTGGCTCGGTTCGTACAAAAGAAAGGGTTTGTTCTGCGCGAAACTAAGGACTCAGTACATCTTGAATGTGACGTCCCCCCAGAAGTTACAGATCCTTGCGGAGGTCGTCCAGAAGCTGTTTCGTGTATCTGGCCAGGCTCCGGATTAGTGGATCCTCCTCTCCGTCGGCGTCTAGGTACTTCTTGCGTCGTTCGTGATCTGTTAGTAAAAGAGACTCGGCCTTGCTGTTGAGGGACTCGAACGGACCGACCGGTTGTGGATTACCGATAGGGACAGCGCGTCGATAGGAAAGAAATCTAACGAAAATGTTCGCCGTTGAATCGTTGAAGGCCGTGGACCTATGCATTTGAAAAGCAGGGGAAGCAATGGCCGTCTCAACGGTCCCTGAATTTCTCATAATAGACTCTTCGAGAGTCTAATCATCGCGGGCGTTCATTTATCGACTTTTTTTGAGTTACTACGTTCAAAGTAAGTTTCCATGCAGCTGAGTTCAATTTTTCATTGAATCAGCTCAAAATGAGAGGCTTTCCGCGGTTTAACCAACACTATAGTGTGCTCTAAAATACTTAATGCATGGGGCTTCGAACTCACGAGACGAGAAGACCGGGGTTGCATCTTTCCGCGCGGCCATTGTTAACGCTCGCGTTTTGCCTTGTCGTAGCTGGGCTTATCCTACCAAATGTCGGAGCCCAGCTTTCTTACTCGGCTTCAGTTACCATAGCAGGCCTTCCGTCAACCGTTAGCACTAACCTTTACGTTGATGGGCTCTTCAACACAACAATTAACGGGGGACAGACCCTTACCTTAACGTTCTCCGCTCCAAACACCGGCCATGTAATCACAGTAGATTCTTACGTACCGAATAGTGTCTTGGCGAACGGCACGCGTTTCTATGAGCCTGACGCGTCATGGGCCTTCACGGCGGCTGGCAGCCACATTTTCACTTACACCGCGCAATACTATCTGACCGTAGAAACGTCTTACGGTACCTCGACCGGTCAAGGATGGTATGAATCCGGCACGGCGGTGCATGCGACAATAAATGACTCGAATGTTGATGAGGGTCAAGGAACACGAGAAGTCTTCTCAGGATGGTCAGGAGATGCATCCGGAAGTGGTTTGACTACGGCGCAAATATTCATGACTGAGCCGAAGACCGCCATAGCGAATTGGAAGACGCAATTCCTTTTGACAGTGGGGTCCAACCCCGCCAACGTTTCCGGTCTCTCCGGCTCTGGTTGGTATGATTCGGGGAACGAAGCGACATTCTCAGCAGCTGCAGTTCTACCGGCCAGTGACAATACGCGTCTTATGTTTGAAAAATGGAGCGGAGACTACTCGGGTCAATCAACGACTGGGCAGCTCCTAATGGACCGGCCCGAAACAGTCCAGGCGAATTTTCTCGCTCAATATTTGCTTACGGTTCAATACAGTCCAGTAAGCATTACCTCCGGGTATAACGCATCTCATGCAGGCTGGTATGATCTCAACACAAACGTCCAGCTTGGCCCAGCTCCAACAACTGTCAACCTGAGCTCCGTCGAGCGCCTTCGCTTTATCGGCTGGACCGACAATAATTCAACTTCTTCAAACCCGTCCTACACAGTGGTCATGAATCAACCGCGCACAATCACGCTCTCGTACAAGACACAGTATTATGTGGATGTGCAATCTTCGCACGGTTCGGTTTCAGGTTCGGGATGGTACGACCGCGGGACCACAGCAAATATCACTGCCACTAGTGACCCCCAAACTTGGCCCATTTCATATACTCTAACTGGTTGGCAGCTCGAACCCTCGACAGGGGCGGTCACGAAGACTGATCATTCATGGAGTCTGATTGTGACTGGACCTTACGTTGTTCAAGCTGAGTGGAGCTTTGACTATCTTCCGTTTGTCGAACTCTTTGGCGGTGGCGGAATCGCAGTCGCGGTCGTCGCGGTGGCGTTCGTTCTTGCCCGTAGACGGGGTGTCTCCGACCGTGCGCAACCAATGCCTAGTCGTCTAACTTCAGTAAGTGCGCCCGCTTCCCCGATTGTAATGCAGGTCTGCATTACCTGTGGGAATTCTGTTCCGAAGGGGGCATTCTGTGAAAAGTGCGGAGCTCCTATGGAAGCGCCCGCGGTATCGTCATTGGATGAAAAGGTATACGATTACATCGTGAAGCATGAAGGCGTAATCTCGTTAAGCACGGCATCAGCTGAACTCGGAATTCCTATTGAAGAACTCAAGACAATAACGGGCCGGCTAAAGAATCAGGGTCGCCTAGCCTAGAAAAGCGAGAAGGGTGAACGCGCTTGCTGCTCGCCCTCCATCAAGTATTGGCCGGATTGAGACCCCAGCTTCGGCGCCAATCCCCAGTAACATTCGGTGCACAGGCTTAGGGCTCCATATTGTCTGTTGCAGGATGAGCAAATTGGCCTTCCACATCTTGAGCAGATGAATGAGGATGGCAGCTCAGAATGATAGTAGCAACTACCTTGCCTCTGCACCTGCCTCGGAGTGTAGGTTGGTGTGGACATTGGAGCTGTAGGGGTTGGCTTCATGGAAGCTGTCAGAGGTGACTTCACATCAACTTTGACAGGAGGTAAATTGAGAAGCGACACGCCGCAGCTGAAACAGTACCTTGCCTCATCGGAGTTGGTTTTGCCACAGACCTGACACATTGGCATATTTGAACCACACATTGAATTGGTAGCAAGCATTTCTTAACGGTTACTTAAGGGCTGATGCGTTTACCCATTCAAATTCGCCGTGAAATGTGGCAATTGATGGTTATGGCAATAGGTCTCTTGCGAAAGTGTGACACGGTTGATACAAGATTCTTCCTACGTCAACCTTAGAATTGATTCATGAAACTCCTCGTCTTTACCGTCAGCGAAAACTCTGAGATAGTCTCCCCGACCAGCCACCTTTCCTAGCTTTGAATGCCCATCCAACATCCTTGTTCCCTCAGATGTTTCCAAGAGTATGCGCAGTGCTTCGCCATCGATTTTGGCGTGGCGACGAAGGTTTTCCTCCAAGTTCCCCTTATAACGACTGACCGTGGAGATCATTAGGTCGCCCCGTTGGGCAGGTTCCTTGGTCGTTCCCTCTTTTCCACATACGATGCATTTCTCACCTCGCTTCAAGTCCATCGGAGTGTACCGATTATTCCTCAAATCCAAGAACAGAACTGACCTTAGTGGCTGGCCGCTACTTTCTGGCCATCTAGCATTAGATCGGTATTCTTCAATTCCAATGATCAGCTTGACAGTTTCTTGGGCAAGTATTGATGAGACCAGTGAGATTGTTGTCGAGAAGGATGGGACGGCTTCCTGCTCCAACGGGGCGTCACACGGGTTTCGCAAACCTACGATCTTCGAGTATTGGTTGGGCGGAAACATGCATACAGGGCAGGCGTCATTGGGTGGGAGGTATACGTGAATTCTGCCGTTCAACCCGGTGATTCCGCCGTCAACCAACGGGATAGAATATTTTCTGCAAATCTGAGTTAGGAAGATTCGCGAGACGACATTGTCGAGGCCGCACACTATCACGTCTGAGTCCAAATAGAATTTCAGTGGTAATCGTTCTAGGTGGCCGCGGAAGGCGGTCGTTTGGACGAAGGGATATTTCCTGTGAATATTCTTTGCAAGAGCTTCAGCCTTGTTCTTTCCAAGGTCATTTTTTTCGAAGAAGACCATGCGGCTAATATTAGACATTTCCACGGTGTCTCTATCTACGATGATAATTCGTCCGACCCCTAGCATAGCTAGGTTCTTGGCTACCTCGTTGCCAATGGCGCCGGCGCCCGCGAGTAGCACCGACGAATCTCTTATCCTCCTTTGGCCTTCCAGACCCCAAAGGAGCAAGTGTCGCCCCCACAGGTAGTCAATGGTCACCGTTTCGTTGATTCTTGACAGACGTGTATGATCCGGTAGCGGCTTTCCGTGGGCTAGTAGTCTAGTGAGTTCAGGTTCGATCCCTAGTTTCTTGCAAATTATTACTTTAAGCTCTTTAGCCGTCTTGTCGGGGTTCAGCTCCACTTCGATTTGTTTGTAGGAAGGGAGGGAAGCATTCACGCGCATCAAGAAGACGCTCGATGTGCCCGTCCAGGAAGGTCGAACCTAACGATATCCCCGGCCTCTGAAGCCGCGTCCCTCATTTGTGGGACCGGGACTACGTCGAATCGCACAATGTCGTCGGGTTCCTTACTTTTCGGTTTGGCTTGCGTCATTTTAGGGAATCCATAGGAGCGGCAAACGTTTGCCGCTTTGAGGGCGCGCGGATTGTCGAACACGCTCTGAGGGTTCGGGTCCGTTAGCAGGTAATGTAACGCATTTACGACCGAAATGAGTTTCAATCTGGGATCCCATTTTTCCCCGAGTATTGAAACGCACACAGCATTTGGGATTTTCGGTACTATGTTGGGGTGTGAAATTTCCGTGAGCCAAGTCGCCACGGGTGGTTTCAACGGGTATTCTGGGGGAATGTCAAATCTGAACCGGTGCCAGTTGGTGTAATCAGTGAAGGGCCAGACTCCCTTCTCCGATAACTTCATGACCTCCCCTTTTTCGCACCGAATGAGGCCTTCGAATTGGGTTGGAGGGTCGTTCATTGCGGTGACCGTGGGGAATTGGTGGTTGAGCAGGTTCTTCTCCTTGAGCAGCAGTGGGACATCCATTGCTAGTCAGGCTACCCGCCGATGATATTGTATGGCATGAGTGCAAGCTGAGCATTCTCCGGAATGCCTAACCTTGCAACAGTCGTGCTCTCGTCCAGTATTGCGCCACCATACATGAGAGCCACAGTACTTGGGTCGACGTTGAACGACTGGCAGACCTGTTGCTTTATCTCCGCAACCGTGTGGTCTGGAATAACATCGATTTCCGCAAGGCCTGTCTGGGGGCCAATAGGCGCTTGAACAAACAGTTTCATTTGTGACGTTTCACCTCCACTCATGCTGACCTTTCATTTTCACAGATGTGCTTAAACTATCTTGCTATGAGCTGGAGGGTATGGAAAAGTGCGGCACCAGCCCCCTGATTTCCGAGATATGTCGCTCGCTAAAAGGCCCCGATATTTGAACGGGCAACTCTAGGCCTCCGGCTAACACAGCTGGGTTCGTTGACATGTTGCCTTTCGTTCTGGGAAGGATAAGCCGAATTGAGACAACCTCCATCCAGAACAAGATTGAACCAATAGACAAACGTTCGGCAAGTCCTTGGTACGGAGCGGAAATCGAGATTAGTACAAACACAGCAAGGGCGGTCGAGATCGGCAGCATTGCGATGCTGAAATGGCCGTAATGCTTCCAGTGTGGGTCGCGGCCGAAATTACGCCAAAAGAATGCCATTGCTGCCAGCGAGAGGAAGGTGACGACTTCGGCAAGCACAACATGGATGGTGCCTGTTATCGTAACCGGAAACCCTTGGGGATAGTCCTGTGGAAACAGAAACAGGGCTAGGCCTAAGGCGCCCGTGCTCAAGAGCGAGACTGGGCCCCAAATCTGTCCGTCCTCGATTCCGTAGTAGAGGCCGACCGCCAAGAGGATTACGCAGACATTGTAGAGCCCGAAGAGGAGCAGCATTACGTCTCTGACTTGAATGGGTGAACCTGCCGAAGTGAGAGTGCTAACTGTATCGCGGTATTGTGAGTACTCGGGCCATAGAAATCCGCCAAGCAAGAGGGCTGAAAGATAAATGACGGGACCTACGGCTCCGAAAGCGCCGAGTGCTCGGGGTATCATCGATGGGGTTACTCTTTCTACTTCCGGCGTTGGAACGTTCATGCCGCGAGCAATGTTTTCTTGGCGAGTCGCTGTATAAACTCCGGAAAAGACACTGATTCTCTCAGCGGATAAGCGTACGGCTCCACCTGTCCGATGATCCACGCGAAAGAACCCGACTTCCCCTGTCGATGTGTCCACGACCATACCCACAACCAGTTTCGAGAATTGCTGAAGGGTTCTTTGAGTTTCGATGTCTGTTGGCGAGAAAAAAAGGCCGCCCACGGTATGTGAATGGTACCAACCCACAATGTTACCTTTTATTAGCCCAGTCACAAGCCCGTCCGCGATTTTCGCTAGCGCGTTCGAAGAGAGGCTTACCCTATGCGGCCCGGCTGAGGATTCACCTGTAATTGCGTTTTCTATTATCAGCGTATTGCCTTCAAGTCTTCCTAACAGTAGGCCGACGATCTCATTTTTGTTGGCACGCGCAGCCTGCACTATCTTGTCGTTAACAGGTTTCCCTATGCTCACATTCGACAATGTCTCATCTGCTTTTCGCTATGTGTTCCTATTCGTCCTAAACTCTCTTTTTTCCAATATCATCAAACCTTCAATGGTATGTCTCGCGTGCACAATCGTCAGGTCGAGTCAAGTCCGAATTCTTTATGCAACGCTAGAACGGCCTTAGGTCCGTCCTTCTCAGTCACGACGAACGAGATGTTTAGCTCCGATGAACCTTGAGCAATCATCCGTACATTAACACCCGCCTTAGCAACAGCGCTAAACACTCGTGCGGCGACTCCCGGGGTCCCTTTCATTTCGGCCCCTACCGCTGCGATAATGCAGACATCGTCCTCCGTTGACATGTCCCTCACGACCTCCACCCCTAGTACGCTAAGTTCCAAAGCGCTTTTTGCTCTCTCCAAGTGATCTCTTGCAGTCACAAACGAGATGCCTGCTTCCGAAGAACTCTGGGATATCATCAGAATGTTCACACCTGCGTCCCCCAGAACCCTAAAGACCTTAGCGGCAACTCCGGGCAACCCAGACATGCCTGAACCGGTGACATTTATCAGCGCAAGCTTCTTGATCATTGTGATCGCCTTCACGATCTCTTTACTTCTTTCTGAGGTGTCGCCAGCGACAAGTGTTCCTTCAGAGTTGCGATTGAAAGCATTTCTGATGCGGACAGGGATTTGGCGGTCGGCCACGGGTTCTAGGGCTCGAGGGTGGATTACTTTCGTGCCGAAGTATGCCATCTCACTTGCTTCCGCGTACGACACGTGTGGCAGAACTTTCGCACCGGCCTCTATGGTGGGGTCTGCTGTCATTAACCCGTCAACATCCTTCCAGAGGACAACTTCGTCGACCGACAGGGCGGCACCAATTATTGTCGCTGTGTAGTCCGATCCGCCTCTGCCCAGGGTAGTCGTGACTCCACGAGGGGTAGAGGCTCCGAAGCCCGCAACTATTGGCAGCGTCCGAGTCTCCAGCAAGCGCTCTAGTTTGTTCTTCACTTGACGGATTGTGATATCCATTAGTGGGGTTGAGTCTCCGTAGACCTCATTTGTTATTATGCCTGTCTCGCCACCTGTTAACCACACAGCATTAATGCCTGCATAGTTCGCTGCGCCACAGAAGATTGGAGCCGACAATCGTTCTCCGAAGGAGAGAACAAAATCCTTTGAACGAGGTGTAAGTTCCTCCAAACGAGCAATGCTTCTTAGGATACCGCCAAGTTCCTTCGAAATCCCCTCAAGCTCACGAAGAACCATCTCAAGGGCAGACGAACCTTGAATGCACTCTGTCGCTATTCTGCGATGATGTTCCAGCTGCCTTTCTACAAATGAATTTACCGAGCCAATGTCGCCTTCCATCGCTTTCGTGGTGATGCTCAGGAGTTCCGAGGTGACCTCAGGGAAGGCCGATACCACGACTACGAGTTGGCATCCGCTCTTCAATGATTCGTTTACGATTTCTACGGCATTTCTAATGCCTTTTGCACCAGCAAGTGAGGATCCCCCAAATTTCATTACGTATCGCAAGGTTGGATCTTCTCACATCGCAAGTCTTTTCTTTATGTCGATAAGGTCGCGCAGAACCGAGCTTGCCGTCTCTCTACCGCCTGCCCCACGGCCACAAAGCGTGATCTCGCCGGCTAATTCGGTTTTGAACAAAACAGCGTTCAATATGCCGTCCACGCACAGAGGATTACTAAGAGAGATTGCTCTCGGCCGAACTGACAACTTGTAGTCCTTCGTCGAACCAACTAATTTTATCGCCTTGTTCTGTCTCTTGGATTCTTCTATCTCTTGGAATGTGACGGATGATATGCCCTCGATCATCACATCGCGGATGGAGGCACTTCCCCCCATCACCCAGTTGCTGATAATGACCAGTTTTATTGCCGTGTCGATTCCATCAATGTCAAATCTGGGATCGGCCTCGGCATATCCGAAGTCACGTGCCTCTTTGAGTGCGTGGCTCATGCTGACTCCTTCCTTGAACATTTGTGTGAGGATGTAGTTTGTCGTGCCGTTCAAAACTCCTTCAACAGATAGTACTCGATCTCCGGCTAAGCATTCCTTTGCGAACTTCAGGAGTTGTGTGCCCCCTCCAACTGTGCCACTGAACCTGAAGTCCACACCTTGATAGCGAGCAAGTTCAAGTAGGGCTGGCATTGCCACTGCCAGCGGCCCCTTGTTCGTGGTGATAACGTTCAGGTCATTCTTTAGCGCCGACTCTATATGTGTAAGTCCCGGTTCTCCATCAGTCACGTTGGTGGGAGTCAGTTCTAAGAGGACATCAGCTTCTACCGTCTTGATGACATCGAGGGCGCCCACTCCTTGATGGCCGAGCGTTCTGTGTTGCGCGACGGATTCGTGTGAATTGCGTTTCGAAAGGGCCTCCGATATGTTCACACCTTTCTCGTCGATAATTGCGCCTCCTCGGTCCACGATGGCGACAACTTGTGGTGCAATGCCGTACAGCCTTCTCAACGATTCCGAACGCTCTTGAACTATTTCCGCAAACGATCTGCCAACTGTCCCGAAACCTATGATTATGATGCGCAAATCTGGTTCCATGCTCTTATGTTTTCGGTCATCTTGAGTCGGGGATTAGATACGTATCAGTTGTTGGTCTCTTATCTTTCACGGTACCGAATGATCAATTTTGTTTGGTCGCGATGACTGTGCAAACTTCTTTACCCTTCAATTCAAGGTACTTCAAAACTTCCGCCGTTGACGTCCACCGTGTATAGTCGTTATCCGCCACGAGGATTTTCTGCGTATCCAAAATGAACTCGCTCGGTCGCTTGAGCCAGCGTGAGCACGGACTAACCAACGAGGGCACATTAGAAACGTCTTTCATGAACTCACACAAAAGAAACGAGTGGCGCTGGGACTATTGCATCATCGATTAGAGACGTATTGAAAGAAAAGCCGCACGGCAAGGTTTAGCTTGCTGGCGGGCTAGAAGTACCAATAGAGTAAAATTATAGTTTGAAGCGTTTCGCCTAAATCTGATTAGTTTGCACGCGAAAGCATTGGCATTGCTAGTCCTCGCCATATTCTTCATCGGATTAATTGGGTCTTTTCAGGTCGTTGGATCGGAAAGGACGCTCGGTAAACTGGACCCGACTCTGATAATGCGCATTGAGGGCGTTCAGCAACCGGGTTTACGAGTTCAGGGAAGTTCGGTTTTCGTCTTCGTGCGCCTTAACCCCGGCTATGCCGTAGGGGATGTTGCAAGGTACTTGTCGGCTAAGTTCACGGTTGGACCTTCCCATTCGCCATTCGCTGTTTATGGAACTGCTAGTGTTAATTCGCTCTTGCCTCTTGCTTCGTTGCCCGCCGTCTCCTACATTTTTCAGGACGTGAAGCTGGGCTCCGAGCAAATGAATGACTCAGAGGTTTACAGTCAACATTTGGCGACGGACATGTTCAAGGTTAGACAGGTTATTGGCGCTGATCGAGTGAACCAGCTTGGGATTTCAGGAAATGGGGTTACAATTGCTATCGTGGACACGGGAACTGATTTCACCATACCTGATCTGATGGATGCGGTCGCGAGAAACGATGTGGGCCAGGCGATCTCTTTCGATGCTGACGGGCAGAGCTTTGCGATCACAAACTTAACCGTAACTCGTTTCGGTAACGTCCTCACCACCGCTGGGAAAGTTGTTAGCGTTTGGAACGCTTCTAGCTACCTCAACACCAACCCCAGTCAGCCGCAGATTGATAAGGTACGGTTGCTCTACAATTACGTAGCTCCCACCGTTTTCTCAAAGTCAGGAAATTATCACTTCGGAATCCTGAGCGAGGAAATTTCAGATGTAGTTTCAGGGGGAACCGTTAACCTCGACTTCCCTGTAGTAGTTGTTGATGCCCATCAGTCGGGGGTATATGACACCGTCGTAGTGGATATGTCCACAGCATACTACAATTTCCTACTAAACTACCGGGACAGTCTGAATGCAAAAGCCTCGCAACCGCTTGGCCTTAACCTCACCTGGCCTTCTCCCCAACCCGTTTGGAACGACCATGGTTTCGCCGACGAAAAACCACACACGGCAACACCAGGAAACGACCTGATATTCTTCGATCCAAACAACACTGGTGTTCCAGTGTTCAGCGCAGGCTTACTCTCCTACGGAATTGATCTTGGCGGATACACCGGAAAGAATTTCGCTTTGCTTCCCCCAATCGATCCCAACGGGAATTTCATCAATGTCTTTTTCGATTACGAAAGCCATGGAACGAGCACTGCATCGAATGCAGCTTCACGTGGAATCCTGAAGCGAGATATCTACCAAAACGGGACTTTACTCACGTTGCCTGGCGTTGCACCAGCAGCAAAGGTGATGGGAGTGAAAGCTCTCTGGATTGGGGACATAACCTTCGCATGGTACTACGCGGCAGGATTCGACTGGGATCCGAATGATTTCAGTTTCAAATACACAGGAATGCATCGGGCTGATATCATAAGCAATAGTTGGGGAGATTCAGATCCAATTCAAGACCTAGGTTCAACTTTCGGTCTCGACTCAATGAGTCAATTAGCCGACGCATTAACCATCCCGCATTATCTCAACCCTGCTTACCCCGGCGTTGTAATGCTCTTCGCGGCAGGCAACGGTGGATTCGGCTACGGTACGGTGGCATCGCCCGGAGCCGCAACGCTCCCAATAACAGTAGGTGCGTCAACGAATTACGCCTACCGAGCTCAGCCTGCCTTGCGGGTAGCACATGAGATCGAGGGCAGCTATGACGAGGTTGTTCCATGGAGCGCACGCGGACCAACATCAATCGGTGAGCCAAAGCCGGATGTAGTGGATGTGGGGGCGTTCGGATTTGCTGATCAATCGACATTTACCGGCTACGGTAACGGGACCAACGCTTACACAACATTTGGCGGAACGAGTATGGCCACACCTGTCACCGCTGGAGCCGTAGCGTTGGTTATAGAAGAATATCGAAACACTCACGGAGGCTTGACACCCGCCCCGGACCTTGTAAAAGCCATTCTGGCCAGTGGTGCCACAGATCTCTCATACGATCAATTCACACAGGGGTCGGGAAGGGTCAACGTCTGGGATGCTGTCGCTGCAGCGGCAGAGGGTCACGACAGCCGTCTCCCAACCAGATTCTACCTATACTCGCCAGCTACTTGGGATTCCGTTAGGAAACTGCTCTCTGAGTCGTGGGCGATGAATCTACAGACTCCAATTCCAACCACGAGTAGCGTGTCAGCTAACTGGTACGCTGGAGTAGCACAGCCGGGCACTTCAGAGATCGCAACTTTCGACATACAGAACGCGAACAAACCGTCAGCGCAAGCCTATGCATACACACTCATATCCTCAACTACATCGCGGTATACGGCGAATTCTAACGTTACGTGGATCCAGGTACCGATATACACGATTCCAACCAACGCAGACCTCATGAAGGTCACAGTCGTATACCATTTCTCAGATTTCGCCAATGCAACAAGTTGGAGCTACAGTAATCTTCTCCTAGCGCAAATGTACGACACGAATTTCGATCCTGCAGGGCATATTAGCAGAATCACTAACGGCGCACCGTACGGCACAACCTCTGAGTTAATTGTTGGGCAGCCACTAACAAAGTTCCGCGGAGTCCCGGAGGTCAGAATCGTCAAACAGGGATCAGCCTCGAAAATCGCGTTCGAATTGGTCTTCCGATACTACACGCGATCCTCGTGGAACTGGATAACCCAGCTTTCAACCTCGCATAATTCTCTCACAGCAACACTAACCGTTCCACTGGGTACAGGCCCCGGGGTCTACGGTGGGCTAATCGCCGTATCCGACAACGGAACTGAAACCGTTATCCCAGTGTCCGTTGTGATCCCAATTGTCGTCGGAGGAACGTATGGGTTATCTTCTCCGCCAGAGAAGACGCCGTACGTTAATTTCGCAGTCTATGGGGCTTTCGATTGGTCATGGCGTTATGAGGCCGGGGACTGGCGAACCTTCGCAATTATCGTTCCGCCCGGCGTGAACGAGCTCAAGGTTCATTTATCCTGGTCTGACCCTCAAACTCTTATTCAAGAACATTTGACGGGGCCCGCGGGGTTTCTGGTAGCCTCCTCTGAATACCCTTCGAGCCTCTACGTTGGGAGCGGAAAGTTCCACTGGTACACGAACACTGGCGGCCCGGCAGAGGAAATCGCAGCTTCAGGCATACGGCCAGGATTATACTTTCTTGTGTTACACAACGTGCTTTTCGGCGGCTCATTTGCGAGTTATCCGGAGAACTACACCTTGAATGTCGAGATGGTTTAAGGTGAGACAGAAGACTCAAGTTCTTTTCATCGCGTTAATCATTATTTTGATCCTCGTAGGAGAAGCGGTAGTCTACCTCCCATACCGCTCAACAACACGCAGCGTAATCATCCAATCCTATCCATCGACCACCGCATTAGTCCAGGCCCTTACGAACGACGAAGTGGATATGGCACCTATCGAAAACCCCTCACCAGAAACGCTATTGCAGCTAAAGAACAACTCCAACCTGAACGTCGTGCCAATAGGCAACTTCGGATTTACATACATCGGTTTGAACCTACGAAACCCTCCGCTCAACAACTCAGTCTTCCGACAGGCCATGCTGTACGGGTTCGACCGGGAGCGCGTACTGAATGATGTGCTTGTTGGTTACGGAGAAACTCTAACCCCAGGCCTCTTCTCATCTGCCTACGCGACTCTGGGGTGGCGGAACGAGTTAATTGACTCGTACCTATACAACCCAGGTAAAGCCTCTCAACTCCTGGATAGCATCGGATTCGTTCAATCGTCCAGTGGGGTGAGAATGAATCCGTTCACAGGCCAACGGCTACGCACCATGTTTATTTTCAGCAAATTGAGCGACCCGCAAGCAGTTGCTGCTGCAAACCTATTCGCCCAGGATATGCGATCGATAGGCCTACCAATAATCAGTTTCCCCGGAACTGACTTCGACTTCAACTCGCAAGTGAAAGTAGCATATTCTTTTGACTTATATATCGATACTGAATCTGCGGGGGCCTCACCCACCTGGCTCCACGATCTTTTCGCCGGAATAAACGACATATCTCCCGCACCGTACTCGACGAATCTGGTTGGATACCACAACTCAACTTTTGACGAATGCTCAAAGCAGTTAATGACATCATCCGATCCTGCCTCTGCCAAAATAGCCGCCTTAAGGTGTCAGGAAGAACTCAGCTTAGATGTTCCAGCCATCCCGGTTTACTCTAAGCGCCTGCTCATCGTGACGCAGAGGAGTTTTCCGCAGATACCTCCAATCACGGGGAGCATACAGGATAGTATTGCCGCGACAATCACGAACATGACGGGGGTAGGTCTCGTCAGGATTGGTGAGGTGTCAGGTTTGACTGATCTAAACCCGGCAACGGTTCTAGCACCCGCAGACTCGCTGACACTGAGGCTCATAACTGAACCGCTGCTAACGCATGGTGGAGACGGTTCGCCACAACCTGGATTGGTCGATCAGTGGCAAATGAGTGATAACTCTACGAATCTTACAATTGGTCTCAGCGACGGACTGGAATTTCAAGACGGCAGCTCCATAACAGCGCATGACTTGGCTGCAACTCTCGATTGGATGATCAAAAATATGATCCCATCTACGCCACTCTACTCAACCCTGAATGAAATCAAGAGTATTAGTGAAGTGGACGGCCGAACAATCAACATATCCTTGCGTGATTCCAATCGCTTTGAAGTAGACGCAATTGCGAACGCATTTGCCCTACCCGCTAACCGATTACCCATTACGAACGACCCTCTCGCATTGATGTTGACGGGAGCGCTAGAATCTTCGGGCGCGTTTACGTTGGCAAAGTTCGTACAAGGGTCAGGGGTTGAATTACGATCTGATCAACCTGGTAATCGCGAGGTCTTTTACGTCGTTCAAGGGCAGGAAGCCTTTGGATCGCGAATTGGCGGAAGCCAAGCTAGGATTCTTTCTCAAGCTCTAATCTACGAAGGCGAACCTATAGATAACGCCACATTCACCGTACAAATCTACGATTCGAATGGAGCCCCCGAGGCGACGATGCATGGATCATATTTCGGGTTTGGAATCTACGGAGCAATTTTGAACCTCAATAATCAACCACTTCCTATGGGAGAACACAAAGTTACGACACAACTGTACGCGCAGCTTCCGTCAGGCGCTGTTATTCAGTTCGACGAGCAAAGCCTGAATGTCCAGCCTCCGCAACTTCTGTTACACATCACAGCATACGTAGTAGCGCTTGTCGCGATTGGAGCTGTGATATACAACTCATCCCTCAGAAAAGCAAGGCCTCCAACGAGGAGGAGGACCACGCGGCGCCGTAGAACACGCGCTAGGAAGGTGAGAAGAAGGAAGTAGTTCTCAAGGTAATGTCATGGGCCGCGATGAAGCCAACGTTCAGTTCTAAAATGCACATTGACTTCATTTGGTATGATGACCGGGCAGTCATAGGTTGGGCATGGTTTTACGTCGGGTTCAGTCCGTACCGCTTGTCTAGGTGAATTGAACCAAATTATGCGGTAACAGTCTCAGCAAACACTATAGAAAAGTGAAATCGAAAAGTCAGAGAGTGCAGCGAAAGAGTGGCAGGAATCTGTAGGGCCCACAGCGTTCTTCTTTGCAAAAGCATAAGGCAGTCAGGTTTTTCTCAGGAGTCTCTATTTATCGAATAGAGGCTAATCCTTTGCTTTCGAGAAGGGACATACTCCTTGGACAGATAATACATCGTTCTGGCCGCGTCGTGGACTTTCTATTAGACTGAAAAGCATAGAGAAGAAAAAGCCTAGCCTATGCTCACATAGGCCAAGGCCTACGCCCAGAAATCGGAAGGAAACAAAAAAGGGGAATCTTCCTTTTGGCCCTAGCGTCCGAGCATGCCGAGTATTCCGCCCAGCACGCCCAAAACGAATCCGGCCACAAACCCTCCGCCGATCAACAGGCTCAGGACCGCCAACGGAAACACTACGATGCTTCCAATTGTACCGTACCCTAGCAGCATCAGTATCGATCCGATTACCAGTATGAGCCCGATAATCGCGCCTATCGCAAACGTTAGGCTCGGCGGGCCAACAGCTGGCAACCAGAAGAAGATGCCGGTCCATAAGCTGTAGAAACTAGGTGAGAGCAAAGCTGCTGCGTTAAGGATTACGAGGATACCTGCAAGCATTGCTAGTATGAATCCCCATAGCGCTCTCGGCGGGGACGGTTGGTAGTATGGTGGCATCGGCCCCATGAAAGCCTGAGGTGGTCCCATCTGCATAGGTGGGGGTCCCATTTGCATTTGCATAGGTGGTTGTTGCATTTGCATAGGTGGTTGTTGCATTTGCATAGGTGGTTGTTGCATTTGCGGGGCTGCTACCATTGGTACAACGCCTTGGTAACACTGCGGGCAGAGTACTAGGTCCATGTAGGCCTTGGAGTCGTCGCGGCAAATTGATCTTCCACATCGGTTACAGACGTAGACGGCGGGTAGGTTAGGGTGATAGTAGCATTGGCCGGGTGCCGGAACCCTGATTGGGTTGCCCGGGCTGACGGGAGTCACAACGCGGACTGAAGGGACTGGTTTGAGTGCTGGCCCTATTGGCCCCACTGACCCACCGACTGAGGATCCACAACTTGAACAGAATGCTGCGTCGTCGCGGTTATTGTAGCCGCATGATGGGCATTTCTTGACCATTTTCCTAATTAGCCTCCTTTAGTTGAATTAACTCGGGAATACCGTGCCGTCGTGAAAGCACTTAAGCGTTTGGATAAGCATTGTCAAATTGGTGAATGATAAAACCCTAATCATACCATTTCTTGACGCAAAAGATAGTCATTTGCACCGAATATTTCAACGAGGTGCTTCGAGGTGTGAACCAGCCGACCGGTAATACTTGCTTTTCACCAATGGCACTGATTGCAAATCACTTCGGAACAATGAAGAATCACGTAAGCGTGCAGCGAAAGAATCTTGGGAAAGTGTCGCGCTTTTGCAGTCGTTTGATCCTGAGAAGGTCATCTAGAATAGACGCAAAGGGTAGTTCTTGGTTAACGTCTAAACACTGCGCACCATCAGCCTTTATTTCGAATTCTTGAATATCTCATGAGACGTTCAGAGTCCAGTAGCTGGCGTCCCATGAAATATATCGAATGAATTTCTAACGGTTTTTGGAGACTTGTTCTGAGTTCAGCATCTATTTAGCGAAGTTGTACATAGGGGCAGTTCGCGAAGCCCCGGTGGCTCAGCCTGGTAGAAATAAAGCGCCAACAGCGCCGCCTTGG
This sequence comes from Bathyarchaeia archaeon, assembly GCA_049517415.1. GTDB lineage: Archaea > Thermoproteota > Bathyarchaeia > 40CM-2-53-6 > 40CM-2-53-6 > FEN-987. The sequence goes on from JBEKSC010000022.1 coordinate 47,060, forward strand.
TACGAATTCACAAAGAGGCGAAGGCCGCGGGTTCAAAAGCGATCGTGCTATCGCTGAAAGTCCCGCCCGGGGCTCCACCGTATTTTAGAATAGACTCCCTCGCCTGGCCTTATGCGTTCTCGCATTTGGCTAGTAAGTTGGAAAAAGAGGGAATGAGTAGCGCGAATTCGAGCGATGGGAAGAGATTGGATTATTTCGGATTGCGACGAGATTTTTTCTTCCGTTTGTCTGTTCTGAAGAACTCAATCCAAATGCCGTCAGGATCCTTCACGTACGCGAGTCTTTCTCCGCCATTCGAGAATGGTGCTACGGCATTTCTAGCGCCCTTTCTGATCAGCTGAGCGTAAGTTCGGTCAACATCATCAACCCAGAATCCGAGATGGTCCATCTCCGTTCCCG